>JBATXM010000267.1:0-2838 GCA_049673305.1 Pseudonocardiaceae bacterium | reverse complement strand
GGGGTGTCGTGAAGGTAGCTGCCACCAAGTGCCATCGACAGCATCTGCGCAGCTCAGCGCGGTAACTGCTGACTGTCGTGATGCGCTCTAGGGGCTTTCACGAAGATCACTAGATAGGCTGCTGACCAGCAAAAACATCATGGATGGCACTTGGTGGCAGCTACCTTCACGACACCCCGACTCCGACCGATGCGTGGCCTGAAACAGCTCCGCTGCGCGCGGGTGATCAGCGCCGGGCACGCGTTCATCCAGAACATCCGCCGCGGCCACTACGAACTCGGGACCGAGGAAGGAGCAAACCGCCGGGTCCTGACTGCCTTCACCGAGCTGACCCAGGCGATCTGACCAACCGGGATCAACAATCTCGCCTGCCCCGGCTTCGCACAACGCAACAGACCCGGCGATCCTCGTCCTCAACCATGATCACATGCGGGCTGCGACCGAACCAGGACCCACGCTAACAGCCTGCGCGACCGTGCTCGGAACACCCACCCTGACCTCGCAGAACGGGCTTAGCGTGCGTTCCGGTTCCATTGCAGGTCCAACCCCGATCCGTGACGGCTTACCGGGCTCGATCTTGAGTAGTTGATCGTCGATCGGGTGTGTAGTGTCCCGAAAGCCCGAATCTCGGTGGGGCCACTACAGATACGGTCGCCCACATTGTCAGTCATAAGGCAAGCTGTTGATCTGCCGAGCGGTCGCGGAGGATGTACAGATGCACATTGGGGTCATTGGGGGAGGGATCGTCGGGCTGGCGGTGGCGCGGGCCTTGCGGGCGGATGGGCACGGCGTCACGGTGTGTGAGAAGGAGTCCGGCTGGGCGGTGCACCAGAGCGGCCGCAACAGCGGGGTGATTCACTCCGGGTTGTACTACAAGCCCGGTGGGCTCAAAGCCCGGCTGTGCGTGATGGGGACGGCGTCGATGGCGGCCTACGCGCGGGAGCGTGGCCTGCCGGTTGAGGTCGGCGGCAAGCTCGTGGTGGCGGTGAATGAGCGGGAGTGGCCTGCGCTGGCGGAGCTGGAGCGCCGGGGGGTGGCCAACGGGGTGCCGGTGCGGCGGCTGGACGCTGCGGGCGCGCGGAAGTACGAGCCCGAGGTGCGCTGCGTCGCTGCGCTGCGGGTGGAGTCCACCGGGATCGTCGACTACGCCGCTGTGTGCCGCGGGCACTGTCAAGTTAACCTTGATCATGATCTACTTTGCTAAAGCAACCACAGTATGGGACGCCATTCGCGAGCATGACCGCTACATCTTGTGTTTGTGTTAGCAAAGTAGATCATGATCAAGGTTAACTTGACAGTGCCGATCCGAGAGTGGGACTTCTCGCTGCCATCCATCCCCGAATGGTTACTTCAGTGTGAATTGGCAGGCCGTCAACACAGCGGGGAGGGACGCGCACCGTGCTGTCCTTTCCCCCGAAAATCGGGGGTTCCACGGTGCTCTCGGACGCCGGGAGTTGCCTCCCCGGCCGGTGTCTGCGCAGCTCAGGACGGGGAGCAAACAGGGGGATGCTGACGGGGAAAACTCCCCGCATCCCCGCCTGCCTCCCCGACTAGATCCCCGTGACGCTTCGTGAGGGTGAGCCGCCGCGTGGGCTTCACGGCGCGTACTCAAGCCCCGAGCCGGACCTCGCTGCGTCCTCGAGATCGGGGCGCTGACTGATGAGCTGATCGGAGCGGTGATCGCCGCGGTGCGCCCGGACGGTCATGGTGTGTCCTGGGAGGCGCTGTCGGCACGGAAGGAGCAGATCCGGGGCTGGGTAGGCAAAGACGGCTTGTCGATCGTCAAGGTCGAGGAGCTGCTGGCCGACGTTGTCAAGTTGTTGGGTGTCGAGTGTGACGAGGGTGTCGCGGGGTGCGGGGTGGCCCTGATCGGGATCGTGTCAGCTCGGGAGGCCTGATGACCTTGAGGCGCTGCGCCATTTATCGCTGAAGATTCAGCGCCAGATAGCTCTGAAGATCACGCTGGTGCGCGGTGAGCCGACTGTCAGTCGGGTCATATAATCTTCAGTGTGAAAACCAATACGACTCTCACCATGGATGACACAGTGCTGTCCCAGGCTCGGCAGGCGGCCGCCGCCGAGGGCAAGACGCTGTCTTCCTGGACCGAGCGCGCCGTGCGCGCCGAGCTGATGCGCAGATCGGCCACGATCGCCGCGCAGTGGGAACGCACCACCAGGGACCCGCAGGCACGGGCGCTCACCGAGCTAGCCGAGCAGCAGGCCATGAGCGAGGCAATCCGTTCCAGTGGCCAGAGCTGGTGAGTGTCCCCGAACCGCTCCGCGGCGATATCTGGTCGTTCCTGCCGACCGTGGCCGGACGAGACAAGCCCTCAAGCCTCGGCGCCGACCGAGTGCTGGTGCTGTCCAACAGCACCGCGAACACACTGCTACCCACGGTCTTCGCCCTGCCAGTCGTCACTGACGCACCACGGATGCCCGCCCTGGCGGTCGAACTCTCCACTGATGATCCCCTGCCGGGCAGATCGGTGGTGGTCTACCAAGCCAAAACTGTTTATCGACCCTGGCTGGTCGAGCGCATCGGAAGCGTGACCGAGGCAACCCTGCACTCAGTGTTCGCCGTGATGGTGGGCTACCTCGATCGCTGAGCCGAAACCCACGAGAGCGAAACTTTTTGGGGGAGGCAGGTCATCGGCGCCCGGATGGTCCCGTTTGGTTTGTCTGGTTGGGGGTCGAGTCTGGTGGGCTCGCGTATTCAACTGTCGCCAGTTCTGGGTGATCATGAGTGATCACCGGGGGCGTATCGGCTCCAGGTGTCGCCGGCTTGGGCGGCGAGTTTGGCGGTGGTGACGGGGTGGTAGCCCAGGGCGTCCGCGACTAT
>JBATXM010000266.1:0-3737 GCA_049673305.1 Pseudonocardiaceae bacterium | reverse complement strand
CCGTGGAATCCCCGGCCACCCGGCCCGCTAGCCGGGACATTGTCATACCCAGACCCTAAAATCAAGATCCTTAACGAGGCCCAGCGCCCGCCCCAGACCACCCACCGATCAAGGCGAATGATCAAGGCTAATAGGTTCCGAATAGCAGTCCGCGAGCCTCCTAAACAGCTAAAAGGTTCCACTTAGCGGTTTGCATGCGCGGGCTGGATGGCTGCGTGCCCATATCCCGCTGGTACAGGCCGAACTGACCTTTCACCGAGGCCCCGGTACCCAGGTAGTGAACTGCTGAGCGGCTACCATGTGATCGCCTGGTCGGTGATCCTGACGAGTACCGTCGCACTGTGGCGTACGAGCGGATCAGCATCACTCTGGGCCGGATGGGTGGACTGCCTTGTATCTGCGGCACTGACCCGTTATCGGCTGGGGCCACCGTTCACCAACGAAGGTGGTGATCACGTGACCGGGCGGCATCACTGCGGCACGCCGTTGATCCGGTTGCTGGCCCGGTTGGGTTGACAGCGCGACCCGGACAGCTGGACGGTGCCCTGCCGCTACAACGCGAGGCGGTCCACCTCATACCAGCGCCCACTCGCCCAACCGTGTGGGAACTGCTCGAGATGAATCAGGACCACCTGAACTCAGGCCCAGCCAATCAGGTCGAGGGTGACTTGGCACGCAGGATCTGGATGAACTCGCGCATCCACTCCGGGTGGTCGGGCCAGGCCCGCGCGGAGACCATCACGCCGTCCACGACTGCGGCACCGTTCACGAACTCCGCACCGGCCGCCGTCACGTCCGGCTCCAACGCCGGGTAGGCCGCCGTTCGCCGACCGGCGAGAACCCCGGCCGCGGTGAGTACCAGCGTCGCGTGGCACAGCTGCGCCACCGGTTTGTCGGTGGCGAAGAAGTGTTTGACGATGCGTGCGCAGTTGGCGTCATTACGGATGTACTCCGGTGCTCGCCCACCCGGAACCACGAGGGCGACATAGGCGGCGGGATCGACGTCGGCGAAGGCGAGGTCAGCGTCCCAGGTGTAACCGGGCTTCTCGGTATAGGTGTCAAAACCCGCCACGAAGTCGTGCACCACGAACTGCAGTTTCTTACGGGTGGGCGCCGCGATGTGGACCTCGTAACCTTCCTCACGCAGCCGCTGGTAGGGGTACATGACCTCCAGCGACTCTGCGGCATCTCCGGTCAGAATCAGAATCTTCGTCATGGTGAACCTCCCGACGTGGGCCAACGCCGCGCCTGCGACCGCATCGATCTCGACGGTACGTGATTGCCAGTCATCTGCCGAGCATCAGCACGGTAGGGTTTCGTTCCGCCGAAGAGCGATCGGATAGGTGGCGGTACTGCCCGCCTGCCGTCGGTGGCCCGCTGGGCGTCGGGAGGTGCGGTGCTCAAGGTATTCAGCAGCCATTCCAGCAAAGATCAAAAATCCACCGAGGAGGTTCAGCGGTGGCTGGTTGCTGAGGGTCACGAAGTGTTCCTGGACCAAGATCTGCGCGATGGCATTGAGGTGGGCGAGGACTGGCAGCAGCGGGTCAACGAACGGCTGCGCTGGGCTGACGCGGTGGTCTGCGTGATCACCTCGGCTTTCCGCACCTCGGAGTGGTGTCACTATGAGGTCGGTTACGCCCAGGCACGGGGTAGCCGACTGTTGCCGGTACGGGCTGAGCCAGGGGTGGATCACCCGCTGGTGAAGGCTACGCATTGCGCCGACCTCACCGAGGATCCCACCAAGGCTCGTGCAGCCCTGGTGGAGGCACTGCGCCGGATTGATGCCGCCGGGGGGCTGGGATGGGCGGATGACCGGTCACCGTTTCCGGGACTGCGCGCGTTTGAGGTCGAGGATCATCGGGTGTTCTTTGGCCGCCATGGCGACGTGGAACGGCTGGCCGGCCTGTTGCGATCGCCCGTCGAGCGCGCCGACAAAGCGGTGGTGCTGGTGCTCGGCCCCTCAGGATGCGGCAAGTCATCGCTGGTCCGCGCCGGGCTCCTGCATGTGATGGCCGAGGAGCCAGGCTGGTGCACGCTGCCCCCGGTCCTGCCCGGCGCCGACCCGGTGGCAGCATTGGCCAGGCAACTGGCCGCCGCAGCACAGCAGCTCGGCCGGGACTGGACAGTGGCGGACGTGCTGCATCGGCTCGATGATAGTGGCCTGACGGCGCTGGCCGATGAGCTGCTGCAGGCCGCCCGGGCACAGCGGCTACTCGTGGTGGTGGATCAGTTCGAGGAGCTGCTCACCCAAACACCCCCTCCGCAACGGGCCCACTTCGCGCAGCTGCTGCACCCGGCCCTGGGTAGTCCGGTGCAGGTGGTCGCCACCCTGCGGTCAGAATTCCTGGACCCGCTGCTAGCGGACGCCGACCTGGCGGTGCTGCCGACTCGTCCCTACCCGCTGCGGCCGCTGCACCGCGAGGCACTACGGAACGTGATCCAAGGCCCGGCCAAGCTGGCCGGGATCGCCGTCGACGACGACCTGGTGGCGCGGTTGGTCGCCGACACCGACAGCGGGGAGGCACTGCCACTGCTGGCGTTCACCCTCTCCCAACTCGCTGACGGCGTCGGCTGCGGCGGCCAGCTATCCACTGCACGTTACGACCAGCTCGGCGGGGTCCAGGGTGCCCTGACCCGCCAGGCCGACATCGCCTTGGCCGACGCGACCGCAGCCACCGGTCGGCGCCGCGAGGAGGTCATCGCCGGATTGTTGCGGTTGGTCACCATGGACGAACAAGGCCGGCCCACCCGGTGGCGGGCCCCTCGCGATGAGCTGCCTGAGCAGGTGACCCGAGAACTGGACGTCTTCATCGAGCGGAGGCTGCTCACCACCGACAAAGACAATGGCAGCGTGGTCGTCGGGGTCAGCCACGAGAAGATTTTGTCCGCCTGGCCCCCACTGGCCCAAGCGATCGAGAAGAACAAGTCAGCGCTGCGAGCCCGCCGCGCAGTCGAGCAAGCCGCCACCGAATGGAACGACGGTGGGCGCTCACCGGCTCGGTTGTGGGAACGCGGCCAACTGGCCGCCGCCGTGGCTGACACCAGCGCCCACCGCCAGGCTCACGGTCCGGTCACCGATCGCGTAGACCTCAGCACGACGGCTCGCTCCTTCCTGCGCCACAGCATCCGCCGGGACCGCCTCCGGCGGGGGCGCGCCATCACCGTGCTGTCGGTACTGCTCGTTGTCGCTCTGGTCGCGGCGGGGATCGCCATGATCCAAGGGCGCGCCGCAGAACACCAACGGGATGTCGCGGTGTCCCGGCAGGTCGCCGGACAGGCACTGGACCTCCGCACTACCAACCCCGGTCTGGCCGCCCAACTCGCCTTGGCCGCCTACCGGCTTTTTCCCACCACCGAAGCTCGTAGCAACCTGCTCAGCACGTCCGCCACCCCCTACGCCACCCGACTGGCAGGCCACACCAAAGACGTCCGCTCGGTCGCGTTCAGCCCCGACGGGCACACCCTGGCCACCGCCAGCCAGGACACCACCGCGCACTTGTGGGATGTCCATGATCCTCACCATCCCAGCGCACTGAGCACCTTCACCGGCCACACCAAAGACGTCCGTTCGGAGCACGGCCACTAATCAGTCGGTGAGGTAGAACGGCTTGGAGTCGCCGTTGCCGGCGTATTCTCCGGTGCCGGTGTACTCAGTCGTCTGGATGCCGAACTGGAGGTTGTGGAAGTTGGCGTAGAAGTCCGGGTTTGGGATCGGTGCCGTGATGCTGAACTTACCG
>JBATXM010000265.1:0-1857 GCA_049673305.1 Pseudonocardiaceae bacterium | reverse complement strand
CGGCATAAATCGCTGGAAAGCCCGGTGCCCGGAAAGCGGGCACGCCGGGTTTGGAGGGAGGCTGCCCGGAAAAGGCCCGAGTTCACGCGAAATGAACGCGGGACCTCGCTGGGCAGCCCACCCTACCTGGAAAGCATAGCTCCTCGGTGGCGAAGATGGCCCGACAGTACAAGGCCACCATCGACACACCGTATGGGTCACGAGTGTGCTTCCAAACCACGGTGGAACGCGGTGAGGGCAAAAAACCACTGGTCGCGCGATTCGGCGGCATACCATTGAGACGGCAGAAGAAAGCGGTGCTCGTAGACCGCTCACCCGTCCTGTTCACGACCAGCGGCAACGAGCTGATTCATCGGCTCCTCACAGGCCGCTGCGAGGTCTGCGGCTCCACCGAGGGATTGGAGGTTCATCACATCCGTAAGCTTGCCGACCTCACCAAGCCAGGACGGAACGAGAAACCAGCCTGGGTGCAGATCATGGCAAAACGCAGGCGCAAGACCCTGGTCACGTGTACTGGCTGCCACGACGCCATCCATGCTGGACGACCTGTCGCGACAACGACGGTGTAGTCACTGGAGAGCCGGATGCTCAGAAAGTGAGCACGTCCGGTTCGGCGGGGGGCCGTTGGAAAAGGGCCTGCATCGCAGGTACCTCGCCAGCGGCCTACCCGACCCCGAAGGCATCAAATCCCGCGAAGCGCAGGCCGCTCGGAATTCCGGTGATCATGGACCGGTGTCATCAGGCACGGGTCCGGAACTCGCTGGAACCCGAGTGGGAAGCCCGGTTCGAGCCCAGATCTTATGGGTTCAGACCGGGTCGTGGCTGCCATGACGCGATCGAGGCCATCTACACTACCCTGTGTCGCAGGAACGCGAAACGGGTGTGGATCCTGGACGCGGACCTGGCCGGGGCGTTCGACAGAATCGACCACAATCATCTGCTGAAGACCATCGGTGACTTCCCCGCTCGGGGAATGATATCCGCCTGGTTGAAGGCAGGCGTGTTCGAGAAAGGCAAGGGATTCGCGCCGACCGAGGAAGGAACTCCTCAGGGCGGAGTGATTACGCCCCCAACGTAGTGGGCAACTTCTGTTTTGAGGTGACGCTGGGTTACCGGCGGGTGGAGCGTGGTCGGTGATGGCCGCGCGGTCGCGGAAGTCCACGGTGTTGTCGCGGGTGCCGGGTGGGCCGGTGGAGGTTGCGCCGCTGGGGTTCGTGCCGGCTGTCGAGCGGGCGCGGATCCTGGCTGAGGTGCTTTCGGGTGTGGAGTTGGGTGTTTGGGATCAGCGCATGGTGGCTTGGTTGGCCGGGTGGGACGCGGCGACGGTGTTGGTCATTGCGTTGTGGATTGTCCGGGCTCGGGGGATGGGGCCGGCGCGGTGAGCGAAACGGGTGGTCAACAGGGTGTGTCGCGCCAGGTGTGTGACATTTTCAGTAGTATTTTTATGGCATGGCTGGTGATCGTCGGGTGGATGGTGTGGAGTACGCGACGCGCATCAACGCGGCGGTACAGCTGGTGGAGGCCGGAGTGCCGGTGGTCGAGGCGAGTGGAGTGCTGGCCGGCCGGTTCGGTGTCTCGCAGCGCCAAGCGCGCCGGTATGTGGAGCGGGCTGTGGCGGGTGGGCGGGTACCGGTGCCCGAAGCGAGCGTGGTGTTCACCGTCAAGGTGCCCGCGGTGCTGGCGGAGCGGGTGCGCGCCCACGCCCACGAGGACCAGACCACGATCTCCGCGTGATGGGCCCCGCGATTTCCGGACAGCTCTCTTGGTGGCTATTTCACGCTGTGTGCTGCCGGTTCAGGAACTCGTCGTGGACCTCGCGTGGGGTTTTGTATCCGAGTCCTGAGTGGAGACGTTGAG
>JBATXM010000264.1:0-4044 GCA_049673305.1 Pseudonocardiaceae bacterium | reverse complement strand
GTTATCTTGAGCCGCCCGAAGGGCGTCCTTAACGTCTTGTACGGGGCTGACGGGGACCGAGATCTGCCTGGTGGATGTGGTTATCTACCGCCGTCCATTACGAAGATCCCCCGGAGTTGTGATGCTTGTTCAGCGGGTGGTGATGCCCACCTCGCGGCTTGAGTCGTGGACGGTGCTTGGAGACGACGCCGTACCCGTCGCGCCGATCGAGCGGTACCTGGTCTACCTGACCGATATCGAGCGGTCGCCGAACACGATCAAGGCCTATGCCCATGACCTCAAGGACTGGTTCGCGTTCCTGCACCCGCGCGGTCTGGACTGGCGCGAGGTCCGACTGGAGGACGTCGGCGAGTTCGTCGCCTGGCTGAGGCTCCCTCCGGCCGGGCGTGATGGGACGGTCGCGGTCTTGCCGTCGGTGGAGCACCACTGCGGTGAGAGCACGGTGAACCGGAAGCTGTCGGCCGTGTCGGCGTTTTATCAACATGCCGCCCGGCACGGTGTCGATCTGGGCGAGTTGCTGACGACATGGCAGCCGGCGGGCCGGCGGGGTACGGCGTGGAAGCCGTTCCTGCATCACATCAGCAAGGACAAGCCCGTCACCGGCCGGGCCATCCGTCTCAAGTCGCCCAAGAAGCTGCCGCGGATCCTCACAGCTCAGGAGGCGCAGGCGATCCTGGATGCCTGCGATCGGCTACGAGATCGCTTCCTTTTCGCGTTGCTTTACGACAGCGGCGTTCGGATTGGTGAGGCGCTTGGTCTCCGGCACGAGGACCTCGCGGCCGCCGAGCGGGAGGTGACAATCTGGCCGCGCGTCAACGACAACGGAGCCCGCACCAAGTCCACGACGTCGCGGACGATCCCGGTCAGCGCCGAACTCGTCCGCCTCTACGCCGATTACCTGCATCAAGAGTACGGTGATCTTGATTCGGACTACGTCTTCGTGAATCTGTGGGGCCAGCCGCACGGCCGTCCGATGACCTACGCCGCCGCCTACGACTTGGTGCTCCGGTTGCGCCGCCGGACCACGATCGACTTTGATCCGCATTGGTTCAGGCACACCATGGCGACCAGGCTTCTTCGGGACGGGGTGCCGGTCGAGGTCGTCTCCAAGATTCTCGGACATGTGTCGGTGACCACGACGACCGAGACGTATGGACATCTGACTGCCGAGGACGCCCGCCGGGCGCTGGAGCGGGCTGGCTTCTTCACCGGGACGGAGGTGTCCCTGTGAGCGGGAAGCAGCGAATCAGCCGCGGCGAAGACCATGCACGGGTGCCAGGCCGGACAGCCTCGGGGCTACTGGAGAAGCTGATGGCAGCGGTCCGCTCGGAGTTCCGAGCCGAGGTGATCTCAATCGATCCCGGCGACCTGGTCTTCGGTGGTCCACCTTGCATGGTGCCGGGCTGCCCGAGGATCGGTCGCAGTCGAGGCTTGTGCATCGGCCACCACACCCGATGGACGGGACAGGGACGTCCAGACATCAAGGAGTTCGCCGCCACCACTGGGCCCGACATGCGCGGACACGCACCGCTGCCGCCCTGCAAAGTCCCTGGCTGCCGCTACGGCGTCCGGGTCTTCGGGCTTTGCACCAGCCACGCCGGGAAATGGGACCGGGTCGGCCGCCCCGACCTGCGCGAGTGGCTGACCACCGTGGCGCCGGTCGACCCGTCGGCCGAACGGTCTACCTGTCTGATCTCCTTCTGCGAGCTCTGGATCCAGGCCCGAGGTCCGTTCTGCGCGTCCCATGGGGTCATCTGGCGGAAGACCGGGAAACCTGACCTGGAGGACTTCACCCGCGGCTATGAGGATCCGATCCCTGGCCACGAGCGTCTCGATCTGCGCAAGCTCTCCGGCCAACTGCTCTTGGAGATGCAGTACGCCCTCCAGCGCCGCCACGACGACGGGCGGATCAAGACCCCTCCGACGCGGATCCGCCACGTCGTCAGCTTCGTCGCCGGCACCGGTGTCTCCTCGTTTCTGGACTGGTCGGAAGAGACTTGGCGCGAACGTTTCCCCAGAGGGAAGCCGACCACCGGCAGTTCCTCCACGGCGATGCTCATCTACGCGCGTCGCCAGGTCGAGGAGCTGCAGCATGGCCGCGGATGGGAGGTGGAATTCCCCCGAGATGTCTGGCGGCTTCGGCAGCTGGGCATCGAGTCGCCTCACGCTCACTTGCGGTTCGACCGGATCCCCCAGCCCTGGCTGAAGGATCTGGCCAAACGGTGGATCCGCTGGCGGCTCAGCAGTGGCCTGGGCGCTGGCCAAGCCCACAAGAGCGTCCTGGCGGTCACCCGCCTTGCTGAATTCCTGGCCTCCCCGCAGGTCGCCGTCGCTGCCCTCGCCCAGATCGACCGTGCGGTGCTCGAACGCTACCTCGCCGAGCTGCGGGTCACGCTGGGCGGCACCAAGAGCCACGGTGAGTTCATCGGGTTGGTCAACAGCTTCTTCCAGTCCATCCGGCAGCATCGCTGGGACGACTCGCTGCCCACCACGGCGGTGTTCTTCGCCGAGGACTATCCCCGGCGCACAGCCAACCGGCTCCCGCGGGCGCTGGCCGAGCACGTGATGACCCAACTCGAACAGCCCGTCAACATGGGCCGCTGGACCGACCCTGCCGGTCGGCTCGTCACCCTCGTCATGATGCGCTGCGGCCTCCGGATCGGCGACACGCTGAAACTCCCCGTGGACTGCATCATCCGCGACGCCGACGGCGCCCCTTATCTGCGCTACTTCAACCACAAGATGAAACGTGAAGCCCTGGCCCCCATCGATGACGAGGTCGAACGCGGCATCGCAGCCCAGCAACAACGCATCACGGCCCGATGGCCACAGGGCAATCCGGTCCTGTTCCCGCAGAAGACCGCCAACCCCGACGGCCGCAAACCGATGATCGACACCTCCTACCGCCGTCTTCTCCGAGCATGGCTGGCGGCCTGCGATGTCCGCGACGAAACCGGCCGCCCGGTGCACCCCACCCCTCATCAATGGCGCCACACCTTCGCCACCCGGCTGATCAACCGCGACGTCCCCCAAGAAGTCGTCCGCGTCCTACTTGATCACGATTCGCCGATGATGACGGCTCACTACGCCCGGTTGAACGAGAAGACCGTTCGCCGGCACTGGGAACAGGCCCGCAAGGTCAACGCCCAGGGAGAACAGGTCGCTCTCGACCCCGACGGCCCGCTGGCCGAGGCCGCCTGGGCCAAGCAGCGGATCGGGCGCGTCACCCAGGCCCTGCCCAACGGCTTCTGCGGACTGCCCCTCCAAAAGACCTGTCCGCATGCCAATGCCTGCCTGACCTGCCCGATGTTCGTGACCACGCCAGAGTTCCTCCCACAACACCGTCAGCAACGCGACCAACTCCTGCGGATCGTCTCCGCCGCTGAGGCTCGCAGCCAGCTCCGCGTCGTGGAAATGAACAAGCAGGTCCTCGGCAACCTCGAACGCGTCATCACGGCCCTAGAGACCGACACGACCAGTGAGGACACCGCAATGGCGGCCGATGCGGACTGACAACTCCCGGCACCTGGTCATCGCGGCACGCGGCCGACACGAGTACACCCGGTCCAAAGCGATCCAGGCCCTGCGTGAACTGGAGTCGGCCGGGGATCCCGTGACCTTCGAAGCGGTCGTCCGCAAGGCCGGAGTATCACGCTCTTGGCTCTACACCCAGCCAGACCTGCGAACCGAGATCGAACGACTCCGCGAGCGCACCGGCCAAGCACCGACCACACCAGTGCCGACACGGCAACGAGCATCCGAGGCCTCACTGCTGCAACGGCTCGAAACCGCAAACGAGCGCAACCGAAAACTCGCTGAGGAGAACCGTCGTCTCCGCGACCAGCTCGCCCGAGCACTCGGAGACCAGCGGGCCGCACGGCTCAGCACACCACCTGACGGCACCCGTCGCGGCGGACACGATTCAGTAACGATCGGCCCACGCTGACCAAGCAGCAAGACCGCCTCGACACCCACCTTTTAGACACTGACCATGACACAACGACGCTGGTCAACGCCCCGCCGCCGGGAAGGACTCAAGATAAA
>JBATXM010000263.1:0-3495 GCA_049673305.1 Pseudonocardiaceae bacterium | reverse complement strand
ACCGATTCACCACCTGGAACCAGATCACCGGCACGGCCACGGCGGCCTGACACGGGTCGTGGGGACCGGCCCAACCGATCACACCATGCTCATAACACCCGACAGGCCCAACAAGTTGACGATGCCGCGCTGAGGCGGACCGATGGCCATCGGTTGGGCATGGTTATCTTTAGCCCTTAAGTCTCTGTCCATGACGTGCATGACCTGGGTTAGGTTTTCCCGATCATCGTGGTGGATGGGGTTATCTCCTGCTGTCCATCACGGAAGCGGGAGGTTCGATGCGGGTGCAGCGGGTGCTCATGCCGGGCTCGGAGGCGGAGTCGTGGACTCTGCTTGGCGATGACCAGGTCCCCTTTGAGCCGGTGGAGCGGTTTCTGGGGTACCTGACCTCGATTGAGAGGTCGCCGAATACGGTCAAGGCCTACGCCCATGATCTGAAGGACTGGTTCACCTACCTGACCTGCCACGAACTTGACTGGCGGGCCGTCACGGTGGAGGACGTCGCCGGGTTCGTCGCGTGGCTGCGTCTGCCGCCCGAGGGCCGTGACGGGAAGGTCGCCGTACTGCCGACGGTCGAGCACCACTGCTCGGCGGCCAGCGTGAACCGTAAGTTGGCGGCCTTGACGTCGTTTTGTGAGTTCCATGCTCGCTATGGAGTGAAGCTGACGGGGCTGCTGGTCACGATGCAGCCGGCGGGTCGGCGGGGTGCCGGGTCGGCGACGTCTTACAAGCCGTTCCTGCACCACGTCACCAAGAGCGGGCCGCAGCGGCGGCGCACGATCAAGCTGAAGGCGTCTCGGCTCCGGCCGAAGGTCCTGACCGCGGTGGAGGTGCAGGCGATCCTGGACGCCTGTGACCACCTTCGAGATCGCTTACTTTTCGCTCTCTTGCTGGATTGCGGAGTTCGGATCGGCGAGACCCTCGGCCTGCGGCACGAGGACATGGGGATCGCCGAGCGGACCGTGACTGTCATGCCGCGGTCTAATGACAACCGGGCTCGCGCTAAGGCGGGCATCTCCCGGACGATCCCGGCTAGCTCCGAGTTGATGCGGCTGTATGCCGACTACCTCACCCGCGAGTACGGTTCGCTGGACTCCGACTACGTGTTCGTCAATTTGTGGTCGCAGCCCTATGGCCGTCCCTGGACCTACGCCGCTGTCTACGACCTGGTGCTGCGGCTGCGGCAACGGACTGGTATCGACTTCGAGCCCCATCAATGGCGTCACACGTACGCGACCTGGCTGCTACGCCGGGGGGCCGGGATGGAGAGCGTCAAGGAGCTCCTCGGACATTCCTCGATCACCACGACGATCGATACGTACGGTCACCTCACCGTTGAGGACGCCCGTCAGACGCTGGAGGCCGCGGGCTGGTTCAGCGGGCGGGAGGTTCAGCTGTGACCGCCGTGGAGAAGGTTCCGGCCTCGGGGAGCGCCGGGCTGCTGGAGAAGCTGATGGCCGTAGTCCGGCCCGAGTTCCGGGTCGACGTCTTGATCGCCGATCCCGAGGACCCGGTCCTGGGAGTGAAACCCTGCGAGATCGGTGGCTGCGACCGGCCGGTGCGTCATCGCGGTCTGTGCAACGGCCACTATCTGCGGTGGAACAAGCTGGACAGGCCGGAACTCGCGGAGTTCAAGGCCGAGCTGGGGCCGCCTCAGATAGGACGGCGAGAGCTGGACTCGTGCACGGTGGCGGGCTGCCGCTACGGTAGCGCCGGGCACGGGTTGTGCTGCCGTCACCGCGACAAGTGGGACCGCGTGGGCCGCCCCGACTCGGTGGCTTGGGCCGCGGCGGCGGCTGTGCTGGTGTCGGGAAGCCGGCAGGAGTGCCGGCTGTCGTTTTGCACGCTCTGGACGGAGAGGACCGACAACGTCTTCTGCAAGGGCCACATGACCCGGTGGCGGAACGTAGGGTTCCTCGATCTGGAGGAGTTCATCGCCGGTTGCGAACGCTACGGCAAGGTGTTCACCGACTTCCGCGGCCTGCCACCGCAGTTGAAGCTCGAACTTCAGTACGCCATCCAGTGCCGCCATGACGCACGGACGGCGACCGCGCCACCGCGAGTGCTTCGCTGGACCGTCAGCAACGCCGCCAAGAGCGGTGTCACCTCCCTGCTCGATCTCACTGAGGAGGAATGGAAGGAACAGATCGGTCCCCAGCGGGATCGCACCAGCCGCGGCGGCCTGCGCGCCCAAGCGGACTCCTTCCTGTTCTATGCCCGCGATGTCGTCGAGACGCTACGAGACGGCTTCGGTTGGGAGGTCGAATATCCCCGCGACGTCTGGCGTCTGAGCAAGCTTCCCGGCCTCAAGCACAGCTCCAGCCGCCCCAGGCCACGCAGCAGCCTGCGGTTCGACCAGATCGCCCAGCCGTGGCTGAAGGAACTCAGCAAACGCTGGGTGAGGCTGCGGCTGACGTCAGGACTCAACGTCGGGACAGCGTTCGGCGACCTCCAGGCGCTCACCAAGTTCAGCGAGTTCCTCACGGCCGTGGTTCCGGACATCACTGGGCTGGCCGGCATCGACCGGCCGCTGTTGGAGCGTTTCCTGGCCTGGCTGACCGACCAGCCCGGCGGGACGAGCGCCAACGAGGGCCGGGTCGGCGGTCTTCACCTGTTCTTCCAGGCCATCCGACAGCACGGCTGGGACGACACACTGCCCACCACCGCGGTGTTCTTCACCGGAGACTTCCCACGACGCCGGCAACGCGTCACCCGCTACCTGGCCGAGTACGTCATGGCCCAGGTCGAGCGGCCCGCCAACCTCGACCGCTGGCCCTACCCCGAGGGGCAGCTGATCACCCTGATCCTCATCCGCTGCGGGCTGCGGATCTCCTCCGCCTCCACCCTGGCCTTCGACTGCCTGCTCCACGACGGCCAAGGCGCCCCCTACCTGCGCTACTACAACACCAAGATGGAACGGGAGGCCGCCGTCCCCATCGACGAGGAACTTGAAGCCGAGATCCGCGCCCAGCAGCGCCGAGTGCTGGACCGCTGGTCGGAGGGAAACCCCAACCTGTTCCCCAGAGCCAGAACCAACATTGACGGACGGAGGCCGCTGTCGCCTGACACCTACCGGGCCTGGATGCAGCGCTGGCTTCAGACCTGCGATGTCCGTGACGAGCACGGCCAGCCGGTCCATCTGACCCCGCATCAATGGCGGCACACCTTCGCCACACGGTTGATCAACCGGGACGTGCCCCAGGAGGTCATCCGGGTCCTACTCGATCATGAATCAACCCAGATGACCTCGCATTACGCCAAGATCACCGACCAGACGGTGCGTCGCCACTGGGAACAAGCGACCAAGGTCAACATCAAGGGCGAGCGCGTCACCCTCGACCCGGACGGGCCGCTCGCCCAGGCTCAATGGGCATCGTCAACTTGTTGGGCCTGTCGGGTGTTATGAGCATGGTGTGATCGGTTGGGCCGGTCCCCACGACCCGTGTCAGGCCGCCGTGGCCGTGCCGGTGATCTGGTTCCAGGTGGTGAATCGGT
>JBATXM010000262.1:0-23035 GCA_049673305.1 Pseudonocardiaceae bacterium | reverse complement strand
GGACGTGGGGAGCGGACGGCTGATTGTGCGGACTTGGTGGTCGTGTGTGCTGCGAATGGTGCGGCGTGTGAGGGGTCGGCTGTGTTGTGGGTGGTGTCACCGGGCGGGTGCTAAATGGTAGGGCGGGAGTGGTGTGGGAACGCGCCGTATTTCGGTGAATTCTGGTGGACAGCGGATGATGTCGGCGCGCCTCCGTTAAATAAGCGCCGGGTTGCGTGACAATGCTCGCATGTGTTCAGCGCCATCGAGTCGCACTGTTGTTGTGTACGATGGCGCGGTGACACGCGCCGATGTGGATGTGTGGGAGTCTGAGCTGGAGGGTTTGCTCGCGCGACTCCACCCGCTGTTTTATCGGACGGAGACGAAGAAGCACGCTGGACAGTATCTTCGGGGATTGTTGTCGCCGATCGAGCGGAAGAACGGGTGGACGATCGCTGAGCGGGTCGGTGAGCTGGAGCCGAAGGCGTTGCAGCGATTTTTGAACCTGTCCCCGTGGGATGCGGATGCCTTGTTGAGTCTGAACCGTGAGTATGCGATGGAGCATCTGGCTGACCCGGGTGGGATTCTCGTCGCGGATCCGACCGGGTTCGCCAAAAAGGGCACCAAGTCGGTGGGCGTGCAGCGGCAGTACTCCGGAACGTTGGGGCGGGTTGACAACTGTCAGATCGCCACTTTTCTGGCCTACGTCACTCCGGGGCGCGACCGGGTGTTGCTGGATCGCCGACTGTATCTGCCCCAGGAGTCCTGGGTGGCTGACCCGGCCCGCCGCGCCGCGGCCGGTGTCCCCCCGGAGGTGGAGTTCAAGACCAGGCCACAGCAGGTCAGGGAGATGATCGAGTCCGCGCTGGGGGCGGGTGCGCCGTTCGCGTGGTTCACCGCGGATGAGGAATTCGGCCAAAACCCCGGTCTGTGTGACTACCTCGAGACGAGCCGTATCCCGTATGTGATGGCGGTACCGAAGACCACGCGGTTCACCGACGCCACACACAAGACGGTCCAGTTCGACGCACTCGCCACTCGATTAGCCCCCCACTCGTGGCAACGCCGATCCTGCGGTATCGGATCGAAGGGATTCCGTGTCTATGACTGGGCGCTCATCGACTCCGACCACCCCGACCACCACTACCTGATCCGCCGATCCATCGACGGCGGCGAACTCGCGTTCTACCACTGCCACAATCCGCACCACGCAGGATTCGGAGAGCTCGTCCACGTGGCCGGAGCGCGCTGGCCCATCGAAGAATGCTTCGGATCCGCCAAGAATGAAGTCGGACTCGACCACTACCAAGTCCGCACCTGGAACGCCTGGCACCGACACATCACCCTCGCCATGCTCGCCCACACCTTCCTCGCCATCACCGCACACCACACCAAAAAAGGGGGTCCCAGCACACCGAACAACTAAACAAACACGACAGTCCACCCGGCAATCCGGCCGAACCGGAAACCACGCCACCCATCCATCGACGCCTCATCACGCTCACCCTCGCCGAAATCCGCCGACTCCTACCCCTCATTCACAACGACGAACACGCCGTCAATCACGGCCTACACTGGTCAACCTGGCGCCGCTGGCACCAAGCCCAAGCCCGCCGAGCCCACGTCCAACGGCATCTTCGCCTACAAACACTAATGATCTAGCCCTGTAGTATTAGGGGTGCGCCGAGTTGGTGGGGTTGGTTTCGGTCGCTGAGGTTCCATAATCTGACGGTTCGGTCCGCGCTGCTGGTGGCCAGGGTCCGTCCATCCGGGGCAAACGCCACCCCGTACACCGTGTTGGTGTGGCCGGTCAGAGGTGTGCCGAGTGGGTGGGGCCGGGTCCGGTCGCTGAGGTCCCACAACCGGACGGTCTGGTCGTCGCTGGTGGTGGCCAGGGTCCGCCCATCCGGGGCAAACGCCACCCCCCACACCCGGGCGGTGTGGCCGGTCAGAGGTGTGCCCAGCGGGCGGGGCTGGTTCCGGTCGCTGACATCCCACAAGATGACGGTCCGGTCGATGCTGGTGGTGGCCAGGGTGCGTCCGTCGGGGGCAAACGCCACCCCGACCACCGGGCTGGTGTGGCCGGTCAGGGGTACGCCGAGCTGGTGGGGTCGGTTCCGGTCGCTGAGGTCCCACAACCGGATGGTCCGGTCGTCGCTGGTGGTGGCCAGGGTGCGCCCGTCAGGGGAAAACGCCACCCCCCACACCCAGCTGGTGTGGCCGGTCAGAGGTACGCCCAGCGGGTGAGGTTGGTCCCGGTCGCTGAGGCCCCACAACCGGATGGTCTGGTCGTAGCTGGTGGTGGCCAGGGTGCGCCCGTCCGGGGCGAATGCCACCCCGTGCACCGCGCTGGTGTGGCCGGTCAAGGTCCTAAAGTGGGGGGTTGATTCGAGGGTCCGCCGGAGGCTCGCGCGGGTTTGCGGGCTGGCGTCGAACTGGTCGGCGGCGACACCGAGTTGAAGGGTACCCCGGGGATCCTGGTCGCGGATTCGGTCGGCCTGAGCCACCATGCCCCGGGCGATGGCAAGGCGTTGGGCTCCGCTGGCTCGTTGCTGTTGCCAAACCGCGACGCCGGTGGCGATCAGCGCGAGTACCAGCAGGGTCGAGAGCACGGTGATGGTGCGGGTGCGGCGTCGTCGTTCGCGCTGCTGGGTGGCGTGGACATGCTGGACGGTAGCGCTGAGGAACGCCAGCGCCTGATCGTCGAGCTCAACGATGGCGGGCGCAGCAGGGTCGCTGCTGTCGTTAGTCATGCCTAAGGTGGTCCGGGTGGCGGTGAGTCGTTTGTCGTCCCAGAGGTAGTGCTCGGGTCGGCTGGCGCTGTCCCACTCAGCGGCCGCTTGTTCGACGGCGCGGGCGGCACGTAGGGCGACGGTGATGTCGGCGGTGGCGGTGTCCAGAGGTTGCCACCCGGTGAGCAGGGCCTCGTGGGCCACGCTGAGCCACACCTGGCCGTCGTCACTGGTGTCGCTGAGCAGTAGGCGGCGGTCGACGAAGACCCGCACCGCGACACGCAGCGGCTCAGTCAGACTGGCAAGCCTGATCCGGCGTCGGGCGCGGCGGCCGGTGTCGTCGATGGTGACCAGGCGGGTGAGCCCGGCCAGCACCTCGCGGTCGGTCAGGCCGCTGGCCCGCATCGCTTCGGTGAGCGCAGTGTCGGCATGCCGGGCCAGCGCGCCTTGGACGCCGCCGAGGTCGTGGTACCGGGACAGGGTCAACGTGCCGCCGGCAGCCAGACCATCAGCGAGCTGACGCAGGGTGAAGGCCAGTAGGGGCAGGGCCTCGCCGCTGCCGGTGTCGGCGACCAGCGCAGCCGCCAAGCCGTCATCCAGGCGTAGCCTGGCCACCCTGGCGGGTTGTTCGATGACGTCGCGCAGCACCTCCCGGTCCAGCGGAGCCAACACATGAGCCTCGATCGGCATCCCGGCCAGCGCGGGAAATTCGCGCAGGTCATCAAGGAACTCCGAGCGCATCGCCGCGATCACGTGCACCGGGCCGGCAATAGCGTCGCGCAGCAACTGGGCGAATCGGTGGAGAGCGTCCGGGGTGGTGCGGGTGAACAGCTCCTCGGCCTGGTCGATCGACACCAGTAACCGCCGCTGGTGCGTGGCCGGGCCAGCCGAGAGCAGGTCGTCGGCCACCCGACGCAGGCCATCGACGCTGGCTTCGAGCCGGCCGCGAACATCGCTGGCCGACCAGCCCAACTCCAGGCGGTGGGCGGTGCTCGCCAACGCCCGGGCCAGTTCGGGCAGCGGATCGGTTCCCGGCACCAGCGACGGCACCGTCAGCCATGCCGGGTCGCTGGCGAGCAGCGGTGCCACCCCGGCGTTGAGCAGCGAGGACTTCCCGCAGCCGGACGGTCCGACGATGGCCAGCACCCCACCGGCGCCACCCATCGCGCGCAACCGGTTGCCCACCTCGCGGGCCTCTGCCGCGCGACCGAAAAACACCCGGCTCAACGCTGCGGTGAACGGCTCCAGCCCGGGGAAAGGGTTCTGACCCTCCCGCCAGGCACCGCCGCTGTCATCGAGCAGTCGTACCGCCTGGAGCACTCGGTCGCGGGCTTGCTGGGGATCGGCCAGGTAGTCCACGGACTGCAGGCGCTGCATCAGCGGGTGCACCACATTGGCCTGCGCGGACAACGGCATCAGCCGGCACCCCAGAGCGCGCGCGGTCGCCACCTCAGCCGAGCACCAGGTCGACGCCACAAACGACGACGTCACCACCCCGATCACCGCGTCGACCCGGCGCAGCTCCTCGTACAGGCGCTGCTCCCAGTCCTCGCCGACACCGATGCCGTCGCGAAGGTCGTGGTCGAGGAACGGCTCGTGACCCGCCGCCCGCAGCCACTGGGACACCTCGTCGGCGACCGCCCGGTCCGGGGTGGCATAGCTGATGAAGATGTGAGCCACGATCACCCCCAGTCAGTGGGTCGTCACGCTGGATGGTAAAGGCAACCCGCAGACGACCCCGACCGGGCGTGCAGACAGCACGATCTTGGTCACCCGCCGAGCACGGCGTGCACTGCTTCGGTGAGGGTGGCGGCACGCGTCACCGGTGCCGGTAGCTCAAGGTCGTCCCAGCCGGGGCCGCCGACAACGAGACGAGCCGGTGGGCGCTGACGGGGGATGGCCGTGAAATCCACATGATGGGCGGTCCGCTCGGCATGTGCCCAGAGGAACACCGCGGATGGCTTGATCCGGCGAACCGCGGAGGCCAGGGCGGAGGGGGGAACCGAAGCGCCGAGGACGCGGCTCGGGTGGTGCAGCTCGGCGAGTGCCGCGGCCAGCGCATGCAGCGGCAGGACGTGCTGTTCCTCGTCAGGGCAGCTGAGCAGCACCGGAGCGGCAGGATTCCAGCGACGGCGCTGGGCGCTGAGGGAGGACAGCGCCCGATGAACACATTCGGTGAACAGATGCTCGACGTCGATGCAGTTCGCGGTCCGGGCGTTGCGGTCGCCGATACTGCGCAGGACGGGAAGGATAAGGTCATCCCAGGCCGCGATGACGCCGTGCCGGCGCAGTGCGTCGGCGAGGATGTCCGCGACGGTGTCCTCGTCCAACGCCAGGGCTGCGCCGGCGAGACGCCGCAGTTCCGGCTTGCTGGGGTCCACGGCGAGCACCCGGCCCCCGCCGTGCCGGCGACCCGGTTCCCTGCCTGGAGACGAGGCTGGCTGCGGGTCCCCCGACATCTGGGCCGCCTGCGCCACCGGTATCCCGGCCAGCACCAACTGCCGCATGCGTTCCAGGCGGGCCACATCGGCGGGGCTGTAGCGGCTGTGACCGCCTGCTGTCCTCGTGGTTGCACCGACCCCGTACCGGTATTGCCAGACGCGCAAGGTGGCCGGCGCGACACCCAGCCGGCGGGCTACCCAGCCAGCTGTCTGTGTGAGTGCTTCGGGACCGCAGTCCGCAGCGTCATCAGTTGAGATCGTTTCAACTCTACTACCGAGGTGCATCACTTTCTGCGATCGCAGCTCTTGAATGAGTTAAATCTGGGTGTTGTTGTCGATGAGGGCATCAGCACTCGGGTGGTGATATTCGTTTCAACTCGCGCCGCAGCCGGTGGTGCTGCATCCTGAGGCGGGCACGTGCTGAGGCTGGTTACGAAGGTTGGGAGCAGAGCATGAGCGAAACGGCTACCTCATCGGGAGATGGTCTGCCGCCTCGGGTGGGGGCCGCCGTCATCGGTCTCGGTGGTGCCGTCGCGACCACCGCAGTGGCCGGCGTCGAGCTGCTCAAACTAGGAATATCCGGCACTGCTGGGCTGCCGCTCGCTCACCGCGAGGACCTCGTGGCATACGAGTCGCTCGTCTTCGGCGGTTGGGACCTCAACGACGATGATCTCGCCAAGGCCGCGCACGTGCACCGCGTCCTGGAGCCGACGCAGATCGAGGCGGTCGGGATCGCCCTGCAGCAGATCGAGCCGTGGCCGGCGGTCGCCGACCCGGCGTACTGCCGCAACGCCGTCGGAGCGAACGTGCTGCCCGTCGGGTCGCTGCGCGAGCGGGTCGCGCAGATCCGTTCTGACCTGCGGCGCTTCCGCGCAGCGCACCAGCTCGACGTCGTCGTGGTGGTTAACCTGGCCTCGACCGAGGCGTGGCCGGACCGCACCTCGGCGGTCCTCGGTGACCTCGACTCGTTCGAGAAGGGCCTCGACGCGGACGATCCGGTGATCACCCCAGGCATGATCTATGCCTACGCCGCCATCAGAGAGGGCTGCCCTTACCTCAACTTCACCCCGAGTCTCGGCGCTGATGTTCCCGCATTGCTCGCGCTGGCCGAACGTGAGTGCGTGCCGGTCGCGGGCAAGGACGGCAAGACTGGTCAGACGATGATCAAGACCGTGCTGGCGCCGGCTTTTCGCTCCCGCGCATTGAAGGTTGACGGCTGGTACTCGACGAACATCCTGGGTAACCGCGACGGTCAGATCCTCGACGACCCATCGTCGCTGGCCAGCAAACTCGACACCAAGGGCTCGGTGCTCGACTCGATCCTCGGCTACGCCGTGGACGACCATATCGTGCGGATCGATTACTACCGGCCGCGCGGTGACGCCAAGGAGGCGTGGGACAACATCGACCTGGTCGGGTTCCTCGGTCAACGAATGCAGCTCAAGGTCAACTTCCTGTGCCGGGACTCGATTCTGGCCGCTCCGCTCGTTCTGGAGCTCGTGCGGCTGCTCGCCGAGGCGCACCGGCGTGGCGAGGGCGGCCCCCAGGAGCAGCTGGGTTACTTCTTCAAAGCGCCGATGACGCGCGATGGGAAGGTGCCCGAGCACGCCCTGCACACCCAGGAACGGATTCTGCTCGACTGGCTGGACGGCAGCGGGTTGGATGGCACTGGGTTGGATGGCACTGGGTGACCACTGGAACGGAGCTGATCATGCCGTTGCGCCCGTACTCCTGCGTGAACTGTGGGTACTGGCAGCGCTGGTTCGCCGCGCCGCCGTCCTGCCCGGTGTGCACCGACGTGCGCAACGCGCTGCCCGAGAACGGCTGGGAGTTCGTCACCGCCGATGAGGTTGCGGTGGGGCGGGAGGCCAGGTGGGCCGAGGTTACTCCGGGTGTCACGGGTTACTGGTGCGAGCCGCAGCTCGGGTTGGGCACCACCGGCTGGGTGCTCGAGGGCGACGCCGGGCCCGTCGGCTGGGAAGGCGCCGGTTACTACCCGAGCGCCGCGCTGGCGGACCTGCGTGCGCGCGGTGGGCTCGTGGCGCTGGGAGCGAGCCATGTGCACGGGTATGGCGCGCTGTGGCAGCTGCAGGACGAGCTGGCTCCGCCGGTGCTCGCGATCTGCGTTGACGACCTGCGGTGGACCAAGGCCTTTCGGGTCACCTGGCCGATCGACGACCGCCACCTGCTCGCGCCCGGTCTGGTGATGTACCGCAGCGGGGGGCATTTCCCTGGCCACGCGGTGCTGCACGACGAGCGCCGGAGGATCCTGTTCGCCGGCGACCTGATCAAGGTCGACCTCGAGGGGGACGAGCCCGTCGGGTTGTCCTGCCACAAGGCCTACCATGCGCAGATCCCGCTCTCGCACGCCGAGCTGCGCCAGGCCCGTGACCTGGTGGTGCGGCTGGACTTCGAGGCGGTCGCGACGCCGTTCGAGTACGCCGCGCCGGTGTCGACCAAGCAGGTGCTGGCGCTGATTGACCGGCAACTCGCCGGGCAGCCGACCGCCGGCCCGATCCCGCTGTCGGAGCTGGGGTGACCGCCGTCGGTGCGGTCGCCGACCAGCTGCGCGCGGCGCTGCCACCGGGTGAGTCGGGCGACTTCGACATCTCCGGCGCCGACCGGGTCGGCGTCCCAGTGGTGGCGGCGGACTGGACAGGCGACGGTCCGCGCTATTTCGGGATCGGTTACGGCGCCACCGTTGAGCAGGCCCGGATCGGCGCGTACGGCGAGCTGCTCGAAGGGTTGCTGCTCAACCGGCATGTGCGCACGCTCACACCCCGCCGGGCGACGTACCCGCAACTGCGACGCGAGGTGGGCCCGGACGCGGTGGTCGACCCGAGGGCGCTCGTGCTGCCGGCCGGAACTGTGCTGCACGACGAACAGCCCCGGGACTGGCTGCCTGCGGTGCGCTGGCGCACCGGGGAGACCGTGCTGCTCCCGGCAGAATTCTGCGTCGACTCGGATGCCGAGTTGCCGTGGCGGGATCCGGCCGAGCGACTCATCACGGCGATCACCAACGGTGCCGGAGCCGGTGACACACCCGAGCGCGCGGTGGCCCACGGCCTGCTGGAGCTGCTGCAGCGCGACGGCAACGGCACCGCCTTTCGGGCGATGGACCGCGGGGATGTGCTCTCGCTGGACGCCGTGCGCGACCCGGTGACGCTCGCGGTCCTCGACCAGATGCGGGATGCGGGGCTCGAAGTGCTGGCCAAGCTCGCGTCGACCCAGTTCGGGATGGCCGACGTGCACGTCGTGGGCTGGGACATCGACGCGGACACCGACCCTGGTGTCGAGCCGCTGGCCGTCACCGGCTGCGGGGAGGCCGTGCACCCCGACCGCGAAGTGGCGCTGCGCAAAGCACTGCTGGAGTACGCCTCGTCGCGGTCGCGCAAGGTGTTCATGCACGCCCCCCTAAAACGGGTGCGCCCGCTTGCTCCCGAGGTGTACTGGGAGCGCGAACTCGCCCACCCGGTGCCCGCGCAGGAACAGCGGGCGCTCGACGCGATGCGGGACTGGGCGCGGCGCACACCTGCGGAGCTGCTGGCGCTGCTGGCGCCGACGGTGCTCTCCCGGCGGTCGAGCACGCCGTTCTCCGCGCTGCCCACCGTCGCACCCGGTTCGCTGGACGATCCGCCCGCGCTGCTCGCCGAGCTCCTCACCCGGCTGCACGAGTTCGACGTGCTCGTCGTTCTCGCCTGCGGCGACGGGTTCACTGGCGACGGGGTGGTGGCCGCGAAAGTCATCGTCCCCGGTCTGGAGGTCGAGACGATGTCCTACGGCCGGATTGCGCACCGGGGCGTGGCCAAGCTGCTGGAGCGCGGCAGCGACCTGGTCGGGCTCGGCGCGCCACCACGGCCGGGGACCGCAGCGGTGGTCCTCACCGAAGCCGGGATCGAGCAGCTCGGCGGCCCGGCCTGGCTGGACCTCGCCGGTGTCGCTCGCGTCGTCGGCCCGCTCTACCCGCTCTACCGGGAGCCGACCCGCCACGCGGTGCCCCGGAGCGCACCATGAGCCTGCGCAAGGTCCTCATCACCGGCGGAGCAGGATTCATCGGCAGCACCGTCGCGAGCGCGTGCCTGGACGCCGGAATCGAACCGGTGCTCCTTGACGACCTCAGCGTCGGGCGCCGCGAGTTCGTCGCTGGTCGGGTCTTCTACGAGGGCGGGATCGCGGACGCCGCGCTGATCGACCGGATCGTCGACGAGCACCCGGACATCGCCGCCGTCGTGCATTGCGCGGCACGAATCGTCGTGCCACAGTCGCTCGCCGAGCCCCTGGCGTACTACGACAACAACGTGGTCGGGACGCTGCGGTTGGTCCAGCACCTGCTCCGGCACCGAATTCACCGATTCCTGTTCAGCTCCTCGGCGTCGATCTACCAGCCGGGCGCCGATCTCTCGGTCGACGAATTCTCGCCGCTCGCTCCGTCCAGCCCGTATGCGCGCACCAAGGCGATGGCCGAGCAGATCCTCACCGATGTCGCGGAGGCCACCGAGCTGCGCGTGCTCTCGCTGCGTTATTTCAACCCGATCGGCGCCGATCCGCAGCTGCGCACCGGGTTGCAAATCATGGCGCCGACCCACGCGCTCGGTCGGTTGATCACCGCGCACAGCACCGGAGAGCCATTCACCATCACCGGCACGCAGTGGCCGACCCGCGACGGTTCCGGGATTCGCGACTTCGTCCATGTCTGGGATCTCGCCCGCGCTCACGTCAGTGCGCTGCAGCGCTTCGACGCCGTGATGGCCGGCGAGACTCATCTCGCGATCAATCTCGGCACCGGAAACGGTACGACGGTGCGCGAGCTCATCAAAGCCTTCCAGGACGTGACGGGCAGCGGACTGACAGTCCTCGAGGGACCGCCGAGGCCCGGCGACGTAGTGGGCTGTTACACCCGCACCGCCCGGGCGGTTGAGCTGCTGCACTGGCGCGGCGAGAAGAGCCTGGCCGACGGCGTGCGCGACGCGCTCGCCTGGGCACAGCGGCGGCGCACCGTCCTCGGCGCGTAGTCGATCCCCGGGGTGGCGAGAGCCACGATCACCCTCGGTCATTGCGCCGACCCTGTCAGGGGATCCGGAGTGTCGGGCGGTAGATCTCCAGCCAGGTGGCGAGATCAAGGATCCGGTCGATGCCGTTGCGGACCTCGGTGGGCATGGTGGCCGGATCGTGTTGCGCTGCGGCGTCTAGCCAGCGGCGGTTCACCAGCTCGAACACCTGGTCGTCGGCCGCGAGCAGCTCCTTGGCCTGCTGCTGCAGGTCGCTGGCGTAGCCGGGGTCCTGGGTGGAGGGATACGGACTTTTCACCCGCCGCAACACCGACTGGGGCAGCACGTCGGCGGTCGCGGCGCGGAGCAGGCTTTTCTCCTGGCCGTCGAAGGTCTTGAGCGACCACGGGGTGTTGTAGACGTACTCGACGAGTCGGTGGTCGCAGAAGGGCACTCGGACTTCCAGGCCGACGGCCATGCTGATGCGGTCTTTGCGGTCCAGCAGCATCCGGACGAACCGGGTCAGGTGCAGATAGCAGATCACCCGCATCCGACGCTCGTGCTCGGTCTCGCCGTCGGTGGGCTCGACCTCGGCGACCGCGCTGGCGTAGCGATCGCGGACGTAGCTGGGCAGATCGAGTGCGGCGGTGACGTCGGCGTTGAGAAGGTCGGACGACTGGGCGTGCGGGTTGGCCAGAAAGGCCGCGATCCAGGGGAAAGTGTCCGCAGCCTGTACCTCGGGCTGGTGGAACCACCGGTAACCGCCGAAGATCTCATCGGCGGATTCCCCGGACAGGGCAACCGTGGAGTGCCTGCGGATGGCCTTGAACAGCAGGTACAGCGAGGCGTCCATGTCACCGAGGCCGCCCGGGGTGTCCCGCGCGGTGACCACGGCGCGCCGCAGGTCCGGGTCGGCCAGCGTGGCGTGGTCGAGCACGATGTCCTCGTGCCGCGAGCCGACGTGGGTGGCCACCTCGTGCACGTAGGGGGCGTCCGGGGTGGCGCGCAAGTCATCGGGGGTGAAGTTCTCCGCTTGCCCGACGAAGTCCACCGCGAAGCTGCGGACCTGCTCACCGTGCTGGGCGAGCTGCGCGGCGGCCAGCGCGGTGAGCACGCTGGAGTCCAGCCCGCCGGAGAGCAGCACGCAGCGCGGAACATCGGCGACCAGCTGGCGGGCCACGATGTCCTCAAGCAGCGAGCGGACGGTGGCAATGCTGGTCTGCTGGTCGTCGGTGTGCGTGCGGGTCCGCAGCGTCCAGTAGGTGTGCTCCCGCATTCCGGTGCGGTCGAGGGTGACCACGGTGCCCGGGAGCACCTCGCGCATCCCGTACCACACCGCGTGGCCAGGGGTCTTGGTGGCGCTGAACAGCTCACGCAGACCGTCCAGGTCGACCACGCGGTCCGCCAGCGGGTTGGCCAAGATCGCCTTCGGTTCCGAGCCAAACAGCACCCCGTCGAGAGTGCGGAACACGAAGAACGGCTTGATGCCCATCCGATCACGGATCATGACGAGCTTCTCGACCCTGGTGTCCCAGATGGCGAAGGCGTACATGCCGTTGAGCCGCTCAGCGACCGCCTCGCTCCACTCCAGGTAGCCGTGCAGCACCACCTCGGTATCGCTGCGGGTCCGGAACCGGTGGCCCCGGCGCTGCAGCTCGCTGCGGAGCTCGGTGAAGTTGTAGACCTCCCCGCTGTAGGTGATCGTCACCGCGCCCTCGTCGGTGGGCACCGACATGGGCTGCGTGCCGCCCTCAATATCGATGACCGCCAGCCTGCGGTGACCCAGCGCCGCGTGCCGATCAAGCCAGTGGCCCTCGGCGTCCGGGCCTCGGCAGGCCATCGTCGCGGTCATCGCGTCGAGGTCCACCTGGTGCCGAGTCAGATCCCGATCGAACGAGACCCAGCCGGTGATTCCGCACATTGATGTGCCTCCTTGCCACCACTCGTCATTGGTTTCGACGATAGACGCTGAGATCAACCCGATTCGGTGAGCGCGGCGAGCAGCACTCGGACGGACATCGCCCGGCGGTGGGGGGCACCGTCGAGGTCGTCCAGCGCACATTCCGGGTCAGCGGGGGGGCCGAGGTGGGTGCAGCCTCGGGGGCAGTTCTCGATCGCCTCGGCCAGGTCGCCGAAGGCGCGGACCACGTCGTCGGGGCTCACGTGCGCCAACCCGAAGGAGCGGATCCCCGGGGTGTCCACCACCCACCCGCCCCCTAATAGCGGCAGCGCCACGGCGGAGCTGGAGGTGTGCCGCCCCTTGCCCACCCCGCTGACCGCGCCGGTGGCCCGCAAGGCGTCCGGCACCAGCCGGTTCACCAGCGTCGACTTGCCCACTCCGGAATGCCCGACCAGGACCGAGACCCGGCCGGCCAGCCGCGCTCGCACCGCGTCCACCCCGAATTCCGGGGCAGTGACCAGTACTGGGATGTCCAGTGCCGCGTAGCGCTCCAGCACGGCGTCGGGCGTGGCGAGGTCCCGCTTGGTCAGGCAGAGCACCGGTTCCAAGCTACCGGCGAAACCGGCGACCAGGCAGCGGTCAATCAGCCCGGTGCGCGGCGGGGGGTCGGCCAGCGAGGCTACGATGAGCAGTTGCTCGGCGTTGGCCACCACGATCCGCTCATAGTGATCACCATCATCGGCGGTGCGGCGCAGCACGCTGGAGCGTTCCTCGACCCGAACGATCCGGACCAGCGCATCCGGCGCGCCGCTGACCTCGCCGACCAGCCCGACCCGGTCGCCGACCACCACCGGGGTGCGCCCGAGCTCGCGGGCCCGCATCGCGGTCACCCGGACGGTCGGGTCACCCTCAGGCGCGCAGGTCCACCGGCCGCGGTCCACCGCCACCACCATCGCGCTCGTCGCGTCGGCGTGCTCGGGGCGGCGCTTGGTGCGGGGGCGGGAACCATGGCGCCCCGGCCGGACCCGGATGTCAGACTCGTCGAGGCCGTAACCACCGCGGTTGCCGGGCCGGCTCAGCCGGCACCACCGGCCAGCATCGCCGACCAGATCGCCGGGAACTCCGGCATCGTCTTGGCCGTCGCGGCAATGTCATCGACAGCGATTCCCGGCACCACCAAGCCCAGGATCGCGCCCGCGGTGGCCATCCGGTGATCAGCGTAGGCGCCCCAGGGGCGCCCGGGATCACCGCGCAACGGCCGTGGGCGGATCTCCAGGCCGTCGGGAGTTTCCCGAACGTCACCGCCCAGGGCCCCGATCTCGGTGGCCAACGCGGCCAGCCGGTCGGTCTCGTGCCCGCGCAGGTGGGCGATGCCGCGCAGCCGCGAAGGCCCGCTGGCCAGCGCCGCCAGCGCCGCCACCGTCGGGGTGAGCTCCCCGACATCGTGCAGGTCGGCATCCACACCATCGAGCCGAGCGGGACCCGTGACGGTCAGCCCATGCTCATGCAGGTCCACCGTGCACCCCAGTTGGGCCAGCAAGGGGCGGATCGCGTCACCGGCCTGGGTGGTGTGCTTCGGCCAGCCCGGCACGGTGACCTGCCCAGCGGTGACTGCGGCAGCCGCCAGGAACACCGTCGCGTTGGACAGGTCCGGCTCGACGTCATGATCGCCGCCCTTGATCGGGCCAGGCGCCACCGTCCACCACGTCGCGCCGTCGGTGTCCACCTCGACACCCCGCTCAGCCAGCATCTGCACGGTCATCTCGATATGTGGCCGGGAGGGCACCGGTGGGCCGTCGTGCCGAACCGTGATGCCCCCGGCATACCCGGCGGCGGAGAGCAACAGCCCGGAGACGAACTGCGAGGAACCCGACGCATCGATGCACACCTCGCCGCCTGGCCGGCCGGGCACACCGTGCAGCACAAACGGCAACGCGTCCCCCTCAACCCGGCAACCCAGCGCACGCAGTGCGCCCAGCACCGCGCTCATCGGTCGTTGCCGGGCCCGCTCGTCACCGTCGAAGCGCACCGGGCCCTGCGCCAACGCGGCCAGCGGCGGTACGAAGCGCATCACGGTGCCGGCCAGGCCGCAGTCCACCGTGGCTCCCGCCCGCAGCCCGCTGTGCGCGGCCACGTCCAGCTCGTCGGCGTCCAACTTGGTGCGGCGGCTGGTCACCGGCACTCCCAAGGTGCGCAACGCGCCGACCATGAGATCGGTGTCCCGGCTGCGCAGCGCCCCCCGGACGGTAGCGCCGGTGCCGGCCAGCGCGGCCAGCAGCAGTGCCCGGTTTGTGATCGATTTTGATCCCGGCACGGTGACGCTGGCTCGCACCGGTCCGCGCGCAGCCGGCGCGACCCACGGCAGCTGGGTGGAGGTCGTCATGACGCCATCATCGCGTCATTATTGCGTACCTCGTGTACTTCGTAGTGAGCGTGCCACGATGGTCTCATGTGCGGCAGGTACGCCTCGACCAGGAATCCCGCGACACTGGCCATCGAGTTCGACGCTGTCGATGAAACCGACGGCGCGGCGCCGGGAGCGGACTACAACGTCGCGCCGACCACACCAGTGCTCGCGGTCGTGACCCGGCATCCGCGTGATCGGCAGGGAATCCCCGACCCGGATCGGACGGTGCGCAGCATCCGGGTGATGCGTTGGGGACTGGTGCCGCACTGGGCCAAGGACCCGAAGGGTGGATCCCGACTGATCAACGCTCGAGCCGAGAGCGCGGCCAGCAAGCCCGCGTTCCGCGACGCGCTGGCCAAGCGGCGCTGCCTGCTACCGGCCGACGGCTGGTACGAGTGGCAGCGTGCCGCCGGCCGAGCCGGTAATCCGGTCAGCGGCACCCACAAGCAGCCCTTCTTCATCACCCCGGTGGACGGCTCCGGGCTCGCCCTAGCCGGGTTGTGGTCAACGTGGCGGCCCCCGGACGCTGCGGCGCCCCCGTTGGTGACCTGCGCGGTGCTGACCACCGGTGCGGTGGGTCCACTCGCCGAGATCCACGACCGGATGCCGCTGCTCCTGCCCCCCCAGGCGTGGCAGGCCTGGCTGGACCCGGACTGTGCTGATCCCAGCGAGCTGCTCGCGCCGCCGCTCCCGCGTCTCGAGCTGCGCCCGGTCTCCACCGCCGTGAACAACGTTCGGCATGACGGCCCTGAGCTGATCGAACGGCAGCTGGTCGAACGGGTCGCCCCGGAGCAGCCCGCGCTGCTGAATCTGGACGAGGTGCGGTGACCGAGCTGATCATCCCGACGCCACACGGCCCAGCCAAAGTCGAGCTGCACTGCTGCCCGCAGGCCGGACCCGGTGCGGCGCTGCTGCTCGGGCACGGTGCGGGCGGCTCAACCAGCACGCCTGACCTGCTGGCCACCACCAGGGCGGCGCTGGCCAGCGAGCTGCCCGTGGCGCTGGTCACGCAGCCCTACCGAGTCGCGGGCCGGCGTGCACCGGCCCCGGCCAGGCACCTGGACGAGGCGTGGTTGGCCGTCGCCAAGCAGCTGGCGGACGGTGTGTTCGCCGGCTTGCCGCTGGTTTTCGGGGGGCGCTCCTCGGGGGCTCGGGTGGCCTGTCGCACCGCAGCGGCGGGGGGTGCGGTGGCGGTGTTGTGCCTGGCCTTCCCGGTGCACCCGTTGGGGCGGCCGGATCGCAGCCGGATGCACGAGTTGGACGGAGTGGACGTGCCGGTGCTTGTCGTCCAAGGCGAGCGGGATCGGTTCGGTCGCCCCGAACCCGCCGCCGGACGCGAGGTCGTGCTGCTGCCCGGCGACCACTCGCTGACAACAGACCCTGCGGCGGTGGGACGCGCGGTGGCGCAGTGGCTCCGGAGCGGAATGCGTGCCTCGGGTGCGTTGTTGTTGGGGCCGTGGTAACGACATTTTCGCTGGGCCAAGCCGCTGATTCGCGCGTACTCTCGACCACCAATGCACATCTGGGCATGGGGGTGATCGCAATGATGTCAGCCGAGCCCGCCAACCCCGAGCCCGCCAACCCCGAGCCCGCCGACGCCGAGTATGCCGACCCCGAGCCCGCCAATGCCGAGGAGCAGGGCGTTCAGGAGACGCCGGAGCAGCGCACCGCGCGCTTCGAGCGGGACGCGATGCCCCTTCTTGACCAGCTCTACGCGGCGGCGCTTCGGATGACCCGCAACCCGGCCGACGCCGAGGACCTCGTGCAGGAAACCTACCTCAGGGCCTACGGTGCCTTCGGGTCCTTCCGCGCGGGCACCAATCTGAGGGCATGGCTGTACCGCATCCTCACGAACACCTATATCAACGGGTATCGCAAGCGCCAGCGCCAGCCGCAGGCGCAACCCGCTGAGGAGATCACCGATTGGCAGCTCGCCCGGGCCGCGCAACACACATCGTCGGGTCTGCGGTCAGCGGAGATGGACGCTCTGGACCGGTTACCCGACTCCGACGTCAAGGATGCCTTAAGTCAGCTGGCGGAGGACTTCCGGATGGCCGTCTACCTGGCTGATGTCGAGGGTTTCGCGTACAAGGAGATCGCCGAGATCATGGGTACCCCGATCGGGACTGTTATGTCGCGGCTGCACCGGGGGCGCAAGCAGCTGCGCGACATGCTCACCGGGGTGGCCCGCGAGCGGGGTTTCCTGCGCGATGCGGAGGTCGCGTCATGAGTTGTGGAGAACCGCAGCACACCGACTGCCGCGAGGTGCTCGCGCAGCTATGGCTTTTCCTGGACCAGGAGTGCGGCCACGAGCGGCGTGAGCTGCTGCAGCGCCATCTGGAAGACTGCGGCCCGTGTTTAGAGGAGTTCGGCCTCGAGGAGCATCTCAAGGCGTTGCTGGCTCGTAAGTGCGGCGGTGACCACGCGCCCGACGCGCTCAAGCAAAGGTTGCGCCAGTCGATCCGCGAGATCATGATGCGCCAAGCCGTCCTCGGTGTGGAGGTCGAAAGCCACGCCTGGATCTCCACCGAACGCTCAGCTCAGCTGGGCCCGCTATGGGGCCCGCCGGGGGGCCCGCCAGCGCTCTGACGGCCCCCCAAGTGGGGCCTCAGCTGTTCGGGCGCTTACCGTGGTTGGCGGCGCTCTTTTTCCGGTCACGCTTCTTGCGGCCTCGCTTGGACACGATCTCTTTCCTCTCTAGCAGTTGAGTGATCTCGGGGGACTGGTTGCCGTCGTGGGCGAGTGTGCCACGGTGCGCCATGACCGTGCCGATCGCCGGCCGAACGGCGGCCGTCGCTCACCATGGTTGGATAGCAGGGCGCAGCGTCGAGGAGGTCGATCCATGACTGAGGAGATCCGGGCCGAAATGGTGGCCAGTGTGTGGAAGGTCATAGTCGCCGAGGGCGACTCGGTGACTGACGGTGACACGTTGGTGATCCTCGAGTCGATGAAGATGGAGATCCCAGTCCTGTCGGAGGTCGAAGGAACTGTCGCGAAGTTGGCGGTCTCGGAGGGCGACGTTGTGCAGCAGGGTGACCTGATTGCCGTGGTTGAGTGACGTGAACGCAGTGTTAGCTCAATGTTAGCTCGATGTCGACGCTGAGTGAGCTGCTCGCCCAGCACACCCAGGTGCCCGGCGCAGCGGTCGGTCATCTGCAGCGGGTCGTCGCCGAATGGCAGTTACTTGCTGATCTAGCCTTCGCTGATCTGCTGATGTGGGCGCCACTGGACGCTGCTGCGGCGGCAACAGAGTTCATCTGCGTGGCTCACGTCCGGCCCACCACCGGTCCTACCGTCCATCCTGAGGATGTGGTCGGCACTCGCGCCGCCGAGACGGATTACCCCCGGCTACGCCAAGCGTTGCGGCAGGGCAACATCCTGCGTGAGGAGCAGCCGCGCTGGCTGCTCGGCGTTCCGGTGCGGCACGAGGTGGTGCCGGTGCGGCTGGGCGACCGGCAGATTGCCGTCCTGGGACGGGAGGCCAACCTGGCGGTGCCCCGGGTGCCCAGCCCACTGGAGATCGCGTACCTGGGAATCGCCGCAGACTTGTGTCAGATGCTGGCCGATGGCAGCTTTCCGGACACTGGCACCACCCCGGACCGAGATGGTGGCCCACGAGCGGGCGACGGTTTGCTCCGGCTCGACTCAGCCGGAATTGTGATCTACGCAAGTCCCAACGCGCTGTCGGCCTACCACCGGATGGGGCACGCCGCAGACCTCCGGGGTGAGCAGCTGGCTCCGCTGACTCGCGGGTTGATTTCCGACCCGTTCGACGCTGCGGAGGTCGCGCAGCGGATCCGTGCCGCGATCCAGGGCAGCCCGAGCACGCGGATCGAGGCTGACGCTGCTGGCGCCACGATGTTGTTCCGTGCGCTGCCCCTGCGGCCGCATGGAGCGTCGGCCGGGGCGTTGGTGCTGGTCCGTGATGTCACCGAGGTGCGAAGTCGCGATCGTGCGCTATTGTCCAAGGACGCCATCATCAGGGAAATTCACCACCGGGTGAAGAACAACCTACAGACAGTGGCCGCGCTGCTGCGGTTGCAATCTCGCCGCACGGCGAACCTCGAGGCTCGCCAAGCGCTGCAGGAGTCGGTGCGTCGGGTGGCCTCCATCGCCATGGTGCATGAGACGCTGTCGATTTCCCTCGACGAGCGGGTGGACATTGATGAGGTCGTGGACCGGGTGCTCTCCATGGTCGCCGAGGTGTCGGGGGAGGAGAGCCGGGTTGTCGTGCGACGAGAGGGCACCTTGGGAATCTTGGCTGCGGAACTCGCCACGCCGCTGGTCATGGTGCTCACTGAGCTGGTGCAAAACGCCGTGGAGCACGCCTTTGAACCGGGTCAGGAGGGTGAGGTGATCCTTCGCGCTGAGCGCTCCGCCGGGTTTCTGGAGGTGATCGTCTCCGATGACGGCTGCGGACTCCCACCAGACTTCTCGCTGGCCCGGGCCGAGCGGCTGGGGTTGCAGATCGTCCGAACTCTGGTTGGTTCCGAACTGCGAGGATCCCTGGAACTGCAACGACGGCAGCCTCAGGGCACCATCGCGGTGTTGACATTACCGCTGGCGGCCCGCCGTTAATGACGAGAGGCCCGGTACATGCTTAATACCGGACCTCTCGTCGGGTCGTGCTATATGCGCGAAATTCAGACGCCGTTACGGGCCCCGGTACGAGTATTGCGCCGCTTCACGGCACGCCGCTCGTCCTCGCTCATGCCGCCCCACACGCCAGCGTCCTGTCCGGAGGCGAGTGCCCAGTCAAGACACTCAGCATTGACTGGACAACGTCGGCAGACGGTCTTTGCCTCGGTGATCTGCAGTAGAGCGGGGCCGCTGGTTCCCACGGGGAAGAACAGCTCGGGGTCTTCGTCTCGGCAGGCTGCGCGGTGGCGCCAGTCCATGGTTCTTGCTCCTCGTCGATCGCGCTGGTGAACTCCTGTGTCCCAGCGCCGTCGTCCGTCTGTCATTTGGGCTTGTGAATGATTTCACAAACACCCGCGATGTCAAGAGGTATCTACGGGAACAGCTGCCCAATTCACCCGGCGGGTGCCCCGCTGCGGTGAACTGCCAACCGGGTGTGAAACCGATTCGCCAAGCATCATTCAGACGTAGCTGTGCGTTACGGTCGCGTGATCACGACTGCTCGCTCCGCTCGATCGCCGTGGTCAGGAGCACCACGGCGCACCGCCCAAGAAACCCTAGCGACCGGCTCAGGTCGGGAGGCTTCTCAGCAGCTAGCCCTATCCGCCCTAACGAGACTGCCAGCCCGAACGTTTCGGCCGAGTTTTTGCGCCTGGGTGCCTGGTCCATCCGTCGTGGTGGCTAGCCTGCTGCGGTGACCGTCGACGTCCTCGTCCCCGCCGTAGCGCCATGATCACCGCCGCGCCACGCTCGGTACGTGCCGCGGGCGTGCTGGTGGGGCTGCAGGGCTTGGCTGGTGTCGTGGCCGGGCTGCTCGTCGTGGCAGCGCGCGGATCCACCCCGGCGGGGCGGTGGGGGCCACTGGCGGCCTGCCTGGCCGGCTTCGGAGGCATCCTGCTCGTCGTGGGCGCGAACCTGGTGCGGGGCCGCCGCGGTGCGCGCACTCCGGCTGTCGTCGCCCAGCTCCTGCTCCTCGGTGTCTGCTGGGACGCTGCGGTCCCCTCGTCCCAGCCGGCCTATGGGATACCGGCCGCGGCGTTCTGCGTCACTGCGCTAGTGCTCCTGCTCTGCCCCCCCGCCCTGCGCTGGGCACACCAAGCGCGCTGAGCGCCTCACAACCTCCCGCCCACGGGTCTCATGGATGCTTGTGCACCTTCCAACCCGCCCGCTAGGGGTCTCATGGATGCTTGTGCACCTTTCGCGGCGTCACGAGTTCAGTTGAGCTGTGCTCGTAGGCTGCGTGCGGCGTATGCGAGGAGCTCTGCGTACTGCGGCCACTGGGCGATCTGTGCCTCGAGGAACTTGGCGCCCTCGAGGAAGCGGCCTTGTACGCCGAGCGCCTGGCCGAGCTCGATGAGCTCCTGGGCCCCCACCCCGGGCAGCGCCAGGCGCATCCGCAATACCCATTCCAGGTCGCCGGGGCGCCCGAGTTCCCGGTAGATGGTCCGCAAATTCTGCAGGATGCGGGCGAAAATGGCCCTCCTGGGTGCGGTCGTCAGGAGGTGTCGCCTGAAGGGGACGTCCGAATCTGGCTGGTTAGCGGCGCGAAACAGGGCCTCGCAACCGGCGAGGTCAAGCAGGGCGCCGCCGTTGAACGCGTCGAGGTAGTGATCGGTGGCCAGTGGCCGGACGAGGAAATGACCGGGCATGCTGACGCCTTCCAGGGGTACCCCGGCGCGGCGCCCCACTTCGAGGCAGACGACGGACAACGTGATCGGGATGCCGAGCCTGCGCTGGAGCACCCGATCCAGCAGGGAGTTGCGCGGGTCGTAGTAATTCGTGGTGTTGCCGGTGAAGTGCTCCTCGACGAACAGCCGGTGGATCAGCGTCTCCAGCGAGTCGACCCGCTCGGCCAGCCGATCCAGCTCGCGCAGCCAGGTACCGGCATCGAGTTCGGGATCCGCGCCAGCGGCGATCGCGAGCGCGCCCACGTCGAGCTCCGGCCCTGGCCCTCGTCCGGCCAGCAAGGCGATGAAGTGCTCGACTGCGTCCACGATGTAACCGATCGTGCGCCTTACTGGGCTCGCTGTCGACACCCGCACCGGTTATCCGGTCAGCGCGTTGGCGTGGCCGGGACCGGATCGGGTTGACAGACTGTGCCCGCCGCCGGCACCGTGCCCTGGGCCAGGTAAGCATCCACGGCAGTGTTGATGCAGCTGCTGCCCCGACCATAGGCGGTATGCCCGTCGCCGTTGTAGGTCAGCAACACCGCAGAGCCCAACTCACCGGCCATCTCCTGAGCTGAAGGATACGGCGTGGCCGGATCGTGGATGGTCCCGATGACCAGGATCGGTGGTGAACCCGCGTAGTGGATGGGGTGCGGACGGCCCTGCGCCGGCACCGGCCAGTACGCGCACGGCAGGTCACCCCAGGCGAGGGAGGCTCCGATCAGCGGGGAAGTCCGCTCGAAGTCGGGCAGCTCGGTGTCAACATCGTCAACCGAGCGCGGGCCGGGGCGGTCAATGCAGTTGATCGCGACGTTGGCCATGTCATCGTTGGCGTAATGCCCTGTTTTGGGGTCACGTTCGTTGTACAGATCGGCCAGCGCCAGCAGCCCGCGTCCGTCATCGGCCATCGCCAGGATCAGGGCCCGTCGCAGGAGCGGCCATGACGTGGGGCTGCCGTACAGGGTGCCCAGCACGCCGGTCTCGGCCAGCGCCTCATCGACCGTCCGGTTGGTATCGGTGGGCAGCGGGTGGGCCTGGGTTGAGGCGAAGAAATCCGCCAGTTTCTGTTCCGCGGTGGTCGCATCCGAGCCCAGCGGGCAGTCGGAATGGGTCACACAGTCGGCGATGAATCGGGTGAGCTCGTCCTGGAAGCCACCGGCCTGCCCGAGGTCCAGCTGCCTGGCGGTCAGGCTCGGGGGCACCGGGCCATCCAGCACCGCGCGGGCGATGTGGGTTCCGAACAGCTCGGCGTAGACCGCGCCCAGGTAAGTGCCGTAGGAGGCCCCAAGGTAGTACATCTTCCGGTCGCCGAGCGCGGCACGGAGGATGTCCATGTCGCGGGCTGCGTTCAGGGTACCTACATAGGGCAACAGGGTGCCTGAGTGGGTTTGGCAGCCCGCATCGAAGGCCTGGTCTCCGGACACCACCGCATTCACCTCAGGTGGGGTGGTCGGGGCCGGGGCGAGGGCGAGGTAGTGGTCGAGCTGGTCGTCGGTGAGGCAGGTGATCGGCGCGCTCTGGCCCACCCCACGCGGATCGAAGCCGACAATGTCAAAATCGGCCCGCAGCTGCGGGCCGAAATGCGAAGGCTGGCCGGGCTGGGCGGGATAGTTTTGCTTGATGAACTCCACACCTGATCCACCCGGACCGCCGGGATTAGTGATCAACGAGCCGATCCGGTGCACTGGGTCGGTGGCCTGCTTGCGGATAACCGCGAGCTGGATGGTGTCCCGGGCTGGGTTGGTGTAGTTCAGCGGTACCGTCAACGAGGCGCATTCGAAGATCTTGTCGCAGCTCGACCAGGCCAGTTTCTGAGTATAGAAACGTTGGAGGGCAGCCGGCTCGTCGGCGGCTCTCGATCTGGCGTTGGTGGAGGGGGAGCTGGTGGGCTGGGTGTTGGTGGGCTGGGCGCAGCCGGCGAGCACCAGAGCCAGCACGGCGGTGCACGCGGTGACCATCGGGCGCCGGCGCCGGGAGAGTCTCCGCTGGTCAGCATCGTTCTCAGGCCTGCCCGGCCGCTCAGAAGATCTTGCCAATCTCCCTCCATCAGCGCGCTGAACAGCGGATTCCAGGGTAACTGATCCATCCGGACCATGCTTGGGCCATCCGGGCTGTTGCGCGCCTGCCACCGGCCATACAGCGAGCCGACCACGCCCTTAGTCCGCTCGTCCCCGCTCCATGTCACCCCAGCCATTCCGTCAAGATGTTGCGCAGCGTCTTGGCTCCCTCCTCGTCGAGGGCGATCACGCATTCACCGGTGACATATGGATCGAGCACAATCGA
>JBATXM010000261.1:0-3835 GCA_049673305.1 Pseudonocardiaceae bacterium | reverse complement strand
ACCGATTCACCACCTGGAACCAGATCACCGGCACGGCCACGGCGGCCTGACACGGGTCGTGGGGACCGGCCCAACCGATCACACCATGCTCATAACACCCGACAGGCCCAACAAGTTGACGATGCCGGAGGAGCTGCCGCTGACCAGGGCCTCATAAAAACATCGAGGCGGCCCTCGTGAGGACCGCCTCGATCACGTCCACGTCAGTTGGGTGACCGCCCGACTGACGCAAGGGCCTCGGTTACCAGCCGAGGCGTTTCCTCCCCTAACCAGGAAGGGCGCTTTCGCGTGCCCACGGTACATCCTGGGCAGGGATCAGCGCGAGACCGACACGGTGCGAACACGCCTGAATTTGGTCTCGGCTGGTGTCTGCCCTGCTACGAGTCCGAGGCATTCGCCCTCGCGACTAACTCGGCCAGCACCGAGTGCGCCCTGCACGGCCGCGTTGTTGGCCGCGCTGACAGCGTGGAACCGGGGTACGTGAGATCAACGGCTCCTAGGGCCGCTGCTGCTCGACCCGGTCCCGCGGGACCGGGTCGAGGCCGAGCGTCACGTCGTGCGCGGCGCGCCTCGGCGCGGGCGGCGGGCCGGGCTCAAGGCCGGGCCTACGGGCGAGAGCGAGCCCGGCGGCGGGTCGACTCAGGCCGATGGGATCCCCACCCCGGATGGCGCAACCGAGTGGACACCAACCTGGTAATCCTCACCAACCAGACCACCGCCCTGCACCGCATCGACCACCTCACCGGTAACGAGCTATGGCGCACGGACAAGCGGGATGCCTGGACACGGATGCTGCGCCGACTGGCATACAGCATGGACTGGACCACCGGCCTGGTCTGCGGCGTGACACTCGCACAGCTCGCCGAAGTGGGTGAGTGCTCTACCCGCACAGTCTCCCGGCTGCTGTCCTGGGCTCAGGACGCTGAGCTGATCGTGATGGTGGAAACCGGCGCCGCCGCGACGTTCCTCGGCAGCCGCACCAATCGAGCACCGGCCTACGTCTTCGTGGCCCCCCCGACTCCCCCATCCCAGCAACCCGTTGACGGTGACCCCCACCCAGCCACCGCAGTCGTGCCGGTCACCCCATCAGCCCAGGTCACAGAGCCTGTGGAAGAAAGTGGCGACCTCCCCCAGTCTTACATCAGTAGTAAACCCTTGACAAAAAACGGACGGCTCAATACACCCTCACCAGCAAAAACCGACTGGAGCCTATGGCGAATCCCGAGCACACCAGCCGAGCGATCAGCGGCCACCGAGACGTTTCTCAACAGAATCGGCCTCCAAGGCCAGGTTCCCACCTGGCGGGCTGGAGCCCTCCTGCACCAGTGGTGGAACGAGGAAGTGTGCTGCGCCGGACTGCTGCACATGGTTGACCACTACCCCGGCCAACCCAACCAATCCCGAGGCGACAGCCTCCGAGGCGCAACAGACCCACTACGAGTACTCGGCCACCGACTGCGACCCTGGACAAGTCATCTCGACGCTCTCCCGCCTCACCTCGCCGGCCGCCATGGTGACTACCTCACTGCCCAAGCCACGCAGCTTGCCCACCGCGTAGACGTCCGGCAACAACAAACCACCACGTCACAACTCGCGTCCGAACCGACAGCCGCCCGTAAGACCGCCCGAGCCGCCATCACCAAGCTGCTAGCCGAACGGGCACGCCGACGGACGAGCTGACCCGGGGTGTCGTGAAGGTGGCTGTCATCAAGCTTAGGTCCGACGTATTGCACCAGACCAAAATCCTGTAAGTTGATCTATATAATCTGTCAGAGATGGGCGTTGTCCCGGATCCAGACACTCCACTGACCAGGGAGGACGCCGTCGTTTGCGGCTGCTAACAGCTACCTTCACGACACCCCGCGTCGGCGGCTCATCGCCGTTTTTACCGACACACCTTGTCACCGGGCTCCTGCGCGTCGACGCTGGGTAGAAGGGAACTGCTTTCCGCCGTTCTCCTCGTCACGAAGCCACTGCAGACCCTTGGCAAGCAGCTCGTCGAGGAGTTCGTTCTGGGTCAGCTCCGGCTGTCCGCGCCCTCGCATGAACAACACCGCGTCACGAAGTTGATCGGCGAGCGATTCGTCCACTTTGAGCGGCCGCCGTCGAGGGTGCTGCCTCTCCACGGCGGGGGCGCCTGAGGCGCCTCTGATGTCTGACGGGCTTGCCGTAAGGTCCGGGGCTGGGGCGGGGCTCCCGAGGAGCCGGTCTTCTGCGCTTGTCCCGAAATCAGGGAGTCGCGCCAGTCCACCACGGCGCTGCTCAGCCATGGGCCACCTCCACCGCTCGTGCCACGAGCAGCTCACCAACGGCGGCGCGATACTCGCGATCCCCTGTTCCGCCGGGCTCGTACCAACTGATTGGTTGCTGCGCTGAGAACGCCTCGCCATGCCGGATGCTCTCGTGGATGACGGTAGTCAGCAACTCATCCGGGAAGTGCTCTCGCAGCGTGTCGAGCACGTCAGCGACGACCTTCGAGGTGTGATTGCCGTACTTCGACACCCGGCACGGGAGCACGCCAGAAATACGAAGATCGCCATTCAGCCGGCGACGGACCTTGTCGATGAGCCGGGTCAGCTTTGGCAGTTCATCGAGCTCCATCGCTCCCGCCGCGAGCGGGATGAGCACGTCGTCCGCAGCGGCAAGACCCATGATGGTCAGCAGACCCAGATCCCCCGGGCAGTCAATGACGACGAAGTCCCGCTGCGTGCTCTTCTCGAGCGCGTGCAGAAGAGCATGCTGCACGCCCGCTTCTCCTCCGAACTGACGGTCGGCGTCGGCAAGCTCCGCGGACGCCCGGACCAACTCCAGGCGATCCACGGCAGTAGGCATGATCACGTCGTCGAGCGGCCGGTCGTCGCGAAACACCTCGACCAGGTCCGCGTTGGCAGGTGTGTGTCCGAGCCACTTCGTGGCCGATCCTTGGTCATCGAGGTCGACCAGCACCGTCCTGTACCCCATCGACGCCGCGATCGCGGCAACGTTGACGGCCGTCGTGGTTTTCCCGGTCCCACCCTTGTTATTCGCTACGGCAGTTGTCCTCATCCGCCGTCCCGCCTGCTCGTCACGAGCGTCGATCGCATGGCGTCCCGTCATTCGTTCGTTTCCTCCGTTGACCCAGGCCCTGAAGCTCCCAAGGTGTCAGAAGATACTGAGGCGCTGGGGACGTCCTAGGCGTCGGTGGAGTCTAGGACGTCCCCAGCGCCTCAGGCGCTCATGGCGCGCCGGTAGCCCGAGACTTCTTCGGATCTTCAGGCATCTGAGAATCTTTCGAAGTTCGAGGCGTCCATGGCTCCCAAGACGCCCGAGGCTCCCAAGGTGTCATCGAAAAGCGCGGCTATCGGCCTATCCATCGGAATCCGGCTCGGTGGCGCTACCTGCCGGACCGCTGCCGCCGGCGACGGGGATGAGGGGGTAGAACAACCTGGTCCTGAGTCTGGGAAGGACGCGGCGGCACAGTCACCACCTGAGTCACTCCGTCGGGTCACCGAGCCGAGCCGGCGGCTGCGGTCCGCGCCGGACGAGCTGAGCGGGAGTCAGAGCTTCCAGGTGACGGTCTACGTGTTGCCCGAGGTGAAGTCCGCGGGGCACCTGCGCTGGTGTCGGTCCGCAAACGTGGGGGCAGCACGCCCGGCCGAGTTCATCCGCCGGGCTGACGAGCCATATGCCGCTCCATTAGCCAAAACCGATCATGGTGGGCCAACACGAGGCATCGTCAACTTGTTGGGCCTGTCGGGTGTTATGAGCATGGTGTGATCGGTTGGGCCGGTCCCCACGACCCGTGTCAGGCCGCCGTGGCCGTGCCGGTGATCTGGTTCCAGGTGGTGAATCGGTC
>JBATXM010000260.1:0-84202 GCA_049673305.1 Pseudonocardiaceae bacterium | reverse complement strand
GGCGAATCCTGATTCGCCTCACCACTCACCAACGATCGTCCTCATCGACGATCGCAGGTCCGGGGAGCCGTTGCGGGTGCCAGTGGGTGTTCGGGTGCTGCGCTCTGGGGGGCAGGGGCCAGCCGCTGCCCGCAACGTCGGTTGGCGCGCAGTGGAGACCGAATGGATCGCCTTCCTCGACGACGACGTCGTGCCGGGGCCGCAGTGGACCGCGCAGCTGACGCGGGACCTCCGTGACCTCGACCCGGACGTCGGTGCCAGTCAAGGCCGTATCGAGGTGCCCCTACCCACCGACCGGTGCCCCACCGACGTCGAACGCGGCACCGCTGGTCTCGCCAGCGCACGGTGGATCACGGCAGATATGGCCTATCGCCGCGCGACGCTGCAGCGCGTCGGAGGCTTCGATGAACGCTTGCCCCGGGCCTATCGTGAAGACGCTGACCTGGCGCTGCGGGTGATCGCCAGCGGCTACCGCATCGTCGAGGGGCGGCGACGCACCGTGCACCCGGTACGCCCGTCGGGACCGCTGGCCAGCGTGCGTGCTCAACGCGGCAACACCGACGACGCCCTGATGCGGCGCCGGCACGGGCCTGGTTGGCGCCAGCGCATCGGGGATGGCCCTGGCCGGCTGCGACGTCACGGGGTGACTACCACAGCCGCTGCCATTGCGCTCGGCGCCGCAGCCCTGCACCACCGAAAAGTCGCCGGTGCGGCGGGCCTTGCCTGGGCGGCGCTGACCGCTGAGTTCACGCTGCACCGGATCCTGCCGGGGCCGCGCACCGCACCAGAGATCGGCCGGATGCTGGTGACCAGCATCGCGATCCCACCGGTAGCCTGCTGGCACCGGATAGTCGGGGAGCTGCGCTGGTGGCGGGTGTCACCGGCCACCGCCGTGCCCGCAGCGGTGCTGTTCGACCGCGACGACACGCTCATTTACGACGTGCCCTATAACACCGATTCCGCCGCGGTGGTGCCCATGCCTGGTGCGCGCGCGGCACTGGATCGGCTCCGCGATGCCGGCATACCAGTCGGCGTGGTGACCAACCAGTCCGGCGTGGCCCGTGGGTTGATCAGCTCTGCGCAGCTGGAACGGGTCAACGCCCGGGTTTCGGAGCTGCTGGGTCCCTTTGATGCCTGGAGCGTCTGCCCACACAGCGACGATGACGGCTGCGGCTGCCGCAAGCCGGCGCCGGGCCTGGTCACCGACGCCGCCGCGCAGCTGGGTGTGCCGGTGGACCGCTGCGTGGTCATCGGGGACATCGGAGCGGACGTCACCGCCGCCGCCGCAGCCGGTGCCCGAGGCATTCTAGTGCCCACTGCCCGTACCCGGCACCAGGAGGTCCACGCGGCCACTGAGGTGGCAGCGGACATCGCCGCGGCGGTCGAGCTGGCGCTGTCGGGGCGGGCCCGATGAGCACCGTCCTGGTTGCCCGCTTGGACAATGCTGGGGATGTGCTGCTCGCCGGACCGGCGGTCCGAGCGGTCGCCGCGCACGTCGAGAAGGTCGTGATGCTCACCGGCCCGCACGGAAGCGCCGCCGCGGAGCTGCTCCCCGGAGTCGACGGGATCATCGAGTGGTGCGCGCCCTGGATCGATCCTGATCCCGCCCCGGTCACCGCTGACCACGTCGCCGCGTTGCACGATGCGGTGCGCGCAGAGGCACCTGGCGCCGCTGTGCTGCTCACCTCATTTCACCAGTCCCCCCTTCCCCTGGCGCTGCTGCTGCGGCTGGCCGGAGTCGGCTGGATCGGCGCGATCAGCGAGGACTACCCCGGTTCGCTGCTCGACCTGCGCCACCACGTCGAGGGCGACCCCCCGGAGGCGCAGCGGGCGCTGGGGCTGGCCCACGCCGCCGGCTACCCGTTGCCGCCCGGGGATGAAGGACGCCTCGCGGTGCGCCGGCCACTACCCGACGTCGAGCAGCTCACCGGCGGTCCCGGGTACGTCGTGCTACACCCAGGTGCTTCGGTCCCGGCCCGGGAGTGGCCCGCACAGCACTGCACCCGAGCCGTCCGCGCGCTGGCCGCCGCCGGGCACCGGGTCGTCGTCACCGGCTCTGCCCGCGAGCAGCACCTCACAGCTCTCGTCGCCGACGATGTCGGTATCGACCTCGGCGGCCGCACCGACCTGCACACGTTGGCTGCCGTGCTCGACGGCGCGTGCGTGGTCGTCGCCGGCAACACCGGGCCGGCGCACCTGGCCGCCGCGGTGGGCACGCCGGTGGTGTCGCTGTTCGCCCCGGTGGTGCCGGCGCGGCGGTGGGCCCCTTACGGGGTCCCGACGGTGGTGCTCGGCGACCAGGACGCGCCCTGTCGGGACACCCGGGCGCGGCGCTGCCCGGTGCCCGGGCATCCCTGCCTGTCCGGGGTCGATCCGGCTGACGTCGTCGCGGCAGTCAGCTCCCTGGTGGTGACGGTCGGATGAGAGTGCTGCACTGGCATGTCCACGGCTCCTGGAGCACCGCGTTCGTGCAGGGGCCGCACACCTACCTGGTGCCGGTGACGCCGAACCGTGACGCCGACGGCCGCGGCCGGGCACAGACCTTCGACTGGCCGTCAAACGCTCTCGAGATCCCGCTCGCGGCGTTGGCGCAGGAGCACGTCGATGTCGTCGTGTTGCAGCGGCCCCAGGATCTGGAGCTCGCGCAGCGATGGCTGGGTCGCCGGCCGGGCCGTGATGTGCCAGCTGTCTACGTCGAGCACAACGCCCCGCGGGGCGATGTGCCCGACTCACGACATCCCCTGGCCGACCGCTCCGACATCCCCGTCGTGCACGTCACGCCGTTCAACGAGCTGTTCTGGGATTGCGGCCGGGCGCCGACCTTGGTGATCGAGCACGGCATCCCCGACCCCGGTTACCGCTACACCGGGGACATTCACCGCGCTGCCGTCGTGATCAACGAACCGGTCCGTCGAGGTCGGGTCACCGGCACCGACCTGCTGCCGCACTTCGCCGCCCACACACCCCTGGACGTCTTCGGCATGGCGGTCTCGAAGCTGCCCCGACATGGCCAGATCGCTACCTACGAAAATCTTCCGCAGGCGCGGATGTTCGCTGAGCTGGCCCGTCGCCGGGTGTACCTGCATCCCATCCGCTGGACCTCCTTGGGGCTGTCCCTGCTCGAAGCCATGCACCTGGGCATGCCGATAGTCGCGCTGGCCACCACCGAAGTGGCACAGGCGGTACCCCCGACGGCCGGTGTGGTGTCCACCCGGGTCGAGGTGCTCATCGAGGCGCTGCGCGCCTTCGTCGCCGATCCCGACTACGCCCGCCACGTGGGCGTAGCCGCACGGGCCTCGGCTCGGGCGAGGTACGCACTGGACCGGTTCCAGACCGACTGGGAGCAGCTGCTGAAGGAAGTCCGCCGATGAGAATAGACATGATCTCTGAACACGCCAGCCCGCTCACGGCGATCGGTGGAGCCGACTCGGGAGGGCAGAACGTCCACGTCGCGGAGCTCGCTCGGGCGCTGGGTGAGCGTGGGCACCACGTGACCGTGTACACCCGCCGGGACGATCCCGCAGTGGCTGACCGGGTCCGCGCGGGCCCGGGAGTGACCGTCGAACACGTACCTGCCGGCCCCCCCAGCCGCCTGCCCAAAGACGAGTTGCTGCCCTATATGGCCGAGTTCGGTGATCACCTCATGCGGCGATGGCTGGTGGAGCCACCAGACGTGGCACACGCGCATTTCTGGATGAGTGGCCTCGCGGCTCACCGCGGCGCGCGGGGCACCGGCATTCCGGTGCTCCAGACTTTTCACGCGCTCGGCACCGTGAAGCGGCGACACCAGGGCGCGGCAGACCCCAGCCCACCGTCTCGATTACGGCTGGAGGCCGGGTTGGCGCGCGACGCGGCGCTGGTCGTGGCGACCTGCTCCGACGAGGTCACCGAGCTCGAGGCCATGGGTGTGCCGGCGCAGCGAGTCGCCGTAGTGCCGTGCGGAGTCGACCTCGACCGGTTCACCCCGATCGGGCCGAGGGCGGCACGCAACGGCCGGCATCGCATCCTGTCCCTCGGGCGGCTCGTCGAACGCAAAGGCGTTGATACCACCATCCGCGCGCTGCCCGAGGTGCCCAGCACGGAACTGGTCATCGCGGGTGGTGGAGACGCGGTCGCGGACGCGGAACTCGTGAGGTTGACCGCGCTCGCGCACGCCTGCGGGATGGGTGACCGGGTACATCTCGTCGGCCAGATCGCCCGGCGCGACGTTCCCGCGCTGCTGCGCTCAGCGGACGTGGTGGTCAGCGTTCCCTGGTATGAACCGTTCGGGATGGTGCCGCTGGAGGCAATGGCCTGCGGTGTGCCTGTGATCGCCTCAGCGGTGGGTGGGCACCTCGACACCGTGCTGGACGGCCGCACCGGCGCACTGGTGCCACCCCGCGACCCCGTCGCGCTGGCGCAGCGGCTGCGCGAGCTGCTCGCCGATCCCGCCAGGCTGGCCGCACTAAGTTCGGCCGCGGCGACGCACGCCCGCTCGCGCTATGGGTGGGACCGCATCGCGAGTGAAACGGAACTGCTTTACCGCCAGGTACTCGCCGGCAGCATTCCGACACCCGACACTCCGACACCCACCGCGCCGGGAGGTCTACTATGAGTCGCGAACACTTCGCGGCGCTGCGAACCGCGCTGATCCGGATGGAGCACATCGCCAGCGCACAGACCGAGCGGTGGGGACGCCACCTCGCCGGTGTGTTCAACGGCGGCGGACGATTGCTCGCCTGCGGCAATGGTGGCAGCGCCGCCGAGGCCCAACATCTCACCGGCGAGCTCGTCGGCCGCTTCCTGCACGAGCGGCGCCCGTTGTCCGCGATCGCCCTGCACGCGGATACCTCAGCGCTCACCGCGATTGGCAACGACTACGGCGGGAATGAGTCGTTCGCCCGGCAGGTCTTCGCCCATGGGCGCCCGGGCGACGTCCTCATCGCGCTGTCCACCAGCGGCGCCAGCCGCAATGTGGTCGCCGCGGCCAAGGCGGCGCATGAGGTCGGCATGACCGCGTGGGCACTGACCGGTCCGGCGCCTAACACCCTGTCCTCAATCTGCGACGACGCCATTGCGGTCGAGGCTCCCAGCGCCGCGACCATGCAGGAGATCCACCTCGTCATTGTCCACGCGCTGTGCATCGCGATCGACGACGCGTTGGGTGTGGTCGCGCCGAAACCCCAGCTATGAGCCGATTAGTGATGTTCGGCGACACGCTGCTCGACAGCGACGTCGAGGGCACGGTGGACCGGTTGTGTCCGGATGCACCGGTTCCCGTCGTGGACGTCCAAGAGCGGCGTTGGCGCCCCGGCGGGGCGGGGTTGGCAGCGGTGCTCGCCACCCACGCTGGCCATGACGTGGTGCTGGTGACCGCGCTGGGCACCGATCCAGCGGCGCGGCGGCTCGGCGACCTGCTCGCCGCTCACGTCGAGGTGGTGCGGATGCCGTTGCGCGGGACGACGGTGTGCAAGACCAGGGTCCGGGCGGGAGGTCGTTCGCTGCTCCGGGTTGACGCGGGTGACGGTCTGGCCGACGGCGCACCGACCGGGGACCGTTTCCGGACCGTGCTGCGTGACGCCGATGCGGCGCTGGTTTCGGACTACGGGCGCGGCGTCACCGGCAATCTCACCGTTCGCGACTCGCTCATCGAGCTGGCCCGCCGGGTACCCGTGGTGTGGGATCCCCACCCGAAGGGAGCCCAACCAGTACCTGGGTGCCGCTTGGTGACGCCCAACGAGGCGGAGGCAGCAGGCACCGTCGCGCTCGAAGCTGGGGAACTGGCAGCCGCCGCGGCGTTGCGTGCATGCTGGTGCTGCGACGCGGTGGCGATCACACTCGGTGCCCGCGGTGCGGCGCTGGCCACTGAGGACGGGTGCACCGCTGTCCCAGTGCCCGACATTGAGGTTTCGCCGGATCACGATCCCTGTGGTGCGGGCGACGCTTTCGCTGCCGCCGTCACCGGAGCTCTGCTTGTCAACAGCTCAGTGCGCATGGCCGTGGCGGCCGCGGTCCGCGCCGCGTCGCGATTCGTCGCCGGCGGTGGCGCGGCATCGATGCGCTCACCGCCCATCGGGCAGCCCTCGTCGAGCCGACCGTCCGCGCGGGATGTGGTGGCACAGCTACGGCGTCGCGGTGGGCGGCTGGTGGCCACTGGCGGCTGCTTCGACCTGCTACACCCCGGGCACCTGAGCCTGCTCAGGCAGGCCGGCGCGTTGGGTGACGCCCTGGTGGTGTGCGTCAACTCCGACGAGTCGGTACGGCGTCGGAAGGGTCTCAGCCGGCCGATCGTGCCCGCAGCCGACCGGATCGCGCTGCTCGAGGCGCTGGAGCCGGTCGACGCGGTGATCATGTTTGACGAGGACACTCCTGCGGCGCTGCTGGAGACACTGCGGCCGGACGTGTGGGTCAAGGGTGGCGACTACACCCTCAGCGACTTGCCCGAGGCAGCAGTGCTCCGCCGGCACGGTGCCCAGATCGTGCTCATCCCGCTCGTCAGCGGGTACTCGACAAGCCGGATCGTTGCCGCTACCCGGACCCCGCAGCCCCCGGACACTGGCGCCGGAGATTAAGGAGAACGTATGAGGCCGCTAGGCAATGTGCTAATCACCGGGGGAGCCTCGGGACTCGGCGCAGCCACCGTCGACGCTGTGCTCGCCGCCGGCGGGCGCCCGCTAGTTCTCGACCGCAATGCTCCCTCGATCAATGTGGATCATGTGCAGGTCGACCTAGCCGACCGGGTCGCCACCGAAAATGCCGTCGCCGCCTTGGTAGCAACCGCCGGCCATCAGCTGCAGGCGGTATTCACCGCCGCCGGGATCGACTCCTGCGGCCCCTTCGGCGAGGTGCCCGCCGACGAGTGGGAACGAGTGGTCGCGGTCAACCTGTTGGGTACCGCCAGGGTGGTCCGGGCCGCGCTGCCGTACCTCGAGCGCTCCAGGGGGACGGTGGTGACCTGCTCGTCCACCCTCGGCGTGCGGGTCTTTCCCGACGCGACGGCCTACTGCGCCGCCAAGTTCGGCGTGATCGGTTTCACCCGCGCGCTGGCCGCCGAGACCGCCGGGCGGATCGGCGTGACCCTGCTGATCCCCGGGGGCATGCACACACCATTCTTCGATGGCCGCGATGAGCAGTACAAACCGCCGCCGGACGCCAAGCTCAACCGCCCGCAGGACGTGGCGGCAACGGTGATCCACGCACTGCGCCAACCACCGGGATGCGAGGTGCGGGAGATGGTGGTCTGCTCGTCGCAGGAGTCGTCCTGGCCGTGACCCGCGCCACGGTGCTGGTGCTGCGCGCGCTGGGCCTTGGCGACCTGCTGACCGCGGTACCGGCGCTACGCGGCCTGCGATCCGGCTACCCCGATCACCGGTTGGTGCTCGCCGCCCCGGCACTGCTGCGTGAGCTCGCGCTGCTCACCGCAGCCGTGGACGATCTGCTGCCCACCGCTGCGCTGGGTGCGCTGCCCTGGCGGAAGTCACCACCGGCTGTCGCGGTCAACCTGCATGGACGAGGACCGCAGAGCACCCGCATCCTGCGCGCGCTGCAACCTGCGGTCCTGCTCACCCATGCCCTACCCGGCGAACCAGGCCCCGGGTGGGACGGCGACCTGCATGAGGTGCACCGGTGGTGCCGGCTGCTGGAACACTTCGGTATCCCCACCGACCCGGCCGACCTAGCGCTGGGCCGCCCCCAGACACCGAGCCCAGCACCAGGAGCGGTCATCGTGCACCCCGGCTGCGGCTTCGCCGCCCGGCGCTGGCCCGCCGAGCGGTATGCGGAGGTAGCTCGCCGGTTGGCCAGCCGAGGGCGACAGGTGGTGGTGACCGGCAGCGCGGCTGAGCGCTCCCTCGCAGCTCAGGTAACTGCTGCGGCTAACCTGCCCGACGACGCCATGCTCGCTGGCCGCACGACGCTGTCCCAACTCGCCGCCCTGGTCGCCGCAGCGTCGCTGGTGGTGTGTGGGGATACCGGCATCGCCCACCTCGCCACCGCCTACGGCACACCCTCGGTGGTCCTCTTCGGCCCGGTGTCCCCGCAACACTGGGGGCCACCCCCAGACCGTCCGCAGCATGTAGCGCTGTGGGCCGGCACCCCCGGTGACACCTTCGCGAACCAGCCCAATCCAGGCCTGCTCCGCATCACCACCGCCGACGTCATCGCCGCGACGATCTCGGCTCAGTAGCCAATCGGTGGATCGAGGCTGAGGGTACCGGCGCCGTCAGGGCTTGCGTCCGACGCCGCCGAACGTGTTCACCTCTGTGGGAACGCCGATCTGACAGGGGTCGGGTCGCCACAGTGGCACCGAGACCACGCCCGGCTCTACTAACTCCAGGCGGTCAAAGAATCGGGCGATCTCCTGGCTGTCGCGGACCGCGACCGGTGGGGTTCCACCACTTTCGTTCCAGAGCCGGCATGCCTCGAACATCGCTTTGCCATGGACGCCGTCGGTGGTGGGGTCATACAGCACCAGGTAGCTGCCCGAGGCTAGTGGCTCCAGCAGGCGGTTCACGATCGTGTACGCCTCGTCGGTGTCCACGATGTGTTCAATGGTCCCCATCACCATGAGGGCGATGGGCTGGGTGAAGTCCAGAGTCCGGGCCGCCTCCCGCAGGACGGTGTCGGTGTCACGCAGATCCGCGTCGACGTAATCGGTGACGCCTTCGGGAGTGCTAGTGAGCAGGGCACGAGCATGCACCAGGACCATGGGGTCGTTGTCAACATAGACGATGCGGCACTCCGGTGCGGTCGCCTGAGCGACCTCATGGGTGTTGTTGGCGGTGGGCAACCCGGTACCGACATCGAGGAACTGACGGATCCCTGCCTCGCCGACCAGGTACCGGACAGCGCGAACCAGAAATGCCCGCGAGGCACGCGCAACGTCGACGATACTCGGCAGGATGGCGGCAAACTGATCACCAGCCTCGTGGTCGACCGGGTAGTTGTCCTTACCGCCCAGCCAGTAGTTCCAGACCCGAGCCGACTGCGACACACTGGTGTCGAGACCACGCGGCGGTTTCTGGTTGAATGTGTCTAAACTGTTCATCCCGAGCAAGGCCTCTCTGCGATGCGTCGCTGTGCCTGGACGTGACACGAGATTGTAGTCAACCTGCTCGGAATGCGCCTGCGAGGCCACCGCTGGTGGCACCGGCCTCTACTGGCGTATTGCTTACCATAGGACCGCAGCTGTGTTCACGGCTCCGAAGGAGACAGCGGAGACCACCGCACCACCCTGGTCGGGCGAACCTGGCCGGGTGATCGGGAGGTGGGCTAGCGCGGGTGGCGCAGCGCGGCGCCGTCGGCGCGGCAACGGGCGGAGATCAAGCGCTGAGCCTGCTCACCGGGGACGAGTTCAGCCGACTGTTTCGCACCTTCGAGCACACAGCTTTCCGCTTGGAAGTGCGGGACAGCTACAACGCGCCGCGCGAGGCTGAGTCGTTCAGAAAATTCCGAACCGGTGAACAAGTCGATAGGTCGTGGGCCGAAAGTTGGTTCGGCATGATTCACGAGGCAACGGCCGAAGGTCGCCTGTTTTCGCATGTGCGCGTGGTGCGTTTGCCACTGACCGACTACAGTCGGTTTGGGCTGAGGACGCGGCCGAGATTGTGCGGCACAACTATTGGCCCGATGCCGCCCGGCACCACGCCGTCAGACGGGACGACTGTGACACCGAGCAGGGTTAGTACTACAGTCGCACATTGTGAGGTGTTGTCGCTGGTAGTGGTATGCGTGGTCGCGGGCGCAGCGTGGCCAGTGCGCGGTCGGCGCTGTCCATGAACTCGGCGTCAACGACGTTTTTGGGCTGTTTTAGGTCGATCTCGTCGAGTTCACGGCTCTGAGCCTCGCCTGTCCGCCCGTTAGGTCACTTCCTCCATCGCGAAGTCGATCATATGGTGGTGTGCGCGCGCTCGAAGATCACACACTGCGGCTGCCGTATTAGTGCGTATTAGTGGGTCTACCAGCGTTGACGAGGCCCGCAACGCGCTTGGCAAACGACTCCGCGAGCTGCGCCAGCAAGCCGGACCAACCGGCAAACAGCTCGCGGAGTCGCTCACGTGGTCTGCTTCCAAGGTGTCCATGCTGGAGATTGGTCGGCAAACACCAACCGACCAAGATATCCTTGATTGGACGCGGGCAACCAACAGTGAGGGTGAGACTGAGGCGCTGCTTGCTTCGCGGCATAACCCCCATTTACGACTATGCGCTGGGTAAGGGGGCACAATCCCACGGTAGGCAACGCGCCCGAGACGCACCGGTTGCTGGACCATGCGCAGCCACTCGGCCTGCGCATGGTCGGGGTCCTGGAGTTCGTGCCAGACTTCGATGATCCTTGGGGCGTCGTCGCCAGCTTGGGGCGTCGTCGCCAGCTACCGGGAGAAGCTTGCGCCGGGCAGTTACCTCACGGTGTCGCACTTCACGCCGGACGGCAAGCCCGAGCGGATGGCCCAGGCCGTCGAGGTGTTCACGCACACCCCAGAGATCGTCGGCACCATCGCTGGTGAGATGACGCTCACGACCGAGCTGGCCGCCCAGAAACATGCCCAGAAGCATGCCGGCCAGGTAGTATCTCCTCCATGCTTCTGGCTGGCCGTCTCGACATCCCCGAATGCACTGCCGCCCTGCTCTTCGACCTCGACGGCGTCTTGCTTGATTCGCTGTCTCTCGACTACGAGATCGTGGGAAAACTCCTCCAGGAGGAGCTGAATTCCGTTGTGGAGGTGCCTCGGTCGGTGATCCGGGAGAACTTTCCGCACGCAATTCCAGATTTCTGGCGCAAGATCTCAGAAACGTGTGCGCTTGGGCTCGCTCCGGAAGCCATCTTACGGCTTGCCGACAAGTATAAGTCGCACCGCCGGGTAGCGGATATAGCAACCCATGACGGCATTCCTGAGATCATCGAAGCGGCCCGCGGCCAGGGTATGCCCATCGGTGTAGTCTCCAACAACCCACACGGTGAGATTCACGAAATTCTGGCTGGAACTGGGCTTGTCGTGGATGTTATTGTCGGGAACGACGAACCAGGCTTGCGGAAGAAACCGGCTCCGGATACCTACCAGGAAGCAGCCACTCGCCTGGGCCTCCAAACCTCCGTGTGCGTGGCGGTCGAGGACTCACTGCTCGGCGCCGAAGCCGCCAGTACAGCTGGCTGCTATACGGTCGCTGTTGCCACCGGCGCCAATTCATTTTCCGAGTTGTCGGAATCTTCGCATGTCTCGCGCTGCTATACCAGCTTCACGAGGTGTTACGTCTCGCTAGGCAGAGCGGGGGTGATGTCGAAGACCCTGTCCTCTCCGAATGAGTTCGTCAGCCACATGATCGAACACATCGCCTGGAGATTGGGCTGCTCGATAGATTTGTCATGGACTAACGATGACTGGCGTGGACTCGGCTCAGCGCTCGGCCGAGAAGTTCGGAAGCTGTCGATCAGACGGGAAGCCGCGCGGACAATCGGAATGATTGACGACGGCAGCGCAGAAATCCAGGTGACCACAACAAGTTCCGGCGGGGCGGTCCTGACCGCTTCGCGACAGGTTGATCTCGAGTGGTTTCTCAGCAGCCGGGCGGAGCAGCTCTCAGACGGCAAACCCTTGGTAGAGGTACTTAAAGGCCTCGGCGCCGGAGGCGATCTTGACCTCAAAATTCTCGTCGCAAGTTTCGAAGACCCGCACCACACCTGGGAAGGAATTTTCCGGGGCGTTGGCATCACGCTTGACACGATGTTTAACGAACAGCCCGTGGCGCCCAATCCGCCGAGCAATGCGGGAACAAAATCCCCAGCCAAACCCCTGCCGGAGACAGGGCAGCGGGCCGTCGAACGGGGCTGGACAGTACAGCGCGTGTCCGAGTGGGGAGCCAGCCTTGAACGGCGTACGGCGGAAAGCGTCGTAAGAGTAAATCTGCTCCTTGGCGCCCCTTCAGTTCGCTGCACCATCAACGTTGCAAGTTCAATCAATGTGGCCGGCATGGTCGACTTACTGGCCGAGTTCGCCGAGGGAGCAGCGCTCCAGCTCGACGTGACGTATGAAGCGATACGGCTCAGCTCAAGTCATGTCGTTACCGAGGATATCGGAATGACCCTCGGCAGGGCTCTCCGTTATGTGGCTATCGAGCGAATGGAAAAATTCGGCATCCACGGAGCCGGCTCAAGCATCAAAGATCCAAACGTAGGACCGCATCAGCCTATCCGTGTTGGCATCAGCATGGAGGGTCGCAAGTTCTGGAAATATGTACCGATGTCGCAGGACTATGGAGAATTCCGCAAGAATTTCCTGGTGGGACACACTTTAGTGAATGGTCTTTACTCCGAGGATCTTGACGATTTCGTTGACGGCCTCGCCGGAGGCTTGGAGTCGAGCATCATCATACACGTTGATAATGATACCGACCCCGTCGCGGGCTGGCCCATGCTGTTCCGTGGGCTCGGCGAAGCGATGGCGGGCCTACTTGCCGTCAACCCACACCGGCTCTCACTTGCACCTGGCGTGAAAGCAACGCTGGCGTGAGCCCCGTTGAAGCCGGACGAAAAAATAGAGGACGCCATGACTGAACAAATAAAGGTCAACCGCTATGTTTTGGCGCAGTTGTCACACGAACAGCGCAACCAGCTCCTTCACCAACGGGCGCAGGACAACCTGCAAGACGTTGAGGCTACCGTGCTGCGGGTGCTGGCCGCTGTTCGGTCAGACGGTGACACGGCTCTCGTCCAGCTCACCCGCCAGTACGACGGTGCCGAGCTGAGCGAGAACCAGCTCCGCGTCAGCGAAGAAGAATTCGATCGCGCTGACGAGCTTGTCAACAAAGACCTCCGCACCGCCCTCATTCAATCAATACACAATGTTCGAAATCACCATCAATCTCAGCTTCCCCCACCCAGCTGGATGAAAGAGATCATACCAGGAGTAATAACAGGTGAGCGGGTGACCCCTATTTCCTCCGTCGGGCTGTACGTCCCACGAGGAAAAGGATCTTTCCCATCCGTCATGATCATGCTGTGTATCCCAGCGGTCATCGCGGAAGTACCTGAGATTACGGTCTGCACTCCCCCGGGAGCCGACGGGTCGGTGGATCCCGCGTCCCTCGTCGCGGCCCGCTTGTGCGGCGTGGAGAACATCATTAAAGTTGGTGGCGCTCAAGCGATCGCCGCCATGGCATACGGAACCAACAGCGTTCCCAAGGTTGACAAGATCCTCGGACCTGGGAACCAGTACGTGACCGCCGCGCGACGAATTCTGTCCGGTATCGTCAACCCAGGTCCGCCAGCCGGCCCCAGCGAGTCTGTTATTTTGTGCGATTCTGCGGCGGACGTGGAGATCGCCGCCCGAGAGTTGTTGGTTGAGGCGGAGCATGGCACGGATTCAGCGGTCCTGCTCGTCACCCACTCAAGCGCACTCGCGACTGCGGTCGCCGATCGTCTCCCCGACCTGATAGGAAAATTGCCAGAGACCCAAGCCCGGAACTGCAAGGCGGTCTTATCCAATTATGGCGGCATCGTCATCACCGAAGGACTACAAGACTCGATTTCATTTATCAACGAGTACGCACCGGAGCACCTGCGCGTTCTTGTCGATAACCCGTTTGAAATTTTGCCAGCGATAATCCACGCGGGCGAGGTGCTCCTGGGGGAGAACGCCTCGATTGCTTTTGGCAACTTTTCTCTTGGCCTGAACGCGATCCTGCCCACTGGTCGACATGCGCAAACCTACTCATGCATGGGCGTCAACGAGCTTCTCAAGAGATCATCGTTTGGCTACGTGTCCGCGACCGGAGTGCGAAGCATTGGCCCGACGGCTGTGGAGCTTGCTCGGTACGAGGGGTTTCCCGCGCACGAAGCGGCTGCCCAGTACATCATTCACCGAGTGACATCGTTCAACGCCGAGTCGAGCATGGCGGACGATGACTCAGACGGTTCCTAGCGCGACCACGCCACGGCGCAATGCGCACACCGCGTCCGCCGCCGTTGCCCCGACCCGGGAGTTCTCCCCGGCGACACCGCGGATCTGGTTCAGCACGTCCAGCACCTGCCGGCACCACCGGACGAAGTCCCCCGCAGACAACTCAGCACCGTTGTTCTCGGCAGCCATCAGCACCGCCGACAGCGATTCTCCGCGCGCCCACCGGTACACCGGCCAGGCGAAACCCAGATCCGGTTCGCGAGTGCGCTCCAGTTGGTGCCGCGCTTCGTCGGCCTCCAGCTCCGCCCACAACCGCACGGTAGCCACCAGGGCCTCGCTCACCTGGCCTGCGGGAACCCGAGGAATGGCCGCGTCCCTGCGGGCCTCGTAGACCAGCGCTGAGACCACCGCTGCCAGCTCGGGAGGCCCCAGAGCATCCCAGATGCCGTGGCGCAGGCACTCCGCGGTGAGCAGGTCGGTCTCTGACCACAACCGGGCCAGCCGACGGCCATGCTCGGTGAGGTGCTCTCCATCCAGGTAGCCGCGCTCAGCCAGCAGAGCCCGGATCCGGTCGAACGTGCGGGCCAGTGAGTGCGTCGTGGCCGCGACCTGCTGGCGCAGCGTGTCAGTCTCGCGGTCAAGCCGGTCGTAACGCTCCGCCAGCCGGGCGTGCGCCTCCCGGTCGTCGCAGCCGTGGCAGGGATGCGCCCGCAGCGCGCGGCGCAGAACAGCCACTTCAGCCCGGCGCGCCGCATCACCATGGCCGGCCAGCAACCGCTCCCGCTCGGAAATCTGCCTGCGCAGCTGGGCGTACTCGGTGACATCACCCAGGTGACAGGCCATCGTTTCGGCGTATCCCGCCAGTGCCTCGGCGTTGCGGTCAATCCGCCGCGCCAGGCCGACCACCGAGCGGTCCGCTTGGAACTGGGCGAAGGACCGCTCCAACAGCGCCCGCCCGGCGGCCACCCCGACCCGGTCGATCAGGTTGACGGCCATGTTGTAGCCGGGCCGAAACGAGCTGCGCAGCGGGTAGGTACGGGTGGAGGCCAACCCGGCCACCCGCGCTGGGTCCACACCCGGTTGCCACAGTACGACCGCATGGCCCTCAACGTCGATACCACGCCGCCCGGCTCGTCCCGTGAGCTGGGTGTATTCGCCGGGGGTGAGATCAAGATGGGCCTCCCCGTTAAACTTGACCAGCCGTTCCAGCACCACCGTGCGGGCCGGCATGTTGATCCCCAACGCGAGGGTCTCGGTAGCGAACACGGCCCTGACCAACCCGCGGACGAACAACTCCTCCACGGTCTCCTTGAATACCGGCAGCATTCCAGCGTGGTGCGCGGCGACACCCCGCTCCAGAGCCTCCCGCCACTCCCAGAAGCCGAGCACGTCGAGATCGCCTTCGGGCAGGCCGGCGGTGCGGGTGTCCACCATCTGACGGATCCGCGCAGACTCCTCGGGGGTGGTCAACCGCAGCCCGCCGCGGACGCACTGGCTCACCGCAGCCTGGCAACCGGCTCGGCTGAAGATGAAGGTAATCGCGGGCAGCAAACCATCGCGTTCCAACCGGGCCACGACGTCCGCCCGGGGCAGCGGCCGGAACCGAGGCACGCCACGGCGCGGGTAATCCCACCCGCTACGGCGCTCCAATTCCTGCACGCGCCGGACCAGGTGCGAGTCAACGGTAAGCCGGTTGGCGCTGTTTTTGGCGCTGTTCTTCGCGAAGAGGTCACAGAGTCGCGAGCCGACCAGCATGTGCTGCCACAGTGGCACCGGACGGTGCTCATCGACGACCACCGTGGTGTTGCCGCGAACGTCGAGGAGCCATTCGCCGAACTCCTCAGCGTTGCTCACCGTGGCGGACAACCCAACGAGCCGCACACTTTCCGGAAGGTTGAGGATCACCTCTTCCCACACCGCGCCACGGAACCGGTCGGCCAGGTAGTGCACCTCATCCAGCACGACGTAGGCCAGCCCCTTCAGGGTGGCTGACCCGGCATAGAGCATGTTGCGCAGCACCTCGGTGGTCATCACCACCACCGAGGTGTCCCCGTTGATCGACGTGTCCCCGGTGAGCAGGCCGACAGCGTCCGCGCCATGCCTGACCACCAGATCGGCGTATTTCTGGTTGGACAGCGCTTTAATGGGCGTGGTGTAGAAGCATTTGCCGCCCTGCGCCAGCGCCAGGTGCACCGCGAACTCGCCGACGACGGTCTTGCCCGCACCGGTAGGCGCGCACACCAATACTCCGTGTCCCTCCTCCAACGCCTCGCACGCCGCACGCTGGAATGGGTCGAGTGGAAAGCTCAGAACGCCGGCGAACTCGGCAAGGCGAGGGAGGGCGGCTCGTCGGCGGGCCGCTGCGTACGCCTGAGCGGGAGAGTGGGCCACTGTCCCAGGCTAGGCGACGACGGTGAGCGCACCCGGTTCGCAGTGCACCGTCACCGGCAGGGTGCCGTGCGGCTCCCCGTCAGCGTAGACGGGCCAGCCCGGGTCGCCGTCGATGTGCACGCTCGCTCCCCGCAAGATCGTCACCTCCGGTTCGTCAAGGTGGCCGCCAACCCGGAGCCGGGGAAATACCCGCAGCAGCCGGCGCCGGCTCGTCGCGGCGATGACAATCACATCGAGCAGGCCATCAGCCAGCGCGGCATCCGGACAGATCCGCAACCCCCCGCCGTAACTGGATCCGTTGCCGACCGCGACCAGGATCGCCTCCAACTCCACCTCGGTCTCCCCGACGCGCACCCACACCGGCCGGGGAGCCAACGCGACGAGCTCGGCCAGCACCGCCAGGTCATACCGGCGTGGCCCGGCGGGCCAGCGCATCGCGTTGGCCCGGGCGCTCACCGCCGCGTCGAAGCCGGTGCACAGCACCGTGGTGAAGCAGCCTGCGCCGCTGACCCGACCCAGATCGATCCGGCGCCGCTGCCCGGAGCTCAGCGCCTGCGCGACGTGCCGGGCGGCGTTCACCGGATCGGCCGGGATGCCCAGCGCGGCCGCCAGGTCGTTGCCGGTCCCGGCGGGCAGCACGGCCAGCGCGGTTGCGGTGCCCGCGACGGCAGCGGCGGCCAGGCCTGCGGTGCCGTCCCCGCCCAGCACGGCGAGCACGTCATCGCCACGCTGCGCAGCCTGCGCGGCCAGCCTGCTGGTGCCCGCCGCATCGGCGCTCACCGAGGCGAGCAGCCCGGGCACCGCAGCCCGCAGCGTGTTGGCCACGGTGCCGGCTACCCGGGCCGCCGCGCCGCGGCCAGAATGAGGGTTGACGATCAGCGTGGCGCGCACCGTGCGGCGCTACGTCGCGTCGTCGTAGCGGGGTGCCGGGTCATCCGAGGGCACCGGCTCCACCCGATCATCCAGCGGGGAGGGTTCGTCAGGGTCGAGATCGTCCCAGCCCTGCTCGGCTCGCTGGCGCGCCAGCGTGCGATCGTGCGCCCGAGCGATCAGCACCGCAGCCTCGAACAGCACGACCAGCGCGAAGGCCAGCGCCATCATGGAGAACGGATCGTTGCCGGGGGTGGCAACCGCGGCCAGCACGAACAGCCCGAACAGGATCCCACGCTGCCACTTTTGCAACTTCGCATACGGCAGCACGCCGACCAGGTTGAGCATCACCACCAGCAGTGGCAGCTCGAAAGTCAGGCCGAAAACCGCCAGCATGGTCAGCAGGAAACTGACATAAGACTGGCCGGTCAACGCGGTAATGAACTGGCCGCCACCGAGGTTCGCCAAGAAGGACAGGCCAGTGGGCACCACGTAGTAGGCGAGGACGGCGCCCCCGGCGAACAGCACACTGGCCGTACTGACGAAGGTCAGCGCGAACTTACGCTCCTTGGCATAAAGACCGGGCGTAATGAACGCCCATATCTGGTAGATCCAGATCGGCGCAGTCAGCACCGCACCCGTCGCGATGGCCACCTGCATTCGGAGGGTGAACACCTCAAAGGGGGCGGTCTGCAGCAATTGGCACCGGCCCGGGTTCGGGGTCAGCCGCAGCGTCGGGGGCAGCGCGCAATACGGGCCCGTGAGCAGGTCACCAAGGCTGGGCAAGCCGAACAGCGACACCCCCCACCAGACGAACCCGAAGACGCCACCGAGCCCGATCGCCACCACCGCGATGAACAACCGCTGACGCAGCTCGCGAAGGTGATCCATGAAGGGCATGCGGCCCTCCGGGTTCATCTTGCGCCGGCTGCCCGGCCGAGCTGGGAAACGCATCGGTCTCCTTTCTTGCCTGAGGTGCGGAATCGATGCTACGCGGCTGGCGTTGTGTGGCGGGCGAGGTCAGGCGAGGAGGACCTGCGCACCGCCGCGAGAGCCCGCTGCGCTACCGCCTCAGCCAGGTCGGCGGGTTCCCGGACAATGACATCGGCACCCAATCCCAGAACCAGACGCACCATCCACCCCGTCTCGGCGTAGCGCATCCGCACGGTCGCGGTTCCCCCCGCACCCTCGATCAGCTCCTCCACCGGGTAGTACTCGGCGACCCAGCGAGCGTCCGGGGCCAGGGTCAGCACGGCGACCCGCTGGTCGGGCTGGGCGCGGAACAGCCCGGCGGAGGAGTCCGTGGGGCGGGCGTGCGATGGTGGCACCGCGAGTTCGTCCAGGGTTGTGACGTGCTCCATGCGGTCCAGCCGGAACAGGCGCACCTCTTCGGCGGAGCGGCACCAGGCCTCCAGGTAGCTGCGGCCTTCGACCAACAGCAGGCGCATCGGGTCCACGGTACGCTCACTCACTGTGTCGCGGGAGAGCGTGTAGTAGCGGATGCGGAGCGCACGGCGGTGCTCCAGCGCGTCGCGCACGGCGGTCAGCGCGGCCTCTTCTCCCCTCGCCAGGCCGACTACCACACCATCAGTTTGCCCCGCCGCCGCCTCGATCTTAGCCAGGGCTCGGCGCACCGACCCGGCGTCGATCACGCCGGGCATCTCGGCCAGCACCCGCAGCGCCACCACCAGCGCGGTCGCCTCCGCGCCGGACAGTCTCAGCGGGCGACGCATCCCGGCATCGAAGGTGACGGTCACGGTGTCCCCCGCAAAGGACAGGTCGATGAGGTCACCGGGCCCGTAACCAGGCAGCCCGCACATCCACAGCAGTTCCAGGTCACGGCGTAGCTGCCGAACCGTGACCGAGAAGTCGGCGGCCACCTCCTCGATCAGCACACCGGGGCGAGCCAGTAGGTAAGGCACCAGGGCCAGCAGCCGGGGCAACCGCTCTGTGACTCCCACCATCAGCCCGCGCTCCTCGAGATCACTGCCGCCAGCCGGTTGCGCACCGCGGTAGCCAGTTCGACGGGCTCCAGCACCACGGCGTCTGGCCCCAGCCCGGCTATCCACCGGGCGGCGACGTCATAACTGGGCAGCTCCACCGCCACGAGGTCGCCCGCGACTCCGTCCAGGGTCATCCTGCCCAGCACCGTCGCGTGCCGGCGCAGGCCATGCGCGTGGCCCTCAGCCAGCCACAGCCGGGCCGGATGTGCCACCGGTGGCGGTTGCGCACAACTCGCCACGATGGCCAGCAGGTCTACTTCCACTGGGCGCCGCACCACCCCCGAGGCGCTGGTGGTGCGCACCGGACCGACGATCCGAGAGATCCGGAAACAGCGGGTCGCATCCCGGTCTCGGTCGTGTCCCACCACGTACCAGCGGCCCCGCCAGGACACCACTCCCCACGGCTCGAGGGTGCGCTCCGTGGGCGCCCCAGCGGGGTGCTTGCGGTGCGGGAACATGACGACCTGCCCCGCCTGGACCGCCGAGATCAACGGGATCAGCGCCGGTTCGCTGGCTCGCACCCGTGGTTGCACCACCGCCGAAGGCTCGGTGTCCACCTCCACCCCGGCGGCGCGCAGCTTGAGCAGGGCGCCATGGGCGGCTCCAGCCAGCTGTGGGGAATCCCACAGCCGTGCGGCCAGCGCGACTGCGGCGGCTTCCTCGGGTTCGAGGTCAATATCGGGCAGCTCGTAGTCCCGGCGCGCAATGCGGTAACCCTCACCGGCGTCGAACCCCGGGGTCCGGCCGGTTTCCAGGGGAACGCCCAGTTCGCGCAGCTCGGCTTTGTCGCGCTCGAACATCCGGAAGAACGCCTCGTCGGAAGGGGCATCGGCGTAGCCCGGCACGATCCGCCGGATCCGTTCAGCGGGCAGGTGCTGGCGGCTGGACAGCAGGCACAGCACCAGATTGACCAGACGCTCGGCGCGGGTGGATGACACGGCGTGCAGCTTACGGCTGCCCGGCTCACAGCGATGCTATGAGCCGTTCCACCCGCTCGTCGACCGCCCGGAACGGGTCCTTGCACAGCACGGTGCGCTGGGCCTGGTCATTGAGCTTGAGGTGCACCCAGTCGACGGTGAAGTCACGGCCTGCCGCCTGAGCGGCGGCGATGAAGTCGCCGCGCAGCTTGGCTCGGGTGGTGGCGGGCGGGGTGTCCTTGGCGGCCTCGATCTCGCCGTCGTCGGTCACCCGGTCGACCAGCGCCTTGCGTTGTAGCAGATCGAACAACCCACGGCCGCGGCGAATATCGTGGTAGGCGAGGTCCAATTGGGCGATCCGCGCGTTGGACAGGTCCATCTGGTGCTTGGCCTGGTAGCGCTCCACCAGCCGGTGCTTAATAGCCCAGTCGATCTCGCGATCGATCAGGCCGAGATCCTGCTGTTCCACCGCGCCCAGCGTGCGGTCCCACAGCTCCATCACCCGGTCGGTCAGTGGATCGGACCCTCGGCGGGCGACGTGATCAACAGCGCGCGCATAGTACTCCCGCTGGATCTCCAACGCAGAGGCCTCGCGGCCTCCGGCGAGGCGCACCCCGCGCCGGCCGGTGAGGTCGTGGCTGATCTCGCGGATCGCCCGGATCGGGTTGTCCAGGGTGAAGTCGCGAAACGCGACACCCTCCTCCACCATCTCCAAGACCAGGTTGGCGGTGCCCACCTTGAGCAAAGTGGTCACCTCGGACATGTTCGAATCACCGACGATCACATGCAGCCGGCGATACCGCTCGGCGTCGGCGTGCGGCTCGTCCCGGGTGTTAATGATCGGGCGGGAACGGGTGGTCGCCGAGGAGACTCCCTCCCAGATGTGCTCCGCCCGCTGCGACAGGCAGTACACCGCGCCTCGAGGTGTTTGTAGCACCTTGCCCGCGCCGCAGACCAGCTGCCGGGTGACCAGGAAGGGCAACAGCACATCGGCGATCCGCGAGAATTCCCCGGCACGAGCCACCAAATAGTTCTCGTGACAGCCGTAGGAGTTACCCGCGGAGTCGGTGTTGTTCTTGAACAGGAAGATGTCCCCGCCAATGCCCTCGTCGGCCAATCGCCGCTCGGCATCCACCAGGAGGTCTTCAAGGATCCGCTCGCCGGCCTTGTCGTGGGTCACCAACTGAGCCAAGTCGTCGCACTCGGCGGTGGCGTACTCCGGGTGCGAGCCCACGTCGAGGTAGAGCCGGGACCCGTTGCGCAGGAACACGTTGGACGAGCGCCCCCATGAGACCACCCGACGGAACAGGTACCGGGCAACCTCGTCCGGCGACAGCCTGCGCTGGCCGTGAAAGGTGCAGGTGACTCCGAACTCGGTCTCAATACCGAAGATCCGCCGCTGCATGCCCTCCAGCCTAGGCCGCTGCGGGCATCCCGCAGACCGTCCGTACGGGGTCACTTAAGAGGTCAATGCGCAGAGCTGGTTGCAGAGAGTGATACGCAGAGATCAACCACGAACGGGGACGTCAGGTGTCGGTACCTGATTCCGTTTCTGTGTCTGCTTCTGTGCCTGTTTCTGATGGCATAGGACCAGCGGGATCCTCGGCGGCCGGAGTCTGTGCGCTGGCGAGCAGAGCGGTCAAGGCTGCCCCGGTGATGCGGCGGAAGGCGCGGCGCGGCCGGGACCGATCCAAGACCGCGACCTCCAGCTGACCGACTCCCAAGGTGCGCGTGCCAGTCCCATTGACGCTGGTGGAGACCGAGCTCAGAGCACTCACTGCGGCAGCGACCGCCTCCGGAGTGTCCATGTCCTGCCGGAAGGATTCCTTGAGCGCCGTGGAGATGACGTCGGCCTGACCGCCCATCACGACGAAGTCCGGCTCGTCACCGATCGAGCCGTCGTAGGTCAGGTGGTAGAGCTGATCGGAGTCGGGGTTGCGGCCCACCTCGGCGACACACAGCTCCACCTCGAAGGGCTTCTGCTGCTCCGAGAAGATCGTCCCGAGAGTCTGCGCGTAGGCGTTGGCCAGGGCCCGCCCGGTGACATCACGCCGGTCGTAGGAGTAGCCGCGAACGTCAGCGTGCCTGATCCCGGCTTGACGGAGATTCTCGTACTCGTTGTAACGCCCGACAGCGGCGAAACCAATCCGATCATAGATCTCTGAGACCTTGTGCAGGGCGGTGGACAGGTTCTCCGCGACGAACAACACCCCGCGTGAGTAACTGAGCACGACGACACCGCGCCCCCGGGCAATGCCCTTGCGGGCGAGCTCCGAGCGGTCGCGCATGATCTGCTCGACCGAGGCGTAGAACGGCATCGTCACAGCGAGAACTCCTGGGTGGAGACGGATTCAGCGGTAAAGACGAGGGTAGCGTCAGCCGCCGGGCTTGTGCTTGCGGGCTTCCACTACAAGCTCAGCGACCTGACTGGCCTGCTCGTCAGACATCCGGACAGCTCCGTCGGCCCCGGTGACCGTGACCACCACCGGGTAAAGCCGGCGGACGGAGTCCAATCCGCCGGTCGCGCTGTCATCGTCGGCGGCGTCGTACAGGGCCTCCATGGCAACCCGGACAGCGGCATCAACCTCCATCGTCGGGTCATGCAGCTTTTTCAACGATGACCCAGCGAACAACGAACCTGAGCCCACCGAGTGATAACCCAGTGTCTCCTCGTATCGGCCGCCGACGACGTCGTAGGAGATGATCCGACCGGCCCGGTCGGGGTCGGTGGCATCAAGGTCATAGCCGACGAACAGCGGCACCGCCGCCAGCCCCTGCATGGCGCCCTCAAGATTGCCCCGAACCATGCCGGCCAGTTTGTTCGCCTTGCCGTCCAGGGTCAGCGACACCCCTTCGATCTTCTCGTAGTGCTGCAGCTCCACGGCGAACAACCGCACCATCTCCAGCGCGATACCGGCGGTCCCCGCGATACCCACCGCGGAGTAGTCGTCGACGACGAAGACTTTCTCCATATCGCGTTGAGCGATGCGGTTGCCCCACGTCGCCCGGCGGTCCCCCGCGATGAGCACTCCGCCCTTGAAGGTGGCCGCCACGATGGTCGTGCCGTGCCGGCTAGCCAGCGGTTCAGCGCCAACCGGCACTGTGCCCGCTCCGCTCATGCGCCGTCCCGGCAACAGGTCAGGGGACGTCGCGGCGAGAAAATCGGTGAATGACGAACTGCCCACCATGAAGTACGACGCCGGCAGGGCTGCGCCTGGGTAGCGTCCGACCGAGGACTGGTCCATCGGCTGTGATCGTCTCCTTGCTCCCGTTGTCACAGTCTCTTGGGTGACACTACCTTGGGTGAAAGCCTGTCGTGTGACAGCCCGTCAGGTAACGGTCACCCGCTGCACCGAACATGATGCCCGGAACGCTCGGGAGGCTTGTCATTGGCCGCCCTTCTGGACATAGGCCCGGACGAAGTCCTCAGCGTTCTCCTCGAGCACATCGTCGATCTCGTCAAGGATCGCGTCTACGTCCTCGCCGAGCTTCTCCCGACGTTCCTGACCGGCGGGCGCACCGTCGGTCGTCTCGTCGTCTCCGCCGCCGCCTTGGCGCTGTACCTTCTCCTGGGACATTTCGCCTCCCGGATCGAGTTGCCTTAAATACAAACAGTACCTAGCAACACCGACAATCGCCGCCAGGCCAGTCGGGTGATCAACCCCTAGTGAGCGCCGCCACCAGCTCGGCGGCCGTGTTCGAAGCGTCCAGTAGCGCCCCGACGTGCGCGCGGGTACCGCGCAGCGGTTCCAGGGTCGGGATGCGGACCAGGGACTCGCGGCCGAGATCGAAGATCACCGAGTCCCAGGACGCCGCAGCCACCTCCGTGGCGTAGCGCTCCAGACACCGGCCGCGGAAGTAGGCACGGGTGTCCTCCGGGGGCTGGGTGATGGCCGCACGCACCTCCTCCTCGGTGACCAACCGCTTCATCGAGCCACGAGCCACCAGGCGGTTATAGAGGCCTTTGTGCATCCGCACGTCGGAGTACTGCAAATCAACCAGTTGCAGCCGGGGCGAGGCCCATCCCAGACCGTCACGAGCCCGATAGCCTTCGAGTAGTTGCAGTTTGGCCGGCCAATCCAGCCGGTCGGCGCACTCCATCGGGTCCCGGGCGAGCGCGTCAAGCACCTCGCCCCAGGTGCTCAAAACATGCTCGGCGCCGTCGGCACCTTCGGCACCGCTGTCCCCCTCGGCACTCTTGTCTGGGGCGCCGTTGCGGGCGAAGAACCGCGCGACCCGCTCGTGGTAAGCACGCTGGAGATCCAGGCCGGTGAGGTGGCGACCACCGGATACCTCCACCGTCGCCTTCAGGGAAGGGTCGCGGCTGATCGTGTGCACCGCCCGCACCGCGTCAACCACCCGCAGGTCCTCGAAACGTTCCCCCGCTTCGATCAGGTCCAGTACCAGTGCCGTGGTACCCACCTTGAGGTAGGTGGAATACTCGGCCAAGTTGGCGTCGCCGATGATGACGTGCAACCGCCGGTACTTGTCGGCGTCGGCATGCGGCTCGTCCCGGGTGTTGATGATGCCGCGCTTGAGAGTGGTCTCCAGCCCGACCTCGACTTCGATGTAGTCCGCCCGCTGCGACAGCTGGAACCCAGGTTGCTCCCCGGCGGGCCCGATGCCGACCCGACCGGATCCGCAGATCACCTGACGGGAGACGAAGAACGGAGTTAGCCCGGCGATGACCATCGTGAACGGTGTGGAGCGCGCCATCAAGTAGTTCTCGTGGGTGCCGTAGGAGGCACCCTTGCCATCGACGTTGTTCTTGTACAGCTGGAAAGGAGGCTGGTCGGGCACGGTGCGGGCGCGCAACGCGGCTTCTTCCATGATCCGCTCGCCGGCCTTGTCCCAGATCACCGCGTCGCGCGGATTGGTGACCTCGGGACTGGAGAACTCCGGGTGCGCGTGGTCGACGTAGAGCCGGGCACCGTTGGTCAAAATGACGTTCGCCGCGCCGAGATCGTCCAGTTCCGGATCGGGTTGCGCGATTCCGGGGACGCCCAGGTCGAATCCGCGGGCGTCGCGCAGCGGGGACTCCACCTCATAGTCCCACCGGGCTCGCTTGGCCCGCGGCACTTCGGCCGCCGCAGCGTAGGCCAGCACGACCTGGGTTGAGGTCAGGACTGGGTTGGCAGTGCAGTCCCCAGGCACGGAGATGCCGTACTCCACCTCTGTCCCCATGATCCGGTGCATACCCGCAGAGTACGTGGTCGGGGCGCAGCTGAACCGGTCCGCCTGGGCAGCGAACCGCCAAGCCGCCGGCCAACGGCCCCGCCCGGGTGGTCAGCGGGCCGCGTCACTGTGAAGTGAGCTGCATCACATCAGACTGCCTGATGGGAGCTGGCCAGCGACTTGTGGAGTAGCTGCCTGGGTTCCGGCTGTGTTCTGGCAACCACCCCACAATCACGCAATGTCCGCAACAGCATCGGCAGCAGGGGCGCCCGCAACCGGCCCGTCTCAACGGCTTTCACCGATTCCGCAACGCGCATCACCAGCCCGCCGAGAACAGACCGCAGCTCATTCCGAACCGGTTGCAGAAATGCTCGATGCGCTCGCCGGTGGCCTTACCCACAAACCGGGAAACCTTGGCGCTATGGCACGATCTAGTAGGGCAAACTGACTTGCGTGGGTACCCCGTCCGAGCGGATCTTCGCGCACCGTGCGGATGATGATGGTGTCGAGCTGCGGCACTTCCTGCCCGCGCAGGCTCGGCATCCGGTGACGCTGGCTCAGACGGCAGATCGGATCGCGGAGGGGACCGCACTCCGGGACGCGATGGCTGACTTCGTCGACGATCTGCGGTGGGCGCGGGATGCGGACGAATCCGATCGTTCCTGTACCGCCTTTCCTGCTGGCCGTCGGCGTCACTGCGGACGCGGCGAGACCGCCACCACACCGACAATGAGTTAACGGGTTGCCCCAGTGGCACGCGCGACATCCTTTCGGGGGACTGTCACGCATATCGAGGTGGCGGCGTTGTTCGTGGCCGTATGGTCCGCTGGAATCCGCCAGGGGGAGGTCTTCATGCACGATCTCGAGCCGACGATACGCAGCCGGGAGCTCGGTGACGGGCTGCGTCAGGCCATCGAGCAAGCCAAGCTGAACGCCGAGCATGCCGCCCACGTGCTCGGCTGGTCACCGAGCAAGGTGTCGCGGCTGCTGTCCGGCAAGCGCAACGCCAGCGAGGTGGACGTCGCGATCATCCTCGGGATGTGCCGGGTGAAGGGCGAGGAGCGCGATCGGCTGCTCGCGCTCTGCCAGGAGCGCAACACCCCGGGCTGGCTGCAACAGCACGGCTCGCGGCTGCCCGAACAGCTGGTGACGCTGATCAACCACGAGGACCGGGCGGTGACCTGCAGTCATATCCAGCCGATGCTAGTGCCTGGCCCTTTGCAGACCAGTGACTACGCCCGGGCGGTGATCAGCCGCATCGCCACTCTGCCGGCGGAGGAGATCGATGACCGGGTGGCCGCCCGACTGGCCCGGCGCAGCCTGTTCAGCCGGGAACGACCGGGGCAGTTCACCTTTTACCTCCACGAGTCCGTGCTGCGCACACCGGTCGGCGGGCCGACGGTGATGTCCGAACAGCTGCACCACCTGCTGCAGATGGCGGTACGCCCGTACATCACCCTGCGGGTGATCCCTGCCGCGCTCGGCGCACACGCCGCGTCAGCTGGGCCGTTCATTCTCCTGGAGTTCGCCGAGTTTCGGCCGGTGGTGTATCTGGAGAACGAGACCTCTAGCCTGTTCCTGGAGAAGAACGAGGAGATCGCCGCCTACCGGCTCATCCTCGGTGCGCTGGCCGAGACCACGCTGGGCGAGAGAGAATCCAGGGAGCTGATTGCCACCGTGGCAACCGAGCTCTACGCCGACCAAGAGGACCCTGATGAGCGCGCCTGAACCAAACAGCATCATCTGGCACACCAGCAGCTACAGCGGACACGGCAGCGACTGCGTCGAGGTCGCGCCCGCACCGGCCGGTGTCCTGGTGCGCGACTCCAAGGATGCCGCCGGCCCCGCGCTGGCCGTCACCACCAGGGCCTGGCGGGCCTTCCTCACCACCGTCACCCCCTGACCACGCCACTCCTGCGTCCCGGATGGATTCGGGACGTGGATGTCGCCGCGATCGCTCGGCGAGCTGCGCGGCCCAGCATCGGCGTGATCCAGCTGATCACCGCGCGGCCACGCCTCGTGCACCGAAACTGTCAGCCCGCGCTGCGAGCATCCCCGTCATGGATCAAGACAGGGAGGAACTGCGCGGGCATGGTGCTTTGATGGCGTGCCGGTTGTCGGGATCTCCGTCTTCTGTGCACTGGACGACATCGGTCCGGCATCTCTGCCCGGTTTGCTCAACAGCCGACTCCGAACGTACCGCTGCATCCACTCCTGTCCGGTGAGCGCGCTGCGGCGCATCGGTGTGCACTTCCTGCCTACAGGTCACCGACCCCATTTCACCGCCGTGATCGCTTCAGACGACGAAGACGAACTACGCAGGCTGCTTGCCTGCTTGGGTCCACCCCGGGAGAATTATGATGGCACGCTCGTACCGCAAGGTCGGAGAGGAGGAGATCGTGATCGTTGTTGACATCGCCGCTGATCTCAATGATGAGGACGACACCGGTCTCGTCTGGACGTTCCTCGATGAGGCGCGCGACCCTGCGATCGTCGTGCCCGGTGCCATCGTGGTCGCGGGTGATGCGGAAGCGCCAGCAGTCGCTGAGGTCGTTGACCTCGTTGACAAACCGGCAGGCACGATCGTTCACCTGCGTCTTCTCCCCGGCACCTTCAACGACTACGACGCACTGATACAGCGCAGTACGATGCCGGCCTGAGAGGGCGATCCCCGATTTCCTGATTGCCCAGATGGCACGCTGACGCTGCGGGCCGGGCTTTTCTACGGCACCCGCGAGGCCGCGGAACTCGGAGTGGTCTGGCCGGCCAGCTGGTCCTGCAGCGTCGCGTGCCGGAACTGGTAGAAACCTCCGACGGTGCGCAGCACGCCTCGCTCACGGGCGTCTTCGAGGAACGGCATGAGGCTGACGGCTGGCACGTGGCCGCAACGCCGTAGTTGGCGCCAAGCCAGCGTGGTCTGCCAGATCGCGGGATACGTTAGTGCGACCCCAACCCCGACCCCGAGCCCCACGAGCCCGGATGCGAGCCCGAACACCAGTGCGACCCAGAGCCCGAGTACGACCCCGAACCCGCGCTCGGCCACGAGCCCGACCACGAACCAGCTTCCGCATCCGGCTACGAGTCCGGCTAGGAGCCCGGCCCTAAGACCGATCCCGAGTTCATAGGCAAACCCATACCCGAGCCCGGTCACGAGTCCGCACCCGGTCCCGACGACGAGCCCTTTCCCCAGAACCTGACGCGAGATGGCGGCACGCCAGCTCGCAATCCTGAACCGTCGAGGCTCCCCGCCCCCGACCCGGTACACGAGCCCAGCCCCGAGCCCGGTCACGAGCGTGGCCACGAACCTGCCATCGAGCTCGAACATGAACACGAACCCGTACCCGGCCCCGAGTCCGGCCACGATCCCGAGCCCGACTCCGCGCCTGAACACGAGCCCCAACACGAATCCGAGCCCGACCACGGGCCCGGACACGAGACCGAACGCGAGCAACGACGCGAGCCCGTCCTCGTGTCTGACCCGATTCTGCGAGTAGCACGTTGAATTGATCTTCGTCAGTTTTCAGCTCGACGCGCTGTCCTCGGCCGGCTGCGAACGGACCTGGACTGACACCGCGTCGGGCCGGCTCGCTCGCCGCCCGGAATGGGACAAGTGCCTGGACTACCTGCACGGCGGTGACGAGCTGGTCGTCACACGCCTGTCGAGGATGGCCCGCTCGGTGCGCCACCTCACCGAGATCGCCGCGCTCGTCACTGAACGCGGCGTCGACCTGGTCGTGCTCAAGGAGACCGGGAAAAACCGGGTGAGGCAGCACTCACCGGGGGAGCTTGTTCGCTGTGGCGTGTAGCTGGTTCGGGTATGAGCGGGATACGCCGAAAAGGGGCCGTGGATCTTCAGATGTCCTGGTCAACAGCCTTCGCGCCAGCCGCTGACCAGCGACATTACCGCTCCAACGCTGCCGACTTCACCCAGGTCACGCCTCTAACGACCCCTTTTCGGCGTATCCCGCTCATACCCGTTCATCGAACGCACCCAGTCGCACCTGGTGTTCACCGCGACCCTGCGCGCGGCGGAGATCTTGGGCCTGTCCCTGGATGAGGAGAACATCGACGTCAGTCTCACTCTGCGTTGAAAACTGGTCACTTTTTCTGTCGTACGGCCTACCGCACTGCGACAAATAGGTGAAAGAACTAGCCGCAGCAGGCAGCTTTCTCCTACTCTCAGTGCTTGTAGCTGTTCAGTACTCCACATATCGAGCCCAGCCGAGCGGGCTGCGGCCTAGGTCCGCAAACAGTGTGTACGGGAATATTTCGTCCATCCAGGACAGCAATTCGTCAGGCATCGACGCGAAGGACCAATGCTCATGGCCATCGACTTCACGGCCGCGTACCGTTGCCGCCGTCTCGTATTGGCCGCTTCCGCGGTGCTGGTGGCGGGAGGACTGCTGCTGCCACTGGGTGGTTCGACGCTGGCGCAGGTGGGCGCATGCCCGACGAGCTCCAGTGGGGGCCGCACCCCCTCGCAAGTCAGTACCGCCAATCGCACCACGATACTGCAACTGCACAATCAGTATCGTAATGAAGTCGGGGTGCCGCCGCTAGCCTGGGACGACTCGCTGGCCGATGCGGCGCAGAGATGGGTGGATATCACGGCGCCCCTGGGTCAGCTCTGTCACGACCCTAACCGGCCGAAGGACCAAGGAGAAAACCTCGCGGATTGGCACTCCGTCGCCAATGGAGTGATGAGCTGGTACAACGAGAAAATCAAGTACGACAGCAACCCCGGGCCCATCAACCTACAGACCGGCAACTGGTACACCTGGGGTCATTATTCGCAGATGGTGTGGAGCAGCACGCAGCGGGTCGGCTGTGGGCAGACCGCTTCAACACAGTTTTCAGGCAACGTCGTGCTTGACTGCAGGTACTCGCCAGCAGGCAACATCAACGGGCAATCTCCCTATCGGGCTCATTGACGACGAAGCCGACGGACCCCAGTTTAAACGGACCCCAGTTTAAGCGGGACTGTTGCGGATGGTGCCCTCCCAACTATGGGCGGTAGCCAGGGGTTGTCTCTGTTATGATTGTGCCTGGTCAGCTAGCGTGTCGTGGTCCCACAACGGGCCTTCATCCACATGCGTTGGAGAACGGTGGACCGATGGTGGTCGCGGACGAGCTAGTTGGTCGGGAGAGCGCGCTCACGCGGTTGCGGGTAGCGGTTCAGGGGGCCGGGGCGGGCTGGTGTTAGTGACTGGCGAGCCGGGGATCGGCAAGACCGCTGTGGTGACCCATGCTACCGAGGACGCTGCGGTCAACGGGGTCAGGCTGTTGTGGGCGACGTGTTGGGATGGTGCGGGGGCGCCTGCTTATTGGCCGTGGGTTCAGGTCATTCGCAGTTATGTTCGGGTTTGTGACCCGGAGACGTTGCGTCGTCCATGCAGGGGGTCAATTTTCGGATGCCGTCAGGGGGTCAGTTTTGGGTTGCCGTTGACAGTAGCGGACGGAAGCCGTGACGTTATCGATCGGAGGCAACATCTCTCAGCAAAGAAAACCCCGGATCCGCTCGCACTGGGCGTCGGTGGCAGTCACGAGGGGGCTCCTCGCAGTTGGAGGGTGCCCGAAGGGACGATCACCGGTGAGGACGAATTTCGAGGATCTCGCATGCCTCGTCCCAGCACGGATCACAGGTGGGCCAGAACCACTCCATGTCACCGACCGGACGCCGTGGGTGGGCGGTACCGCAGAGGGTGCGCATGGGGCTGTCGAGCCGCACGGTGCGATCCCGCCGATCAATAGCGTGGCGCGCTCCAGCGAGCGGGAACCACACGAAAGGCCATTCCGAGTACCGCACGCCACTGAACACGAACGACAACTGCGTCACCCCCTGTATGCGGGGGTATGCTAAGGCTGATGATCAGCCTGGTGAGGTATGTTTTATACCCGTACTGGTTATTATGGTCGGACGCCTACTCGGTCGCAGAGCGCGTGCACGTCTTCTCGTAGCCCAGTGGGCGGGGCGGCGGCGAGGGAGAGCAGCATGTCGCGGGCGAAGCCGTTGAAGCGAATGGTTTCCGGCGCCGTGCGCTCAGCGGCATGCAGCATCGCGTACATGCTTGCCTGGTCGTGCCGCTGATGGTGGGCACGGGCGACTTCGATCAGGTGCCTGCTGCGCCGGGCAAGCGAGGGAATCTCATGGGCGTCGAAGCCGTTCGCGGTGCGCATCGCATCGCCGGGACGGCGCAGCTCCACGTCGAGCGTGACCGCGTGGGCGTTCATCACAGTGGTGCTGAACGACGTCTGGATGTGCCGGTATCCCGGACCCAACCGCCGGGCCATCTCGTTGGCCCGCTCCCAATACGACCACGCTTCGCCGTGCCGGCCGCGCCGGGCGTGCACATAACCCACCTCGACCTGCAGTGCCCCCCACATACCGCGCCAGTCGTCATCGGGGATGCGGGTCAACCACGGTTCGAGTTGTCGCGCTCCACCGAGCGCGACAGTGATGGCCTCCTCCCAGCGACCGGTTTCCCGCAGCACGCTGGTCAGCGCCCACGCGCCGCCCGCGATGGCGTACGGGTCGTCGGCCTCCTGCGCCTCAGAAAGCGCGCGGTCGGCCACCAGCCACACCAGCTCGGGCGCCGGTTGGAAGGCGACATAGAAATCCGCCAGCCGGTACACCCCGGCCAGCACTCGCCGAGCCGCTCGCCGCTCACTGTCCTTCGTGGTGCGCACCGCGCGTTGGCCATCTCGGATGAGATCGGGCAACAACGCGCCAACGGCCGTGCGGTGATCGGGGCTGGCGTGGCGCACTTTCCACGCTTGCTCCAGCCGCACCTGCAGATGCGCCACGTTGACTGGCGCATCCTGGTCCGAGAACCGGTAGTCGGTGAGCGCGGCCTGCACCGAGGACAGCGCTGCGTGCGCTTCGCCGGTGAAGGCCTGCACGGGCACCGCATGACCGTCCCCAGTCAACTCGGCCAGATCACGCACGTCCAACGTTCGCGCAATCCGCAACAACATCGACAATCGGGGCACCTGCAACCGGCCCGTCTCGACCGCTTTCACCCACTCCGCACCGCGCCCCACCAACCCGCCGAGAACAGATCGGCTCATTCCGACCCGGTTGCGGAAATGCTTGATACGCTCGCCGGTGGTCTTACCCGTCAGATCGCCCATATCCGCCCTTTCTGCCGGACTCCAGGATAAGGGACACGGTGAACGCGCCGACTGACGATCCCGAGCGGGACGCGGTGCTCTGCGCGTCGTGGAGCCATCGGGGTACCGTCGAGGCGTCAGTTGTGCTGAGAGGCGGTGATAGTCCAGTGTGGCGCCGAGGCTTCGTGTTTCTCAGCGGCGCGGCGTTGACTGCTCCGGCGCATCAGTGGCTGGTGCACGAGCCGGGGCCGCTGGTGTCCGGCTTGTCCGGGCGCCGCGTCTCGGCCAGGCTGATCGACCGGCTCACGGCCATGATCTCCGAACTGCGAAAGATGGACGACGTCGCTGGTGGCGGCAGCGTGCTCGCCCTGGCTCAGCAGGAGTTCGAGTGGGTCGCCAGGTTGCTCGACCGAGCCTTGTACGACGAGCAGACCGGCCGCACGCTGCGCCGAGCAGGCCGCCCGCCAGGGCCAACCCGCCGAGGCTGTGACGCTCATCCAGACCGCCCTGGCCGGTACCCGGTCGGCAGACCCCGAGCCTGCTGGCAGAGCTCTATAACGGGCAGGCCTATGCCTTCGCGACACTGGGTGACGCGTCGGACTGCACCGCTGCGCTCTCCCAAGCACGCACGCAGATCGAGCGACTCACACCGGCCACCGAACCGTCCTGGCTGTACTGGGTGAACCCGGCGACCATGACGAGCGACGTCGGCAGCGCCCTGCGGCGGTTGGGGCACGCCGAGCAGGCAGCGACGGTGCTCGAGAATGGCATCGCCCTGTTCGATGACTCACTTCCCCGTGGCCGCGCCGGTTATCTCACCGCCCTCGCCGACGTCCTGGCCCAGCCGGGCAGGCAGCGCGACCTGGACGCCGCCGCCGACCGAGGCATGGAAGCGATCCAGCTGGTCGAGAACCTGGACTCAACCCGCGTTGCCAGCCTGATCCGCAACCTCTGCCACCAACTGACACCACAGGCCAAGGTGCCCGCCGTACGAGACTTCGTGGAGCAGGCACGGGTGTTTCTGGCGGCATAGCAGTGCGTCAGCTTGCCGAAACGCCTGGCAGGGTCTGCACTCGGACCTGGAGCACGCCGCCATCGACACGGGACTCGAAACCGGGCACCGGCGCCGTCGCCGGACCGTGCACGACTGCGCCGTCGCGGAGTCGGAACACGCTCGCGTGCCAGGGGCAGGTGATGCACACTTCTCCGTCGAGCTCGGAGAGCTCACCTTCGTGTAGGGGCGCGGACAGGTGCGGGCAGCGGTTGGAAAGCACTGTGATCTCAGAGACGACGCCACTGCGGCGTAACACGAACACGGGGACGTCTCCGGCGAACCTGCATACCGGCCGGCCCACGGGAAATTCCTCGAGCGGGCCCAGCGGCTGCCAGTCTGCCGGGCCGATGTGCTGCACCTCCTCGCCGTGATTAGCGCCGCTGGCCTGCCGGTAACTCAGGTGGCCGCCCAGCACCGCCGCCGTCGCGCTCAACGTGCCTCCTAGCAACGACAGCAACCGCCCGGTGCCACGGTCACCGCGGCGGCGTAGCAGCGCGGCGGCGAAGCAGGCCACCGCCGTCGCGTTCAGCGCAGCGTGCACGAGCCCGACCCGTTGCTGCTCCTCGTGACTGTCGGACCAATCCGCCCACCCCGCAGCGACCGTCGGCACGGTGCTGGCCAACCCGACCGCGATCAGGCCGGAGGACTCCCGACCCCGGCCGCCAGCCGCGTCGATCAGCGAGGCGGACATGAACGAGCCGAGCGCGAGTTGCGCCAGGGCAGGGTGCAACGGATGCCCCAACCACACTCCGTGCAGCGCGTCCTTCAGCGCCCGGTTGCGCAGCAACCGCTGTACAACGCCGCGTACCGCAGCCGCCGGCCGGTCCAACGCCACGGCCCGTTCCAACCGGACGATGTCATCAAAAGGTCTCATGCCCGCAGGATATGCACGTCCTGTCGAGATCACACTCCGGCCCGGACCCGAGTTGGCGAGTCTCGATCACTATGAGTTACGTCTCCCACTTCAGGTCGAAGCCGAGAAGTGACCTGTATCGCTCGAGGAGCTCTTCGTCGCTCAACTCGGATGCAGGCGTGTGAAGCCCCTTGGGCTCGGGTCCGTAGACCTCTGCCGCTACCTCCAGCTCTTGCTCGAGAGCCCATCCCGGTGAAGTTTGCCGGAACTCATCGAAAGAGTCGTCGCCCATGACACCTCCTGCGTCGCCACCGTGTCACCTATGGTTTCACGTTTTACGGTGGTTGGAGACCACGGACAAGCCGTGGGAAGGCACGGTGAGCGACCCCCAGAGCAGTGCCGGTGGGCGGGACCGAGCGCTGCGGTAGCGGCCACTGCGTCGCTGCGGCGCCTGCCAGGGCACAGCGATGACGTGGAAGGGAGCTGCTTGAGCGAGAGCGTGGCCAGGGGCTGCATGCATTGAGGTAGTTCGGGTACTCCACTGTCACACACCGCTCTGCGGTGATGCAGCCCTTCGGTACGGTACAGACTCAAAGGAGAAGGCGATGGCTACCGGAGAAACCGGGTTCGATGATGTGACGTACGATTTGGTGTCGGTTCAGTACCATTCGTTGAAGGCAGGTCATGACTACGGCCAGTATGTGCGTGATGCGGAGAACGCAGGTCTCGACGATATTGCGGCCTTCTTCCGAGAGGTGATGGAGGACGATTCCCAACGCGCGAAACGTTGCCACGAATTCCTGAAGAAGATGTCCGGCAGTGAAAAAGCTGGGCCAGCTGTCACCTGAGGAGCTGTTTCCTATCCCGCCCGGGAGGCCCCCTCTCGGGCGGGCAAACTGGTTTCCAGCAGGGCTACGGTCGGCACCATGAACGCTGAGCTGGTGCACCTGAGCGTGCAGTCCGGGAGCGCCACCATCACGCTGGACTCCCCCGCCAACCGCAATGCGCTATCCACACCGCTGCGTGCTCAGCTGTTGGAGGCCTTGGAGCGCACCGCCCACGACGACTCGGTGCGGGTGGTGGTGCTCGACCACACCGGGCCGGTGTTCTGCGCCGGAATGGATCTCACCGAGCCGGCAGAGGCGGTCATCGAGTTGCCCCACATCCTGGACCGGATCTGGACGCATCCGAAACCGGTGGTCGCCAAGCTGGCTGGGCACGCTCGCGCTGGCGGGATCGGCCTGCTCGCGGCCGCCGATATCGCCGTCGCGGCACAACACACCACGTTCGCGTTCACCGAGGTACGCCTCGGTGTGGTACCTGCGGTGATCTCGGTGACCGTGCTGGCCCGGTTGGCGCCCCGGGCGGCGCACGAGCTGTTCCTCACCGGGGAGACCTTCGACGCCCCCAGAGCGACCGCCATCGGCCTGCTGAACAGCGCGGTCCCAACCGACCAGCTTGACGCCGAGGTGAACCGCTACACCGCAATGCTCGCCAAGGGTGGACCGCAGGCGCTGGCGCTGACCAAGCAGCTGGTGCGCCACGGTCCAGGACCCACGATGGCGCACGACTTCGCGGCGATGCTGGAGTTGTCTGCGGCGCGCTTCGCCTCAGCGGAGGGTCAGGAAGGGATCCGCGCCTTCGCCGAGAAGCGCCTGCCGTCCTGGGTTCCCGCCAGTTGATCACTCCTCCGCGAGCAGCACCGACAGGGGGCGTTCCGAGCTGGCCTCGGCCACGTCGTCAAGCACCGCGAGCACGGCGCGGTACCCCACAGGGTCGGCGGCCTGAAGCTGGCGGTGGCCTGCCCAGACCAGCACGTGCTCACCAGCGCCTTGCCAGGACAGGTCAATCAGGCAGTCGTGCAGCGCGTCGAGGTTGTGGCCGTACCAGGCTGGGAAACTCAGGGCGACGCCGATCGCGTCCAGCGCCTCAGCCTTGCTGGTCACCGGGCCTACCCAGTGAACCAGCGCGCCCCGGTCATGAGCTTCGGCGAGTGCCCGGGCGGCATCGGGAACATAACGCAGCACGGCCTTACCGATTCGGATCGACCGCGACGAAGGACACGTAGTGGTTGCCGGTGTAGTACAGCTCGGTGGCACCGCCGGTGACCAGGCGGCAGGAGCCTCGGTCGGGCTCTCCTGGGGTTGGGACGGTGTACTCCCGGTAGAAGCCGGACTGCCGTGGCGGCAAGCGTCCCTCTCGGTTGCCGAACACCACCCCGTCCTGCCGGTATGGGAACGGGCCGCCGTGCTGGATCAGCTGCCACACCTGCGCGGTCTGCGGCGGTAGCTGAGACAAGGCTCGGACCGGCAGGCCAGCCGCCGAGGCGACCACCACCGAGGGCCGGTCACCGACGGGTGCGGCGGAGAGCGCGTGGCGCCCCAAGGCGCCGCCGGCCACCAGCACGAGCAGGCCAATCAGCGCGGCGCTGACCCGACGGCGGGAGTTCACCGGGGCTCCCGCGCATTCTCCGTGTCCCCGGCGTAGCGGTGGCCGAACCGTTCGAAGACCAGGCAGGTTACCTGGTCCAGTGCCCGGGTGGTCCACCAGCAGACCGGCAGCAACACCACCATGAGCAGGCCCACCTGCAGCGCGAGCCCGAGCTGGGTGAGCCACAGTTCCACCCCATCCCACCAGCGGCTCACCGCGTCCCACCCCGCCCACAGCACAACGGCAGGATAGCTCGTCCGGAAATGCCGACCAGTGGCCAGCACTAGGTTAGGCGACATGTTCGCCGTCTACGCCTCCGAGCCGAATCCCCAAGACCCGCTAGCCGCGCTGTGTATCGGAGAGCGCCCTGACCCAGAAGTGCCCGAGGGCACCGTGGCGGTCACCGTTGTCGCGGCCAGTTTGAACATGCACGATCTGTGGACGCTGCGTGGGGTGGGCATTACCTGGGAGCGGTTCCCGATGATCCTGGGATGTGACGGCGCGGGCGTGCTGGCCGACGGCTCCGAGGTGGTGATCTATCCGGTGCTGACCAGCCCGGGCTGGATTGGCGAGGAGACCTTGGATCCGGGCCGCACGCTGCTCACCGAGACGCTGCCGGGTACCTTCGCCGACACCGTCGTGGTGCCAGCGCGCAATGTGGTGCCCAAGCCGCCGTCGCTGACCTTTCCGGAGGCGGCCTGCATGGGCACCGCCTGGCTCACCGCCTACCGGATGCTGTTCGTCAAATCCGGGCTGCGGGCCGGGCAGAGCATGCTGGTGCAGGGCGCCTCTGGTGGGGTGTCCACCGCGTTGGTGCAGCTTGGCCGGGCCGCCGGGATGCGAGTCTGGGTGACCGGGCGCACCGAGGGCAAACGCGAGCTGGCCCGCACGCTGGGCGCCCAGGACGCGTTCGAGCCCGGCGCGCGGCTGCCCGAGCGGGTGGATGCGGTGTTCGAGACGGTCGGCAAGGCCACCTGGTCACATTCGGCAAAGTCACTCAAGCCGGGGGGCATCATCATCTGCAGCGGTGCCACCAGTGGCGACGCCGAGCGCGCCGAACTGCAGCGGCTCTTCTTCCTGCAGTTGCGGATGGTCGGCTCCACCATGGGTACCCGCGCTGAACTGCGTGACCTGTTGTCCTTTCTGGACATCACCGGCGTGCGCCCGCACATCGGCGCCGAGCTGCCGATGCCGCAGGCCGAGCGGGGTTTCACGGCGATGCTCGACGGTGACACCGCTGGGAAGATCGTCTTCACCCGCAGGTGACACTACTGACGCAGACCATCAAGGAGCCGAGCAGGCACGATGGTGATCGGGAACGGCCGTTCGGTGGTGAACTTCTCGTCCCCGCAGACACTCGCCACTTCCGCATAGCGACCTCTCGCGTCGAGCTCGAAGACCGTCAGCCGGCCCGGCTCCTCCGGATCGACCACCCAGTACGACGCGGTTCCCATCCGCTGGTAGGCGGCCTTCTTGTTGTTCAGGTCGTTGAGGGCGGTGCTGGCGGACAGCACTTCCACCGCCAGTACCGGGGCGACTGGCAGGTTCTTCGGCGTGAGGTCGACGTAGCGGGCCACCAGGATGTCGGGCTGGAGCTCGTTGCGCACCGAGGTGCGAACGCCGAACGGCGCCGACAGCACCCGGAACTCACGTGGGCAGGCAAGCCGGAGCTGCACAAACAGCTCAGCACTGCTCTCCTGATGAAACCAGCCGGGAGCCGGGGTCACGATGAGCACCCCGTCGATGAGTTCGTAGCGATGGCCGTCATCGGGCATTGCCTCCAGGTCGTGCACCGTGAACGGGCGACCTGCGGCGACCCCGGCGAAACCCGGGTCAACACTCATAGCTGTCATGGTCCCCCTCCTCTCCAAATCCTGCCAAGCCTGGCACGGGCCCCCGATAGTTCCGTGATCGCGGTTTGGGTGTCTCAAGCGGCACATTGTGTCGTTTTGCGCACCCAACCCGTGATCATGGTCCCTTCTTGCCGACCTTCCCCGGGTCGGTGGTGGACAACGCGGCGACGAAGGCCTCTTGCGGCACCTCGACCCGCCCGATGGTCTTCATCCGCTTCTTGCCCTCTTTTTGCTTCTCCAGCAGCTTGCGCTTGCGGGTGATGTCCCCGCCGTAGCACTTGGCCAGCACGTCCTTGCGGATGGCGCGGATGGTCTCCCGGGCGATGATCCGGGAGCCGATCGCGGCCTGGATCGGCACCTCGAACTGCTGGCGCGGGATGAGCTCGCGCAGCTTGGTCACCATCGTGGTGCCATAGCCGTAGGCGGCCTCGCGATGCACGATCGCGGAGAACGCGTCCACCGGCTCGCCCTGCAGCAGGATGTCCACCTTGACCAGGTCAGCGATCTGCTCGCCGGCCTCCTCATAATCCATCGAGGCGTAGCCGCGGGTGCGGGACTTCAACGCGTCGAAGAAGTCGAACACGATCTCGGCCATCGGCAGGGTGTAGCGCAACTCCACCCGTGAGGCCGACAAGTAGTCCATCCCCAGCAGGGTGCCTCGGCGGCCCTGGCAGAGCTCCATGATCGTGCCGACGAACTCCGATGGGGCGATGACGGTGCAGCGGACCACCGGTTCGTACACCTGCGCGACCTTGCCGTCGGGCCAGTCCGCAGGATTGGTGACGATCTGCTCGGTACCGTCGTCGCGGGCCACCCGGTAGACCACATTGGGCGCGGTGGAGATGAGATCGAGGCCGAACTCACGGTCCATCCGGTCCCGAGTGATCTCCAGGTGCAGCAGGCCAAGGAACCCGCAACGGAAACCGAACCCCAGCGCGGCGGAGGTCTCCGGCTGGTAACTCAGCGCGGCATCGTTGAGCCGCAGCTTGTCCAGCGCGTCGCGCAGTTCCGGGTAGTCCGAGCCGTCCATCGGGTACAGGCCGGCGAACACCATCGGCGTGGGAGTGCGGTAGCCGGACAGCGCAACGGTGGCGCCACCCCGCTCGCTGGTCACGGTGTCCCCGACCCGGGACTGCCGGACGTCCTTCACCCCGGTCATGAGGTAACCGACCTCGCCGACGCCCAAGCCGTCACACGGCTTCTGATCGGGCGAGATGATGCCCACCTCGAGCAGCTCGTGGGTGGCGTTGGTGGACATCATCCGGATCCGGTCCCGAGGGACGATCCGCCCGTCCACCACCCGGATGTAGGTGACCACCCCCCGGTAGGAGTCGTAGACCGAATCGAAGATCATCGCACGGGTCGGCGCCGTGCTGTCCCCCACCGGGGCCGGGACCTGCGCGACGACCACGTCGAGCAACTCCCGCACGCCCTGGCCGGTCTTCGCGCTGACCCGCAGCACGTCGTCGGGCTGGCAACCGAGGATGTGCGCCAGCTCGGCGGCATAGCGATCCGGCTCGGCCGCCGGCAGGTCAATCTTGTTGAGCACCGGGATGACTCGAAGATCTTTCTCCAGCGCCAGATACAGGTTCGCCAGCGTCTGCGCTTCGATGCCCTGCGCGGCGTCCACCAGCAGCACCGCACCCTCACACGCTTCCAGCGCGCGGGACACCTCGTAGGTGAAGTCCACGTGACCGGGGGTGTCAATCAGGTGCAGCACGTGGTCCACGCCCTCGACCCGCCAGGGCAGCCGGACGTTCTGCGCCTTGATGGTGATGCCTCGCTCGCGCTCGATGTCCATCCGGTCGAGGTACTGCGCACGGTAGTGCCGCGCGTCGAGCACGCCGGTGAGCTGCAGCATGCGGTCAGCCAAGGTGGACTTGCCGTGATCAATGTGCGCGATGACGCAGAAGTTGCGGATCAGCTCGGGAGGGGTGAACGTCTTGTCGGCGAAACTGGTCACTCAGCAGTCCTCAGGTGGCAGCAGGGGATCACGTCATGGTCGCACGCGGCATGAAAGGCGCTCCGGGCCGCTCTCCGGGGTTGTTCGTTCTCGTGCTGCGTGACGCCCACCGGGAGTTGTCCTTCGAACGCCGTGAGCACCCTGCCGGCGACCGGGTGCGGGTGGTACTGGACGGGAAGTTCCTGCCCTACCGCGTTTACTGACTACCCGGGCACCCGGTACCGGCTTTCATCCCTGGAGGCATGCGGCTGTTACGATCGTCCACCGTGCCGCGCGACGGCACTCCCTCCAGAATGCGAGATCGAAGGTAACCGCGTGGCCAACATCAAGTCGCAGCTCAAGCGCATCCGCACCAACGAGAAGGCGCGCCTGCGCAACAAGTCCATCAAGTCGTCGCTGAAGACTGCGGTGCGCCGGTTTCGCGAGGCGGCAGCCGGTGGCGAGAAGGACCGGGCGCTGAGCGAGCTGCAGACTGCCAGCCGAGCGCTGGACAAGGCCGTGAGCAAGGGCGTCATCCACCGCAACCAGGCGGCGAACCGCAAATCGGCGATGGCTACCCGGGTCAGCCAGCTCTAATCGCCCGAGATTCCGGGGAGGCGGGCTGAGCCCGCCTCCCCTTCTGCGCGTGGCCGTTCGCGCCGCCCTGCTGGCCGTTCGTGCTGCTTCTGCGTGTGGCTTTTCGCGCCGCCCTGCCAGCCGCCGTCGCTGCGGCAGGCCAGCAGCTCATCCTGTGAGTAAGTACCCACTCCCGCCGTGGAAACCTTTTTCCGGGAAACCCTGACAACGCTAGCGCTAACACCTCGCTGGCGGTCACCAATTTTCAGGGGCGTCCCGACGACACCGACCTGGTGCTCCGCCCACACTGGATATCCGATGGACCACCACCGACGACGTCGCGTGCCATCCACCACCTGGGGGCCATATCCACATCTTATAAGGAATACCGTCGTGCGAACCGTTTACGGAAGCATGCTCGAAAGTGCTCGATCGCACCGGAACTATCGCCTTTTCTTCGGCGGCCAACTAATATCACAGACAGCTACGTGGATCCAAAGAGTCGCGCAGATGTGGTTTGTGCTCAACGTCAGCCATTCTGGCAGCGCCCTAGGGGTTCTCATCGCCTGTCAGTTCGCCCCTTACGCGATCTTCGGACTCTGCAGCGGAGCGATGTGCGATCCTCTGGACAAACATCGAACACTCATTGTGACGCAGGCCATCATGATGCTCTGCGCTGGGATCTTGACGACACTCACGTTCAGCGGTTCCCTCACCGTGGGGGAGGTTGACATCATCGCCGCAATCCAGGGTGTGACCATGGTCGTGGACACACCAGCTCGACAGGCGTTCGTCATCCAGACGGTGGGCCGGGATCAACGACCGCACGCGATCGCGCTCAACGTCAACCTGTACAACATAACCCACACGCTCGGCCCCGCACTGGGTGCCGTGGCCATCGCTGGCGTGGGGCTGAAGGTGGGCTCCCTAGCGAACGCTCTGGGCTTCATGACCATGCTGGCCGGGCTGCTGCTGATGCGCACAAACGAGCTACATCGACCTGAGCCCCGAACCGGGGGTGAGATGCGGGTTGGGGCAATCCTACGAAGCACGATCGAAGGGCTGCGCCTGACCTGGAGAACACAGCAGATGATGCCGATCATAGTTCTGGTGTTCGTGGTAGCAACTCTCGGCCTCAGCTTCAACGTGACACTTCCCCTCATCGCGCACAACACATTGCACGGGAACCCAGGGATCCTGGGAGTTCTTTTCGCGTGCTACGGCGCGGGCGCGCTCGTCGGCGCGTTATACGCGACAACTCTCGACAGGGTGAGTCACGCGGTGTTTCTTAGCGCTTGCGGTCTTCTCGGAGCACTCGAATTACTACTCGCGCTTCAGGAGACAGTCGTCGGTTGCGCGGTAATTCTAGTATGCATCGGCGCTGCCTTCTCATGCTTTACAGCGAATGCCAGCGCGACGCTGCGGCTTCGCATGCCCGAGCCGATTCGCACCCGAATGCTCTCGCTCTATTCATACAGCTGGATCGGCACCGCACCGCTGAGCGGGCTGCTAGCCGGCTGGTTGAGTGACCGCGGTGGACCCACTCTCGTGTTCACGGTCGGTGGTGTCGCCATGGCCACACTCGCGGCCATGGCCGCGCTCGGCGGGCAGGGGCGGTGGAGATCAGCTACCTCGAGAACCAGCAGTAACGCTCAACGGCGCCGTGCTGCGCACAACGCGAGCACGGCGCGTTCCAGTGCGTAATCGGCATCCGCGGCGACTCCCTTGACGTCGGCGTTAACGGCCGCGACCAGCTGGATGGCCTCGGCCAACCCCGCACGCCCCCAGCCGCGGGACTGCGCCATCGCCTTCTTCACCTTCCACGGTGGCATGCCCAGTGCGCTGGCCAGCCGATACGGGTCACCGCCGCCCGAGGCACTCACCCGGGCGACCGTGCGAACAGCGTCTGCCAGCGCGTCGGCGACCAGGACGTGCGGCACGCCCAGCTGCATCGCCCAGCGCAGCGTCTCCAGCGCACCGGCGCGATCCCCGAGCATCGCCTTCTCCGCGACCGAGAATCCGGTGACCTCGGCGCGGCCCCGGTGGTACTGACGCACTGCGGCCTCGTCCACTGAACCGCCGGTGTCGGCGGTCAGCTGGGCCGCAGTCGAGGCGAGTTCACGCAGGTCGGATCCAATGGCATCCAGCAGGGCGGTGACAGCGCCTGCGCTGATCCGTCCACCGGCCCGATGGACCTCATCCCGCACGAAGCCGGCCCGCTCCTCGAAGCGGGTGATCCGGGGACAGTCGCTGACCGCAGCACCGGCCGCGCGTATCCCCTCGGCCAGGGCCTTACCACGCGCGCCTCCCGCGTGCACGACGACAAGGATGATCCCCTCGGATGGGTTGCGCGCATGATCCAGGACCGCCGCGGCGATGTCCTTGCCCGCCTCATGGGCAGCGCCCAGTACCACCACCCGGGCCTGGGCGAACAGCGAAGGGCTGACCAGCTCGTCGAGCTCACCGGGAACCAGATCGGTGGCGCGCAGTCGACGCACCTCGGTCTGCGGGTCAGCTCGCCGCACCGCATCGACGACGGCCTGCACGGCCCGTTCGATCAGCAGTTCCTCCTCACCGAGGATCAGGTGCACCGGCGCGGACGGGGCCGTCAGGGACTTCACGCCGCCCATCCTCGCATCAGGCGGCGACCCGATCGCGGGCTCCCGCATCGTGGACTCGGTTGAGTGGTCGGTACCGACTGACGTACGGTGAAGACCACAACTCAATACAGCTCATCCAGAGGGGCAGAGGGATCGGCCCGACGAAGCCCCGGCAACCGACGCTAGCTGACGCGCATGTCCTCACATGCCGCGAGGCCGCTTGCGATCACGGTGCCAATTCCGACCCGCCGTGCGGGAGAGATGAGGAGAGGATCTCGCGATGACTGGCACGATCAACACCAGGACCACCTCTGACCTAGACCTGGGACCTGCCCGCCAGTTGGTGTGTCGGGAATGTGGCTTCAGCACGCCACTGGCCGCGGAGTTCGCTTGCGCCGAGTGCTTCGGGCCGCTGGAGGTTAGCTACGACTTCGGGCGCGTTACCCGTGCGGACATCGAATCGGGACCGTCATCGATCTGGCGCTATCGCAGGCTGCTGCCAGTGCCCGATAACGTCGACGAACAGCCGAACACCCAGCCTGGCCTGACCCGGCTGGTCCGCGTCGACCGACTCGGCAAAGAGCTGGGAATCCGCCGGTTGTGGGTCAAAGACGACACCGGCAACCCGACGCACTCCTTCAAGGACCGGGTGGTGGCGGTCGCGCTGGCCGCCGCTCGACAGCTCGGTTTTCGCGTCCTTGCCTGCCCATCGACTGGCAACCTCGCGAACGCGGTAGCCGCCGCCGCCGCCCGCGCTGGCTGGGCATCGGTGGTGCTCATCCCCTCCTCGTTGGAACGAGCCAAGGTGCTCACCACAGCGGTCTACGACGGTACGATGATCGCGGTTGATGGCACCTACGACGACGTCAACCGGCTGGCGACCGAGCTCGCCGCAGAACACGAGGACTGGGCATTCGTCAACGTCAACGTCCGGCCCTACTACGCCGAGGGCTCCAAGACGCTGGCTTACGAGGTCGCCGAGCAGCTCGGTTGGCGGCTGCCCGACCAGGTCGTCGTGCCGATCGCGTCCGGCTCGCAGTTGACCAAGGTAGATAAGGGGTTTCGCGAACTCAGCGAACTGGGCTTGGTGCAGCCCTCGTCGTACCGGGTGTTCGGGGCTCAGGCTACCGGCTGTTCACCGGTATCAGCAGCCTTCAAAGCCGGCCGTGATGTGATCATCCCAGTCCGACCGGACACCATCGCTCGCTCGCTGGCAATCGGTGCACCCGCCGACGGCCCCTATGTGTTGGATGCCGTCCGCCGCACCAACGGCGCTATCGAGGACGTCACCGACGCTGAAGTGGTCGAGGGTATCCGGCTGCTGGCCCGGACTGAAGGGATCTTCGCGGAGACGGCGGGGGGGGTGACGGTGGCCTGCGCGAAGAAGCTCGTCGAGTACGGCCGGCTGGACCCCGACGCTGAAACCGTCCTGCTCATCACCGGCGATGGGCTCAAGACCTTGGACGCTGTGGAGGACCACCTGAGACCACGAGTCACCGTGGCGCCGAACGCCAAGGCCGTCCGCGAGGCCCTCAGAAACTGATCTGGCAGCATTGCTCGCAGATCTCGGGTGGATGTCCCCCCAATCGTCGGTAACTCACGGTACAGTCTGCACGTCATATGGTGACGGGCCAGCACGGCCCGGTCCGTGAATCGCGAAAGAGAGCGTGCTTGACCGATGGCCGCCAGCTATTCGTTCGCGTCGCCCAGCTCGTGGAGGCCGACGGCGCGCATCCTGGGAGCGCTGTTCGCTGGATCTGCCGTGACGCTTTCCGCCACCGTTGCGCACGGGGGCACGCCGCTGCTAACCGGGGATGAGGCGGGATCGATCACCAAGTCGTCGGCCGGCCCGACCGTTGCGCAACCAGCGCAGCTGCCCGCAGCGAGCTCCACAGCTGCGCTCTCAGGCCCAGGCCAGGCCGCTCCGTGGACACCAGGCGCGGCCCCACAGTGGGGCTCGCCCCTCGGGGATCTCCCAGTGCGACGGGCGCCGGTACAGCAGGCGCCGCAGCAAGTCGCCCCGGCTTCGACGGCCTCCCCCGCAGCCACCTCAGGCAAACCAGCCACCTCCGCAACTTCCGCAGCGGGACCCACGGCGCTTCGACATGACACCGATGGTGCGACCACGGGCAACGCCGGATTCGGTGGAGCTGCCCCACAGACCGCCGATTCCCAACGGAGTCGATCTTCCAATGGACTGCTGAGCAGCGTTTTTCATATCACCAAGGAGCCGGCGCCCTTAGCTTAGGGCGTTCGCACCATGGCTCCACGGGCAACCACCTGGAGCTTGGGGCCACCCACCACCGCGATATCTCCCTTCAGGTCCGTGCGCATTACCTCTGCTCCTGCCTCGGTGAGCGTATCGAGCACGTGCTGGCTGGGCTGGCCGTAACTGTTGTGCGCTCCCACACTGACGATCGCCACTCGCGGTCGCACCGCAGCAAGAAACTCCTCAGTGTCGTAGCGCGAGCCATGGTGTGGAACCTTGAGCACATCAGCCCGCAGGTCGGTCCCGGTGGCCAGCAGGTCCGCCTGAGCCTCTAGTTCCACGTCTCCGGTGAGCAGCACCCGACCAGCGGTTGTGCTCGCCCCGAGCACAACCGAAGTGTTGTTCACCACAGTGCCGTTGATCTCGGCCTGGTGATCCGCGATCGGCGGTGGGTCCCGCAGCGGGGCCAGCACATCAAGGGCCAAACCAGGCCAGGACAGCCGCTGCCCCGCAGTCAACGCGACCACCGGCACCCGGGCCAACGCTGCGGTCCGCAGAACCTGGGCAAATGCCCATGAGGGGCTATGTCCGGAGCCGAGCGCGACGGCGCTGACAGCCCGTCCCCGAAGCGCGCCGGCTAGCCCGCCGATGTGGTCGGCATGCAGGTGGCTGAGCACGACTAACGCGAGCCGCCGGACGCCGAGGCGGTCAAGGCAGGCCGATATTGGCCCCGGGTCGGGTCCCGTGTCGACGAGCACCGCCCGACCGGGCTCAGCGGTGGCCAGCACCAGAGCGTCACCTTGGCCGACGTCGCAGGCCACCATGGCCCAGCCGGTCGCTGGCCAGCCTGGCGACACGAACCTCGTCGGCACGAGCACCAGCAGGGCGCCGACCAACCCGGCCGCCGCGAGAACCCGCAGCCGGTGCGCCCGCATCGCGAACAGCACGACCACGACGATCAAGGCCAGCAGGAGCGCGCCAAAGGCCCCTGCTGGCCACTGCACCACGCCGTCGGGGATCGCGGCCCCCTGGTGACCGACACCCACAAGCCAGCCCACCGCCGGCCCGGCTAGGTGCACCACGACAACGGCGGCACCGGGGTACCACGCACCGAGCACCGCAGCGAGTACCCCAAGCACTGTCGCCGGCGCCACCGCCGGGGTGGCCAGCAGGTTGGTCAGCACCGCCACCAGGCTCACCTGGCCAGACAGGCCCGCCACCACCGGCGCGGTGACCACGTGGGCGGCGGCGGGCACCGCGAGTGCCTCGGCGATTCCCGGTGGCACCCCATGACGGCGCAACGCCGCTGCCCAACCCGGGGCGAGTAGCACCAGCGCACCAGTAGCCAGCACGGATAGCGTGAACCCTGGGTCACCTCCGAGCGCCGGATCGACCAGCAGCAGCACGAGGATCGCGGTGCACAGCGCGGGAATCGCCGAGCGGTGGCGGCCGAGCACCAGGGCCAGCAGCATGACGGCGCCCATCACCGCGGCGCGCAGTACGCTCGGTGATGGTCGGCACAGCACCACGAACCCGACCAGGGCCAGCCCGGTCACCATCACCGAGGTCCGTGGTCCCAGCCGGGCGAGCCGGGCCAGCCCTAGGACGGCCCCACACAAGATCGCCACATTCTCACCGGACACCGCGATGAGGTGAGTAAGCCCGGCGACGCGGAATTCCGCGTCGACAGTAGGCACCATCGCCGAGATATCGCCTACTACCAGTCCGGGTAGCAGTCCGGCTGACTCAGGATCGAGGACCCCGGCCGTCCGCCGCAGCCCAGACCGAAGCCGCTCGGCAACCCGTTGGACCGCAGTGGGCGCCGACAGCACCTCCGCTCCCCCTCGCACCCGCAGCAAGGCCACCGTCAGGTCGGATCGGTCAGCTGCGGCGAGCCGCCCAGTGGCCCGCACTTGCTGACCGGGCAGCAGCCCAGTCCAACCCTGGGCCGGTGCCAGAAGAACCATCCGACCTCCGGTCCGCCACTGGTGCCCAGCTACTTGCGCAGCCTCAAGTTCCGCGTGTACCACCACCCGCTGGGGGTGCGGTTGCTGGCCACCGTAGTTCGGGGAGGCGGCCGCCTTCGGGTCATCACTCAAGTGCACCACCACGGTCGCCACCGAACCGTGCTCGGCTGCCACCCGCACCGGATGGTGCTCAACCTGCCAGGCCTGCGTACCGACCACGAGTGCCAAAGCGGCGGCCACCCCGCCCACCGCGAGAACTACCGCCGAACGGCCGCGCAGCGCGGCAGCCCCAGCAACCAGCAGTCCCGCCGCGCCCAACGCGGCAGCGACCAAGGCCCCGAGATACAGCCCGGAGAGCACCACAACCCAGCCGACGAGAGCAGCAGGCACCAGGCGCAGGTCATGCTGCGTTGCGTCCTCGGCGGTCATCGCGCCGCCGCCACGGGAACGAGCGCGCCAGCGGTCACACCCGCACCAGGCCCCTGAGATGGGCCAACCGCGCCTGTCCGATACCGCTTATTTCGCGGAGCTGCTCCACCGACGTAAAGCGTCCGTGCGCGGCGCGCCAATCGAGAATCCGCTGGGCGGTCACCTTACCGACATCGGGTAGCCCTTCAAGCTGCTCGAGAGTAGCCGCGTTGAGATCGACCGTCCGAGACGCTCCGGATGCACCTGATGCCACGTTGCCGGCCGGCTGCTCGGGCGGTGGTGCCACACCGACCAAAAGTTGCTCGCCGTCGGACAACCGTCGGGCAATGTTGAGCCCCATCAGGTCGGTGCCGGGCAGCGCGCCGCCCACCGCAGCCAGCGCGTCAGCCACCCGGGTGCCGTCGGGTAGCCGAATCAGACCAGGCCGGGCCACCCGGCCGACCACACTGACCACTACCTCATGAGCTGTGCCGGGCGGTGGCGGCACCGACGAAGCCCGCGCAGCGGTGGCGGCGACCAGCGGCAGGGCCGGGGCTGGCTCGGGCACGGGGCGCTCCCGCCACACCCCCACCGCGGCCACCAACGCAGCCAGAGCCGCAACCAACGACAGAATCAGGGCTCCCGGCCGTCCAGGTTCCCATCGAGCGTCCCGCAGCGGTCCGGGCACCCAATGCTGAATCAGCCGGCCTCCTCGCGATGTGCGGGGTACGTCGTCCGCATCACCCGGGTGGATCTGCCGCGGCCCGCCCGGCATGGCGTCGATGGTGCCCGCGTGCCCGGCGTCTGGATCACCGGGATCCGGCGGCGGGTCAGGAGCACCGCCCAGGGCCACAAGCCGGGTTCGGACCCGCTGCGGTCCACCGGTGTCGAAGGACGGGAAGTTGGGAAGCAGGGCCATGGGGGCGACGCTAAGGCAATGTCCCCGCTCACCTCGATGGCCGAGCATCTCGGCTGTGGACAACGGGGGTGGGTGGGGATAAGCCGGGGTTCTCCGCGCCCGCGTCGCATTGAGTGTCCGGTGTTCGTGCGAAACTGAGCGGTTGCAACGAGTTCAGTGGAGACGTCGCTCACAGGGGAGCGGCAGTGTTATAAGAGAACAGCTGCCAGTCAGAACCGCGGCGGACAAGCACCGTCCAGTGGCAGTTATTGATCCCGCCGAATACCGGCCAGCCTGATACCGGCACACCGAGCAGCAGCGGCGTCAGGCCGGCGATCAGCCCGCCGTGAGTGCACAGCACCGCGCTACTGTGCCCGGCCGCGTCGAGCTCGGCGACCACATGCGCCGCCCGTCCGGCCACTTCTACCTTGGTCTCGCCACCTGGTGGGGCGCATTTTGGGTTGGCTCGCCAGGTCAGGATGCCACCCGGGCAGAGCGTCTCCACCTCAGCGTGAGTCAGGCCCTGCCATGCCCCGAGATGAGTTTCCCGAAGCCGCTTGTCGATCAACAGCGGCATCCCAGTCTCGGCGGCAAGCGCTGCAGCGGTGTCCCCAGCGCGGGACAGGTCAGAGGCGATGAGGACTTCCGGCTTTAGCTCCGCGAGCGAACGGGCCGCCCGGCGAGCCTGGTCGAGACCAGTTGCGGTCAACTGCGAGTCAAGCTGGCCCTGCATCTGCTGCGCCGCGTTGTAGTCGCTCTGGCCGTGTCGCCAGAGCACGAGCCACTTCAGGGTCACCCCGGTTCTTCCACCTCGGCGGCGTCAGCGTCGAACGGGATCGTCGGGCAGTCCTTCCACAGTCGCTCAAGGCCGTAAAAAGAACGCTCCTCGGCATGCTGTACATGCACGACAACGTCGACGAAATCCAGCAGCACCCAGCGCCCCTCACGGGCGCCTTCGCGGCGAACCGGCTTGCTTCCAGCGGCCGCCATCTCCTCCTCGACGGCGTCCACGATGGCCTGGACCTGGCGCTCGTTGGGCGCCGAGGCAATGACGAAACAGTCTGTTATCACCAGCTGGTCGGACACGTCGAGCAGGGTGACATTGTGCGCTTTCTTACCCACCGCCGCGTTCGCCGCAGTCAGTGCAAGCGCTCGTGCATGATCAGAGGCTGACACATCACTCCTTGTCCCCCGGCTCTGCCAGCCGGCACTCGACCACGCAAGGCACGGTATGCACTCCAAGTTGCCCGCGCCCGATCCATAGGTGAGCGTACGTGCTCGGGGTGGGTCGACGCGGATCTACCGTGGGACACGTGTGAGCGATCTGGGGGTATCTTAAGGGTATGCCCAAGGGTCACTAAAGTGCGACCCAGACCACAGCGGTGTCGCACCGTGCTTGTGCCGACGAGCGTTCGGCTCCTTTGTGCACGTCATCGTGGCCGTCGAGCTCGGCAACGGATGGACAACAACACCTACCGCGTCGACATCGGCGCGAATCTTCCGGTCATCCTGCGGATCGTCGCGCCCGAGCCGGCCCGGCAGTTCCGCATCGAGCGGGAGCTGATGCGCAATGAGCACGCGGGTGTGCCCTTCCTGGCCCCGATAGCGCCACTGAGGCCGCGCACGCTCGCCGCTGACTTCACGAGCAAGGTGACCCTGGCGGGACGGCCAAATAGACCACAGATAGCCGGGATCGGCCGTAGTTAGTTAGCCAGCCATGGCCGAGCGCTAGCGCAGCGGACAGGACCCTGCGTTTTCACTGGCCGCGCCCGGCCATGGCTGGCCTGGGTTGGTGCCCCCGGTGGGATTCGAACCCACACCGTACGGGTTTTGAGTCCGTTGCCTCTGCCAGTTGGGCTACGGGGGCGAGTTGTTGGCGGGATCACTGTACGGGTTGGGTGAAGATGACCCCAGCCGGATCCCGACATCGCTATCGTTCGGGGTTAGAGAGTAGCAACGACAGACGGGGGTCTGAAGGTGAATCCGCAGGCCGACGTGAGCGTAGCGCTGACCGAACCGGACCCTTCGGCGAACGGGCACAGGGTGCTTGTCGCCGAAGATGAGGCGCTGATCCGGTTGGACCTCGTCGAGATGCTCTCCGAGGAGGGCTACGTCGTGGTCGGTGAGGCGGCTGACGGCGAGCAGGCCGTCGAGCAGGCCGAGCAGCTGCGCCCAGATTTGGTGATCATGGACGTGAAGATGCCGAAGATGGACGGCATCGACGCGGCGTCGATCATTGCGGAGCGACGCATCGCACCGGTAGTGATTCTTACCGCGTTCAGCCAGCGTGATCTGGTGGAACGCGCCCGCGATGCTGGCGCGATGGCCTATCTGGTGAAGCCGTTTGGCCGCAAGGACCTGATGCCCGCGATGGAGCTTGCCGTGTCGCGCTTCCGCGAGCTGGTCGCGCTGGAAAACGAAGTGGCAGGGCTGAGCGACCGGCTGGAGACCCGCAAGACGGTAGAGCGCGCCAAGGGCCTGCTGATGGCTCGCCATGGACTCACCGAACCCGAGGCGTTCCGCTGGATCCAGCGCAGCGCGATGGACCGTCGGACCACCATGAAAGCGGTGGCCCAGGCCGTCCTGGAAAGCCTGTCCTAAAGATCAACTCGGGGGGCGGTCGCGCAACAGGCAGGTCAGCCGCGCTGTGCAGATCGGGCGCTGCTGCTCGTCGCTGATCCGGATCTCGAAGGTCGCGACCGTGCGGCCGCGATGCAGCGGCGTGCACACGCCGGTGACCTCACCGTCGGTCGCCGACCGGTGATGCGAGCAGGACAGCTCCACCCCCAGCGGAACTTTGCCAGGCATGCCCCAGCGCCAGGCAGCGATCGAGCCGAGGGTCTCGGCCAGCACCGCGCTCGCCCCGCCGTGAAGCAGCCCAAAATACTGGCGGTTGTGCGCCACCGGCATGGTCCCCACCACGCACTCCGGGTCCCACTGGATGATCTTAATGCCCATCCGGTCCATGAGCTGCTCGTCCGTCCAGCGGGCGATCAGCTCGGTGGTGGCCGGATCGGTCTCGAAAGGGACGCCGGATGTGGTCATGCGGAACCTCCATGGCGAAGACGGGATCTCGTCACTGTAGGTGCTGACGAGGTGCTGACACAGCTGACTGTCGGTGCCCCGGCCTAGACTCGCGGACCGTGACGGTTTCCCCACCGAGGTTGCTCCTGCTCGATGGTCACTCGCTGGCCTACCGGGCATTCTTCGCGCTGCCTATCGAGAATTTCCGCACCGCGACGGGGCAGACCACCAACGCGGTGTACGGCTTCACCTCGATGCTGATCAACCTGCTCCGCGACGAGCAACCCAGCCACGTCGCCGCAGCGTTCGACGTCTCCCGCAAGACCTTCCGCGCAGAGGCCTACGCCCCATACAAAGCCAATCGCAGCGCCACACCCGACGAGTTTCGCGGCCAGGTGTCGCTGATTCACGACGTGCTCGCCACCCTGGGGATCCCCGTACTCACCAAGGAGAACTACGAAGCCGACGACATCATCGCGACTCTGGTGACCCGGGCCGAACCAGAAGAGTTCCAGGTGCTGGTCTGCACCGGGGACCGGGACGCATTCCAGCTGGTCAATGACTGGGTGACGGTGCTCTACCCGCGCAAGGGAGTCTCGGATTTGACCCGGTTCACTCCCGAGGAGCTCATCGAGCGCTACGGCCTGACGCCGCAGCAGTACCCCGACTACGCGGCGCTGCGCGGCGACCCCTCAGACAACCTGCCGGGTATCCCGGGGGTGGGAGACAAAACCGCGGCGAAGTGGGTACGGGAATTCGGCTCGCTGGACGCTCTGGTCGATCGGGTGGATGAGGTCAAGGGCAAGGCCGGTGACGCGCTACGCGCGAATCTCGCCTCGGTGCTGCTCAATCGCCGGCTCACTGAACTGGTCCGCGACGTCGACATACCCGAGCAGCCCGCCGACCTGGTGCTCAAACCGTGGGACCGCGACGCGGTGCACCGGCTGTTCGACGAGCTGGAGTTCCGGGTGCTGCGGGATCGGCTGTTCGCCACGTTGAGCGCACCGGAGCCTGAAGCAGAGGAGGGCTTCGACGTTCGCGGCGGGATGATCGAGCCAGCTCAGGTGGCTGGCTGGCTGGAAGCCCACGCCTGGGACGGGCGTCGGACCGGGCTGGTTTTCCGCAGCAGCTGGGCGCGCGGCGCGGGAGATCTGGAAAGCCTCACCTTGGCAGCTCCTGACGGCGAAGGCGGCTACCTGGATCCGCGCGCGCTCACCCCCGACGACGAACGGGCACTGGCGCAGTGGCTGGCTGACCCCGCCGTGCCCAAGGCCGCACACGACGCCAAGCCGCTGCTGCACGCGTTGCGGGCGCGGGGCGTGCGGTTGGCCGGGCTAACCAGTGACACCGCGCTGGCCGCCTACCTGGTCCGGCCCGGCCAGCGGTCGTTCGACCTCGCTGACCTGGTACTGCGCTATCTGCGCAGGGAGTTGCGGGTGGAACCTGGGGAGGTTGCCCAACCCAGCTTGTTCGAGGACGAGGACACCGCCGCCCGGGTCACCGACGAGATCCTGCGAGCCCGCGCTGTGGCCGAGCTGGCCGACGCATTGGACGCCGAGCTGGACCAGATAGCGGGTCGGTCATTGCTCACTGACCTGGAGCTACCGCTGCTCACCGTGCTGGCCGACCTGGAAGCAGCCGGCATCGCCGTCGACGGTGACGTGCTGGCCGACCTAGAGACCGGCTTCTTGGCCGCAGTGAAGCAGGCTGAGCAGGACTGCTTCACGGTGATCGGCCACGAGGTGAACCTGGGCTCGCCCAAACAGCTGCAGGTGGTGCTGTTCGATGAGCTGGGCATGCCCAAGACCAAACGCATCAAAACCGGCTACACCACCGACGCCGACGCGCTGCAGACACTCTATGAATCCACCGAGCACCCGTTTCTCGCGCACCTGCTGGCGCACCGCGACGCGACCCGCCTCAAGACCACGGTGGATGGGCTGCTCAAGGCCATAGCAGATGACGGGCGCATCCACACCACCTACAACCAGACCATCGCCGCGACCGGTCGGCTGTCCTCGACCGAGCCGAACCTGCAGAACATCCACGTCCGCACCGAGTCCGGGCGGCGGATCCGGCAAGCCTTCGTGGTCGGCCCCAGCACTGACGACATTCGCTGGGAGGAGCTGATGACGGCGGACTACAGCCAGATCGAGATGCGGATCATGGCGCACCTGTCCCAGGACACCGCGCTGATCGAGGCGTTCACCTCGGGGCATGACTTCCACGCCGCCACTGCGGCGCGGGTATTTGCGGTGGACACCGCCGCGGTGAGCGGAGCGCAGCGCGCCAAGATCAAGGCGATGAACTACGGCCTGGCCTACGGCCTGTCCGCATTCGGGCTGTCCGCGCAGCTGCGGATCTCCACCGAGGAGGCTCGCGAGCTGATGGAGGAGTACTTCGCCCGATTCGGCGGTGTCCGCGACTACTTGCGCAGGATCATGGAAAAGGCCCGGATTGACGGTTACACCGCTACCATCATGGGGCGTCGGCGCTACCTGCCCGACCTGGTCAGCGACAACCGGCAGCGCCGCGAGATGGCCGAGAGGATGGCGCTTAACGCGCCGATCCAGGGCAGTGCCGCGGACATCATCAAGGTCGCGATGCTCAGAGTCGCCCAGGCGTTGCGCGTTCAGGAACTGCGCTCCCGGATGTTGCTGCAAGTGCACGACGAGCTGGTGCTGGAAGTCGCCGAGGGCGAGCGGGCCGCACTGGAGGCGCTGGTGCGCCGCGAGATGGCCGCAGCCTACGTCCTCGACGTTCCCCTAGAGGTTTCGGTGGGAGTTGGCCACAGCTGGCACGACGCCGCCCACTGACCCGGCCTGCACCCACGCTGGCCGCCATTCGGAACCGAATGGCGCTTCGACCGGTGAGCCAGACAGCTATTGGGCTCCGAATGACACCTTAGCAGCGACGGCAGCAGAAGATCGCGGTTCCAGGAAACAGCGCTCCGCGCAGCGGGCTCCACTGTCCCCATTCCTGGTGCAGTTCAGGTGGCCACTCCGGTTCTACCAGGTCCTCCAACACCAACCCCGCAGCGACGATTTCCCTGACTCGATCGCCCACAGTGCGGTGGTGTTCCACGTAGGTGGGGTTACCGAAGCGGTCCACCTCGACATACGGGGTACGGTCGAAATACGACTGCACCACCGTCAAGCCGGCCTCTCCGGGATCGTCGGGGAAGATCCAGCGCAGCGGGTGGGTAACCGCGAAAACCCACCGACCGTCGGGACGCAGCACCCGGGCGACCTCTCGCATCACCGCAGCCGAGTCCGCGACGAACGGCACCGCGCCGAATGCCGAACAGGCGAGGTCGAAACTGCCATCGGCGAAGGGCAATCGAGTGGCGTCGGCCTGCACCAGGGGGACCAAAATTCCGGTGTCGCGCGCTGCACGCACGGCCTGGCACAGCATTCCAGCCGACAGGTCTAGGCCGACCACCCGCGCCCCCCGGGCAGCCAGCCAGCGCGCGCAGGGTGCCGACCCGCAACCGACCTCGAGCACGACGCGACCTGGCAGCTCACCCAGCAAGCCGGCGTCCGACTCGCGAAGCCCCTCGGGGCACCAGACGAAATCCACCGAGCCCAGAAAGTCGCCGTGTACCGCGAGATAGTCCTGCGCGTCAGCGTCCCACCAGCGGCGGTTGGCTGCCGTCGTTTCAGCGTCACTGACCAGCTGGTTCAGCACACCGACCGTGCCCAGGATCGCCTCGGCACGGCAGTGAGCACCCAGCGGGGTCGTCCCCTCGTCGTCATGCCCTGGTTGCGGCGCGCCTGTCACTAGGGCAGTCTCTCATCACGAAGCAGGCGAGCAGGGGGCGAGCACGGGGGTCAAGTTTGCTGCGCTGACCCCTGCCTGAGTACAATCGCCTTGCGCTGTGGTTTCGTGCTGCCTAGGTTGTTCAGCTGACCCGGTGTCAAGTTGACTCAGCAGTCAAGTTGACCCGGTGTCAAGTTGGCTCAGCGGCAAGGGTGATCCGCCGGGTGAGGTTGATCTGTCGCAGTGAGTAATCAGCGCACCTGTACGAACGGTGCGGCAAACAAGCGACGCGCCAAATAGGCTACACAGAGCAAGGCTACACAAGCACTACAGGCGAGACCACCCCGATCACTCGACCCTATCCCTTCGGAGCACCCCACCGCATGTCCACCGACACCACCACCGCCCCGACCACACAGCAGGTCGCGATCAACGACATCGGGACGGAGGAAGACTTCCTCGCCGCCATCGACAAGACCATCAAGTATTTCAACGATGGCGATATCGTCGAAGGCACCATCGTCAAGGTCGACCGTGACGAAGTGCTGCTCGACATTGGTTACAAGACCGAGGGCGTTATCCCGTCCCGAGAGCTGTCCATCAAACACGACGTCGACCCGGCGGACGTCGTGGCGGTGGGCGACCAGGTCGAGGCTCTTGTTCTCCAGAAGGAGGACAAGGAAGGCCGGCTGATCCTCTCCAAGAAACGCGCCCAGTACGAGCGCGCCTGGGGGAATATTGAGACCCTCAAGGACAACGAGGAGCCGGTGCGCGGCACTGTCATCGAGGTGGTGAAGGGTGGCCTGATCCTCGATATCGGGCTGCGCGGCTTCCTGCCCGCCTCGCTGGTCGAGATGCGGCGGGTGCGCGATCTTCAGCCCTACGTGGGTCGGGAGCTCGAGGCCAAGATCATCGAGCTGGACAAGAACCGCAATAATGTGGTCCTTTCCCGGCGCGCTTGGCTCGAGCAGACGCAATCCGAGGTGCGCAGCGAATTCCTCCACCAGCTGGCCAAGGGCCAGGTCCGCAAGGGCCAGGTCTCCTCGATCGTCAACTTTGGCGCCTTCGTGGACCTCGGTGGCGTGGACGGTCTGGTGCATGTCTCCGAGCTGTCCTGGAAGCACATCGACCACCCCAGCGAGGTCGTCGAGGTTGGTCAGGAGGTCACCGTCGAGGTGCTCGACGTCGACTTGGAGCGCGAGCGGGTGTCGTTGTCGCTCAAAGCAACTCAAGAAGACCCGTGGCGGCAGTTCGCTCGAACCCACCAGATCGGGCAGATCGTGCCTGGAAAGGTCACCAAGCTGGTGCCTTTCGGTTCGTTCGTCCGAGTCGAAGAGGGCATCGAGGGTTTAGTGCACATCTCGGAGCTGTCACAGCGTCACGTCGAAATTCCCGAACAGGTCGTGCAAGTCGGCGACGATGTGATGGTCAAGGTCATCGATATCGATCTGGACCGTCGGCGGATCTCGCTGTCCCTCAAGCAGGCCAACGAGGGACTGTCCCCGGAGATGGAGTTCGACCCGACGCAGTACGGCATGACCGCTGAGTACGACAGCGAGGGCAATTACATCTACCCCGAGGGCTTCGACCCGGAGGCCAACGACTGGTTGGAGGGCTACGACAAGCAGCGTCAAGAGTGGGAGCGCGCCTACGCCGAAGCACAGGTGCGTTTCGAGCAGCACCGCAAGCAGGTCGTCAAGGCGAGCGAGGCCGAGTCCGAGGCTGCTGAGGATCAGAACTACTCCTCGGAAACCGCTGAGGCACCTACCGCCAGCGACGCTGGCGCAGGGTCACTAGCCAGCGACGAGCAGCTGGCGGCGCTGCGCGAGAGGCTCTCCGGCGGCGTGTAGGTAAGCGCTACCATCCCCCGATGCTGAGGGTGGGGCTGACTGGAGGGATCGGGTCCGGTAAGTCGATGGTCGCCGCCCGGCTCGCGCAATGCGGGGCGTGGATCATCGACTCGGACCGGATCGCCCGCGAGGTAGTCGAACCCGGTACGGCCGGACTGCGCGCCGTGGTCGAGGTCTTCGGCGAGGAGATCCTCGCCGAAGACGGGTCATTGGACCGATCGGCTCTCGCGGCACGGGTCTTCACCGACGCGGACGCTCGAGGACGGCTCAACGCCATCGTGCACCCACTGGTCGCGGCCCGCTCCGCCAAGCTGGTCGCGACTGCGCCACTTGATGCCATCGTGGTGCAGGACATCCCGCTGCTGGTCGAAGCCGGGATGGCGGGTGGGTTCCCGCTGGTCGTCGTGGTGCACGCGGACGCGGCGGTACGGGTGCGCCGGTTGGTCGAGCAGCGTGGCCTTTCGGGCTCCGCCGCTGCGGCACGGATCGCCGCGCAGGCCACCGACGAGCAGCGCCACGCCGCAGCGGACGTGTGGTTGGACAACAGCGGCTGCCGGGACAACACCCACGCTGCGGTCGACCAGTTGTGGGTGCAGCGGCTGGTGCCCTTCGAGAACAACCTCCGCCATCGCCGCCGGGCACCGAGGACCGAGGCCCCGGTGCTCGTTGCGCCCGACGGCAGTTGGCCGCAGCAAGCGCAGCGGGTGCTCACGCGAGTTGGGGCGGTGGCGGCCGGGCGGGCATTGCGCATCGACCACATCGGCTCAACGTCGGTCCCTGGGCTGGACGCGAAGGACGTGGTGGACGTGCACGTGGTCGTCGCCGACCTTGAGGTGGCGCAGCGTCTAGCCGAAGACCTCAGCGCGGTCGGGCTGGTCAAGCTGCCTGGTCGTTGGTGGGACAACGCCCGGGACAGCACCACCTGGGACAAGGCGTACGTGACCAACGCCGATCCGGCTCGGGACGTCAACTGTCACATCCGGCCTGCGGATTCCCCGACCTGGCGGGAAGCCCTGCTGCTGCGGGACTGGCTGCGGGCCCATCCAGCCGGTGTCCGGGAGTACGCCGAGCTCAAGCACCGGCTGGCGGCACAGCAGTGGGACACTATCGATGCCTACGCCGCCGCGAAGACCCCGTTCATCTGCAACGCGCTGGATCGGGCGCAGCGGTGGGCGACGCGAACCGGCTGGCTGGTGGCGTGAATCCCCCGCCGGCTCAGTGCCGGTCTAATGCCGGCTCAGTGCCGGTCTAATGCCGGCTCAGTGCCTGCTCAGTGCCGGCGCCAGGTCAGTAGTACCCCCACCGTCGTCAGCCAACGGTCCAACCAGTAGCCGTGCCGGGCTAGGCCCTCCAGCGTGCGGTAGGTCGTGGCTAGCGCCGCCTGCGCCGTGGATCGATCCAACAGCCCAGCGACGACCGCATCCAGCAACTCATCAGTGTCGAGCACGTCGACACCACGGCCGGGCCGCACCACAAGATCCAGATAGTGGTCCTCGGTGCGCCAGCACCTCGCGTCGACGTCGATGCGCACCACGTCAAGGTAGAAGTGGTCCTCCCATTCGTGCCCGGGAGAATAGAACCAATCAGTGATCCGCAGTCCCAGCTCAGGCAGCAGCCAGGACTCCAGGGCGTGGATCGACGGATGGTCGACGACGTCGCGGCCGACGTAGAGGCCGAATGGCTCGACCCGGTATTCGCGGACTGCGCGGACGATTCCCTTGGGATCAGTGTTGGTCATGGCGTCCAGATCGAACACTTCAACCTTGGGAGGGTGGATGTGCGGCGGGGCTTGCGCACTCAGTCCGTGCGAGGCCGTCATGGCGACCGACCCTACGCGAGGACGCCACTGTCAGGGTCCCGGCATACCCTCAATGCCATGACCGATGCCGTCGCCACCCAGCGCGACCTGCTCCCCCGCTCCGAGTTCCGTCCGCTCGGAACGACGTCCCGGGCTCCGGGCCGGTTCCAGATGGTGAGCGACTATGCTCCCGCCGGAGACCAACCATCCGCTATCGATGAGCTGGAGCGCCGGGTCATCGCCGGTGAGCGTGACGTCGTGCTGCTGGGCGCCACCGGAACGGGTAAGTCAGCCACCGCTGCCTGGTTGATCGAGCGGGTGCAGCGTCCGACGCTGGTGATGGCGCCGAACAAGACCCTCGCCGCCCAGCTGGCCCATGAGCTGCGGGACTACTTCCCGAACAACGCGGTGGAGTATTTCGTCTCCTATTACGATTACTACCAGCCCGAGGCGTACGTCCCGCAGACCGACACCTACATCGAGAAGGACTCTTCGATCAACGATGACGTGGAGCGGTTGCGGCACTCTGCCACGATGTCGCTGCTCACCCGGCGTGACGTCGTCGTCGTCGCCTCGGTGTCCTGCATCTACGGGCTCGGTACCCCTCAGGAATACCTGAACCAGTCGATCCAGGTGCCCCTCGGTGGGGAGATCGGGCGCGATGCGCTGCTGCGGGCTCTGGTCAACATCCACTACACCCGAAACGACCTTGCTTTCGCCCGAGGGACGTTTCGGGTCCGCGGTGACACCGTGGAAGTCATCCCTGCCTATGAAGAACTCGCGGTCCGCATCGACTTCTTCGGTGATGAGGTTGAGTCGCTCTATTACCTGCACCCGCTCACTGGGGAGGTGGTACGGGAGGTGCCCGAGGTGCGAATCTTCCCAGCGACACACTACGTCGCCGGGCCGGAGCGGATGGAGCGCGCAATCACCGGCATCGAATCCGAGCTGGCAGACCGGCTTGCCGCGCTGGAGAAGCAAGGAAAGCTGCTGGAGGCTCAGCGGATACGGATGCGGACCCAGTACGACGTGGAGATGATGCGTCAGGTTGGATTCTGCTCCGGTATCGAGAACTACTCGCGGCATATCGACGGGCGTGCGGCCGGCTCAGCACCGGCCACCTTGCTGGACTATTTCCCCGAGGACTTCCTGCTGATCATTGATGAGTCGCATGTCACGGTGCCGCAGATCGGCGGAATGTACGAGGGTGACGCGTCGCGCAAACGCACCCTGGTGGAGCACGGTTTCCGGTTGCCTTCCGCACTGGACAACCGGCCGTTGAGCTGGGAAGAGTTCCAGGACCGGATCGGCCAGACGGTGTACCTGTCGGCGACCCCGGGGCCGTATGAGATGGCCCAGTCCGGTGGCGAGTTCGTCGAGCAGGTCATCCGCCCAACGGGCCTGGTGGACCCAGAGGTCGTCGTGAAACCAACCAAGGGCCAAATCGATGACCTGGTACACGAGATACGAATCCGCGCTGAGCGCAACGAACGGGTGCTGGTCACCACGTTGACCAAGAAGATGGCTGAGGACCTCACCGACTACCTGCTTGAGCTCGGCATTCGGGTCCGCTACCTGCACTCCGATATAGACACGTTGCGTCGGGTGGAGCTGCTAAGGCAGCTGCGGCTGGGCGAGTTCGATGTGCTGGTCGGGATCAACTTACTCCGTGAGGGCCTGGACCTGCCCGAAGTGTCACTAGTGGCGATCCTGGACGCGGACAAGGAGGGTTTCCTGCGCAGTGGGACCTCCTTGATCCAGACCATCGGCCGGGCCGCCCGTAACGTGTCCGGCCAAGTGCACATGTACGCTGACACAGTCACCAACTCAATGCGCCGGGCCATCGACGAGACCAACCGGCGGCGAGCCAAGCAGGTCGCCTACAACACCGAACGCGGGGTCGACCCGCAGCCGCTGCGCAAGAAGATCAACGATATCCTCGAGCGGGTGTACGCCGAGGCCAGCGATACCTCGGACACAGTTGCGGTGCAGGTGGGGGGATCCGGCCGCAACGCCTCCCGGGGCAAGCGCGCCGCCGGCGAGCCAGGACGGCCCCGGGGTAGCGCTGGCGCGTTGGAGAGTCGAGACATCACGTCGATGCCTCGCGCCGATCTCGCGAATCTGGTGCAGCAGCTCACCGACCAGATGATGAGTGCGGCTCGAGAGCTGCAGTTTGAGCTGGCCGCCCGGCTCCGGGACGAGATCGCCGACTTGAAGAAAGAGCTCCGCGGCATGGACGTCGCCGGTCTGCGCTAGCTGCCTCGGCGTCAGCCAAGGTCCTCCTCGCCCAAGCGGTGCACCCGGACGAGGTTCGTGGAGCCCTCCGTGGCCGGGGGAGATCCCGCCACGATCACTACGAGATCACCTGGCTGATAACGCCCGATTGAGAGCATCGCGTGATCCACCTGCCGGACCATCGCATCGGTGGTCTCAACCCGCGGGACGAGGAAAGTCTCGGTGCCCCAGGTCAGCGTGAGCTGGTTGCGCACCGGGGCCTCGGGGGTGAACGCCAGCAGCGGCAGGTGGGTGTGCAGCCGGGCCAGCCTGCGGACGGTGTCACCGGACTGGGTGAACGCCGCCAGGGCCTTGGCCTCCAGTCGCTCTCCGATGTCCCGGGCCGCGTAGGACAGCACACCCCGCTTAGTCCGCGGCACGTGGTTCAGCGGTGGGACGTTCGGCGAGCCGACTTCCACGGCCTCCACGATGCGACTCATCGTTTCCACCGATTCGATCGGGTACCGACCGACGCTGGTCTCCCCGGAGAGCATCACCGCGTCAGCCCCGTCGAGCACCGCGTTGGCCACATCCGAGGCCTCTGCCCTCGTCGGTCGGGCATTGCCGATCATGGAGTCGAGCATCTGAGTGGCCACGATGATCGGTTTAGCGTTCTCCCTGGCGACCTGGATAGCCCGCTTCTGCACCAGCGGAACATTCTCCAAGGGCAGCTCAACCCCGAGATCACCACGGGCCACCATCACCGCGTCGAAAGCCAGCACGATCGCCTCGAGGTTGTCCACCGCCTCTGGCTTCTCTATTTTGGCGATCACCGGCAGCCGGCCGCCTGGCACCCCGTCCATCACACGGTGCACCAGATCGATATCAGCCGGGGAGCGTACGAACGACAGCGCCACCATGTCCACCCGCAACCGCAGCGCAAACTCCAGGTCAGCGATGTCCTTGGCGGACAGCGCAGGCACTGAGACGCTCATCCCTGGCAGGGACAGGCCCTTGTGGTCACTCACCAAGCCGCCCTCGGTCACCTCGCAGACCACGTCGGTGTCCTCGGTCTTGCGCACCAGCAGCGCGACCTTGCCGTCGTCGACAAGGAGCCGATCACCTTCGCGGGCATCCTTGGCGAGCCCCGCATAGGTGGTGGAAACCCGGTCGTGAGTACCGATGACGTCCTCTACGGTCACCCGCACCACGTCACCGGGGTGCCACTGCACCGGACCGGCGGCGAATCGCCCCAGCCGGATCTTGGGCCCCTGCAAGTCAGCCAGGATCCCCACCGCCCTGCCGGACTCGTCGCTGGCTTCCCGAACCATCGAAAAGACCCGCGCATGCTCATCATGGGTACCGTGACTGAAGTTCAGGCGAGCAACGTCCATACCCGCCCTGACCAGCTGTCGGATCTTCTCCGGGTTTGCGGTGACCGGGCCGAGGGTACAGACAATCTTTGCGCGTCTACTCATAACGGGCAGTTTAGCGGTGGGTCTCGACAGACCCGGCAACCGGCAGGTGTCCATCAGGCGGCTAGGAGGCCAGCGCGATCTGCTGGGGCGCCGTGAGCGTCTCCGGATCTTCCCGGCCGCGGCGGGCCAGCGTCAGGTAGAGCGCCGCGCTGAGGAACACCACCACTGAAGTGATCACATTGATCCGCAGACCGAAGATCATCGTAGCTGGATCAGCCCGCATCAGCTCGATCCAGAATCGGCCAGCGGTGTACCCCGCGACGTACAGGGCGAAGGCTCGCCCATGACCCAGCCGGAAACGCCGGTCAGCCCACACGACCAACGCCGCGACACCCAGGTTCCACAGCATTTCGTACAGGAAGGTGGGGTGGACGATCGCCACCGGTGGGCCCTGGGCGATCCCATTGAGCGAATCGGGCACGCCGGTGTCCGGATTCACCCGCTCGCGAATCTGCAATCCCCAAGGCAACGAGGTGGGACCGCCGTAAAGCTCCTGGTTGAACCAGTTGCCCACTCGGCCGATCGCCTGTGCGGCGACAATCGCTGGCGCGAGCGCGTCTGCCAGCGCGGGCAGCGGGATGCCCCGGCGTCGGCAGCCGATCCAGGCTCCCAGACCGCCGAGCGCGATCGCCCCCCAGATGCCGAGCCCGCCCTGCCAGATCTTCAGCGCCGCGATCGGATCTCCACCGGGTCCGAAGTACTTCTCCCAGTCCGTGGCCACATGGTAAAGGCGGCCGCCGACCAGACCGAACGGAACCGCGAACACCGCGATGTCGGTCACCGTCCCGGCTTGACCACCCCGGGCTTGCCAGCGACGTTCCCCCCACAGGATGGCCACAAGGATCGCGGCAATAATGCACAGCGCGTAGGCGCGGATCGGCAACGGTCCCAGATACCAGACCCCCCGGTCCGGACTGGGTATGCTAGCGAGAATTGGCACGGCAACACGGTATCTCCCACCCGTACCGCACAGCCGCGGACCTCCTCGCCGACGGCCGCCGGCCAAGCCGCTCTCCCAGCGGCGCAGGAAGTGGTTGGCCACCCCTGGAGAGAGGCGGAAGACATGAGCCAGCTTCCTGAGGAAGAGGAAGTGGACGTCGTGGTGGTCGGGGCCGGCCCGACCGGCCTATTGCTGGCTGGAGACCTGGCCGAAGCCGGCGTCAGGGTCATCATCCTGGAACGGCGACTCGAGGAGTCGAACCTGACCCGCGCGTTCGCGGTGCACGCCCGCACCATGGAGATGCTGGAGATTCGCGGCCTAGCTCGCGAGCTCGCCAAGACTGGCACGCAGGTGCGGACGCTGCAGCTGCTCGGCAGCGCGCGGATCGATCTGACGGCATTGCCTTCCGAGTTCAACTCGGTGTTGGTTACCCCTCAGTACGAGACCGAGCGGGTACTCCAGCGGCGAGTCGACCGGCTTGGGGTCAACGTCGTTCGAGGCGCCAAGGTCACCGGGCTCACTCAGGACGCGCAAGGAGTCGACGTCGCGGTGCGCACCGCCGACTGCGCGGATGCGACTTGCCGTGCGTCTTATGTGGTCGGCGCGGACGGGGTGAACAGCATGGTCCGAGCGTCGCTCGGGCTACCCTTCCCTGGCCACCCGGTCATCAAGTCGATCATGCTAGCTGACGTGCGACTCAGCTCCCCACCCAGCGACGTGCTGGCGGTCAACAGCAGCGACGAGGGCTTCGCCTTCCTCGTCCCGTTCGGCGACGGGTGGTATCGCATCATCGCCTGGAACCGACGCCACCAGGTCGACGACTCCGTCCCTGTAGAACTCGACGAAATCCGGGAGGTGACCAGCAGCGCCCTGGGCACCGACTTCGGGATGCACGACGCGCGCTGGCTCTCCCGCTTCCACAGCGACGAGCGCCTGGTCCCGAGCTACCGGGTGGGACGGGCATTTCTCGCCGGTGACGCCGCGCACTGCCACTCCCCGGCCGGCGGGCAAGGCATGAACACCGGAATGCAGGACGCCGCGAACCTGGGCTGGAAGTTGGCCGCCGCCGTCCACGGGTGGGGTGGCGAGCAACTACTGAACACTTACCACACCGAACGGCACCCAATCGGGCGGGAGGTCCTGTTCAGCAGCGACGCGCTCATTCGACTAATCGTGATCAGACCATGGCTCGGGCGCCAAATACGCAACATTCTCCTCCGAGCGGCCCTGCGGCTACCACCGATCGCCGCCAAGGTCACCGGCAGCATCTCCGGCATCGGGTTCCGCTATCCCGCCCCGCGCGGCGCGGACCGCCGAGTGGGCTCCCGCGCGCCCAACATCCCACTGGCCAACGGCTGCCTCTACGACGCGCTACGCGGTGGCCGGTTCGTCCTGGTCGGCACCGACGCTTCTCAGCTCGCCCTGCCACCCCAGGTCGACCCCGTGATTCCCGCCCGGCCCATCGACCAGCTCGTCCTCGTTCGCCCAGACGGCTACCTCGCCTGGATAGGAGCAGCAGCCAAGTTCCCGACCTGGGCACGTCACTACTTCGCTGTTGATCAGGTCGGCCGCGAGGTTTAGACGGGTTGCGGGGCAGGGCGGCGGACTCCGGTGGCGAGGTCGGTGGCCAGCGCGCGGACTGCGGGCTCGCCACCGTCGGCGGCGGCGGTGACGAAGGCTGCGCCTACGATCACGGCGTCGGCGAAGGCCGCCACTTCGGCGGCCTGTGCACCGTTGCGTATACCCAGCCCGACGCCCACCGGCAGGCCCGACGCGTATTTCCGCGCCCGGCTGACCAGCTCTCCAGCGGCACTGCTCACCACGTCCCGGGCACCGGTCACACCCATCACGGAGCTCGCGTAGAGGAAGCCACGGGTCGCCGCCGCAGTCGCCGCCAGGCGCTGGTCGGTGGATGAGGGAGCGACCAGGAAGATCCGGTCCAGGTCGTGCGCCCGCGCCGCAGCGAGCCAGGGCCCCGCCTCGTCCGGAATTAGGTCGGGGGTGATGACGCCAAGTCCCCCCGCCACGGCGAGATCCCGGGCGAAAGCGTCCACGCCGTAGCGGTGCACCGGGTTCCAGTAGGTCATCACCACCGCCCGCCCGCCTGTGCCAGAGATTGACTCCACCACCGAGAGCACGTCGCGCAGCCGAAACCCGCCGCGCAAGGCGGTGTCCGCAGCGGCCTGGATGGTCGGCCCGTCCAGCACCGGGTCGGAGTAGGGCACTCCGACCTCGACCAGGTCGCAACCGCTCTCCAGCATGGCGTGCAGCAGCGTCCGCGAGCCCTCCACCGTCGGGTAACCGGCGGGCAGGTAGCCGATCAGCGCGGCTCGATGCTGCGCAGCGCAGGCCTCGAACAGTGGCGCGAGCCGGGCGGTCACGATTGTCCCTCCAGCAGGTTGAACCAGCTCACCGCGGTGTCCACGTCCTTGTCGCCCCGGCCGGAGAGGTTGACCAGCAGCAGGGCTCCCGGCCCCAGCTCCCCTCCGAGCTGCAGCGCCCCAGCCACCGCGTGGGCCGACTCGATCGCTGGGATGATCCCCTCGGTGCGGGACAGCAGCTGGAAAGCGTCCATCGCCTGCGCGTCGGTGATCGGCCGATACTCGGCTCGCCCGGTATCCTTGAGCCAGGAATGCTCGGGCCCCACGCCGGGGTAGTCCAGCCCGGCCGAGATCGAGTGTGTCTCCACGGTCTGCCCATCGGAGTCCTGCAGCAGGTAGGACAGCGCACCGTGCAGCATCCCGGGCTCGCCGGCGGACAGCGTCGCGGCGTGCCGGCCGGTGCTCACCCCGTCGCCGGCGGCCTCGAAGCCGACCAGGCGCACCTGCGGGTCGTCGAGAAACGCATGGAAGATGCCGATCGCGTTGGAGCCGCCACCGACGCAGGCGGCCACCGCATCAGGCAGCCGGCCGTGGCGGGCCAGCAGCTGCTCGCGGGCCTCCACCCCGATGACCCTGTGGAAGTCGCGCACCATCACCGGGAAGGGGTGTGGCCCGGCGACCGTGCCCATCAGGTAGTGCGTGGTGTCCACATTGGTCACCCAGTCCCGCAGCGCCTCGTTGATGGAGTCCTTCAGGGTGCGGGAGCCGGTCGTCACCGGCACCACCTCGGCGCCGAGCAGCCGCATCCGAGCGACGTTGAGCGCTTGGCGCTGGGTGTCCACTTCACCCATGTAGACCACGCACTGCAGCCCGAGCAGCGCGCACGCGGTGGCGGTGGCGACGCCGTGCTGGCCCGCTCCGGTCTCCGCGATCACCCGTGGTTTACCCATCCGCTTGGTCAGCAACGCCTGACCCAGTACGTTGTTGATCTTGTGGGAGCCAGTGTGGTTGAGGTCTTCGCGTTTGAGCACGATCCGCGCTCCACCAGCGTGCTCGGAGAGCCTGGGCGCCTCCGTGATCGGCGTGGGCCGGCCAGCGTAGTCAGCGAGCAGGCCGTCCAGCACAGCGGTGAACGCCGGATCTGACCGGGCGTCGGCATAGGCGGCGGCGAGCTCATCCAAGGCCGCGATGAGCGCTTCAGGCACGAACCGGCCGCCATACCGGCCGAAATAGCCGCGAGAATCAGGCTGGGCGGTGGTGGGCGCAACGGGCTGGATGCTGACCATATCCCTGCTCATCCCTCCTCTGGGTCACTTACCGGGCCGGCCGGGGGCAGGCTGGGTGCGACCCCGCCGTGACGAGCTGGGTGAGGGCGGCCTTGGGGTCGCCGCTGGTCACCAGCCCCTCACCGACGAGCACCGCATCAGCACCCGCACCGGCGTAGGCCAGCAGATCCGCAGGTCCGCGCACCCCGGACTCGGCGACGCGCAGCACCCCACCCGGTAGCCCCGGCGCGATTCTGCTGAAAACGTCCGGGTTCACGACTAAAGTATGCAGGTCACGAGCGTTGACTCCGATGAGGGTCGCGCCGGCCTCCAGCGCACGGTCAGCTTCCTCGGCGACGTGCACCTCGACCAACGCGGCCATCCCCAGCGACTCGACCCGGTCGAGGAGCGCCACCAGCGCGTTCTGCTCCAGCGCGGCGACGATCAACAGCACCACGTCTGCGCCGTGCGCTCGTGCCTCGTGCACCTGGTATGGGCTGACGATAAAGTCCTTGCGCAGCACCGGGATGTCCACCACGGCGCGCACTGCGTCCAAGTCGGCCAACGAGCCACCAAAACACCGGCCCTCGGTCAGCACACTGATCATGCGGGCGCCGGCCTCAGCGTAGTTCGCGGCGAGCGCGGCCGGATCCGGAATATCGGCTAGGGTCCCCCGGGACGGGCTGCGGCGCTTCACTTCGGCGATCACGCCGATCCCTGGTCCCCGCAACGCGGTCAGCGCGTCTCGGGGAGCCGGCACCCGGGTAGCGCGCCGCTTGATCTCGGCGAAATCGACGGCGGCTTCGCGGACCGCGAGGTCCGCTCTGACCCCTTCGAGGATCGCCTCCAGGAAACTCAAGCCTCTCCCCTTCCACCCCCGTACGCAGCCGGGTATCGATGCTAGCTCCGCCCTGCTCGGCACTCCGTCACCGGGGGTGCCCCGACGCGGTAGGGTCCTCGCCGGCGTTCATCCGTTCCCAGAACCGTCCCTCCGCAGGCACGTCGTGCGCAGGGCCGGCCGTCGGCGCCTGGTACCGGTGACCCAGCCGCGGCATCCGGTGCCCCCGCACCCCCAGGACGACCCCGGCCGCCGCGAGCAGCACCGCCCCGCCCACAGCCAGCGTCGGCCCCGCGAACAACGCTCGGACCGCCCCGACCGGGACCGCCCGGGCAGGCAGCTCACCCGCGGACATCACGACGCCGGTGAGCCAAGGCCCGTCGAGCACCCGCGCCCCCGCAACGATCGCTGGCGCCGCTGCGACCAGCAACAACGCGCCGAGTAGCCACCGTGCCCAGGCGGGGCTCGCCAGCGCCGCGGCCACAGCGGCGAGCGCGAGCAGGGCCAGCGGAGTCAATGCGGGCGCCACGGCGGATCCCGGTACCCGCACCTGGACGATCCCGCGCAACGGCACCTGGACATCGAGCTGGGCCCAGCTGAGCATCGCCGCGCCGCCGAGCATCGCCGAGGCCGCAACCAACGCCGCGATGGTGCTCGCGAGGGCTCTGCGCGAGCGAGCGCGCTCAGGCACGCAGCGACCCGGCGGGCTCGGCAGTAGTTTCGCCGTTTTGGCCGGCCGCTAGCCGCAAAGTGCCCGCCGCGGCGATGGCGGCCAGCACCGCGCCTGCCTTGTTCAGGCACTCAGTGTCCTCGGCCACCGGGTCGGAGTCGGCGACGATGCCCCCACCGGCCTGCACGTAGGCCACCCCGTTGCGGACCATCGCGGTGCGAATGGCGATCGCGGTGTCAGCGTCGCCGGCGAAGTCCAGGTAACCGACCACTCCCCCGTACACCCCCCGCCGGGTGGGCTCGAGTTCCTCGATGAGCTCCATCGCCCTGGGCTTGGGTGCTCCGGACAGCGTCCCAGCGGGGAAGCAGGCGGCCACCGCGTCGAACGCGGTGTATCCCGGCGCCAGTTCTCCGGTGACGGTGGACACCAGGTGCATGACGTGGCTGTAGCGCTCGACCCGGAAGAAATCGGTGACGTGCACCGAGCCAGGGCGGCACACCCGGCCGACGTCGTTGCGCCCGAGGTCAACCAGCATGAGGTGCTCGGCGCGCTCCTTCTCATCGACCAGCAGATCCTGCTCCAGCCGGCAGTCCTCGTCGGGGTCGGCGCCGCGTGGGCGGGTGCCGGCGATCGGGTGCGTGGTGACCTTGCCGTCCCGCACCGTCACCAGCGACTCCGGGCTGCAGCCGACGATGCTGAACTCCTCCAGGTTGAGCAGGTACATGTACGGGCTGGGGTTGGTGGTGCGCAGGACGCGGTAGATGTCCAGCGGGTCGGCGTCGGTGGCGATCTCGAAGCGCTGGGACACCACCACCTGGAAGGCCTCGCCAGCGCGGATCGCCTCCTTGGCCGCCTCGACCGCGGCGTGGTGCTGTTCCGGGCTGCGGCGGCGCAGGAACTCTGGTGCCGGCCGGCTGAACACGGCCGCGCTGCCCGGGGCCGGCAGGCACAGCTTCGCGACCATCGCGTCCAAGCGAGCCACCGCGTCGTCGTAAGCCTCATCAACGCGGTGCGGGGAATCGTCCCAGTTGATCGCGTTGGCGATCAGCGTGACGGTGCCCTCGTGGTGGTCCAGCGCGGCGAGGTCGGTGGCCAGCAGCATCACCAGCTCAGGCACCCGTAGGTCGTCGAGCGCCAGCTCAGGCAGCCGCTCCAGGCGCCGGACCGCGTCATAGCCGAGGTAGCCGACCATCCCACCGGTAAGCGGGGGCAGATCGGGCAGCGGCTCGGTGTGCAGTGCCGCGACGGTCTGGCGCAACGCCTCCAGCGGAGTGCCCACCCACGACTCCTCAACCCCCGGAAGCCCTACCGGCGGCGTCCCACGCCAGACCGTGCGACCACCGGACTCGGTGAGCGTGGCGGCGCTGTGGGCCACGACGAAGGACCAGCGTGACCACGACGAGCCGTTCTCCGCTGACTCGAAAAGGAAGGTTCCGGGCTGGCCGTGGGCGAGCTTGCGGTACACCCCCAACGGCGTCTCGCCATCGGCGAGCAGCGTCCGGGTCACCGGGATCACCCGGCGATCAGTCGCCAGGGCGCGGAACCGCTTCCGGTCCGGCTGCAGCTGACCACTACCGGTGTCGGAGATGCTGACCATGGAGCCATTGTGCCCGCCGCCGTGCGCACACCGTTACGCACCCACGAGGACCTGGGCAAAGCAGGTCGGTGACCCGGTGTGGCAGGCCGGGCCGACCTGGTCAACGACGAGCAGCAGGGCGTCGCCGTCGCAGTCCAGCCGTACCTCGCGCACGTGCTGGGTGTGCCCGGAGGTCTCCCCCTTGACCCAGTAGACCTGCCTGCTGCGAGACCAGTAGGTGGCCCGCCCGGTACTCAGCGTGCGGTGCAACGCCTCGTCATCCATCCAGCCCACCATCAGCACCTCGCCAGTGCCGTGCTGCTGCGCCACGGCGCACACCAGCCCGTCGGCATTGCGGGTGAGCTTGCCGGCGATCGCCGGGTCCAACCCACTCACCGGACCGTCACCCCCGCTCGGCGCAGACCATCCTTGATCTCGTCGATCCGCAACTGTCCGAAGTGCAAGACGCTGGCCGCGAGCACCGCGTCGGCACCGGCCGCCACCGCAGGCGGGAAATGCCCTATCGCACCCGCGCCGCCACTAGCGATCACCGGGACCGTGACAACCGCCCGCACGGCGGAGATCATCTCCAGGTCGAAGCCCGTCTTGGTGCCGTCGGCGTCCATCGAGTTGAGCAGGATCTCGCCCACGCCCAGCTGTTGGCCCTGGGCGGCCCAGGACAGCGCGTCGATCCCGGTGCCGCGCCGCCCGCCGTGCGTGGTCACCTCGAAACCGGATGGCGTTGGTGGATGCCCCGCAGGTACCCGCCGGGCATCCACCGAGAGCACGATGCACTGCGCGCCAAAGCGATGGCTGGCCTCGCGCAGCAGCTCAGGGCGGGCCACCGCGGCGGTGTTAATGCTCACCTTGTCCGCGCCGGCCCGCAGCAGGCGGTCCACATCGGACACCTCGCGGATCCCTCCGCCGACGGTGAGCGGGATGAAGACGCATTCCGCCGTGCGGCGGACCACGTCATATGTTGTCTCCCGGCCCGAAGCGGAAGCTGTGACGTCCAGAAAGGTCAGCTCATCGGCGCCCTGCGCGTCATAGGCGCTGGCCAGCTCGACCGGATCACCGGCGTCGCGCAACGCGGTGAAGTTCACCCCTTTGACGACCCGGCCAGCGTCGACGTCCAGGCACGGGATCACGCGCACGGCAACGGCCATCCCCTCAGCCTAAGCGTCGATCAGCGGGCGGCAGCCAGCGCGGCGGGCAGGGTGAGCGCCCCGGCGTAGAGCGCCTTGCCGATGATGGCGCCCTCCAGGCCCTGCGGGGCCAGCGCGGCCAGCGCGGCCACGTCACCAGCCCCGGAGACCCCACCGGAGGCGATCACTGGAGCCTGCGTTCGGGCACAGACCGCGCGGAGCAGATCCAGGTTCGGGCCGCCCAGCGTGCCGTCCTTGGTGACGTCGGTGACCACGTAACGCGGGCAACCGTCGGCGTCCAGGCGCTCGAGCACGTCCCAAAGCTCCCCACCAGACACGGTCCAGCCCCGGGCGGCGAGGATGTGCCGCCCGTCGACGACCCGGACGTCGAGCCCCACCGCGATCCGCTCGCCGTGCTCGGCGATCACCGCGCGACACCAGGCCGGGTTCTCCACCGCAGCGGTACCCAGGTTCACCCGGGCGCATCCGGTGCCCAGCGCACGCCGCAGCGACGCGTCGTCCCGGATACCCCCGGAGAGCTCCACCGCGATGTCCAGCCTACCGACGACCTCGGCCAGCAGCTCGGCGTTGGAGCCCCGACCGAACGCCGCGTCCAGATCGACCAGGTGGACCCACTCGGCTCCGTCAGCCTGCCAGGCCAGCGCGGACTCAACCGGGTCGCCGTACCAGGTCTCGGTGCCGACCTCGCCCTGCGTGAGACGGACGGTCCGGCCGCCGGCGACGTCCACCGCAGGCAGCAGCACAAAACTCACCGGCCCACCCTAGAACCGTCGCGCGCACTACTCTGGACCGGTGCGGAGAGTGAACCACAGCGGTTCTCCGGATGCGCTGGTCGAGCAGATCCAATGGCGGGTGCGGGTCTGCGACACTCATGGCGCTGTTCTGGGGGGCGGCCTCCTGCTGGGCACCCAACACGTGCTGACCTGCGCGCATGTCCTCCCCCGGTCCGATGATCACGGTACCGAGGACTCGGCACCCAATACCGAGGTGGTCATCGATTTCGTCGGTGTGCAACCGATGCGGTCAGCGCGAGCGCGGGTCGCGGCCGGCGGGTGGATTCCGCCCAACAGCACCGACGGCGGCGACATCGCCTTGCTCGAGCTCGAGGCGGCGCAGCCCGAAGGCTCGACCACCCCCCTGCGCCGAATACCTATGATCTGGCGCCGCACCGTCTCCACTTGTGGGTTTCCTCGAGGCCTGGAGAACGGCTTGTGGCTGAGCGCAACACTGGCCGGGAACGGCGGGCCAGGCATCGAATGCGTGCAGATGGACCCGGCATCGTCGGGCGGTCCGGTGCGGCCGGGCTTCAGCGGTGCGCCCGTTTTTGATGAGCTGACACAACGCGTCGTCGGCATGGTGGTCAGCAGATACGCCGACGAGGAGTTGGGGTTTTCTTACATGCTTCCTGTCGAAGCAATTCTTCGACACCTTCCCCGGGTGCAAGAATGGGTAGAAGGCTCCACGTCCTCCGATCTGAGTCTCGTCGAGAACAGAGAACCACAGGTCGTCGATGACAAGCTCGCCCGAGAGATTGTGTCCTGGATCGAGCGCCGCCAGGACACCGACAACACTATGATCATCGTCACCGGGAACCCAGACTCGCCACAGTCGGCTACCCTGCGCCGTGTCATCTTCCTTGCCGACCGGGAACAGCGACCCAGTCCAGCGGCCCCGCTTGTGACGAAGGCCCCTGAAGGGACCGTTCCCCAGCCCGGCAGTATCCATCTCGCCGTTGATGCCACCGGGCAGACGCCAGGAGAAGTGTTAGGGCGCATTGTCGACCGCACAGGCATCCGGATGGCCCCATCAACTGAACCCACCACCGAACTCCTGGACAGCCTACCACCGATGACCATTGTGGTGGACGGCATAGACGACTCTGAGAAGCCGGTCGAGCTGGTGACCGACATACTGGAGCCGCTCGCCAAGCGGGGGCATCGACTGCTGCTCGCCTTCCGCGAGGAATTCTCACCCAGCCTGAGCATTGCACGGTCATCCTTAAAAGAATGGATGTGCGCAGGTCTCGTGTCACTGCCGGTTCTCGACCTGCCCAACCCCGCCACCAAGGTTCGGGCCCCTTCGGAGTTTTCTGAACCCCCGAGATTGACCACGGGTAATCTCGTCGCGAACCAGTATGAGGTCGTCGGTTGCTTGGCGCGCGGTGGCGCTGGTTGGGTTTACCTGGCCAAGGACACCCACCTGGATGGCAACTTCGTCGCCCTCAAAGGACTGATCAATACTGACAATGCGCGCGCGATGACACGGGAGGTGACAGAACGGCGCTTCCTGACCGCTGTCGATCACCCCAACATTGTTCGCATCTTCAACTTCACCACCCATCAGGAGCCGACTTCCAGCACGCTGACCGGCTATATTGTGATGGAGTACATTGGCGGACCGTCACTGAAGGACATCAGGGACATTGCCGGCGAAGATGGAGATCCGTTAGGTGGACCACTGCTGGTCGAACATGTCATCGCCTACGGTATCGAAATCCTCGACGCAGTGGATTACCTGCATCGCCACGGACTGCTGTACTGCGACATGAGCCCGAGCAATGTGATCAGAAGCGCGAACCGCATAAAAATCATCGATCTTGGGGCGGTCCGCGGGATCCGCGACAGATGGTCTCCCAACACCTGGAACAGCGGTTTCCAAGTCCGGGAGGAAGAGCGGAAGCGTGGCCTGACGGTGCAATCAGATCTGTATGCAGTCGGAAAAACTCTGGAATACTTACTCGAGGTGATCGCGGATGTACGACGGGTCGGCCAGGCGGCTCAGAAAACCCCAATCTCGTTCAGCATCGAGTCCTTTCGTCGAGTTCTGGAGCGGGCGGCCCACGACGAGGCCGGCAAACGTTTCCCGTCCGCAGCAACTATGTCCCAACAACTCAGAGGCGTCCTCCGCGAGGTTCTCGCGCTGCGAGACGGACAGCCCCACCCCGAGCCCTCAACCGTGTTCACAGATACGGCGACCCTACTCGACGCTGGGCTCGGCAAGGTGCCGCCGTTGGATAGCTGGACGACCAACCGTGCCGTCGAGCGCGATGCGGCGCTGGACAACGGTCTCCCCACCGCAGTCGCGGTGGCCACCGGTCTGCCAGCACTGCGGCCAGCTCCAGAGGATCCAGCGGCGAGTTTTTTGGCACGGGTGAGCGTAACCGATCCGTGCCGACTCATCGAGCAGTTCTCGACGTTTGAGCAGGAATCCGTCGAGATCCAGTTGAGCACCTGCCGAGCATACCTGGGGCTGGGTGCGTTCCAGAATACCCAAGAATGCCTACGCAGGGCCGAGGAGATTCTTGGTAGGACCACTGACGACGACTGGCGCATGGCCTGGCACCGCGGGCTGCTCGCGCTGGCAAACGACAAGATCATCGACGCTGAATCAAAATTTACCGAGGTTTACCAAGCGCTGCCCGGAGAAGACGCACCGAAGCTGGCGCTCGGTTTCTGCTACGAGCAACTGGACAATCTCGACGACGCTCAGCGTTATTATGAAGCGATCTGGCAGCGAGACCGTTCGCAGGCCAGTGCCGCATTCGGCCTCGCCCGCATCTGCCTGCGCCGTGGCGAAAGGAAGGGGGCCGTGGCGATCCTCGACGAGGTACCCGATGTCTCCCCGCACCGCGACGCGGCCTGGATCGCCGCGGTGCGAATCCTCTCCGGACGCCTCGCAGCGGGTCCCGATAAGGGGATCCGGCTCCCAACGACCGCCGATTTCAGCGAGGTGGTAAATCGGCTGCGGCGGCCGGCCCGATACCTGGACGGAGGCGATCCAGATGGCGCCACTCGGGAGCGCCTCACGACGGCTGTGCGAGAGATTGCGCTGGCCTGGGTCCTCACGACCGGGGGCGACGAGCAGTTGAATGGCCACGACGTCCTTGGTGCCCCCGTCAGTGAGCGGGGGCTTTGCAAGCTGCTCGAAAGTTCCTTCCGTGGGCTCGCCCGCCGGCAAGCCCGCAACTCTCACGACCACGGCGTCCTGGTCGACCTAGCCAATGCGGCCCGCCCCTGGACCACGTGGTGGCGACATGGCTAACCAGGCGACCGCGGATTCTGTGGCTGCGGTGCCGTCGATAGTGCCGAAAACCACGACAGGCGAGACCCTGCGAGTCCTGCGTGCACTCCTCTTGATCCTCACCGTGATGGTCGGCGGCACGTCCTGGTGGGTGTTCCAGAAAGTGCACAGCACCGTCGAGACGGTGCATAACACCACGGCTCCCGCGATTCTTGACGTGCTCGCGGCACGAGACGCCCTGGTGAAAGCCGACAGCGCGGCCGTCGACAGCTTCCGGAGTGATGATGAAGTAAAGCTCATCGGCCCAGGCCTGGAGTATCAGAATCAGCTGACGAGCGCCAGGCAGCGGCTGATCCAAGTCGTCGCCGAGCACAACGTAACGCCCGAGGGCAACCAGCGAATACAGTTGCTTGAGGCGCTATTGGAGGCTTACTCAGGCTTGATCGGACAGGCCCAAGAGCACTTCGGAACTGCGGTCGGTATCGCCGACCTGTGGTCCGCGTCGCAGCTACTACACGGCGGAGAAAGTCCGATCTTGGACGAACTCAACAAGCTTGTGATGGATCAGACTGGGTTGCTGAACGATCAAATCTCCACAAGTTCGACGACGACCGAGAACCTTCTTCAGTGGGTCCTACCAATTGCCCTCCTGTTCGTGTTGCTTGTTGCGACCCAGGTATTCCTGAGACGTCGATTCAGGCGTGCCGCAAACTGGCCACTACTGGTTGCCACTTTAGCCCTGATCGGGCTGTTCATCGTGACGTCCTCCGCAGAGGCCTCCCAGCGTCTACTGGAAAATTCCGGGGCCACCCTGACCGAGACCGTGCACATGAGGCAAAAGCAGCCATCCGTAGCAGATGACCGAGGGCAGCAGACACTGGGTGAGCTGATAAATAAAAATTGCGGGCGCGCGCACGACGAGTGCGGTCCCACTGTCGAAAAATTCTTCTCCCAACTCCAGTCCACCGGAAAAACCACAGAAGAGTTCCCCGACAAGGGGCCAGCCAAGCGGACAGGGAACTTCGATGACGAGATTAAGAGTGCCGACAAGTATGCCGACGGTAGATACGCCATCCCCGTCATGGCTAGCCTGATCTTCCTGTTAATCTCGTTAGGACTCTGGCCGCGGATAGAGGAATACAGGTATCGACTGAGATGAGACACGTCAGGCGCCGAACGACTCCCCTGATCATTGTGATCATTCTCATCAATGCCATCCTCGCGGCATGCTCCACCCTGGATCCGGCCGGCTCGGTGAGCGTACTAGGTTCCTGGAACGACACGGAGGCGCAGGATTTTCAGAAGGTGCTGGATCAGTTCCAGCAGGACACCGGTGTGAAGGTCTACTATCAGGGCACGCGCGCTCTGGATGAGGACCTGGCCGCAGAAGTCCAGAACGACACACCTCCGGACATGTCGATTTCTCCCAGCCTCGGCGATCTGCGTCACTACCTAAAAAACAACAAGCTGCACAGCCTGGACGATGTGATTGACAAGCCCGAGCGGGACCTATACATCAAACAATGGCCGGAAGTCCAGAAACTGGGCACGAATAGCCTATATGGGGTAGTGGTCAAGGCGAGCCTCAAGAGCATCATCTGGTACGATCCGAAGCAGCGGCCCGAGCCAGCGGTTCAGACCTGGGACCAGCTCGTCACCCGGGGTGAGACCATAGCCAAGACGGGCGGCAGGCCGTGGTGCATGGGCATGGGCTCGACCCCGATCTCCGGCTGGCCCGGCACGGACTGGATCCAAGACATCCTGCTGCACCAGTTCGGTAGAGAAATCTACCAACAGTGGGCTTCCGACAAGCTGCCATGGACCTCACAGGAGGTCAAGAAGGCATGGCAGGAATGGGGTATAATCACGGCCACCACGGGACCCCTGCCGTCGCTGTTGACCGACTGGTCGGACGCCGGATCTCCGATGTTCAAGAACCGGCCCGGATGCTACTGGGATCATCAACCTTCGTCCATCATAACCAGATACCAGAATTATCCAGGGGAAACGTTGACACCAGGGAAAGATTTCGATTTCTTCCCCTTTCCCGCCGGTGTCGCTGACGGAGCTTTTCAAGTGTCGGCCGACATGGCAGTCATGTTCAATGACACCCCGCAAGCGCGGAAACTGATCAAGTACCTGGCGACCGCCAAGGCGCAGGCGATCTGGCCGCATATCGGTGATGGCGCCTTCTCTGTGAACAAGAAAGTGAACCAAGGCGTCTATCCAGACGACGTCAGCAAAAAAATCTCCGCCGCGCTAACCAACGCCAAGACACTGTGTTACAGTGCGTCTGACTCCATGCCGACGGCCATGCGCGATGCATTCTACCGCGCGGTTTTAGAGTACCTGAGCGACCCCAGCCGGTTAGACAAGATTCTCGACGAACTCGACGAAGTTCGACAGGGAATACCACCCGGGGAATGGCTGACCATCCCGTGCGGACATTAGCGACGCTGTCACCAGCGGCGTGCCATGAAGAGAGGTGCGGCTGTGCCGGAGCTGGCCCGATTCGAACTTGAAGGCGGAGGTTCGGTACTCGTCGACGTCGATGAGGAGCCAGGCATCGCGCGGGTGTCGCGGCAAGGAAGGATCCGCGAAGCTGGGGCGACTTTCGAGACAGCGCTGCACGAGGTGCGCGACGCGGCGATCGTCGCGTTGACACAGTTCCGGGCCATGGCCTGCCAACCGGACGACGTAGAGATCACTTTCGGTGTGCGGCTGGATGCGGAGTTCGGCGCGGTGATCGCTAAGACGGGCATGTCGGGCAACTTCGAGGTCAAACTCACCTGGCGGTCGACCGTCCCAGATACTCCTTGAGCGGGGGTCAGCCTTCCCCAACCGCCTCGGTTACAGCGTCTCGATCCAGTTGCGCAGCAGGTGCGCACCGGCATCACTGGATTTCTCGGGGTGGAACTGGGTCGCCCACAGCGGCCCGTTCTCCACTGCAGCGACGAACGGCTCGCCGTGCTCGGCCCAGGTCACCAGCGGCGGCGCCAGCGGCTCTGAGCTGTCCAGTTCCCAGCGGCGGGCGGCGTAGGAATGCACGAAGTAGAAGCGGGCATCCACGTCGAGACCCGCGAACAGCCGCGAACCCGCTGGTGGCGCGACGGTGTTCCATCCCATGTGCGGCAGCACGTCGGCCTTCAGCCGCTCCACGGTCCCGGGCCACTCACCGCACCCGTCGGTCTGTACCTCGTGCTCGACGCCGTGGCTGAACAGCACCTGCATCCCGACGCAGATTGCCAACACTGGGCGCCCGCCAGCCAACCGGCGACCGATGATGCGGTCACCGCGCACCGAGCGCAGCCCGGCCATGCAGGCGGCAAAGGCCCCGACCCCCGGCACTACCAGCCCGTCAGCGTTCAGCGCGGCGTCGACGTCGGCGGTCACCGTCACCTCCGCGCCCGCCCGCCGCAGCGCTCGCTCGGCGGAGCGCAGATTCCCCGACCCGTAATCCAGCACGACAACGCGTGTCACCCCGCCAGCTTCGCACGCCCTCGAGCTGCCGACCACCACGCGCTTCGTCATGCCGGCGCCAGGGGGTTGAACCATTCCAGGCCCGAGAATCGGGCGAAGCCACTGTCGCTGGTCGCCAGTCGCAGCCCGTGCTCGAGGGCGAGGGCAGCCAGGTGAGCGTCCGGAACATCATTCGCGCGCAGCCCTGGTCGCGCCAGGCAGACGCCCAGCGCCTCGCGATATCGCGCGGTCGGTGCCGGCGTCCAGACCGGGTCGGCGTCCAGCCATGCAGCAACCTGGCCCCAGGCGTCGGTGATCGACTCCGGCTCGGTGAACAGCCGGGGGTTGGTGACCAACCGCACGAACGCGAGCAGGCTCGCCCACGGCAACCCCACCTTCGGCACCGCAACCAGCTGTTTCTCCAACCACGCCCGGGCCGCCTCGTGCTGGGAGTAGGACGTGACGTGAGCGTAGACGAGCAGGTTGGCGTCGATCACGATCACTGGTAACTCTCACCCTCGATGATCGCAAGCGCCTCGCTGACGTCGTCGACGTCCGGAAGCCGCGGTGCACCAAGCGAGACCGCCCGGGTGAAGGGTCCGCGCGGCGTTGTGTTCTCGCGATCCAGACACGCCAATCCCACTCGCAGCGCTTCGTTGACCAGCTGCCGCAAGGACCGATCGCCGCGAGCGCGGAGCTGGTCAAGCTGCGCCGCGATGTCGTCATCGAGACTGAGCGTCGTCCTCACGCATCACAGCATAGCTAATATGATGCACTGATGTCTAACTATCGGCGACTGGACAGCGCAGTGCCTGAATACGGGAAGGGGTGTGCTCGCTAGGCTCCGCGCAATGTCGATGCGCCGTGTTGCCGTGATCGCTGCGTTGGCGATGCTCGCACTGGCTGTTCCGTTCGCCGCAGCCCTTCCGTTCGCCGCAGCCGCGCCGCCGCTTCCGCCCCCGCCGGTGTCGGCCTACCGGGTGTCTGGGGTGGACAACGCGGCCGCGCGCTCCACGGTGTTGGGCCAAGGCATGGACGTGCTCGCCGGCGGCCGCGACTATCTGGAAGTCCAGGCCACTCCCGCGCAGGCGGATCGGTTGCGCGCCAGCGGGCTGCGGCTGCTCCCGCTCCCAACCTCGGCACCGGTGCCGAGGTTGGTGGCACCGGGTGAGTTCCCGATCGGGTACCAGGGTTACCACAACTACCGCAAGCTCACCGCAGAGCTGGACGCACTGGCCGCCGCGCACCCCAACCAGGTTGTGGTGTCCCGCTACGGCCGGTCGGCGCAGGGTCGACCGCTGCTGCTGGTGAAGATCAGCGACGATGTGCGCACTGATAAACACGAGCCCGAGGTGCTGTTCAGCTGCGCTCAGCACGCCCGGGAGCACATCACCGTCGAGATGTGCCTGCACATCGTGCGGCGCCTGGCGCAGGGCTACGGCACCGATCCGGCCATCACCGCGCTGGTGAAGTCGCGCAGGATCTGGGTGATGCCGATGGCCAACCCGGACGGCGCCGAGTACGACATCTCCACCGGTCTTTTCGGGCTGTGGCGCAAGAACCGCCAGCCGACCCCGGGGAGCGCCGAGATCGGCACCGACCTCAACCGGAACTGGGGTGACGAGTGGGCCTGCTGCGACGGGTCGAGCGCCAATCCCGGCAGCGACACCTACCACGGCAGCGCCGCGTTCTCCGCGCCGGAAACGGCGCAGCTCCGGGACTGGGTGAACAGCCGGGTCATCTGGGGCGTACAGCAGATCACCGCCCACATCGACTTCCACAGTTTCTCCGAGCTGGTGCTCTGGCCCTACGGCTTCACCGCCAGTGACACCGGCCCCGGCCTGGACAGCTCCGACGCGGCGGCCTTCCGCAAGCTCGGCGAGCAGTTGGCCGCCACCAACGGCTACACCCCGGAGCAGTCCAGCCACCTCTACATCAACGACGGCTCGATCGGTGACTGGATGTGGTCGCAGCACCACATCTGGTCCTACACCATGGAGATGTACCCCACCAGTCTGACCCAAGGTGGCTTCTACCCACCGGCGAACGTCATCGAGCGCGAGACCACCCGCAACGACGCGGCGGTGGACCTGCTGCTGAACTACGCGGACTGCGTCCCCCGGGTCATCGGCGCCCACTGCACTGCGCGATAGCCGCCTTCAGAGTGCATGGAGCGCGAGCGTGGCGCCGAGGCTGGCGGCAAGGTGGGCGAGATCGTCAGGATCGCTGGTGACCACAGGTGCTGCGAGCTGCGTGGCGGTGACCACCACGAGGGCATCCACCACGTCCGAGGTGCCCGCTGCGGCACAGGCTCGACCGGCAGCCCAACCGCTGATCTCGTCGTCCGGCATGATGCGACATCCGCGCAGCAATCGGGACAGGTTGTGCTGGGGCCCCCCGCGCCAGGCCTGAGCCAAGACGACCACCAGCACCACCGGCGCGATCCCAGCAGCGTTGGCTCGGTCATGCAGCCGCCAGATCAGCGGGTGCCGGCGTTCGGCCGCTACCAGGGCACCGGTGTCATAGAGCAAAGCGGGCATCAGCTCGCGGCTCGATGCTCACCGGCACCAGCATCGGCAAGCACCCGAGCCACCCAGACGTCCTGATCCTCGTGAGTGGTGATCGGACCGTTCTCGGCAACGAACTCCTCGAGCGCAGCCCGCCCGTCTGCGACAATGGCTTGCTCAACCGCTACTTGGGCGGCGGCTTGCGCCAGCCATGCTGAGACGGACAACCCAGCCGCCGAGGCGGCAATCCGCACAATACGGTCGAGTTCCTCGGGTAGCGAGATCGTGAGCTTCCGGACGGTCATACCATCACCATACTGCGAGCTCCGCAGCTGCGCTGCGCGCCACGCCCGGCACCGACCCGTCCCACCGACGCACGGCCGGATGACCGATACTGAACAGATGAGCGCCGCGACGACGAAGCTGGAGCGTTCCGGCCCGGCGATCCGCGCCATCCTCACCGCAGCGTCGCCGACCGAGTGTGCGCAGTTCGAGGCCGAGTTCGCCGATGCGCTGGCCCGGGCTGGAGCCGAGTTTGATCTCGCGCCGGCCGAGGCGGTGCTCGGCCGCTGGTGGGCGATCGCGGCGATCCGGGCGAATCCGCTGTCCGAGCAAGAGCAGGCACAGCTCGCCCGGGCCCGGACCGGGGATTTCACCGAGCTATGGGAGCGCGACAAGGCTGGGAACTGGGCGCAACTGTAAACGATGCCGCGCTATGGGCTGGTTTGGCTAGAGATCGCGCGCGAGCACTACGCCAGTCTCTCGGCCGCCGCACGCGAGCAGATCGACGCTCGGACCGAGCAACTGCGAGAAAACTCGCGCCAGCAGTCCCGTTCGGCCTACGACGAGGCGACCGACCAGTGGACGATCACCTACGGCGGCGGGGCCGGGCTGATCGTCTACGCCGTAGTCCGCGAGCACCAGCGGCTGATCATCCTGCGGCTGGTGTAACCAAAGCTGCAACCTCGAATGCGCTGGCCGGGACCGTTCAGCTGATCGGGTGCAAGGGCGGTCGTGCTGCTGAGGCCGTGGGATAAACAGCCGGGTTCGGTGTCAGCGTCGCGGAACTTGGTCGAGGACCCGGATGAGATCTTCGAGGTGGCCCCGGATCGGTGCCCCCGAACCTGCCGGGACTAGGCCGAACTTATTTGATCTTTATAGGCGTGCGCTGCCGTGAGTTGCGGGTTCGGCATCGGCCACAAGCTGTCCTACCAAGATGATACTACTCGCCGGAGCATTGATACTATCAATACGATGCAAAGGTCATATCAGTTAATCAACGCTGGGTGGAACCGTGATCTACCAGACCCCACCGCTGGGGCCCGAGGAGGACGCCGCCCTCCAGGCGATCGGTCGCGTCCGCAAGCAGCTTCGGTTCAGCACCGCGGAGCCCCGCCGCTGGGTGGGCTCCGTGCGGCGCGTCCTGGCAGCCCGTGCGATCCAGGGGTCCAACAGCATTGAGGGTTACCACGTCTCCGTCGAAGATGCCATCGCCGCCATCGAAGGCGAGGAGCTGACCGACGCTGACGGGCTCGACCACCAGGCAGTGTCTGGGTATCGCCGTGCCATGACCTACGTCATCGGTCTGGCCAAAGACGACCATTTTGAGTACAGCACAGCTTTGCTGCGGGGCCTGCACTTCATGATGACAGAGTATTCACTCGACGCCTGGCCTGGGCGGTGGCGCCCCGGGCCAATCTGGATTCGGAACGACACCACCGACGAGCTTGTTTACGAAGCGCCGGACCACAATCTCGTGCCAGAGCTTGCCCAGGAGCTGGTCGAGGAATTGGAGTCCAACGGCACGACCCCGGCTATTGTGCAGGGTGCCATGGCCCATCTCAATCTTGTGATGATCCATCCTTTTCGCGACGGCAACGGCCGGATGTCTCGATGCCTCCAGACTCTCGTACTGGCCCGCGAGCAGATTCTGGCTCAGGAACTCAGCAGCATCGAGGAGTACCTGGGCCGGAACACCGAGGCCTACTACCGGATCTTGGCGCAGGTTGGAGAAGGTGCCTGGAACCCGTCGAACGATGCCCTCCCGTGGGTACGATTCTGCCTGGAGGAGGGTCGGAGACTGGCGCGGTTGCTTCGCCAGGGTGTAGGACCTGGGACCTTTGTGTTCCGCCGGTTTCCCGGGCGGTTGTCCCATCCCAGTGTTCGTGTCCTGGTTCCTCGCTCCGTTTC
>JBATXM010000259.1:0-22141 GCA_049673305.1 Pseudonocardiaceae bacterium | reverse complement strand
GAGCGCGGCTAAACCTTCCCAAACGACGATCGCGAATCATCCGGTGGAGAAATATCCTCGTGGAATACCGGGGCAGTACCCCATGAGAGTGCCCAGCGTGTGCGGCAGCACGCTGTTCCGACGCCGTCAACGACTCCGTTCTCCCAGGTCAGCTCCTTAACTGAGTACCATTGGCCCCTGGCTGGCAACCCGCCACGTGCGCACTGCGGGGGCGGTCATTGCCCACCGCAGCCGGTGCATTAACTCCGTCGGGTCCCCGCTACCTGCGCTACTTGCATGACCGGATGAGAAACCAACGCTTCCCGCTGCGGTGCGTCCTGGGAGCTGGCTGGTGTGGCCGCCGCCGAAGTCGTGAAAGGCGCGGTGAACTCCGACCAAGGTTGGGCGTTCCTCTGTCCACAGCCGGCGTGGGCCGAGTTGGCGTACTACGAGCTTGTCGGGTGAGGTGAGGTTGGCGCCGAGCCGGGCCCATGATGCGGTGGTGATGTCGTCAAGTTCCAGGACGTTGTGGTCTTCGCCACTCGAGCATATCGGCCATGATCGAGGGCTTGCTGCACGAGCTGGACAGTGACCGGCCAGTGCCGCCCGCCGCGATGTGATCCTCATCGACCTGAGTGATCACTGGCTCATTCGCCCCGACCAGATCCCGGGGAACCTCCACGATCAGCTCACGCCAATCGGTACGGGTTGTGACCACGATTGCCTAGCTCCCGATGGCTCAGCTCGGCGATGCCGACGCCGCGATGCTGTGGTCAGGGGATGACGGTGGTGAGGAACGTGTGCCAAGCTGGGGAGGGAACGGCCAGGGCGGGGCCCTCCGGGTTCTTGGAGTCGCGCACCAGGACCCGCTCCCGCGTCGGCGCGACCTCGACGCAGCCGCCGTGTGCGGCGCTATAGCTGCTGGTGCGCCAGCTGACCTGGACGCAGTTACCGTGAGCGCCGCTGTAACTGCTCGTGTGCCAGATGATGCCGTCCGGCTCAGGCACGGTCATCCTGGTCCTCTCGATCGGCGTAGAGCTCGGTTGCCAGGGTGGCAATCAGCTCCCGCGATTCTCCCTCGTCCAGCGCGACGTCCGCCAGCCCCGCGAGGATACGGTGGTAGGCGGCGATCTCCTCCGGTTTCTCCAGGAACAGGCTGCAGGTCTCGCTCTCCAGGTAGACCACCGGCTTGAACTCGGTGAACTCCATCAGTCGAAACGCCCCAGTCATAGCCGTGTGAGCGCCGAGCGCAGCCGGAACCATCCGCAGCGTGAGGGAGGAGCGCACCGACATCCGCAGCAGGTGATCCAGCTGGTCGAACATCACCGCCGGGCCACCCACCGGCGTGCGCAGCACGAACTCGTGCACGTAGAAGGTGAATCGTGGCGGGTAGTCGCGGGTGAACAGGCTGTGCCGGGCCAACCGGGCCTCCACCCGCTCCTCGACCTCCTCGGCCGGCATATTGACATTACAGCTGATCACAGCACGGGCGTAGTCCCCGGTCTGCAGCAGTCCAGGCACGAATATCGCCTCGAAGTCGCTGATCGTCACCGCCTTGTCCTCGTGGTTGATCAAAGTTCTGAGCTGCTTGGGCAGCCGGGAGCCGTGCTGCTGCAGCCAGCCCGGGGTGTGCTGGTCCTGACACAGCCCGAGCAACCGGTCCCGCTCGGGGTTCTTGACCCGGCACGTTCCGAGGAACGCGGCGACATCCAGCGGGTTGCCACCGCGCTTGCCCGACAGCAGTCGCGACACCCAGCTCTCCGACCAGCCGAGCAGATGCCCGGCCTCTCGGCCATTGAGCCCAGCACCCTTTATCGCCTCCCGCAACCCCGCACCCAGCTCCCGACTGCGTACCGTCGGCTCACGATCTTCCATGGCAACCTCCCCACCAAGGCCTCCGGTGTTTATCGGCAGAGGGTATGGCGTGTCCGCAGGACAATCCCGCCATGACCCCGGTCGAAAAACCCGTGTGGGCCATTCGGGGTGATCCCACGCCGCATACGGGTTGAGAGTCCGTCTACGGTGAAGCCGATGCTTGGGTGAGCCGTGGGCCAAGGAGGCGATCACCGTGGACCGCGATCCGTTGATGCCAGCCCAGCACCGATTTCCGATGGACTTGGCCATGTCCCCGGTCAGTGACGAGCCACTCAGTCACCTACGCCCGTATGTGTTGCGCGGTGTGGCACCCCGACCCACCGCCGGCCCCGGCGGGGTGGTGCGGGCCAAGCACCGCACGCCAGCCACGCAGCGGACGATTCCGGAGAAGACGGGGCTGGACGGCAAGATCGTCGATGACTCCTACACCGTCCCGGACGACTGATCATGACAGCGGTCGAATCGGTGGTGCTCGTGCTCAGCAACGCTGGTGATTGGTCGGCTGCGGAGGTCAGCAAGCACCTGGACGCCGGTCACGACGGTTGGCGGGGCGAGGTCGCTATCGACGGGCAGACAGAGAAGCGGTGTGAGCCGGGTCATGGCCGTGGGTGTGGATCGTCTGTTCGCCGTGGCCATCCACGCCGGCAGCAGCGAGTCGTCTGTGGACTGGCGCAGCGACTACGCCTCGCTGCGGTATGAGGTGATTGAGACGCCCGAGCACATCCGCGCCGGCATCGCCCGCTACCTGCGTGCCGCGTCGTTGGCGTACTCCGCGTTCGACTTCGTGGTCACACCCGACGGGGCGTGGGTGGCGCTGGAGGCCAACGGGTCAGGGATGTGGGGGTGGTTGGCCGAGGAGTGTGGGCTGCCCATCGCCGAGGCCATCGCTGAGGAACTGACCGGAGAGTAGACCCATGGACACCGTCATCGCGGACACCGACTGGAGACCTCGCGCCGCTGGGCTGGCCGCCCAGCTCGTCGCCCAAGGAATGCTGGACGACCCAGAGTGGACCAGCGCGTTTGCCGCTATCCCACGTCACCTGTTCACCCCCCGGGTGGTGGCTGATGACGGTGCCGCGCTGCTCACCCAGACGGCCCCGGCCGGCGACGGAGAGCAGGAGCTGCCCACCTCGTCATCGAGCAGGCCCGCCGTGATGGCCGTCATGCTCGAAGCGCTCGACACCCGCATCGGCCACCGGGTGCTGGAGGTCGGGACCGGCACCGGCTACAACACCGCTCTGCTGTGCCAGCGCCTCGGCGAGGGCAACGTCTGTTCGGTTGACATCCACCCCGAGCTCATCGAGGTGGCCCGAGAGCACCTGGCCGAGATCGGCTGCCACCCGCGCCTGACCACCGGCGACGGCGCGAACGGCTGGGCCGAGCAGGCCCCCTTCGAACGGATCCTCGCCACCTGCGCCATCACCCGGATCCCCCCGGAGTGGATCCGGCAGCTCGCCGACGGCGGCCGGATCGTCGCACCCCTCGACGCCGGGATCGCCGGGCCGCTGCTCGTGCTGGACAAGACCGCCCCTGACGAGGTCACCGGCCGCATCGACCCCTACCCGGCGTGGTTCATGCCCCTGCGCGAGCACGCTGAGCGCCCACTGGGGCCAGGGCAGTCCATCGGCTTCACCACCACCGCCATGGCGCACTGCGGCACCACGGCGCTGAACCCGGCCGAGCTGCTGGCCGACGACCCTGACCTGGCGCTGTTCCTCTGGCTGCACCTGCCCGGCCTGCGGGTAGCCGGTGGCCAACAATCCGGCAGCGTCGTCGCGCACACCGCCGACGCCCTGGCCGAGGCCCAGCTCACCCCCAGCGAGGACGGCACCTGGGAAGTCGTCCACCGCGGGCCGCGCCGGCTGTGGGACACCATCGAGCACGCCGTCACAGCCTTCCAGACACTGGGCCACCCCGACCGAACCCGGTTCGGCGTCACAGCCCTGGACGACCCCCACCGCCAGTACGTCTGGTTGGACAACCCCAACGGAGCGCACAGTTTCCCCTTGCCCGCGCAGGACGGGAAATGAGATGGTCCTGCAATAAACACAGCTCAGGAGCCGAAGGCCTCGATGGGGGGGCAGGAGCACATCAGGTTGCGGTCCCCGTGGGCCTGGTCGACCCGCCGCACCGCCGGCCACACCTTGGTGGTGCTCCGGCCCATCGGGTAGGCGGCGAGCTCCCGGCTGTAGGGGTGGCTCCACTTGTCCGCCAGGCAACTCGCGGTGTGCGGGGCGCAGCGCAGCGGGTTGTCCTCGGCGGGCCACTCCCCCTCGGCGAGCCGGTCGATCTCGTCCCGGATCGCGATCATGGCGTCGCAGAAGCGATCCAGCTCGGCCAGGCTCTCACTTTCGGTGGGCTCGACCATCAGGGTGCCTGCTACCGGGAACGACATGGTCGGGGCGTGCAGTCCATAGTCGGCCAGCCGCTTGGCGACGTCCTCAACGGTGACGCCGGTGGCCTTGGTGATCGGCCGCAGGTCCAGGATGCATTCGTGGGCGACCAGCCCGTTGTTGCCAACGTAGAGCACCGGGAAGCACTTACTGAGGCGTCGGGCGACATAGTTCGCGGCGGCCACCGCAGTGAGGGTGGCGCGGCGCAGGCCCTGCGCTCCCATCATCCGGATGTAGGCCCAGCAGATCGGCAGCAGCGACGCGCTGCCCCACGGCGCTGCGGCCACCGGGCCTACCACGGCCACAGGGTCCGTCTCCGGGTGCCCAGGCAGGAACGGTGCCAGATGCGCCCGCACGCCGACCGGTCCCACCCCCGGCCCGCCCCCGCCGTGCGGGATACAGAACGTCTTGTGCAGGTTGAGGTGGCCGACATCGGCACCGAAACGACCCGGCCGGGCCAGCCCGAGCAGCGCGTTGAGGTTGGCCCCGTCGACGTAGACCTGCCCACCGGCCTCATGCACCAGTTCGCACACTTGTGCTACACCAGGCTCATACACCCCGTGCGTGGACGGATAGGTGATCATGATGGCAGCGAGCTCGGCACCATGCTGGGCGATCTTCGCGCGCAGGTCGTCGAGATCGACGTCGCCGCTGCGGTCACACCCGGTCACCACGACGCGCATCCCGGCCATCACGGCCGAGGCCGCGTTGGTGCCGTGCGCGCTGGCGGGGATGAGGCAAACGTCACGACCGGTCTCGCCGCGAGCGCGGTGGTAGGCGCGGATGGCCAGCAGGCCCGCGAACTCACCCTGGCTGCCCGCGTTGGGCGCGAGGCTGATCTCGTCGTAGCCGGTGAGCGCGGCTAACCAACACCGCAGGTCACGGGCCACCTCGAGCAGGCCACGCGCGTCATCCCGGGGCGCGAAGGGGTGCAGATTGGCGAACTGCGGCCAGCTGATCGGCTCCATCTCCGCAGTGGCGTTGAGCTTCATCGTGCAGGAGCCCAGCGGGATCATGCCTCGGTCCAGCGCCAGATCCTTGTCGGCCAGCGTGCGCAGGTAGCGCAACAGCGCGGTCTCACTGCGGTAGCGGGAAAACACCGGGTGGGTGAGCAACGGCGTCGTGCGCCGCAACGCGGCGGGGATGGCGTCGGGCGTCTGGCTGTCAAGCGTGTCCGGGTCGGGGCAGGGCACGCCGAAGGCATCCCAGACCACCCGCAGGTGCTCGCGGGTGGTGGTCTCGGCGCAACTGATCCCGACGTGATCGGCATCGGCCTGACGCAGGTCCACGCCGGCTGCGCGAGCGGCGCGAACCACCTCAGCGGCCCGACCGGGCACCCGGGCGAGCACCGTGTCGAAGAACTCGTCGAAGACCACCTCGACGCCGCCGCCCCGCAACCCAGCGGCCAGCACCGCAGCCATCCGGTGCGCCCGCCGCGCGATGTCCGCCAGCCCGTCAGGCCCGTGGTAGACCGCGTACATCGAGGCCATCACAGCTAGGAGCACCTGCGCGGTGCAGATGTTGCTGGTGGCTTTCTCCCGGCGAATGTGCTGCTCACGAGTCTGGAGCGCCAGGCGCAACGCTGGAGCGCCCTCAGCGTCCCGGGACACGCCGACCAGCCGGCCGGGCAGCTGGCGTTCCAGTCCGTCGCGCACCGCCAGGTAGGCGGCGTGCGGGCCGCCGAAGCCCAGCGGCACGCCGAAACGCTGCGTCGATCCGATCGCGACATCGGCGCCGATCTCCCCCGGCGGCACCAGCAGGGTCAGGGCCAGCGGGTCGGCCGCGACGGCCACCGTGGCGCCGCGCTGGTGCGCCTGCTTGATGAGCATCGCGTGGTCCCGCACCGCACCGGAGGCGCCCGGGTAGGGCAGCAGCACGCCGAAGAACTCGCCGTCCGGGAGTCCGCTCGACAGGTCCACGACATCGAGCTCGATGCCCAGCGGCTCGGCTCGGGTGGCCAGCACAGCCAGCGTCTGCGGCAACGTGTCAGCGTCCACCACGAACCGTGCTGAGCGGGCCCGGCCGGCTCGGCGCAGCAGGGTCATCGCCTCGGCGGCCGCAGTGGCTTCGTCGAGCATGGAGGCGTTGGCCACCGGCAGGGCGGTGAGGTCGCAGATCATCGTCTGGAAGTTGAGCAGTGCCTCCAACCGACCCTGGGAGATTTCCGGCTGGTATGGCGTGTAAGCGGTATACCAGGCCGGGTTCTCCAGCACTGAGCGACGGATCACCGGCGGGGTCACCGTGCCGTGGTACCCCATTCCAATCATCGGCACCCGAGGGTGGCACTGGGCGGCCCGGGCGCGCAGCTCAGTCAGCGCCTGCGTCTCGGTAGCGGGGGCTGGCAGATCCGGGTTGGCCTCTGGATCGGCCATCAGGGTAGGCGGCAGCGCCAGCAGCGCGAGTTGCTCCAAGGACTCCACGCCGATCACATCTAGCATCCGCGCCAACTCCGCCGGGCGCGGCCCGATATGCCGGTCAGCGAAGGGAGTGCCGTGCTCCAGCTCGGCCAGCGAGCGCCAGTCGGGAGTGTTCATCGCGGTGACCTCCGGGCGTCGAAACCATACCGACGGGCACCATACGCCCGGACAGCTACGGCCGAGATCTTCCGCACGGAATTGGCGACTACTCACCCACCGTACTCGTGGAAGTGGCCTGCTGACACACCCACGCGCCTACTGTGATCGGCTACACAGCCCCAGCGGCGTTAGCTGATTCGGCGAGACCGCCGACGCTTGGTCAGCTCGTCCTCCGGAGCGCTCGCGACGTGCCCGCCATCGGCGCGCTCCGGGGGGAACTGGCTGATCGATCCGGTGATCTCCTTCAGCGCGCCACTGACAGCAATGCCGAACACGCCCTGACCGCCCTGGAGCAGATCCACCACGTCCTCAGGGGAGGTGCACTCATACACCGTGGTGCCGTCGCTGAACAGGGTGATACGAGCCAGGTCGTGCACTCCTCGGTTGCGCAGATGCTCCACGGCCACGCGGATGTTCTGTAGCGACACCCCGGCGTCCAACAGGCGCTTGACTACTTTGAGAACCAGGATGTCTTTGAACGAGTACAGCCGCTGGCTGCCTGAACCGGAGGCACCGCGGATCGAGGGCACCACCAGGCTGGTTCGGGCCCAATAGTCCAGCTGGCGGTAGGTGATCCCGGCAATCTGGCAGGCCGCTGGGCCGCGATAGCCCAGCAGGTGGTCAGTCACACCGTGCGGGTCGGCCACAGCGGACTCCGGGAACAGGGTGCCCTGCTCGGCCGAGACGGTTGCCTCGGACTGAGTGACGTTATCCCCCGGGGTGTCCGCTCCTCCGTGCGGTCCCTCGACCACCCATGCCTCCCACTCGCACCGCCGGGACCCACTCTCAGGTTTGACGTTAGGCTCCACCGGGTACCTGGTCAATCCGACGCGCGGAGTCTCAGCCTCAACTTCAGCTCAAGGGATTCGTTGATCAGGTGTCCGCTCTGCGGAAATCCTCCGGAGAGACTGATTCGAGGAACTCACGGAACCGCTCGACCTCGTTGTCCTGATCGTCCGGGATGATCAGGCCAGCCTCGGAGAGCACCGACTCCTCGGCGTGGATCGGTACCCCGACCCGCAAGGCGAGGGCGATCGAGTCGCTGGGCCGGGCGGAGATCCGCACGTTGCCTTTGAAGACCAGCTCGGCGAAGAAGGTGCCTTCTTGCAGCTCGGTGATCCTGACCTGTTTCAGCTCCCCACCCAGCAAGCTGATCACGTCTCGGAGCAGGTCGTGGGTCATCGGCCGAGGCGGTTGCACGCCCTGCTGCTCCAGCGCGATGGCGGTCGCCTCCCCCGAGCCGATCCAGATCGGCAGGTAGCGCTCGCCTTGCACCTCCCGCAACAGCAGGATCGGCTGGTTCGCCGGCAACTCCACCCGCACCCCGACGACACGCATCTCGCTCATCGCGTTGCGCCTCCCTCCCGGTGCACCCTAGGCCCGAGTGCTTCGAGGATCGTCGTGCTCGGCGGTGGGCTAGACACCGGCCGGAGTATGCTGCCAGCCCAGTCACGTCTCCACCATCGCTACTCTAAGACGCTACACGCGGGACCGTGCCGATGCCGAGCCCTTAGCGAGCCCAATTCCCGCAGTGCCGTTTTCGGTGTTGTCTTTGGGGCTTCCAGCCTGGGCTCAGCTCCTGATGACACCACGCAGGCCGATCTTCACGAGCAGGGCGTGTAGCCGCAACGACAGCACCGCCAGCTCCCGGACCACCTCATCGGCGCGGGCCCGCGCATCAGGGTCTCGCTGCCGGCTCATCGGGGTGACGATCTGCGCCAGCAAGCCCACCTCCCGGTCCGCCGATGCCCGGAAGGAGCGAAGGTGGCGGGGTTCCAACCCAAAATCGGTCATCTCCTGCGCGGTCCTGGCCACCAGCACCGCATCGGTGTCGTAGAAGCCTGCTGGACCGGGCCGAACCAACCCGAACTGCTCGAGTTCGGTCAGGACCGCCCGGCCAATGCCGGCGGCGGCGAGCAGCTCCTCCTGGGTCATCCGCTCAGCATCGGCGGCGAGGTCCTCCGAGGCGCCTGGTTCGGTCGCAACCCGCGCCCGCGCCTCCAAGTGCTCCTTGATGACCCTCAGCGGCAGATAGTGATCGCGCTGAGCGGCGAGCACATAACGTAACCTTTCCACATCCGCTGGTGAGAACTGCCGGTAGCCAGCAGCGCTACGCTCCGGCTGGACCAGCCCTTCGGACTCCAGAAACCTGATCTTGGAGATGGTGACGTCGGGAAAATCCGCCCGCAACTGGGTGAGCACTGAGCCAATGCTCATCCCGGACCGATGTCCGGAGCGGCCAGGGGCCGTCATCGCGACCCCTGGTCAGCCCCTCGGTCCCCGGCACGCGGACCGGTCAGGAACACGAGCCGGAACTTACCGATCTGCACCTCGTCACCATTGGCCAGCACCGCGGTATCCACCGGCTCACGGTTGACGTAGGTGCCGTTCAGGCTGCCCACGTCCACCACCACGAACCCACCACCTTCGCGGCGGAACTCGGCGTGCCGGCGGGACACCGTCACGTCGTCGAGGAAGATATCGCTCTCCGGGTGCCGGCCCGCACTCGTGGTGGACCGATCAAGGAGAAATCGGGAACCGGCGTTAGGACCGCGCTTGACCACGAGCAGAGCGGAGCCTGCGGGCAATGCATCGATACCGGCGATGGGTGACTCCGGTATCTCGACGCTCTCATGTTCAGTGAGGAAGTCGGCCCGGAACGTCGAGGTCTTCTCCGGGCCCCGCTCTGGTGGTACGCCGGGCCCGTCCTTCGTGCTCACGCTGGGCTCTCCTTCGCCAGGGGTGGTGGCTTGTGATCGGATCACAACCTACCGTGGACCGACAGGTATCGCGGACGGAGGTCAGCGCCGGTCGGTGTCGATCAATCTTCCTGCTCTCCAATGAGCACGCGGTAGTCCCCGGCGCTCAACAAAGAGTCCATCGCGGACGCGTCCGCCGGTTTGATCTCGATCATCCAGCCCTCGCCGTAGGGATCGACATTGACCAATTCAGGGCTATCCTCCAGGGCGTCGTTGCGGGCCACCACCTCGCCGGCCACCGGCGCGAGCACGTCCGACGCGCTCTTGGTCGACTCCACCACACCGAAGGAGTCTCCCAGCGTCACCGAACCACCAACTCCTGGTAACTCCACGTAGACGATGTCTCCGAGCTGTTTTTGCGCATAGTCGGTGATACCCACCCGCACAGTGCCCTGTGCACTGCTCAGCACCCACTCGTGCTCCGGGCTGTACCGCAGCTCCTCAGGAACCTCCACGCGTTCCTCCCCATCTATCCAGGATGTGCATGCCTCGCGTCGCGCACCGTCAACCGAACCTGAAGGAGGTAGAGCACCCCCGCCCAGACGTACAAACTGCCGCCCCACCCGGTGAAGGCCACCGCGAACGCCTGGGCAACCGCACCCACCCCACCCCGCACGTCGTGGGCCAGCAGGAGTAATGGGAAAGCATAGAGCAGGCAGAGCGTGGCCGCCTTGCCCACATAGTGCACCGGCAGCGGACCGTAGCCATAGTGGCGCAGCACCGGAAGAGTCAACACCAGTACGAGGTCCCGGACAATCAACACCGCCACCACCCACCACGGCAGGATGTGCCGCGCGGCGAAGGCGAGCAGGGTGCTCAGCGTGTACAGCCGATCGACCACCGGGTCGAGCAACGCACCCAGTCTGCTGGACTGGTTCAACAGCCGGGCCAGCTTGCCGTCCAGCCAGTCGGTGAGGCCGGACAGGACCAGCACGAGCACGGCGAGCAGGTCGTCATGCGGGCCGAGCAGCAGCCACAGAAACAGCGGGATACCGGCCAGCCGGAGCAGGCTGATCACGTTGGGTACGGTCAGCAGCCGGTCGGCCGGATCCCGCGCCGTCATGAGCGCAGGGCGGCGCCATGAGCCTCGACGGCGGCGGCGACCGCCGCGTCACGGGCGGCGCTGGCCTCGGCGACGGTGAGGGTGCGATCCGGGGCGCGGAAGCGCAGCGCGAAGGCGAGCGACCGCTTGCCGGCCCCGATCTTCGCACCGGTGTAGACGTCGAACAGGCGCACGTCCTCCAGTAGCTCTCCGGCACCACTGCGCAGCGTGGCGGTCAGCTCGGCGGCGGGCACGGCCGCGTCCACCACCAGCGCGACGTCCTGGTACACCGGCGGATAGGGCGAGACCACGGGTGCGGGCCGGTGCTCTGTCAGCGGCAACGCATCAAGATCCACTTCCATCGCGCAGGTCCGCGGCGGTAGGCCCAGCGCGTCGACCACCGCAGGATGCAGCTCGCCAGCATGCCCCACCGGGCAACCGTGCACCTGGAGCTGCGCACAGCGGCCGGGATGCCACGGTGGGGTGCGCGCAGCGCACACCTCAAGCTCAACGCCAGCGGCGTGCCCGACCACTCGTGCGGCCTGCACCGCATCGGCCCAGGACACCGCCCGGCCGGTGCCCCACCAGCCGGGGCGTTCCCACTGCCCGGCGAGCACGGCACCGACGTGCAGCGGCTGTGCGGGTAGCGCACCGACCAGTGTGGCGATCTCAGCGTCGCTGGGGCGACCAAGCACCCCCACGTCCGGCACCCTCACCTCCGGCATCGCAGCGGCGCCCGCAGCCGGCTGCACGACCGGGGCCATCCCGTAGAGCGCAACGTCGCGCTGTCCTCGGGCGACGTTGCGGGTCAGCGCTTCGAGCAGGCCGGGCAACAGGGTGGTGGCCAGCTGGTCGCGGTCGGACTCCAACGGATTGAGCAGCGTGGTGGTGTGCCGACGGGGATCGTGCTCGGACAGGCCGAAGATGTCCCACATGGTGGCGGAGACGAACGGGCTGGGCAGCACCTCCACATACCCGGCCCCGGCCAGTGCCCGGGAGATCGCTCGTCGGCGGCGCTGCTGGGCGGTGAGCCCGTGGCCGGGTAGCGTCGGCGGTAGTTCAGCGGGGATGGTGTCATAACCCTCCAGCCGCAGGACCTCCTCGACAAGGTCAGCGGGCTGGACCAGGTCGGGACGCCAGGACGGCGGGGCGACGATCACCGTGGTGGTGCCATTGGCAGCACCCTCAACCTCCACCGCGCAGCCGATCTGGGTGAGCCGGCGGACCGTGGCGCCCCGCTCGTAGGCTCGCCCCGCCACTCGATCCGGCAGCTCGATCGGCATCACCACCGACACCTGCCCGGCAGGCGTGCCGACGTCGGTGCGACCCGGCAGGATCTCCCCGCCGCCGTAGCGGGTCAGGAGCGTCGCGGCGAGCTCGGCGGCTACCGATGGTAGGGCCGGGTCCACCCCGCGCTCAAAACGCCGGGCCGCCTCGCTGGGCAGCCGGTGCCGGCGAGCCGCCCGAGCTACCGAGGCTGGATCCCAGATCGCCGCCTCCAGCAGCAGGTTCGTGGTCCGTGGACCGATCTCCGTGCTCTCCCCGCCCATCACGGCCGCCAGCGACACCGGGCCGCTGCTGTCGCAGATCACCATGTCGTCGGGATCCAGCTTCCGACAGGCGCCGTCCAGCGTGGTGAGCTTCTCGCCCTCGGCGGCCCGGCGGACGACGAGATCACCGTCCAGCTTCGCGGCGTCGAAGGCATGCATCGGCTGCCCGAGTTCGAGCATCACGTAATTGGTGACGTCCACAGCCAGCGAGATCGGCCGAATCCCGGCCAGCTGCAACCTCCGACACATCCACCAGGGAGATCCGGTGCTCGGGTCCACGCCCGACACCTGGCGGGCCACGAACCGGCGGCAGCCCGACCCGTCCTTGACGCGTACCGGCCAGCTGAGGCTGTCGATGTGCGGCACCTCACGCAGGCCGGGATCACCGTAGGGAACGTCGAAGGCAATGGCCAGCTCACGGGCCAGCCCCCGCACCGACAAGCAGTAACCGCGATCCGGGGTGATCGCCAGCTCGATCACCGCGTCATCCAGGCCCAGCACCTCGGCGGCGCTGTCCCCGGGGACGGCGGCACCGGCCGGCAGCACGATGATCCCGGTGTGGTCGCCACCGAGCCCGAGCTCCGCAGCCGAGCAGATCATGCCCTCGGACCTGCGGCCGTAGGTGGTGCGTGCCGCGATCGTCACGTCGCCGGGTAGCACCGCGCCCGGTCGCGCCAGCACCACCAGGTCGCCTGCGACGAAGTTGGTGGCACCGCAGACGACTCCGCGCGGCGCCGGCTCACCGTCATCGAGGCGGCAGTACCGGATGGGTTTGGCGAAGCCGGTCAGTTCCTCGATCTCCAGCACTCGCCCGATCACGAGCGGCCCGCTGACCGGGCCGAGGTGGTGCACCTCCTCGACTTCCAGCCCGGCCCGCACGAAGGCATCGGCGATCTGCGCCACGGTAGGGGTGTCACGACCCTCGGGGAGCGCGACGTGATCGCGCAGCCAGGACACGGGAACGCGCACGTCGCTCAGGCCTCCATTCCGAAAGCGCGGGTGAACCGGACATCGCCCTCGACCATGTCGCGCATGTCGGCGATGCCGTTGCGGAACATCAGGGTGCGCTCGATGCCCATCCCGAAGGCGAATCCCGAGTACACATCCGGGTCAATTCCGCAGGCCCGCAGCACATTCGGATTGACCATGCCGCAGCCGCCCCACTCGACCCAGCCAGGGCCACCCTTCTTTTCCGGAAACCACACGTCGGGTTCAGCGGACGGTTCCGTGAACGGAAAGAACGAGGGCCGCAACCGGATCCGCGAGGTGTCACCGAACATCGCCCGGGCGAATGCGTCCAGGGTGCCCTTCAGATGCGCCATGGTGATGCCCTTGTCCACCGCGAGGCCCTCGACCTGGTGAAAGACCGGGGTGTGGGTGGCGTCCAGCGCGTCGGTGCGAAACGTGCGCCCCGGGCACACCACATACACCGGCAGCTCGCGCTCCAGCAGGGCACGTATCTGCACCGGGGACGTGTGCGTGCGCAAAACCATGCCCGATCCTTCAGGTGCCACGTAGAAGCTGTCCTGCATGGTGCGGGCCGGGTGGTCCTTGGGGAAGTTGAGTGCATCGAAGTTGAACCACTCGGCCTCGAGTTCCGGGCCTTCGGCCACGTCGTAGCCCATGGCGAGGAACACGTCCGCGATGCGCTCGCAGAGCGTGGTGATCGGGTGTCGGGCGCCGACAGGAGTGCGATCCCACGGCAGTGTGACGTCGAGGGCCTCCTGGCGCAGCGTCGTGGAGTCCCGTTCAACTTGCAACGCGGCGTGGCGCTGCTCGAAAGCCGCCTGCACGGCCATGCGGCTGGCGTTGAGCCGCTTTCCGGCCTCGGCGCGGGCCTGTGGCGGGAGTGCACCGATCTCGCGGCGAGCGCTCTGCAGCGGCGACCGCTCACCAAGGTGGGCGGGTTTGACCGCGGCCAATTCCGCAAGATCGCTCGCCTGGGAGAAGGCATTCTCGGCGTCCTCGACGGCCTGCGCAAGCTCTTCTGCCGACAGCACGGCGACCTGCTTGGGGTCGTAGGGGTCGTTGGGTCCAGACATAGGGTGCGAACTCCTGGGCTTGGCGCAGCGCCGCGACGTCGGGGCACCCGCCGTGCCGGTGTGCGGTCAGTTCTGAGCAGATCCTAGGTGATCCGGGCCGGGGAAGGCGGCCGACGGTGCGCCCGCGCGCTGGCGTACAGGCAGACCGCCGCCGCAGCGGCCAGGTTGAGGCTCTCCGCGCGGCCGTGCAGCGGGACGGCAACGACGTGGTCAGCGGCCGCGAGCAGCTCGCGGTCCAGTCCGTGCGTCTCATTGCCGAACAGCCACGCAGTCGGCGCCATCAGGGTTCCGGCATCGACCACGTCATCGAGGTCCCGGCCGGTGCCGGCATCGGCCGCCAGAACCTGCAGCCCGGCCTGCCGGCAGGCCGCGATGGCGCGGCGCGGATCGGGCTCCACGCCCAGGGCGAGGTGGAACAGGCTACCGGTGGAAGCCCGCACGCATTTGCCGTTGTGCGGGTCAACAGTGTCTCCAGCGAAGAGCACCGCGCCGGCCCCGGCCGCGTCGGCCACCCGGATAACCGTGCCGGCATTGCCTGGATCGGCGACGCCGGCCAGCACCGCGACCAACCGGGTGCCATCCGTGGCCTCCGCCACTGACCGTCCGAGTGCGGCGCACACCGCCACGATGCCCTGCGGAGTAGCCGTCTCGGACAACCCGGCGGCAGCCCGCTCGGTGATCAGGGACACCTCAGCGCCGGGCGCCTCAAGCAGCTCCGGATGCCGAGTGGCGGCGCGCTCGGTGACGAACAACTCCAGCACCGACCCGCAGCTGATCGCCTCGCGCACAGCTTGGGCGCCCTCGACGAGGAACCGCCCGGCGCGCTGGCGGTCCCGTCGCCGGAGCAGCCCACGGGCTGCCGCCACCCGGGGAGTCCGTTCGGTGCACTCAGGCGGCGTCACCGTCCTGCGACACCGCCTCCCGGCTAGCGGGCAGGTTGGCCTTGGCGATCTCGACCAGCGCGGTGAACGCGGTAGGGTCACTGACGGCGAGCTCAGCGAGGTTCTTGCGGTCTACCTCGATCTCGGCAAGACGCAGCCCCTGAATGAGCCGGTTGTAGGTCATCCCGTTCTGCCGCGCAGCGGCGTTGATCCGAGTGATCCAGAGCTGCCGGAAGTCGCCCTTGCGCGCTCGCCGGTCGCGGTAGGCGTACTGCATCGAGTGGAGAAGCTGTTCCTTGGCCTTGCGGTAGAGCCGAGAGCGCTGGCCGCGGTAGCCGCTGGCGGCCTCCAGGGTCGTGCGGCGCTTCTTGTGGGCATTGACCGCTCGCTTGACGCGTGCCACTGGTTCGTCCTGTCGGTCTCAGGGGCGGGTAGTCGCCCAGGGTCGAAAAACAGGGTCGGGATACGCGGACGGTCAGCGACCGAGCAGCCTGCGGACCCGTTTTTTGTCCTGCGGAGCCACCTCGACCACTCCATCCAGCCGACGGGTGATCCTGGAGGATTTCTTCTCCAGCAGGTGGCGCTTACCGGCGCGCTGGCGCAGCAATGTGCCGGCAGCGGAAAGCTTCACGCGCTTCGCGATGCCACTGTGGGTCTTGTTCTTCGGCATGTCCGTCCTCGGTCCTGCCACCCGGGGAGGGCGGCGGTGAATGCGGTTACTCCGCGGTTTGTTCTGCGGGTTGTTCCGCCGGCTTGACCACCCGTGGCTTATTGCGGTGCGGGGCCAGCACCATCGTCATGTTCCGGCCGTCCTGCTTGGCGGAGGTCTCCACGAAGCCAAGCTCCGCGACGTCTTGGGACAGCCGCTGCAGCAACCGGTAACCCAACTCCGGCCGGGACTGCTCGCGGCCCCGGAACATGATGGTGACCTTCACTTTGTGTCCCGCGTCGAGGAACCGCACAACATGTCGCTTCTTCGTCTCGTAGTCGTGGGCGTCAATCTTGGGGCGAAGCTTTTGTTCCTTGATAACCGTCATCTGCTGATTACGGCGGGACTCACGGGCCTTCTGGGCGGTCTCATACTTGAACTTGCCGAAGTCCATGAGCTTGCAGACCGGTGGGCGGGCCTGCGCCGCAACCTCGACCAGGTCAAGGTCAGCTTCCTGAGCTAGTCGCAGCGCGTCCTCAATACGGACGATGCCGACCTGCTCGCCATTCGGACCAACCAACCTGACCTCGGGAACGCGGATGCGTTCGTTGATGCGTGTCTCGACGGTGATGTGGCCTCCTCGGTCGTCATACCCACGGCGCGACCGAGCGTGCGGGTGCCCCGCCCAGTAGCACACCTCGGACACAGCACGGCCCCGGACACCTTCTGGCGTCCGGGGCCCGCAGATCCGACCGATCGACGCCGCGCCTGTGTTTCGTCAACACACGGCATCAACGCCAGAATCCCCCTGAGGATTCCGGGACCGGACCCGGCCACCTCGCGGCGGGTCGGGTGGGAGCGGGCTCCACTTGCCGCCTCCACCGCAGCGGAGGCTGGTCGCAGGCACACACTAGCAGATCCAGCATGCGACCTTAGCTGAGGTCGCAGATCACCGACTTGGTCTCAAGATAGTTCTCCAGGGCGGCATGCCCCATCTCGCGGCCCCAGCCCGACTCCTTGTAACCACCGAAGGGCAGCGCGGCGTCGAAGACGTTCCAGGTGTTGACCCACACGGTGCCGGCACGCAGGCATTGCGCGGTGCGCAGCGCTTTGCCGATGTCGCGGCTGAACACGCCAGCTCCGAGGCCGTAATTGCTCCGGTTCGCCACCGGGAGGATCTGCTCCTCGGAGTCAAACGGAGCGGCGGCCACGACCGGACCGAAGATCTCCTCCTGGACGGCGCGCATGTCGTCACGGGTATCGGTGAGGATGGTCGGGCGCACGAAGTAGCCAAGGTCGCCGACCCGGTCGCCGCCGTGGATGGTGGCGCCGTCCGAGCGTCCCGAGTTGATGTAGCCGGTGACCCGGTCGAACTGCTCCTGGCTGACGAGCGGGCCCATGTCAGTGGTCGGGTCGAGCCCGTTGCCGACCCGGATGCTCTCGGCTTCGCGCCGCAACCCCTCGACAACCTCGTCGTACACCGAGCGTTCGACGTAAAGCCGGGAGCCCGCCACGCAGCACTCACCCTGGTTGAAGAAGATCGCGTGCGCGGAGCCTTTGATCGCCTTGGCGATGTCCGCGTCGGCGTAGACGATGTTCGGACTCTTGCCACCGAGCTCGAGGGTGACCTTCTTGAGGTTGCCCGCAGCACCTCGGACGATCTCGCGACCGACCTCGATCGAGCCGGTGAAGGCCACCTTGTCCACGCCCTGGTGCTCCACGAGAGCGGCGCCAGCGTCACCGAAGCCGGTGATCACCTGCAGGACCCCCGGCGGCAGGCCCGCCTCAAGGGCCAACTCGCCCAGGCGCAGCGCCGAGAGCGGCGTCTGCTCAGCCGGCTTCAAGATGCTCACACACCCGGCAGCCAGCGCCGGGCCCACCTTCCACGCCGCCATCAGCAGGGGAAAGTTCCACGGCACGATCTGCGCCGCGACGCCCACCGGCTCGCGCAGCGAGAACGACAAGTACAACCCGGGCGAGGCCGCCGACATCGGGATCGTGTCGCCCTCGATCTTGCTTGCCCAGCCCGACATGTAGTGGAACAGATCCGCGGCCAGCGGCACGTCAGCCGCCTTCGCGACCGCGAACGGCTTGCCGTTGTCCAGCGACTCGAGCAGCGCGAGCTCCTCGAGGTTCTCGAGGAGCAGGTCGCCAATCTTATGGATGATCTTTCCGCGCTGCCCTGGCGACATGCGGCGCCACGGAGCGCCGTCGTCGAACGCCGCACGGGCGGCCCGCACCGCTCGGTTCACGTCCTCCCGCTCGCCGTGCGCAACATGCGCGATGACCTCCTCGGTAGCGGGGTTGAGAGTCTCGAACGTCCGGCCCGACGCCGCGTCCACCCACTCACCATTGATCAACAGCTTCCGACGCAGCCCATCGACCACTTCCTGGATGCGCGATTCCTCCACGGCCAACGTCATCACGGCGGTTCCCTTCCCCGGCTAAACGATCAGACAGCTCGGACAACATTGCCAACAGCACCCAGCAGTACGCGAACAACCCGCTCGAAGCCAACCACGATCGGGTGGAGTCCCAGCTACGGCGCGAAGCGCTGCTCTTCGGCCAGCTCAGCGAATACAGCCCTCGTCTTTACCGTCCAGCGGTCGCGGTGACCCGGCGGCGCTTCGGCGGCGTGGCATGCGCCGCGTTGACGACGGTGCGCAGGAACTGGCCGGTGTAACTGGCATCGATGGCAGCGACCTGCTCGGGAGTGCCCTCAGCGATCACGGTGCCGCCGGCCGCGCCGCCCTCGGGACCCATGTCGATCACCCAGTCCGACGACTTGATCACATCGAGGTTGTGCTCGATGACGATGACGGTATTGCCCTTGTCGGCCAGTCCGTTGATGACGCCGAGCAGCTTGGCGATGTCCTCGAAGTGCAGGCCGGTGGTGGGCTCGTCGAGGACGTAGACGGTGCGGCCGGTGGAGCGCTTCTGCAGCTCACTGGCCAACTTGACGCGCTGGGCCTCCCCGCCGGAGAGCGTCGGCGCGGGTTGCCCGAGCCGGACATAGCCCAGCCCGACGTCGACCAGCGTCTTGAGGTGCCGGTGGATCGCCGAGATCGGCTCGAAGAACGCCGCCGCCTCCTCGATCGGCATATCGAGCACCTCAGCGATGGTCTTGCCCTTGTAGTGCACTTCGAGGGTCTCCCGGTTGTACCGGGCGCCGTGACACACCTCGCAGGGCACGTATACGTCGGGCAGGAAGTTCATCTCGATCTTGAGGGTGCCATCCCCCGCACAGGCCTCGCACCGCCCACCCTTGACGTTGAACGAGAACCGCCCAGGCTGGTACCCGCGGACCTTCGCCTCGGTGGTGGTGGCGAAGAGCTTGCGGACCCGGTCAAACACGCCGGTGTAGGTGGCCGGGTTGGACCGAGGAGTCCGCCCAATCGGTGACTGATCGACCCGGACCAGCTTGTCGACGTGCTCCAGGCCAGTGACCCGGGTGTGCCGTCCGGGCACCTGGCGGGCGCCGTTGAGCCGGTTCGCCAGCACGGTCGCGAGGATGTCATTGACCAGCGTCGACTTGCCCGATCCGGACACCCCGGTGACCGAGATCAGGCAGCCAAGCGGGAAGGACACGTCGATGCCATGCAGGTTGTGCTCGCGCGCCCCGACCACCGTCAACCGTCGCGAGCGGTCCACCGGACGCCGGGTGGCCGGAACCGGGATGCTCCGCCGACCCGACAAGTAGGCACCGGTGATCGAGGTGTCGTGCCGCTCCAGTTCGTGGAACGGCCCGCTGTGCACCACCTGGCCGCCGTGCTCCCCCGCCCCGGGGCCGATGTCCACCACCCAGTCGGAGGCGCGGATGGTGTCCTCGTCGTGCTCGACCACGATCAGCGTGTTGCCCAGGTCACGCAGCCTGGTGAGGGTGGCCAGCAGCCGGTGGTTGTCCCGCTGGTGCAGCCCGATCGACGGCTCGTCCAGCACGTACAGCACCCCGACCAACCCGGAGCCGATCTGGGTGGCCAACCGGATCCGCTGCGCCTCACCACCGGAGAGCGTGGCCGAGGCGCGGTCCAGGGACAGGTAGTCCAGCCCGACGTCGAGCAGGAAGCGCAGCCGGGCCTGGATCTCCTTGAGCACCGCACCGGCGATCATTGCCTGCCTCGTGTCCAGCTGCAGGCCCTCGAGGAAAGCCTCGGTGTCGCGGACCGACAGCGCGGAGACGTCGGCGATGGATTTCTTGCCCTCCGTGATGTGCGAGAGGGTGACGGCGAGGATCTCCGGCTTGAGCCGGGTGCCCCGACACGCCGGGCAGGGCACCTCCCGCAGGTAGCCGTCGTACTTCTCCCGCACGTGCTCTGACTCGGTCTGATTCATCCGACGCTCGAGGAACGGCAGGACTCCCTCGAAGGCGGCGTAGTAGGAGCGCTCCCGGCCGTAACGGCTGCGGTAACGGACGTGGACCTGCGCGTCGGAGCCGTGCAGCACAGCCTTCTGGACGCTGGCCGGCAACCGTCGCCACGGGGTGTCCATCCGAAAGCCGACGGTCTCGGCCAGCGCCTCGAGCAGCCGCTGGAAGTACTCGTGGGTCTGCCCGGTGGCCCACGGCGCGATGGCCCCCTCCGCGAGGGACAACTGCTCGTCGGGCACCACCAGCTCGGGGTCAACTTCCTTGCGCACCCCGATTCCGGTGCACTCCGGGCAGGCGCCGTAGGGCGAGTTGAACGAGAACGAGCGCGGCTCAAGGTCGTCAACACCGATGGGGTGGCCGTTCGGGCAGGCCATTCGCTCGGAGAACCGGCGCTGCCGGTGCGGGTCGTGCCCATCGCGGTCCACGAAATCGAGTACGACGAGGCCATCAGCCAACCGCAGTGCGGTCTCCACCGAGTCGGTGAGCCGCTGCTTGGCGCTGTCCTTGACTGACAACCGGTCGACCACCACGGAGATGTCGTGCTTGTCCTGCTTCTTGAGCTGGGGTGGGTCGGTCAGCGGGTGCACGGTGCCGTCGACGAGCACCCGGGAGTAGCCCTGGGACTGCAACTCGGCGAACAGGTCGACGAACTCGCCCTTGCGGGTCCGCACCACCGGCGCCAGGACCTGGAACCGGGTGCCGGGTTCCAGGGCGAGCACCTGGTCGACGATCTGCTGCGGGGTCTGCCGGGAGATCGGCTCGCCACACAGCGGGCAATGCGGCTCCCCCGCGCGGGCATAGAGCAGCCGCAGGTAGTCGTGCACTTCGGTGATGGTGCCCACGGTGGAGCGGGGGTTGCGGCTGGTGGATTTCTGGTCGATCGACACCGCAGGCGACAGGCCCTCGATGAAGTCGACATCGGGCTTGTCCATCTGGCCGAGGAACTGGCGGGCATAGGCCGACAGCGATTCGACGTACCGGCGCTGGCCCTCCGCGAAGATGGTGTCAAAGGCGAGGCTGGACTTGCCGGAGCCGGACAGCCCGGTGAAAACGATGAGGCTGTCGCGGGGCAGGTCGAGATCGACGTTGCGCAGGTTGTGCTCCCGCGCACCGCGCACGACAAGTCGATCAGCCACGTGATTCCCTTCGCTAGCCCTTCGCTAGACGGCCTCGCCCATGCTATGCGCCTGGTCTGACAGAAGCGGGCTCGCGGTGGGAGCCGCGGCACGTTACGGTCGGCGACTGTGGAGATCCTCGAACACTACGACGGCGCGGTTGAATCTGGCGGGCCGGCGCAACAGCGGACGCTCAACGCCCTGACCGTCACCAAGATCTCGGTCGGACCGATGGACAACAACGCCTACCTGTTGACCTGCCGGAGCACCGGCGAGGCGTTGCTGATCGACGCCGCCAACGAGGCTGAGCGGCTGCTGGACCTGCTGGGTCATGGCCCGGACCGGCCTGATCTGCGGACCATCGTCACCACCCACCGGCACGCGGACCACTGGCAGGCTCTCGGCGCGGTCGCCGGCGCCACTGGAGCGCGGACTGTCGCGCATCCGGTGGATGCCCCCGAGTTGCCGGTGCCGCCAGACCGTCTGGTGAGCCACGGCGACACCGTCACTGTCGGCCAGGTAGTGCTCAACGTGATCCACCTGCGCGGACACACCCCCGGATCGATCGCCCTGCTGCACTGGGACATCGGGGACACACCGCACCTGTTCACCGGGGACTCGCTGTTCCCCGGCGGCCCTGGACGGACAACGAACCCTACTGACTTCACCAGTCTGGTGGACGACCTGGAGTCACGGGTGTTCGACCAGCTCCCCGACGACACGTGGTTCTACCCCGGACACGGCAAGGACTCCACACTCGGCACCGAGCGACCACACCTCGCGCAGTGGCGCGCCCGGGGCTGGTGACTTCGGCCGAATGACCACTCACCGACCGGTCATGTGACCATTACTGGAGCCTGCGAAGGAACGGTCATGATCACGGTTTGGGTGCCGAAAGTGACACGACGTGTCAC
>JBATXM010000258.1:0-1548 GCA_049673305.1 Pseudonocardiaceae bacterium | reverse complement strand
TACCGCTGACCCGGGCGGTCCGCCGGTCGTCGTGGTCGGTGAGGGCGGGTCGGTGGACGAGGCGGTCACCGGGATCAGGCACCTGCGCCCTGACGTCGTGCTCCTCGACGTCCACATGCCCGACGGAGGCGGCGCGCAGGTGCTGCGCCAGGTTCGTCCCGAGCAACCCGAGGTGGTGTTTCTCGCGCTGTCGGTGTCCGACGCGGCCGAAGACGTGATCGCGGTGATCCGGGCCGGCGCCCGAGGGTACGTGACCAAGACGATCTCCGGCCAGGAGCTGGTGGATGCGGTGCGCCGGGTACACGCGGGTGACCCGGTGTTCTCCGCCCGGCTGGCCGGTTTCGTGCTCGACGCGTTCGCCCACCGGCCCGGGGCGGCGCCGGTGGGCGACCCGGAGCTGGATCTGCTCACCCCAAGAGAGCGTGACGTGCTGCGCCTTCTGGCCCGCGGCTACGCCTACAAGGAGATCGCCGCTGAGCTGTTTATCTCGATCAAAACGGTGGAGACTCACGTGTCGTCGGTGCTGCGCAAAACTCAGCTGTCCAACCGCTACGAGCTGTCCCGCTGGGCCTCCGACCGCCGCCTGGTGTAGGTCGTTCACGCGGGCGGGCCAGGCTCACTGCTCTGTTGCCGACCGCACCAGGTCTCAGATCATCGTAACGTCTGAATTGCTTGGACGAAGAGACTGTAGGTTCACCGGGCGCTGTCGGCGCCAGCCGTTATCGTGGTCACCATGACCGCCGCTGGCCAGCCCCACCCGATTCCGGCCATCCCCCCACTGCCGGAGGGGGCCGGCCCGCACGCGATCCGCGCCGCGCTCCTCGCGGAGGAGCGGGCGGACTTCGACCAGGCATACCGGCGGGCGCTGGCCGAGGCGGCCGAAACGCTGGAGCTGGCGGGCGTGCTGGACACGCTGGAGCACTGGCGGCGCCGCGCGATCATGTCCGCCGACCCGCAGGCGTACCGGCGGATGCTGCGCCGCGCAGCGCACCTGCTCTCCGGTGAAGACGTGCCCGAGGATGAGCCGCTAGCGCAGCTCAAGGAACGGCTTGCCCAGTTGGGCGTGTAGGTGTATCGCGTTATCGATGATGACCAGGTGCAAGAACAGGTTGCCGCGTTGCCCGCCGAGGTTCTGTCGGCCTATGCCGAGGTGCGGACGCTACTGGAGATTGCCCCTGGTCTGGCAGCCCGTATCGCAATGAGAAGCCTGACGGGCCGATGCGGACACTCATCTTCGCCAGCTCCGGAGCTGTGGAGTACCTGATCTTGGAGCAGCAACGGGAAGTCCACGTGCTACTCGTGCAGTGGATCGGCTGATCTGATCGCCGGTGGGTTCACACGCTGTTGCGGGTCAGGTTGCGAGATAGCGCTCCGGCGCCTCGCGGGCGATTTCGGACACCGATCGGCCCTCGCCGCCACCCTGCATGTTTTCGTCCGGGATCGGGGTGCGGGTTTCGATCCGGCGGCGGTCGCCGCTGACCGGCACGGGTTGGCCGACTCGATCCATGCCAGGATGCACCGCCACGGGGGTACGGTGGCTCTGCGCAC
>JBATXM010000257.1:0-22893 GCA_049673305.1 Pseudonocardiaceae bacterium | reverse complement strand
CGGGTTGTGCCCGATCACCACCACCCAGTTGACGGAACTGGTCGCTGGGGTGCGAACAGTGCGGGAGCTGGACGCGGTGGCGCGGGTGTTGCCGGGCTGCTGGCATCTGCTGGCTTCGCTGGATGGTGTGGTGCGGGTGCAGGGCAGTCTGACCGGGGTACGCCGGGTGTTTCACACTCGGATCCAGGATGTGCCGGTCGCCGGTGATCGAGCTGACGTGCTGGCTGGGCTGGCCGGTGCGGGGATCGATGAGCAGGCCCTCGCGGTACGGGTGGCCTGCGGGCCGTACGCGCCGGCCCCCGTGGGCGAGCGCAGCTTCTGGCGTGGGGTGCAGGCGCTGGCTCCGGACCACTATCTGCGGATCGATCCGCCGGGCACGGTCGAGGAGCTGCGGTGGTGGCACCCACCGGAGCCGCAGCTGCCCTTAACCGTGGGCGCGGGTGCGGTGCGTCAGGCGTTGGAGGGGGCGGTCGCGGCTCGCACACCCGCTCAGGGGCGGCTGAGTGCGGATCTGTCCGGGGGAATGGACTCGACCTCGCTGTGCTTTCTGGCGGCTCGGGCGGGCATGGCGGATCTGCTGACCTTCCGGTGGGCCGAGTCCGACGTGGCCAACGACGACGCGGCCTTCGCCGCTCATGCCGCCGCCGAACTGCCGCTGGCCGAGCATCTGGTGCTGCCGCAGGATCAGATGCCCAGAGTGTTCGCCGACCCTGACGGCGCAAGCGACATCGAGGCACCCTACTGCTTCACTCGGACGTTGGCCCGCTCTCGGCACAATGCTGAGCTGCTCGCCACCTCCGGCGCTCGGACCCATGTAGCCGGGCATGGCGGCGACGAGCTGTTCGACACCGGTTCGGTGGCCTACCTACAGTCGTTGCTGCGCCGTCAGCCGCTGACCGCGATCGCGCACCTGCGCGGTTACCGGGCGTTGCGGGCATGGCCGTGGGTGGCCACCGTGCGGTGTCTGGTTCGCCGCGGTGATCTCGGTGCCTGGTGGCATCAGCAAGCCCGCGAGCTGACCACCGGGTGGCCCTCGCGCCGCCGTCCGGACTTCGGCTGGGGTTGGCCGGTGCGGGCACCGGCGTGCCTTACTCCCGCAGCCGCCGATGCCACCCGGGCTGCGCTGCGCTGCCGGGCTGATTCGGCTCACCCCCTGGCGGCCGACCAGGGCCAACACGTCGCCCTGGCCACGCTGCGCGCGATGGGCCCGCTCTATCGGCAACTGTCTCGGGTGTTCACCGCCGCCGGGGTGCGGCTCGAGCTGCCCTATCTCGATGATCGGGTCGTCGAGGCCGCGCTCGCGGTGCGGATACACGACCGCAGCACACCGTGGCGGTACAAGCCGCTGCTGGTCGAGGCGATGCGGGGCATCGTGCCCGAGGCGATCGCGGCACGCAACACCAAAGCAGAGTTCAGTGAAGATGTCCGCCTCGGGCTACGCCGTCATCTCCCGGAGATCCTCGAGGTGTTCGCTGACTCCGCGCTGGCCACCCACGGCCTGATCAATCCCGACCTGCTGCGTCATGAGCTGCTCACACCCCAAGCGAACAGCATGGGGGTGCATGCCCTGGAAAACCTCCTGGGCTGTGAAACATGGCTGCGGGCCGCCCTGGCATCCACCGCATCCCCCGGGAGGAACAGTGTCGCTGCGATTGCGCCCTGACATCGCTACCACGACCACCGACGACGGTCTGGTGCTGCTGGATGAACGCAGCGGCCGGTATTGGCAACTCAGTCTCACTGGTGCCGGGGTGCTGCACGCTCTGCTCGCGGGCCAGGAACCTGAGCAGGTCGCCCAGGATCTGGTCACCCGCTACCGCATCGATCCCCACAAGGCCCACCAGGACGTCACCGTCCTGATCAGCCAGCTGCGTTCCGCGAAGCTGGTGGTGTCGTCATGAGCACGCCCGTGACCCTGGAGCACCGGCAGCGGCTGCCGGCACATCACCACGCGCTGGCCCTGCTCGCCGTCGGCACCGCGCGGCTGCTGGCCACCTTGCCCCCCGGTCGGTTGCGGCGCGTGCTGGAACTCGCTCGCCGCAGGGCACGAGCGGCAACGGTGGAGCAAGCCCAGACCGCTCGTCAAGCGGTGGTCGCGGTCAGTGTGCGGTGCGCCGGGCAAGGCTGCCTGCAGCGCTCGATCGCCGCCGCCTTGTACTGCCGTAGCCGGGGCACCTGGCCGACGTGGTGCACGGGGGTGCGCACCAGCCCCTTCGGCGCTCACGCCTGGATCGAGGTCGACGGCCACCCCATCGGCGAGCTCTACCCGGCCGGTTATTACCGGCCCCTGATCACTGTCCCACCCGCCGCACCATGACAACCTCGGGCCGGGGTGATCCGAGGACACTGCGGCGGGTCGCCGCGTTGTTCTGGCCGTATCGCAGCCGGCTGGTCGTGCTGGGGCTGGTTGTCGTGGTGAGCGCGGGGCTGAACGTGGGGAGCTTGTTGCTCATCAAACCGGTGTTCGACCAGGCGCTGTTCTGCCCGGGCTGCCCCCATCTGGGACTGCTGATGTGGCTGGTCGGCGCGATGATCGCGATCCCGGTGGTGGCCGGAGCGTTGGGTGTCTACCAACCCTATCTGGCCAACACGCTGGGCCAGCAGGTGATGCACGGCCTGCGTGCGGCGCTGTATGGCCACCTGCAACGGATGCCGTTGCGGTTTTTCACCGAGACCAAGACCGGGGAGATCCAGTCCCGGCTGGCCAACGATGTCGGTGGCGTCCAGCGGATGGTCACCGAGACAGCATCGTTGATGCTGATGCAGCTGATGATCGCGATCAGCGCGCTGGGCGCGATGCTGGTGCTGTCCTGGCAGCTCACCGTGCTGTCGCTGGCAATCCTGCCGTTGTTTGGCTGGCTGGCCGGGCGGGTCGGGCAGGCCCGGCGGACGGTGAGCTCCGCAACCCAGCAGACGATGGCCGAGATGTCCGCCTACGCCGAGGAAACCCTGTCGGTGTCCGGGGTGCTGCTGTGCCGCTCGTTCGGCCGGCGCCGCCGAGAAATCGCCCAGTTTCGAAGGCTCAGCAGCCACCTCGCGCAGCAGCAGGTCGAGCAGCAGATGATCGGCCAGAGCATGTTGATGTGCCTGCGCACCGTGTTCACGGTGATGCCGGTGCTGGCCTACCTGGTTGCCGGCGTGGTGCTCGCCCATGGTGTCAGCACCACCGAGCTCAGCGCCGGCACGCTCACCGCGTTCACCGCGCTGCAGCTCCAGCTGCTGGCCCTGTCAGCCGTGCTGATCCAGATGGGGATCGAGATACAAGCCTCGCTGGCCCTGTTCGAGCGGATCTTCGACTATCTCGACCTCCCCCCGGAGACCGTCGACGTCCCCGGCGCGATCACGTTGCCGTCCCCACGGGTTCAGGGGGCGATCAGCTTCCGCGCGGTGTCCTTCCACTACCCCACCGACGGTGGCTCGGCTCCCCCGCAGTGGGCACTCGCGGATCTCACCCTGGACATCGAGCCCGGTCAGCTCGCCGCGATCGTCGGCCCGAGCGGCTCGGGGAAAACCACCCTGGCCTACCTGCTGACCCGGCTGTACGACACCACCACGGGCACGGTCCTCATCGATGGGCACGACCTGCGAGGAATCCGCCGGGACTCCATCGCCGCCACGATCGGAATCGTCACCCAGGACACCCACCTGTTCCACGCCTCGATCCGCGACAACCTGCGCTCGGCTGTCCACCATTCACACCGCCGACGTGATCTTCGTGCTGGACCGCGGCCGCCTGGTCGAGCGCGGCACCCACACCGAGCTGCTGAAGCGCGGCGGCCGGTACGCCCGGCTGTATCACCACCAATCCCAGGCCACCACCGCGCGCACGCCATCCGGGCAGCTCACCCCAAGCTCGGCTGTTCCCTCGTGGTGACCTCGGCACACGCGGGCGCTTGTTTGGCAAGCTGGGCCGGTGTCTGAACAACGAGACGTCTACACCCACGGCCACCACGACAGCGTGCTGCGCTCGCACCGCTGGCGGACGGTGGACAACTCGGCCGCGTACCTGATCCCGCACCTGCGGCCGGGCCAGCGGGTGCTGGACGTCGGCTGTGGGCCCGGCACCATCACCACCGACCTCGCCCGCAGGGTGGCGCCCGGAAGCGTGGTGGGCATCGACAAGCATCCAACGCCGCTCGGGGAGGCCAGCGTCGAGGCGCAGCGCCTGGACGTGCGCAACGTCTCCTTTGCGGTAGGCGACGTATACAACCTGGACTTCCCGGACGACACGTTCGACGTCGTCCATGCCCACCAGGTCCTGCAGCACCTGTCGGAGCCGGTCGCGGCGCTGCGTGAGATGCGCCGGGTGTGCGCACCGGGCAGGGTCGTCGCCGCCCGAGACTTCGACTCCGCGGCGATGACGTGGTACCCGCCGGATGCCCGCCTGGACCGCTGGCGCGGCCTGTGGCAGCGGATCACCCGCAGCAACCAAGGCGAGCCCGACGCGGGACGGCGCCTGCTGTCCTGGGCTCGAGCAGCCGGGTTCAGCAAGATCACCTGCTCGGCGAGCACCTGGTGTTACGCCACGCCAGAGGAACGCTCGTGGTGGGGCGGCCTGTGGGCGGACCGCGTCACCAGCTCAGCGCTCGCGGAGCAAGCAATTGATCGGCACTTCGCCACCCGCGATGACCTAGCGGACCTGGCCGAGGGCTGGCGCCAATGGGCCGCACACGAAGACGGGTGGTTCGCCGTCCTCCACGGCGAAGTCCTGTGCTTCCCTTAACCCCCGCTGAATGGGGGAGGGTCACTCAGGAGCTAGGGGGAGGAGGATTTCGAAGCGGCAGCCTGGGCCGTGGTTGCTTGCTTTGATGTGGCCGGAATGAGCCTCGACCAGGCCGCGGGCGATGGCCAGGCCCAGGCCGGCGCCGGACTCCTCGGCGGGTGCGGGAGTACGCGCGGTGGTGCCCCGGTAGGCGACGTCGAAGACCCGGTCCAGGTCCTTGTCGGGGATGCCGCCGCAGGCGTCGTCGACCCGCAACCAGGCCTGCCCGTCGCGGGCTCCGGCGGCGACCACCACGGTGCCATCCGGTGGCGTGTGCCGGATCGCGTTGGACAGCAGATTGCGGACCACCCGGGCCAGCTCTGGGTCACTGCCGTGCACGACCGGCCATCCGCTACCAGCCTCAGCGTGCAACCGCACACCCTTGCGCGCGGCGGTGGCCGCCTCGGCGGCCAGGGCTTCGGAGACGACTTCGCCCAGCGGTATCGCTGAGCACGTCAACCGCAGTGCCCCCGAGCTAATCCGGGAGAGCTGGAAGAGATCCTCGACCATACCGCTCAACCGCTGCGTCTGCTGCCCGATGCGCTGCGCGTACTGGGCAACCTCGGCCGGATCGGCCACCACGCGGTCGGCCAGTGCCTCGGTCATCGCGCGAATCCCGGCCAGCGGGGTACGCAGGTCGTGGCTGATCCAGGCGACCAGCTCGCGTCGCGCCGATTCAGCCGCCCGGTCCCGGATGTGGGCCTCCCGCTGCCAGGTCAGCTCCCGCGCGATACCCCGGCCGAGCAGGAGCCCGGCCGGCACGCTCACCGCAGCCACCGCGAGCGCCACGGCGAGCTCGGGGCTCAACGCGGGGGTGAACATCCACCCGTTGACGCCCAGCACCCCGGACAGCGTCGCGACCACCGGCACCAACACCAGCACCGTGACCGCCGCAGTGATCGAGTATCGGCGCATGCGGTGCAGCAGCAACGCGCCGAGCAACGCCACCGGCAACGTGCACACCAGCGCGAGGGGGCCGACGTGACGCAGCTCCTCGAACACTGCGGTCACTCCTTGCGGTCGTAGCGGTAGCCGACTCCCCAGACCGTCGCGATTCGCCTCGGGACAGTGGGGTCGGCCTCCACCTTCTCCCGCAACCGTCGCACGTGGACGGTCACCGTGGAGTGGTCGCCGAAGGTCCAGCCCCAGACCTGCTCGAGCAGCTCACCGCGGTTGAAGGCCTGACCCGGGTGCTGGATGAGGAAGGCCAGCAGCTCGAACTCGCGCGCGGTGAGCACCAGCTCGTGGCCATCCAGCACCGCCCGGCGGGCCGCGACGTCCACCAGCAGCCCGTCATCGGTGATCGGGGGTAGCTGGGCCGCCGGCCGCGAGGACCGCGCCCGACGCAGCACCGAGGTGACCCGCAACACGAGCTCGCGGGGGCTGAACGGCTTGGTGATGTAGTCGTCCGCGCCCAGCTCCAAGCCCACGATGCGATCCTCCTCCTCACCCAAGGCGGTGAGCATGACGATCGGCACCGGGCTGCCGGCCCGCAACAGCTGGCACACCTCCAGACCGGACAAGCCAGGCAACATGAGATCGAGTACCACAAGGTCGGGCGGGGCAGCCTTGGCCGCGCGCAGCGCGTCCACACCGTCCCCAGCGACGGTGACCTGGTAACCGGCCTGGCGGAGATAACGGCCGACGACGTCCCGCACCAGCACGTCGTCATCGACGACGAGCACCACTCCGGCTGCGCTCATGGCGCACCCCAACGGACCTGACTCTTCCAGGCCATGGCCACGCGCACCACCAGGGTAACTGCGGACACCCCGAAAAGCACCGCAGTCACGGCAAGCCAGCGGGCCAGGTATGGCTGGGCCGACAGGTGCGACGTCGTGTGATAAGTGGTCTCGGACAATCGCAGGATCAACGGGGACCACACCAGCAGCAACAACCCGGAGATCATTGCGGGTATCCGCAGGTAGTTCAGCCACCACACACCGGCCACGGTGGCCAGCGCGGGCCGGCGGCGCAGCAGCAACACCAGCGCAGCGTCCAGCCCCGCGTAGAGCGGGAAGAGCACCAGATCGTTGACAACGGCGCTGCCAACGAACCAGGCACCGACACCGATCGGGTTGCCGGCCAGCAGCCGGAGCGCCGCGTAGCCGGCGACGACGAAACTGGCCAGCAACGCCAGCAACTGGGCTCCTTCTCGCCGGGTCACGGCTGGTCCACCGCAGCCGGCTGGAACGTCATGCGGGTGACCCACTTGGTGTTGTGCACTCCAGGCAGGCCCGGCACCACCACCCGGGCCGGAAAGCCGTGATCGGGAGTCAGATCCGCGCCGTTGACCCGCAGCGCGAGCAGGGCATCGGGCGCCCTGGCCTGCCCGGCGGACAGGGTTGTCGAACCGAACCCGCCGCCGCGCTCCAGGGACTCGACGAACAGGTTGGTGTCCGGCGCCGCGCCGGCCAAGGCGGCGAGATCGGCCAGCCGTACCCCAGTCCAGGTCTGCACACCGGTGGACCAGCCCTCCACGCAGGCGATCGGCAACCGGGCGGTGTGCTGGGGCAGGGCGAGCAGCTGGGCCCGGGACAGTGATCGGGACACCGCACCGTTGAGCTCAAACCGCCAGCTCTCACCAACCGGATCGATCCCCGCCTCAGCGGCGGTCTTGTTCACCTGGAACTCCAGGGGATTTTTCCCCAGGTCCTGCCCGCGCGGCGCCAGCAGCGCCGTCGACCGGGCCGCCCCACCGATGCTCTGGCCCACGCTGAGCCCGAGCAGCGCCAGCGAGCCAGCCGCGACCATGCCCAGCGCGCCTCGCCGCGAGATGCTCGCCGGAGCGGGATCGGTGGACACCAGGTGATCGGGATCGAGTGGCTCGGCGATGGTCGCCGAGCGCGGAGTGCGCAGTTCGAGGCGCAGGCTGCGGGCGCGCAACGCGGTGCGCATCCGGGGCAGCCGGAACGCCACGTGCACCACGAACGCGGCCATGAACACCCACGCCCCGTAGTAGTGCGCCTGGTAGAACCCGAACGGCCAGGCATAGTAGTACTGGATGTTCATCACTCCGGTGACCAGCTCGAACACCGCGCCACCGACGAGCAGCAGCAGCGAACCCCGCTCCACCAGGTGGGTGAACGAACGGACCGGCGGCCACTCAAACAACTTAGGCAGCACCGACCACAGCTTGGCCAGCACAATCGGGATCAGCACCAGACCCAGCGTCACGTGCACGCCCTGGTTCACCCAGTACAGCCAGGACGGCCCAGCCGGCCAGCCCGGCAACCAGGACCCGAGCAGCCCCTTGTCCGGCGTGGTGTCGTTGCCGCGCGCCAGGTTGGGGTTGTAGGCGGCATAGGAGGCCAGGCCGGTGAGGAATATCAGCATGATGCCGGGCAGCAGCGCCACGCTGAGCACCGCCGTAAACCACGGGCCGCGCAGCGGACTACGCCAGAAACCGGCTCGGAACGGGCCCGGCGGGGGCTTCTCCACTGCGCGGCGGGCCCACCGGGGAAGCACCACGGTCATGGCTGCAACGCTAACGCTCCATCGGCTCACGAGGCCTTACAATTAGCTGACGTCACGCAGCTCGATGAAGCAGCGGCCAGCCCGGTAGCGCTCCCCGGCCTGCAACCCGGCCAGGGTGGCGAGGGTGGCGAGCACCGACAGCTCCGCGACCGCCCAGGGAAACCAAGGGCCTGCGGCGGCACCGGCTACCTGGAGCCGGGCGGCGCCACGCCACAGCCCAGCTCCGGGATGCTCGGCCTCGACCAGCATGGTGCCGCCGCGACGGAGCAGGGCGGCACAGCGGCGCAGCAGCCGCACCGGGTCCCCACCGATGCCAATGTTGCCATCAGCCAGCAGCACGTGCTGCCACCATCCCTCCCCGGGCAACGTGGCAAAGACATCGCGGTGCAGCACGGCGGCGCCGCGGGAGTGACATTGCTGGACCGCCAGCGGCGAGCAGTCCACGCCCAACGCCGGAACGCCGCGCCCGGCCAGCTCAGCGACCAACCGACCCGGGCCGCAGCCCAGATCCACCGTCGGCCCGGTGCAGCGGTTCAACAGCCAACCGTCCTCGCCGCCGGCGGGAGCCAGCCAGCGCCGAGGGGCCACCGGCAGGATCCGTCCATCCTCGCCCACGAGCTGAGCGGGCCGACCAGCCAGGACCGGGTCGAAGCCCGCAGCGTGCTCGGCGATCACCGGCGGCCATCCAGCACAGCCCCCGTGGCGGCGACCGCGGCACCGAACCGACCACCGGGCACCTGGGCGGCCACCGCGGTGGCGTCCGCCCAGGTGTCCACATCGGATAATTCAGGCAGCTCGACCACCCGGGCACCAGAGGTTCGCAGCGCGGCCATCGTCCGCGCCCCGGTGTCCGAACGCGAGGTCGGAACATCAACGATCAGAGTGGCCAGCTCGGGCCGCCGTACGCCCAGCACCCACCAACCACCATCAGTGGCCGGCCCGAGCGCGGCGTCCACGCCGTCTCCGGCAAGCAGGTCCAGACAATGGCTAAGCAGGGTGGCATCGACCTGCGGGGTGTCCATCCCGAGCTGCAACACCGGCCGGTGCCCCACCACCGCGGCGGTGTCCGCGTAGGCGGCAGCGATCCGCTGGCCCAGCGTCGTTCCACGCTGCACCAGCACCGTAATGGCCCGCAACCGCGCTCTCAGCGCGGCGGCGTCGACCGCGCGGGCAAGGTCGCCGGTCAGGGCCACCACGGGTGTCACGTCGGGCACTGCCAGCACCGCATCCAGCGTGTCCAGAAAAGCCGCCGCAGCGATCTGGGCCGCCTGGGTGGGGGTGGCCGGCGGGCACAGCCGGGTCTTCGCCTCGCCCGGTACCGGTGCCTTGGCCAGCACCAGCAGCGCAGCGCTCAGCACCGCATCACCGACAATCCCCCTCTCCCCCACTCCCCCGCAACGCCGTTACCAGTGTCCGGGCTCCGCCTCAGCCCGCATTCAGCGGGCTCCTCGGGGGTCCCAGCGCCGGATAACCAAGCTCAACGGGGTGGCGCCAGCGTAAGGGTTCGCAGTACCTCGTCGGCGATCTGCTCTGGGGTGTTGGCGAGGTCGACGGTGAGGCCGGGCTCGTCGGGGGCCAGCGGTTCGAGCGTGGCGTACTGGGAGGCCAGCAGTTCTCGCGGCATGAAGTGACCTCGGCGGGCGGCTAGCCGTTGCTCAACCAGCTCATAAGGACCCGCCAGGTGCACCATCCGGACATCGGGACCAGTGCTGCGCAGCACGTCCCGGTAGGCCCGAGTCAACGCTGAGCAGCTGACCACGGCGCACTCGCCAAGGGCGGCTCGCTCAGCGAGCCAACCGGCGATCGCCACCAACCACGGCGCCCGCAGCGTGTCATCGAGCGGGCACCCGGCGGCCATCCTGGTGATGCTGGACGTGGAGTGGAAGTCGTCGCCCTCGGCCAGTGCGCAGCCAGTTCGGCTGGCGATCAGTGCTGCGACGGTGCTCTTGCCGGAACCGGAGACGCCCATCACCACGAGCTGCATCGGTCTGTTCACCCTGAGAATCCTCCCGCGGAGGGAGGCGAGCTCCGGCGCATTACTCCTAGCGTGGTGCTATGGCTGCCGCTGCATCAGGTCCATTACCGGCAAAGCCGACAAGCCGGCCCAAACCGGACCGCAATCTTGCGCTGGATCTGCTTCGGGTCACTGAGGCCGCCGCGATGGCGGCGGGCCGGTGGGTCGGCCGCCGGGACAAGGACGGTGCCGATGCCGCCGCCGTGGCGGCGATGCGGGCCATGATGGGGACCGTCGCGATGGACGGCATCGTCGTCATTGGTGAAGGTGAGAAAGACGACGCCCCGATGCTCTACAACGGCGAGCGGGTCGGCTCCGGAATCGGGACACTGTGCGACGTCGCCGTCGATCCGGTCGATGGCACCACGCTGACCTCCAAGGGAATGGGCAACGCGGTATCGGTGCTCGCGGTTGCCCCCCGAGGGGCCATGTTCGATCCCTCCGCCGTGTTCTACATGGACAAGCTCGTTGCCGGGCCCGACGCCGTCGGCGTGGTCGACATTCGGCAATCCCCCGAGGAGAACATCGCCGCCTTGGCCCGCGTCAAGGGGTGCAAGCCGCAGGACATCACGGTCTGCATGCTCGATCGGCCCCGGCATGACGAGCTGGCTCACCGGGTGACCAGCACGGGCGCCAGGATCAAGTTCATCACCGACGGTGACGTCGCCGCAGCGGTGATGGCCGCGACTCTCGAGTCGGGCGTTGACCTACTGCTCGGGATCGGCGGCACCCCGGAGGGCGTGATCACCGCCTGCGCGATCCAGTGCCTCGGTGGCGTGCTGCAGGGCAGGTTGCACCCCCGCAGCGAGGAGGAGAAACGGCGAGCCGATGACGTTGGCCTCGACCTCGATGCGGTGCTCACGGTCGAAGACCTGGTCAGCGGCGACGACGCGTTCTTCGTCATGACCGGGATCACCGACGGCGAGTTGCTCCACGGTGTGCGCTACGGACGGGACCGCGCCATCACCGAGTCACTGGTGATGCGCGCCCGCAGTGGCACCGTCCGCCAAGTCCGCAGCACCCACCGCCTCGATCGCCTGGAGCTCTACAGCACCGTGGACTACCGCCATGCGACTGACAGGAGCAACGCCTAGCGCCATCCCCGCCGGTGCGCTTTGCCGCCACCTTCAATGCCCGGATACCGCACGTGCCAGCCGTGTTCGTCCGGGCACCGGAATGACTCCAGGAGATGCCCGGACACCGACACCAGGCGATTGGCCGCAGCCAACGTCAGGATCGCCCGGCGATCACAGCGGGGGCACCTGGCTGCCGTACTGTAACGTTGATCATTCATGCCACACCCACGCTCAGCAGCGTAGCGCAGGCGGCATCGCTGGGACGCTTCGTCGGCAGCTCTCGATGAACGCCGGAAATTGTCGGTGGTCGGGTAGACAATGGTGACGTGATCGAGACGCGGCTGGACCCGAGGCAGGCGATGGTTGCCTGTCTGGCTCAGTGGCGTGAGTCGATCGTAGGGTGTGATGACGTGGGATTGCGGGAGCAGGTCCGGGAGATCGAGTCGGTGTCGCGGATGGTGCATTCGGTGATGCTGGAGGCGGTCGCGGAGCTGGATTCTCGTCGTGTCGCGGCAACCAGCGGGTTTGGCACCACGAAACGACTGCTCACCGGGATGCTGCACCTCTCCGCTACCGAGGCCGGTACCCGAGTCACCCATGCGGGGCAGCTTGTGGCACGACGCGCGGTGAGCGGTGAGGTGCTCTCGCCGGTGCTGGCGAACACCGCTGCGGCATTGGCCGCTGGGGAGATCGGGCCGGCGCAGGTCCGGGTGATCGTCGAGACGATGAACGCCATCCCCGCCTCGGTCAGCGTTGCGGAGCGCGAGGCTGTGGAGGCTGAGCTGGCCCGTTATGCCCGGTCGTTCGACCCGACCTCGCTGCACACGATCGGGCGGCACATCCTCGCGCACCTCGACCCGGACGGTCCCGCTCCCCGCGAGGAGCCCGAATCCGCTCCCGCCGCCGGGAAGCTGCGGTTTCGGAACCGCCGTGATGGCCGGCTCGGCCTCGAGGGATTCCTCGAACCCGAGCACAGCACCGCGTTCCGCTCCCTCATTGAACACCTCGCCGCGCCCCGCCCAGCCGCCGAGGGCATTCCCGATCCACGTACCACCCCCCAGCGCAACGCCGACGCCTTGCTGGAGGTCTGTGGGCTCGCCCGCGCCGCCCAGGATTGCCCCACTACCGCCGGGGAACCCCCGCACGTGAACGTCACCATCGACTGGGACGCGCTGCGCACCGGTCTCGGGACCGGGACCCTGGACTACGGAACATCACTGAGCGCCGCCGATGCCCGACGGTGGGCGTGCGACGCGAAGATCATCCCCGTCGTTCTGGGCGGGGCGTCCGAACCCCTCGACGTCGGACGAGCCCTGCGAACCGTCCCGCTCTCCCTTCGCCGCGCGCTCGTCGCGCGAGATCGCGGATGTGCTTTCCCCGGTTGCGACCGGCCACCGGGACTGTGCCAGGCGCACCACTGTCGGCACTGGGCCGACGGCGGTGCCACCAGCCTCGAGAACTGTGTTCTCCTCTGCGAAACCCACCACCGCCACGTGCACCACACCGGCTGGGAAATCCTCATCCACCCCGGCTACATCGACTTCATCCCTCCAGCCATCATCGACCCAGCCCGCACACCACTGCACAACCCCCTCCGCTGCTAAAACGCGTGATCACCCCCAGCCCGCACGACACGCGAAACGACAGCACGGGATCCCTGGCCGATGCCCGTGGCCCACCCGGCACGCCTGCCACCGCGCTCCGAACATCAACCCAGGGCGGCGGCAGGAACGGCAGCGACCCCATTCATCGATCGGATGGTCCAGCAGCAACCCGTACAACGCGGCGCACGCCCGGAACAGGTCCGACCCCATCCCACCCGCAGCACCCCGCTCGCCCCCGGCACCGTCCACCAGGACCGTGCGCAGTGCCTGAACCAGGAGTTTGTGATCGGTCTGGTCGACACCGGAGCCCCGGTAGATCACTGGTGCCACGCCGCTACCGCCTGACCTACCGCAGACAGGATCGGCTCCAGCCGGGGTGTGGCGGGGTCCGCTCCGGGGTTGTCGCCTGCCCGCGTGATCATCACGTCAGGCCACCTCCCTCTGTCATCATGTGCCCTCGTGACACCATCCCAACTGATTTGCTTATGGTAGCACTACCATAAACCTACCTATAGATGTTTCTGCCCACCATGTCCCGTCCATGGTCTTGACATGCGGCAACACGCGCGGAGTATGTCTATGGGGTAGCAGTGGGTGGTGGTCTACGGTTTGTTGCCCAGCCTTAAGCTCGGTCGAGGGAGTGATCCCTCGACCACTGTGGATCACGAGAGCGGAGATGCCTCGACCACCCGCGAAAGCGCAGAGTCTGGCGGGCACCCTCGGCACGAAGATCACCGAAGGTGCCTACCCGCCAGGTACGTGGCTGCCGTCCGAGCGTGAACTCGCTGAGGAACACCAGGTTGATCGGTCGACCGTTCGACGCACGCTGCGGATCCTCGCCGAGCGTGGTCTCGTCATTCTTGCCACCGGCACCGGTGCGCAGGTGTGTGCCCGCAGCTCTAGCATCCGGAGAGCAGCCGATGACGTGACTCGCCAGCTTGGGACCTGGCGCGGGTTCCATGTGTCGGTGGCCAGGGCCGGTCATGAGCCGTTCACCGAGACGACGGTCAACGAAGTCGAGACTGACGTGATGGTGGGGCGCGGTCTCGGCGTGCCAACCGGAACGCTTGTCCTGCGACGAACGCGCCGGCAAGGCATAGTGGGCGGGTCCCCTGTGCAGCTGTCGACGAGCTACATCACGCTCGACCTGGTCGCCAAGCTACCGATCCTCCGAGAAGTCAACACGGGACCGGGCGGCATGTACTCGCGCATGGAAGAGGTCGGCTACCGAGTTTACTTCGAGGAGTCCGTTACCTGTCGACTTCCCCACGACGAGGAACGGGAGAAGTTGGAGATAGACGTGAATCAGCCGGTGCTGGTGCTCTGGCGTCGGTGTTATGATCAGCGCGATCACATCCTCGACCTCACTCACCGAATCGTTGTTGGCGATCGACAGGAGTTGGTCTACCGGTATGATTCCACAACCTGAACCGGAGCCTGACGACCGCACGATCCAGCGGATCTCCTCCCGGATCGTATACCACAACCAGTGGATGCGCCTTCGCGAAGATGTGATCCAACGCCCGGACGGGTCTCAGGGCATCTACTCGTATGTCGAAAAACCGGATTTTGCGCTCATCATCCCGGTCGAGCGTGACGGATTCCATCTCGTTGAGCAGTACCGCTATCCAGTTTCCCACCGATCGTGGGAGTTTCCGCAGGGCACCCTACCCAACGGTGAGGACGGGGACCCAGCGGCACTCGCTTGGAGGGAACTCGCCGAGGAGACAGGATTCCGGGCGGGACGCCTTCGCCGGCTCGGTCGTCTTTATCCAGCCAAGGGCATGAGCAGTCAAGCTTTCACTGTATTCGTGGCCGACCACCTTGAGGTCGGCCAACACTCGCGGGAACACGAGGAGCAGGACATGCGCCAGCGCTGGTTCACCCGGAGCGAGCTAGAAGACATGATCCGAGGCGGCATCGTCACCGACGATTCGACGATCGCCGCATATACGCTTTACCTGCTGTCTGACCGGAATCGCACGTCAGCGTATCCGCGTGCGGGAAGCCGATAGCCCCGTCGAGCGGAACGCGTGAGTTTAAGTGCCCCGCTCTAGCTGGGGGGCGAGCGGCGGTGGAGGGCGGCCAGCATCCGGTTGTAGGCCTGCCGGGCGGCCTCATCGTCGTCGACGTCGGGACTGGTCCCGACGGTGGTGTCGTCACCACCGGATGCGGATCCGATGCCGGCCAGCGACTGGCGGCGGGCCGATTCCAGCCAGTCACCGAGCCGAGCTCGGGACCCGATAGCGCTCCACTGAGCGACGACGGCGAGCATCAGCAGCATCATCAGAACGTCACCACCAACCCACATGATCGCCCCGGACCAGTTCTGGTCCTCGAGCAGGGTCGGTCCCCAGCCAGGTCGCATCAGCGCTGTACTGGGGGCCAGCGGGTGCCCGGTGAGCATCAGCGCCACACCCACCAGCGTGTCCGCCCCCATCGCCAAACCCAGCAGCGCAAACCGGATGACATGGGGGACCGGCCACGGGCTGGCCTCCGAACCGACCAGCGGCAGGAACAACAGGTAACCACTGAGCAGGTACAGGAGTTGCTCGAGGTGGTGCGCCCAGGGCTGGGTCGCCATCAGCTCCGGGAAACCGGTGAGATGCGTGATCACCAGCACTCCGGTATACAAGCCCAGTGTCAGGACGGGGAAGGTCAACCACCGCGCCAGGCGGCCACCCAGGGCCTGGCGCCAGCCAAGGCGCAGCGGTTGACCCCAGATCAGCAACACCGGCACAACCATGATCAACAACAGATGCTGGATCATGTGCACCCACAGCAGCGCGTGCCCGTACACCTCGATGCCGCTGTGCACCGAGACCAGCAGCACCACCACACCCGTCAGCCAGGACGCCGTGGCGCGCAGCGACCAGCTGTGATCGGCTGATCGGGCCCGACGGAGCACGGCGATCAGGTAACCGACCACAGCGAACCCGGCTAGTACGTCAACGACCGGGGCCGACGTCCAGCTCGTCACAGCGGTGTACCAGCTCAGCGGTGGGATGTGGGGGCTCCCCTCTGCTCGATTACCAGCCAAATACTCGATTGCCAGCCATGACGAGCGTAACGCGCGGCCCCGACAAGAACCGACAAGAACGGGCTCCCGCCAACCGCCGCCAACCAACGACAGCACCACTTCGTTGCCCTAGCATCACTGTTGCAATGGGAAGGCAACTATGGGGGAGCTCACGTGCACAAGGTTCAGATCGAAGTCATCCTGCTGTCGGTCTCCGACGGCACCCAGCTGACCTGGCGTATGGCGTGTGGCGATCTGCCAGCGGGATGCCGGCCCGATGCTCGGGCCCGCGAGCTCGCGGGCCTGGGCGCCCACGTGCCCATCGGGACCGTCGTGCACTCGACATCGTGGCGACCTGCCCCCAGTGGGCTGATCCTCACCTACGCGGTCGCGCCAGACCCAGATCCTGCCGAGGGCACCGTGTCCGCCGTTCCCGTGCACGCCCACATCCTCTGCGCTGCGGACGCCTCGGCGCCCACACCCTCGACGGTCGCGGTCGAGCACGTCCTGGCCCATGCGCTACGACATCTGTCACTGGTGGCACGCACCACCCCGGCCGTGATGGCGGCTGCCGATGCATACCCGCAACTGTGGCACGCGGTGATCGCCCACACCCCCGATGTGGCAGGTCAGCTCGTCGGCTCTTGAGCCTGACATGTGCACTGCTTGAAATGTGCACAGCCGGAAATGTGCCCAAAGGGGTAATATCTTCTCGTGACGGCCCGTCCACGGATGCTTGCCATCATGGGGTCCGGAGAGACCGCCCCGACAATGGCGAAGGTGCATCGCCTGCTTGTCGAGCGTCTCGGTGCTCCCCCGGCCGATGCGGTACTCCTCGATAGCCCGTACGGTTTCCAGGAGAACGCTGATGAGATCTCCCTGCGCACGGTCGGCTACTTTCGAAACCTCCAGATTCCCCTCGACGTCGCGTCGTGGCGTACCGCTGACGACGTCCTGTCCCGCGAGCGGGCCTTGGCGCGAATCGATGACGCTGATTACGTCTTCGCCGGCCCCGGTAGCCCGACCTACGCGCTGGGAGTGTGGCGCAACAGCCGGCTGCCCGACGTTCTGAGCGAGAAACTCACCAACGGCGGCTGCGTGGCGTTCGCCAGCGCGGCGGCGCTGACCCTTGGGGTTGCGACCGTGCCGGTGTACGAGATCTACAAGGTGGGCGCGACCCCGTACTGGGCGCAGGGCATGGACCTGCTGGCGCGGATCGGCGTGCGCGCGGCGGTGATCCCGCATTACGACAACGCCGAGGGCGGCACCCACGACACCCGGTTCTGCTACCTCGGCGAGCGACGACTGCGCCTGATGGAATCGATGTTGGAGACCACGACGGTCGTCCTCGGCGTGGACGAGCACACCGCCGTCCTGTTCGACCTCGACGCGGACACCACGACGGTCCTGGGCCGAGGCGTGTTCACGGTCCGCCGGCAGGCGGCAAGCACGGTATTCGCCTCGGGCACCACCGTGGCGATCGAGGAGCTTCGGGCCATCGCCGCGGGTGGCGGGCCGACACGTGGCTCCCCACCCGCGCAGCCCCTGATCGCAGAGCCAACACCCTCACCACCATCGCTGCGCGCGGAGGCCGAAGCGCTCCAAGACGTCTTCGACGCGGGGCTACGGTCGCGTGACGTGAACGCGGCAGTCACGGCTGTTCTCGAGTTGGAGCAGGCGATCGTCGACTGGTCCGCTGACACCGAGGAGATGGACGGCACCGAGGGGCCCCGGGCCATGCTGCGCCGGATGGTGACGCGTTTGGCCGAGCTCGCCGTGGTCGGCGCGCGGGATCCACGGGAGACCGTCGCACCCCTCGTCGACACTCTCCTCGAGCTACGAGAGCACGCTCGCGAGCAGGGTTCGTGGGCGCTCGCCGACACTCTGCGTGATCGGCTCGCCGCAGCTGGAATCGAGGTGCGCGACACCCCGCAGGGTGCTCAGTGGCTGCTCGCGGGCTGCCCCGGAGGCTAACCAACAGACCAGGCTAACCACCAGATCAGGGCAGCACCACCGACCGGGCTTGGACGAACCGGCGGGCGACGTCAGCCCAGTTCACCACGTTCCACCAGGCTTCGACATAATCCGGCTTGACATTGCGGTACTGCAGGTAGAAGGCGTGCTCCCACATGTCGAGCAGGAGCAGCGGCATCATGCCGGGCGTCATGTTGCCCTGGTGGTCATAGACCTGCTCGAGGACCAGGCGCTGCCCGAGCGATTCCCAGGCCAGGATCGACCACCCGGACCCCTGAACGCCGAGCGAGTTGGCGGTGAAGTGACGGCGGAAGCTGTCGAAGGATCCGAAGTACTCGTCGATCGCCGCAGCGAGCTCGCCGTCAGGCTTGTCGCCGCCGTCGGGGGACATGTTGGGCCAGAACACCGAGTGGTTGACGTGCCCACCAAGGTTGAACGCCAGGTTCTTCTCCAGCATGTTCACCGTGGCCAGCGCCTCGTGCTCGCGCGCCTGAGCCAGCTTCTCCAGGGCGGTGTTGGCGCCCTTGACGTAGGTGGCGTGGTGCTGGGAGTGGTGCAGCTCCATGATCTCCCCGGAGATGTGTGGCTCCAGGGCGCCGTAGTCATAGGGCAGCTCAGGCAGAATGTAGTCGGCCACGCTTGTCCTCCATGAGTGATCGTTTGATGCCGGCCGCGTCGAGCTCGCGCCGCAGCCTGGCCCACCCCAATCCGACCTCCTTGGCAATACTGCGCAGGCTCGCCCCGGTGGAGCAGGCATGGCGCAGGTATCCGGCCAGATCGTCGAAGCCCAGCTCGTGCAGGCGCAGGGCCAGCGCCCGATCGAGCTGGGCGGTCCTGGTCGTCCGGCCCGCGTCGAGCGCCGCGCTGCGCAGCCGGGTCAGCTCGGGCGGTGGGCTGGCGGTGTGCGCAGCGGCGGCGAGCGTGGCCAGCTGGCCAGTCCTGGAAAGCGTCTGGCCGACCGCGAGCTGGGCCCGTAGTGCGGGTGAGCGCCGGTAGGCCGCACTCTGGCGGGCAGCGATCGAGCGCGAGAGAGCCTCGGCGACCAGTGGACGGCTCCGGCACAGCCCCATCGCTTCCCGGTAGGAATCGGCAGTGTGGCCGTGCGCCCGGAGGTGGCCGCCCAGCGCGACATACCACCGCCCGCACAAGTGACAGCAGACCCGACCAGTGCCGGATTCAACCACCAACTGGCCATACGGGGCGTGCAGGCCGGTGCCATCAGTCAGCGACCACAGGTGGCCATGGGTGTTGCCGCTCCGGGAGCGGCCTACTGGTGCCGCGGTGCTCGTCATCTCCGGATCCTATTGCCATTAGATTGCAGTTGCCGAAGCTTGTCACACTGTGGACCCGGAGCGCAACAATCGACCGGATGGCACGCCCCATGGTCGGACCTTGGATCCCTGGGGTTCTCGGCAACTTTTAGTTACCCTTTTCGCATGGGTGACCCCCGATCTGATGACGCGCGAACGACAACGCTCGCGCTAGCGGCAGGTGCGGGAGACCGCGTCGCCCTGGTGGCCTTCATTCGCGCTACCCAACGTGACGTATACCGCTTCCTCAGCCACCTCTGCGAGCGTGGCGAGGCCGAGGACCTCACCCAGGAGACGTACCTGCGCGCGCTGCGGGCACTGCCCAGCTTCGCCGGTCGCTCCTGCGCCCGCACCTGGCTGCTGTCCATCGCTCGGCGGGTCGCCGCCGACCAGGTCCGGCGGGCCATGACGCGACCGCGCACCACCGCCGTCGAGGGCTGGGACACCGTCGCGGCCGCGAGCCCGACACACCGGTGGTCCGGGTTCGACGAAGGCATCCTGCTCCGCGAGCTGGTGGCCGCGCTGGAGCCCAACCGCCGAGACGCCTTCGTGCTGACCCAGATGCTGGGGCTGGACTACGCGAGCACCGCCGAGGTGTGCGGGTGCCCGATCGGCACCATCCGCTCCCGGGTAGCCCGGGCCCGGGAAGACCTGATCCGCGAGATGAACGCCCCCGCCCTGCCCCATCGAAGCGCCGCCGGCCCCTGAACGCGCCACACTCACTGCGTGATGCCGGGTGGTCGGCGTGACCTGCGGGTCGAGCAGGGTGATCCAGTCTTGACATGAGGCCGCTGGCGGCGTCAGCTTTTGGGATGGTGAATTAGGGGGAGATGCGATGCAGGTGCTGACCCAGCACTACGACAGCGCGCGGACCGGGGCCAACCTGCAGGAGACCGTCCTGAGCCCGGCCAACGTCGCGCCCGACCGCTTCGGGAAGCTGTTCGAGCTCGCTGTGCAGGGTCACGTGTACGCCCAGCCGCTCTATGTCCAAGGCGTCAGCTTTCCCGGGGCCGGAGCGCGAAACGCCCTGTACGTCGCCACGATGCACAACCAGGTCTCCGCGTTCGACGCCGACGCCGGCGGCAGCCCGCTCTGGTCGCGCTCGCTGGGCCCGTTCGTCTCGCTGCCGGACGCCAACATCGGACCCGGCGGGTACAAGGACATCGCCGACGCGGTGGGCATCGTCAGCACGCCCGTGATCTCGCGTGAGCATCAGAGCATCTACGTCGTCACCATGACGCATGAGGGCAGCCAGTACCACCACCGGCTCCACGCCCTGGACCTGGCCACCGGCGAGGAGAGGCTGGGCGGCCCGGTGGCCATCCAGGGCAGCGTTCCCGGCACCGGCGACGGGAGCCTGAGCGGGACGATCACCTTCACGAGCAACCTCCAGAACCAGCGGCCGGCGCTGCTGTTGGCCAACGAGACCATCTACGTGGCCTTCGCCTCCTACGGCGACCGCGACCCCTACCACGGTTGGGTCTTCGGATTCGACGCGGCGACGCTGGCGCAGCGCCCGAACATCTTCATCACGACCCGGTTCGGCGGTCTCGGCGGGATCTGGATGGCCGGTCAGGGTCCAGCAGCCGACACCGCCGGCAGCGTCTACCTGATAACCGGCAATGGCACATTCGCGCAGACCAACATCGCGAACAAGGTGGTGCTGGGCGAGACCGCCGTCGGTCATCCGGCGCTCGTCAACCACAACGGGCAACTGCTGGTGATCGGTTGGACCGGCCCCGACGCGCAACAGCGCGTCAACGTTGCCCAGACCCTCAACGGGAGCAGCGTCACCGGCAAGGTCACGCTGAGCGAGACGAGCATCGACGGGCCGGCGCTGGCATCGGGCAACGGCCGCCTGTTCCTGGGCTGGACCGGCGCCGACGGCGCGCACAACCTCAACGTCAGCTCCTCCACCGACCTACAGACTTTCGGCAACAAGGTCACGCTAGGCGAACAGAGCAACCACGGCCCGGCGCTGGCGTTCGGCGACGGCCGCCTCTTCCTGGCCTGGACCGACATGGACGGGCGGCTCAACGTCATCTCGTCGACCGACGGCGTGGGCTTCGGAAACAAGGTGACGCTCGGAGAGACCAGCGACAGCGCTCCCGGGCTGACCTTCGACGGAACAACGCTGTTCCTGCTGTGGCGGGGCACCGACGCGAACCACCGGCTGAAAGTCCTGGAATCGACCGACGGAGTCACGTTCACCGGCAAGGCGACGCTTGAGGACACCAGCGACTTCCACCCGGCGCTGGCCCGCCACGCTGGCGAGTTCCGCCTGAGCTGGACCGGCCGCGACAGCGGCCAGCACCTGAGTCTGCGCTCCGGCCCAACGCCCGCCGCGCTGGGCTCGAAGGACACCTACGGGGACGGCGCCCGCGCGGCTCCCGCGCTGGCCGTCCTCCGCACCCAACTGTTCCTGAGCTGGACCGGGACCGACTCCGGCGCTCACCTGAACCTGGCCGTGCTGGCCGACGAGCCCAGCCTCGGCGACAGCATCATCAAGCTGGCGCCGGACCTGTCCCTGGCCGACTGGTTCAGCCCCTGGAACACGCAGATCCTCAACCAGGCCGACAACGATCTCGGCTCGGGCGGCGCGCTGGTTCTGCCCGGCGACGGTCTGATCGTCGGCGGCGGCAAGGAGGGCAAGCTCTACGTCCTCGACCCGAACCACCTCGGGCACTTCTGCTCAACGTGCGGCAACCCGGCCGGCGACACCCAGATCATCCAGTGGTTCCAGGCCACCGGAACGAACAAGGGCAGCCAGAGCCCGCCGCAGCCGGCGCCCAACCAGGGCGGCTTGCACCACATCCACGGCTCGCCGGTGTTCTGGCGGATGCGCGAAGGCGGCGCCCGGATCTATGTCTGGGGCGAGGCGGACTGGCTGCGGGCGTTCCGCTTCAACGGCTCGAAGTTCGATCCCACGCCGGTGGACATCAGCGACGTCACGACACCAGCCGGCAGCATGCCCGGAGGGATGCTGACCCTGACCGCCAACGGCGACCAGGACAACACCGGGATCATCTGGGCCAGCCATCCCATCAGCCTGAACGCCAACCAGGCGGTAGTCCCCGGCATGGTCAGGGCGATCAACGCCGGAAACCTGGGCCACGAGCTGTGGAACAGCACGATGCGCGCCACCGACGACATCGGGATGCTGGCCAAGTTCACGCCGCCCACCGTGGCGAACGGGAAGCTCTACGTGGCGACCTTCTCCAACAAGATCTGTGTCTTTGGCCTGAAGTAGGTGACAGTGGACGAGACCCCGAGTCGGTCGGCGTTTGAGGACCGCGTGCGCGGTGTGCTCGAGGAGTGCTACCACCACCGGCATCCATTTCACCTGCGGATGCACGAAGGCAGCCTGGCGCGGGAGGAGTTGCGGGACTGGGTGGCCAATCGCTACTACTACCAGGCCCAGATGCCGGTGAAGGACGCCATCGTCATGTCCCGGCTGCCGACGAGGGCGGCGCGCCGGACCTGGGTCAGCCGCATCGTGGACCAGGACGGATCCGGCGGTGACGAGGGTGGACTAGTACTACAGAGCTAGATCATTAGTGTTTGGAGGCGGAGGTGACGTCGGACGTGGGCTCGGCGGGCTTGGGCTTGGTGGTGACGGCGCCAGGTTGACCAGTGCAGGCCGTGGGTGATGGTGTG
>JBATXM010000256.1:0-119962 GCA_049673305.1 Pseudonocardiaceae bacterium | reverse complement strand
GACCGGAACGTCGGGCTGGAAAATGGCTTTGAACACGCTGGTCGTTCTCTTCCCAGGACGGCTTCCTCTGTGATAAGGTAATGCCATCAGTCATCCGTGGCTTACACGGAAAAAATGACAGGCCCGCCAGATCACCCTGACCGCCTCGGAGCGCCACCGGCTGAAGAAACTGGTTCGGACTCATACCGCCGCCCAGCGGGACGTGACCCGCGCGAGCATCGTGCTGCTCGCGGCCCGTCGCGTATCGAACAACCAGATCGCCACCCGGTTGCGGGTCAGTGTGGACACCGTGCGCACGTGGCGGGGACGCTACGCGGCCGAGGGCCGCGACGGGCTGGTCGACCGGCCCCGGTCCGGTCGACCGCCGACGTTCACGCCGGTGCAGGTCGCCGAGGTCAAGGCCCTGGCCTGCCAGCTGCCCGCCGAGCACGAGGTGCCACTGTCGGTGTGGAGTTGCCCGGAGCTGGCCCGCGAGGCCCTCACCCGGGGTGTCGCCGAGGCGATCTCGGCCTCCACGGTGCGCCGCTGGTTGGCCGAGGACGCGATCAAACCCTGGCAACACCAATCCTGGATCTCCATCCGGGACCCGAACTTCGCCCTCAAGGCCAGCCGCGTGCTGGATCTCTACGCCCGCGTCTGGGAAGGCACCCCTCTGGGCCCCGATGAGTACGTGATCTCCTCGGATGAGAAGACCTCCATCCAGGCCCGCTGCCGCTGCCACCCCACCCTGGCTCCCGGCAAAGCCCGCATGATGCGGGTCAACCACGACTACGACCGCGGCGGCGCGCTGGCCTACCTGGCCGCCTACGACGTTCACCAAGCCAAGGTCTTCGGCCGCTGCGCGCCCACCACCGGGATCGAGCCCTTCACCGCGCTGGTCGAACACGTCATGACCCAAGCGCCCTACGCCAGCGCCAAACGGGTCTTCTGGATCGTCGACAACGGTTCCTCCCACCGAGGTCAGGCCGCCATCGACCGGCTAGCCACACGTTTCCCCAACGCCGTGATGGTGCACACCCCGGTACACGCCTCCTGGCTCAACCAAATCGAGATCTACTTCTCCATCATCCAACGCAAGGTCGTCTCCCCCAACGACTTCACCACCCTCGACCAAGTCGAACAACGACTCACCAACTTCGAACAGCGCTACAACGCCACCGCCCGCCCCTTCCACTGGAAATTCACCCCAGCCGACCTCGACGACCTGCTCACCAGGATCGACCAGCAACAGACCACCCCGGACACCATCCCTCAGGCCGCGTAATCAACCCCCGACGGACTTCCGGTGCCGACCACTAAGCCACGACCTCAACCGGATCAAGGAGCAACGACATCAGCGGACAGCCAAGCCCCATTTTCAGCCCGGAACGGGCCGCCCGACAGGGGGATCGGGGACTAAGCCGGGACTTCAGTCGGCCGTGATCAGCTTCGACCGGATTGTTCGAATACTGCTTGGTGACGTGGCAAGCCGAGGGCAGCAGCTCGTCGAGCACGCGTGGATATGCGGGAGCCCGGTCGGTGGTCACTTCGGCCGGGCGTGGGCTGTGGTTGAGCGCGCGGGTGAAGAACTGGCGGGTGGCCGCGAGATCTCGTTTCTCGGCGACGAGGACGTCGATGACCTGGCCAAATTGGTCGATCGCCCGGTAGAGATAGACCCACCGCCCGGCGACTTTGACGTACGTTTCGTCAACGAACCACCGGTCGCCAGGATCGTGCCGGCAGGGTCGTGCCGCGTCGACCGGTAACGGGGTGAACCGCTGCACCCACCGGTACACGCTCACGTGTTCGACCTCAATGCTGTGTTCCTCCAGAAGCTCTTCCCCGTCGCGGCAGGACAACCCGTAGCGCAGGTACCAGCGCACCGCCACCATGATCACCTCCGGCGGGAAGCGGAAACCGGCAAAGCCGGACCTCGGCGCTGGCACTCGGGCAGGACGACGACGCATCAGCCCAACCTGCCCTAGCTGGTGATCCGCCGACGCAACAATGCCGGTTGGTCAGCGCCACAGGCAAGGTTGAGACTGTGCGTGGTGAGCCGCTGGACTTGGCGGATCTTGGCGTTGAGTTCGTCGCGGACGATGATCGCGCCCAACTGCCGGTCGAGTCGGCGGATCGCGTCGAGTTGCTGGTGCATGAGCTAATCCAGCACCTCGATAGCTTCTAGTACCGGCGGAAAGATCTGCTCGGCGGGGATGTAGCGGGTCAGCGCCGTTTTGTCGATCCACAACACACCAACGTTCTCCACAACGTCGGCGTTTTCCGCGTTCCCAGTGAGGTATTCGCAAAACAGGTAGTCGCAGAAAACGTTCGTGATTGGATGTACCCGGCTACCAAGACCGCGCACCACCACGCAGTGCACGCCGGTTTCGCCGAGGGTTTCGCGGATCGCGACGGTCTCGGGCGGCACGCCGGGCTTGATGATCCCTGCGGGAAACTGCCAGGAGATCCCGCCACCGTCTACTCCTCTTCGGCAGACGATGAGGACTCGCGACTCCTTCACCACGACCGCGATGGCAACCCTCAACGCCTGGACTGTTCTCGGAACAGCCAAGCCAGCCGGCACTTCAGCGGAAAGGCCGTAGGAAACCTTGGCGGCGTCGGGCGGTGTCGGCGCGGCCAGCAGTTCCTCGGCACTCATGCAGAAAATGCGTTCCAATAGCCGCGCTGTTGCCGGCCGAAGCGGGCCGGGTGTCGTGCCGTCGGGGCGGGTGCCTGCGACCAATCGTTGAAGGTGTCGGACGCTGAGGGTTCCTCTCTCGTCGTGCTCACGGGCGAATTTCTCGGCGTACTCGGAGAACTCTTCGAACGTCTGCCGGCGTTCTCTTATCCGGAGTTCGAGCACGGTGCGCGCTGATCTCGTCGCGGTGTTCCGATCCGGCATCGTCCACCTGTCTCTCCTGTCCGTGTACTGCGGTGTTGTCGGTATGCCGTGTGCAGATCTTGTGATCGTAGCTGACGACAGGCTGATTTCAGTCAGACAGGGCTGATCGCGTGCCGTCATCGCAGACAGTCCGACGGCGAACCTCTTCCGTATCTCGCGTCCGAACCCCCAGCTCCAACCAGCGACCGCGCTGGACCACGTTGACGAGGAGAGAAAGTGACGGGTGTGACGGGTCTACAGCCAACCCGTCACACCCGTCACTAACGCTATCTCCGCAGCTAGATGGGTTGCTTCACCCGTCACGAGCGCTGTGACGGGTGACGAGTGGTTTCCGGTGTTTGTGACGGGTTGCAGCGTACGGTGTGACGGGTGAATCAGCCTTCACCGTTGATCACCTCGGCGTCCACCACCTCCCCGCCGCAGATGGCCTCAGCGGCTGCCCAGATGTCGGCGGTGAGGTAGCCGCGAACCTGTCGTAGCGTGCCGTCCTCGGTGAGTATGCGTTCGCGCTTCGGCCGGCAGCCGAGATCGGCCATCTGCCGGCTGAAGGTCGTCGGCTCGACGTCGAGCGCCTTGACCAACTCGGCGGTGGGGACGAACGCGCGACCGTTGTCCCCGTCGAGGGCGTCGCCGAGATAGACCATCACCGACGCCAGCGGCTCCGGCAACTCGGCCACTGGCACGCGCTCTGCATCACCACTGGCGCTGCCAATGGCCTTCGCGACAGCGGCATGGTCGAGCACGAGCACCAACTCTTGACCGGCAGCGTGACCGGTCAAGGTCCCTCTCATCTCCCGCAGCGCACGACCGCGTTGGCAGATGATTTGCCAGTCCTTGTTGGACATGTAGTAAGTACGTACGGTCATCGCGAGCACGTCCGCACCCTGGTTGGTCTCCCCGTCGGGCCGGAGAATCCCCACACCCTTGTGTGAGGCCAAGAGGGTCGATGCGTCGTAACCGCGGGTATTCATCTGCTCGCCGAGGATGATATTGGAGTCCCGCCAGTCCATAACCCGTAACGCGAACCGCGACCCCAGCACCGCGCGCAGCCGAGAGGGGATAGTTTTGGAGTCCGGCCGTTGGGTGGCGGCAATGACCATGATCCCTGCAGCCGGGCCTTTGCGAACCAACCAGGTGAGCAGCTCGCCGACGTACTCTCCGAGCTTGACTTTCTTGCCTTCGACTTCGACCGTGGTCCGGTCCTCCAAGGGGATGTGTGCCTCGTCGATGAGGACTGCGGTGATGGGCATGTCCAGAGTAGGGTCTCGTGAGATCTGCGGGGTGATCTTCGACTCTGGGCAAATCTCATCGTCGAGATTCTGCATCCGCGCGTACCGGCCCTGGACCTCAACGACGAGCGACTCGAGCCAGCCCTTGAACATCAGCACGTGTTCGGTGGTGTCACCGGAGAAGAACCGGTGTGCGCACTGCTCGGCCGCCTTCCAGTCCTTGCCTCCTTTGAAGTCAGCCACATACAGCCGCGTGAACGGATCCAGAATGAGCCCGGCCGCCGCGAGCCGTTCGGCCATCGTCTTACCCTGCCGGGGAATCGCACCGATCAGCAGCGACGTCCACACCAGGGGAAGGTCGACCTTGCGGTCACGGGGATCCCGACCGAACGGCACCGGGCACCACGAGTCCCACTGCTCGACCCTCAGCAACGGCGTGGGCGGCGATTCCTTGGCGTAGGGGTCTGCATCGGCGACCCACATCGCCACTCGGCCAGCGTGCCCGCCTTCGCCGCGTACCCGCTCGACGATCAGCTGAATTTCGTCCACGGCAAGCGCGGAGGCGAGCGCCTCGCGGTTCTTGATCACGTCGGTGGCTTTGCGGGTTGCGGGGAGATCGACGGTGATGGCCCATCCGTCGCCGACCCGGGTTGCGCGTTCGACGAGCCGCAGGGTTTCGTCCTTGCCGATCAGCTTCGCGTCTCGGTAGGCGTCGACGAGCACTTGCGGGTCCATCGTCCACGTGAGTGTGCGCGGACCTGACAGCACAGCCTTACGGCCGGGACTGCCGTCCTTGCGCCTACCCGTGATCGCCAGTATTGCCGACGCGATCACGCCCGTGATCCACAGCGCGGTGGAGCCATAGACCACGTCGGCGACCAGAATCGCGAATACTGCGGCAAGGGAGACAACTCCGGTCACCCTCCACCGGAACAAGGTCAGCGCGCGGATCTCGGTGAACTTGTCGGCCAGCTTCTCGGACTGTTCGGCGGCGTCGCGATAGTCGTGGATGGTGACCCACCGACGCCACCCACGGGCCGTGACGACAGCACCTCGCACCACGGCACCGAGGTAACGGAATGGCGATCGCAGCATGGCGGCCGCGAGATCCTTCGCCGCCTGGATCGCTTGTCGGCGATCTTTGAGGGCTCTCGGCACCCGGGGCGACCGCCACCACCAGGCGGCCACGAGCCGGACCGCCGACGGGTGATCCTTGAGGAGGACGTTGTCGTCGACCAACTGGCCGTCGTACACCGGATCGGCCGGGATGACCGCCTGTTCCGTGGTGTGACTGGATGAGGTCGGTTCAGGAGCGGTCATCGCCGGCCATCCCAACGCCCAGGCAAACCGTCCATCGCGGTCACCGTCAGTGCCCGAGCGAGGACATACGCCGTAATCAGATCCGGGAGCGCGAGCACGACCAGCAGCAGCGTCAGGTTTCCCGGATGTGTGATCACAATCCACTGCACGCCGACCATCAGCGCGGCCGCGCCCAGGACACGACCGGTGAATGACACCAGGACAGCGCCAACGCGAGCCCCGTCGGCAGCAGCCCGGCCTCGGCGCGCACCGACGCGCGTCACGAATAGCAGGGCGACAATCACGCCCAGGCCGACCACCATCTGCGTCGGTGTCAGGTTGATCGTCATTGCAACTGGCCCCCTTCCTGCTCGTGTGCGGCGTCATCGGGCCGTTCTTGACGTGCTCGCCAGAGTGGGTACAGCCCACGACGGTCGTCCTCGGGAAGCGCACCCCACACACCAACGGTGTCCGGGCCATGCAGCCGTAGTTCCCACGTCAAGCACTCGCCTTGAACCGGACACTCTTCACACAGCCGGGCGGCGAGCTCGCAATCGGCGGTATCGACGCCGGTCAGCTCGGGCGCTTCGCCGTGCGTGAACGCCCATACGCACAGGCCGTCTCGGACGACGATCTCGCCGAGCACGTCACTCGGGACATCAATCAGCCGGTTCAGCCGGGCTGCGATCTCGTTCAGACGGTCGTTGTCGGGGTTCACCACGTCGCACCCCCGGTCAACCGCCCGATCTCGCGGGCTGTTCGCCGCTCGGCGGCGATCCGCGCGACATCGACACAACCGCCGGACTCGGCCGCCTCGGTCACCAGCTTGTGGAGCGCGGCCGCCGGCACCACGTAGCGGGTGCGGACCCGGACGGCGGGGAAGGCGTCTTCCCGGATCGCCCGGTAGAGCGTGGCGGGGTCCACGCGCAAGATCCGCGCGGCTTCCCGAACCGTGTAGAACGCCGGCGGACCGGCATCGGGCATGGCGGTACTCATTGGGCCTCTCCGATTGAGCACAGGAATTGATGATTTCGGCAGTATGAAAATGATTTCAGCTTGACTTAACCCGCGATTCCACCAGTGCGCAGCGGCGAGCGGGGTGTCAAACCGCGAGTTCGCGTGGACCAGATAGCCTCGGCGCCAAGGTGGAGCGCGGAGGAATACGTGTCGGAGAATTGGGCGGCGATTGCCAACGCCATCAAAGAGCGCGTGAACGAACTCGGATGGCGTCAACGCGAGCTCGCGGAACGCTCGCACGTCTCGCAAGCGATCGTGCGCGAACTCCAACACCACACCGTCGAGCGCCGCCGTAGCGCGCGAACGCTTGAAGCACTGTCCGTCGCACTCGGCTGGCATCCCCAGCACCTCACAGCCGTGCTGCATGGGTGCAGGCCGCCGGAGCTTGGGGAACCGGTAAGCGATACCGGAGACTCGGTGTCTTCCCGCTTGGAAGCAATCGACGAGCGCCTGAGCGAGATCACAGGCCTGCTGTCCGAGATGAACGCCAACCTTGCGACGGTGATCAGTCATGTACGCACGGGCCGTTAATGATGCGTTCAGTGGGGAGTTGGGATGACCGGTTCTCATACCCAACAGTCAAATCCAGATCCGTCCCGCGAACCATGCATCGCTGATGCACTACCAGTGCATCAGCGATGCATTTCCAGTGCATATCCCAATGTCGGGAGCCGTAACAAATGGAACTGGTGAACGCCTGGACGGGTCAGACCGCGTGCGCCCTTCAGGCCGCTCTGCGGCTCACGAACGAGTCGTTCGCCGGGCACTTAGGCGTTGCCGTGAGGACCGTCGCCACGTGGCACCAAAAGCCTGATCTGACTCCGAAGTCGGAGATGCAACAGTTGCTCGACACGGCCCTCGAACAAGCGCCCGATATCGCGAAGGCTCGGTTTGCTCGGCTCCTCAACGGACACTCGGAAGCTCCGTCGTCCGTGCCGAGTGCCCCGAGCACGGTTGCGGCGTTGCGGGTTGCCATCGCAGTGGTGGTGAAGGACTCCGAAGTGCTCATCGTGTGTCGCCGCGGAGCGGATGGAGGCGGGATCACCTGGCAGTTTCCGGCGGGAATGGTGAAGCCCGGGATGCCGCCGGAGATCGTCGCGGTCCACGAAACTCTCGGCGAAACCGGGGTGCACTGCACGGTGATGCGTCCGCTTGGGAGCCGAGTCCATCCGATCACCAACGTCTTCTGTGACTACCTGCTTTGTGAGTACCTGGCGGGGGACGCGGCGAACGTGGACGTTGTAGAGAATGTTAGTGTGGCGTGGGTAGACAAGAGGGCTCTGACCCGCTTCATCCCCGCCGATCAGATCTTCCCGCCGGTTCTAGAGGCCTTGGAGGCAGTACGTGAGTCATCCGACTCCTGACAGTCCACCACCGCCGCCCATCGCGGCTGCGGTCATTGTCAAGAGTGGGCGAGTGCTGCTCGTCCGGCGACGGGTGAAGGAAGGAAGCCTGTCTTGGCAGTTCCCCGCTGGCGCAGTGGAAGAAGGCGAGTCGGCCGGTGAGGCGGCCGTGCGAGAGACACGCGAAGAAACCGGCTTGACCGTGGTTGATATGAAAGTACTCGGCGAGCGCGTTCACCCGGCGACCGGACGCACAATGATCTACGTGGCGTGCGACGTCATGAACGGAGACGCCCGGGTAGCGGATGACGACGAACTCGCAGAGCTTGCGTGGTCGGAGCGACAGCAGCTCGCCGAATATGTTCCTTACGGCTTCTATCCACCAGTCCAGCAACACCTAGACGAGGTTCTCGGCGCCTGACATGAAGATGACCCCGGCGTACCAAAGTACGCCGGGGTCACTCGGGGTTCATCACCTAAGATCGCAGTACGTCAGCGAGCCGCTCCCGAACGACGCCGGAATGCAGCAGGTCAGGTAACTCCACGCCGCCGACAGACATTCGCGTGCTGACGACCTGCTCAACGGTGTCCGACGGAAGACTGTCAAGGAGACCGATGGAGCGCGTCGCCCACTCTTTGGCGATATCGAAGGGACGACGATCGCTGCCGACATACTCGGTTGCGTAACGGCACGCCAGCGCATAAGCCGTCTCAGCAGCCGCGCGTGTGTCGGTTACCAGCTCGTGTTCGAATGTTGCTTCAAGTTGCTCTAGAGATACTTGCCACCGAGCATAATCAACCACGGTCGTACTCCGCCCTCAGTAGGCAATCTTCTCGGCAAGCGTCTCGTAGTCGAACTGCTCGGTACCGTCAAACCACAGGTCGACCTCGTACTTGGCCTCGTCCGAGTTTCCGGACGCATGAACGAGGTTCATGACCGCCTTTCCGCTCACCTCAGACGACGCCTTGGTCTGATGCGCGAAATCTCCCCGTACAGTGCCCGGCGCGGCGGCGTTCGGGTAGGTGCTGCCGATGATCTGCCGCACCTTGGCAACCGCGTCCACACCTTCGAGAACAAGAGCGATGACCGGGCCGCTCTGCATGAAGCTCGCGGTGGAATTGTAGATGTCCGCGCCGAGTCGCTCTTCGAGATCGAAGTAGTGCCTACGCGTAAAGTCGGCATCCAGCCGGGCCATCTTGACACCGACGATCTTCAGCGCTACGTCCTCGAACCGCGTAATGATGCGACCCGCAAGGCCACGGACGACCGCATCGGGCTTGAGCAGGACAAGAGTCCGCTGGACACCGAGGTCCGGCGAATCAGTCATGAGCTTCCTTCCGTTGGACGACGACGCGAAGCCTACCGGCGCGGTGTGATCGCGGATGCCAGTACCTGTGCCACCACGTGAGCGGAACACCCATGGCGGGCGATGTCGCCGGCATGGCGTGCCCGCGTCGTTTCACTACGACAGAGCTGACGGCAGGCTCATTTCAGCTCGTCGCGCAGGGAGCACGAGCGCAGAGGCGCCGGTGCCGCCATTCCTTCCACCACCGGGCTTCTCGTCACGGCCGGGGGCCGGTCGCCCCCGACTCCACCCCGGTTCCCGGCCGTGATTCCAGAAGATCGCAACGCGAGGTGAGACGTGGACGACTACACCGAGCCGTTCACGGTCATCGGTGAGCTGTGTCCGTCGACACGCTGATCACCGTCGCGCTCGTCAGCGTCTGGGGTCCCCTTCTCGTCCTCGTGGCAATCGTGGCGATACGCGAGACGGCCGACTGGTGGCATCGCCGCCACCAGCACGGACGCCACCATCCCCAACCGAACGGCCATGCCCAGCGCACTGTGGAAGAGATCACATCACGCCTCACCCGAGAGGACACCCTGCCCCAGCGGAGGATCACGGTCATACTCAGGACAGATCCGCCGGCGATACCGCCGCCCGCTCAGGGCAGAAGCGTTTGACCGATTTGCCTAGTATTGTTGATCACGGCGCAAGACAACCTCCGAACTGCGCAAAACCTGCACCGAGGCCTGACAAAACCCCGGGTCATACGGAGAGCTCGAAAACCCGACAATCCAGCCGGAGAGCCAGGATTTAATCCCCCAACGTGTCGGTGCCGTCAGCGCTGCGGCGTTTGGGCATGCGGGAGCCAAGGATCTCGGCTGCCTTGCGGTCGGATGCCGCTACCCAGGCGGCGTAGACACGCAAGGTGGTCGCCCCTCCCCCACCATGGCCGAGTCGGCCGGCCACGGTGCGCAGGTCGATACCGGCGCTGAGCAGCTCGGTCGCCGAATAGTGCCGCAGCGCGTGAATATGGGTATCGATGCCCAACCTGTCGGCCATGTCCTTATATCGACTGGACACACCGTGCGGTGAGTAGGGCACAGTGGGCACCACCTGTCGGTAACCAGTGAAGACGTACATGTCGTCGGTCAGCTCTAACCCGAGCTCGGCCAGTCTCACCCGCCACCGCTCCTTGAGTTCCCGAAGCAGTACCACGGTCTCGGTATCGAGCGCGATGCGGCGCATCTGGTGGGTCTTGGTGTCCTTTTCCGTGCCGACCCCTTTGCGCAGCCGGTAACTACTACGGATCTCGATCTCTCCCACGTCGAGGTTGACTCGCGACCACCGTAGGATGCACACCTCGCCACGGCGGAGGCCGGTCGTCATGACCAGCCAGACGAGGGCGCCCCAGTCCTCGTCCATCCGGAACGCTTCATCAACCAGCCTGGCGGCGTCTGCGGGCGACGGGGGATCGGGTTCCGGGGGCTTCTGCTTCGGCCGCTGAGCGAGCCGCGCAGGATTCGACTCCAACCAGTCCCATCGCACCGCCGCCGATAGTGCGCCGCTGATGATCGAGTGAATCTGCCGAACCGTCGAGGCCGCCATGGGCTTGCACACGTGCGGCTTGCACTTCGCCTTCGCGCAGTCGTGCTCGCCATCCGCCTTGTGTTCGATAGAGGGTTTCCGGTCACACCGAACGCGGCAACGCCGCAACTCGGCGTACAAGGTTTCGAGATGACGTACGGACAGCTTGGCGATCGACATCGACCCGAGAGCCGGTTTGATCGTGCGCTCGATGTAGCCCAAGTAGGTCTCGCGGGTGCTGTCCTCGTGCTCGGCGACCTTCAGCCACTCATCGATGACATGACCCAGGGAAACCACCGACGACGGCCGGCGCGCCTTCTCCGCTTCGGCAACGAGGCGGTTGAGGGTCCGCCGCGCCGTGCGACGGGCCGCGTCGTCGGTGCCGCGCACCGTCTCCCGCAAGTACACGGGCTTGCCGGTCACCGGGTCGGGTCCGGAGTAGACGCGGATGCGCAGCGAATCGCCGCGAGCCTCGATGTTGCCCTGGAGCCGCTCGCTACCACGCCTGGCACGTGCTGCGGTCATGCCCACAGCGTAACTCATGCCCAAACTCATGCCCATAGATCATCTGAGAGAGCGAGATCTGAACTGTTTCCTCTGGTAGAACCAGTGGGGCGGGTGGGATTCGAACCCACGACCTGACGGATTATGAGTCCGCTGCTCTAACCAGCTGAGCTACCGCCCCGGACGGGTGCCGAGGCTAGTCCACCGCTGATCTCCCCCCACCGCTGGATGCCGTTGATCACCAACGATCGGGGCGGCGTGCGGGTTCAGTCGACGATGAGTTCCAGGGTGTGTTCGCCGGTGCGTTGCACCCGCAGCCCGCCCCGCTGGGCGATCCGGGCCACCCCGTCGGCGTCGGACACCTCACCCGGCGCCGTGGCCAGCAGCCGAGCCAGCCGACCCTTGTGTGACTTGTTGTGGTGGCTGACCGGGCGACGCCGGCCGTGTCCGTCATCGCTGAGTACCTGCACGGTGATCGCGCCCGGCGCCGGTCCCAGCGCGATGTAGCCGCCCGAACGCAGATCGACCACCAGGACCGTGACCCCGGTCAGCATCGGGGCCAGCACCGGCCGCCAGAGTGAGCGCAGCGAGCCGACCCCAGGAAGCGCGCAGGCGGCGGAGCACCGGTAGGCCGGTATCGGGTCATCTGCGGCGAGCAGGCCGAACAGGGCGGACGCCACCGCCAGCCGGGCTCGCTGCGCCGGCCGCAGCGAGCCCGTATCCAGCGCCGTGTAGAGGACACCGGTGTAGCGGTGCAGCGCGGGCAGCGTCGGCGCGGTCCACAACGCGGCGTTACGTTCCAGCTCGCCGCGCTGGCGCTCGGAAAGGCCCAGCGCGGCCAGCCCCGCTGGCACGTTCCCGGCCAGCGTAACCAGCTCATCGATCAGTTTCCGGCGCACCGGAGTGAGCTCGGGATGTGACAGTGCGTCCAGCCGCAACGGCGGACCGTCACCGCCGGGCGCCTTGGTCTCCGACGGCGGTAGCAGCACCAACACAAGCGGTGAGCTTACTGATCGCCTACCGGGAGCGCAGGTAGGCAATGCGCTTCTCGAGCTCCTCGGCGGTGGCCATCGCGGTGGGCGGACCACCGCACGCGGCGCGGACCTCCTGGTGGATCGCCCCGTGCGGCCGGCCGGTGCGATGATGGGCCAGCGCGACTAGGGTGCTGAGCTCCCGGCGCAGTTCAGCGAGGCGTTCCCGCACCGTAGGCGATCGCGCGGTCACCGAAGGAGCAGAAGACGACCCGGAAAGCGACCCAGCAGACGGACCAGAACCGTGCTCGCTCGCCCTGGCGAGCTGCCGTTCCTGCCGCCGCTGAAGCAGCGCCCGCATCTGGTCGGGCTCCAGCAGCCCAGGCAAACCCAGGTAGTCCTGCTCATCCTCGGTGGTGGCGAAGGCAGCCGTGCCGAAGGAAGCACCGTCGTAGATCACCTGATCCAGCTCAGCGTTGGCGCCCAACGCCGTGAACGCACGCTCCTGCTCGCCGGGTTCATCGCGTTGCGCATTGGCCTGCGCGAGCGCGGCATCGTCCCAACCCTCCTCAGTCCGGTGCGGCGCGCCGAGCACGTGATCGCGTTGTTTCTCCAGCTCGCTCGCCAGCCCCAGCAGCACAGGCACGCTGGGCAGGAACACCGTTGCCGTCTCACCAGGGCGCCTGGATCGGACGAACCGGCCCACTGCCTGGGCAAAGTACAGGGGGGTGGCCGCCGATGTCGCGTACACCCCGACCGCCAACCGGGGCACGTCGACGCCCTCGGACACCATCCGGACCGCGACCAGCCAGGGCTCGTCAGAGTCGGCGAACGCGTTGATCCGGTCAGAGGCGGACGGGTCGTCGGACAGCACCAGCACCGGTTCCCGACCGGTGATCTTCCGGAGGATCCCGGCATAGGCCTTGGCTGCGGTGTGGTCGGTGGCGATCACCAGGCCGGCCGCGTCGGGCAGCGCGCCGGCGCGGAGCTGGGCCAGCCGGGTGTTCGCGGCGGCGAACACGGCGGAGATCCACTCTCCGGCCGGGTCCAGCGCGGTGCGCCAGGCCCGGGCGGTGTGCTCAGCGGTGAGCGGCTCCCCCAGCCGCGCCGAGTACTCCTCCCCCGCGCTGGTCCGCCAATGGGCCTCGCCGGAATAGGCGAGGAACATCACCGGCCGCACCACCCCGTCGGCCAGCGCCTCGGAGTAGCCGTAGAAATGGTCCGCGGCAGAGCGCAACGCCCCGGCACTGTCCGGTTCATAGCTGACAAAAGGGATCGGTGTGTCATCGCTACGGAACGGGGTTCCGGTCAGGGTGAGTCGGCGCACCGCCGGGGTAAACGCCTCCCGCACCCCGTCACCCCAGCTCTTGGCGTCTCCCGCGTGGTGGATCTCGTCAAGCACCACCAGGGTGCGGCGGCTTTCGGTACGCACCCGGTGCAGCGTCGGGTGGGCCGCGACCTGGGCGTAGGTGACCGCGACGCCGTGATAATCAGCTGAGGTGGCGCCCACCGAGTTGCGAAACTCGGGGTCCAGCGCCAGACCTACCTCGGCGGCCGCAGCCGCCCACTGGTGCTTGAGGTGCTCGGTGGGGGTGACCACGGTCACCGCGTGCACGGTCCGGTCGGCCAGCAGCTCAGCCGCTACCCGCAGGGCGAAGGTCGTCTTGCCGGCACCCGGTGTGGCGACCGCGAGGAAGTCCCTCGGCGCGGTGGCCAGGTACTGGGCCAGCGCTCTGCGCTGCCAGGCGCGCAGCGGCCGGCGCGAGGATGCGGCAACGGGGGCGGTCTCGGCGGGGGCGGTCTCGGCGGGGCGGGACACGGCGGGCGAGGCACTCCTTTACTCGAGGGTACTCGAGGGGCAGCCGCACGCTACCTGCCTCGGGGCATCGGCGAACCGCTTGGCCCAAGTACGCGAACCCTCAGCAACGGATTTGCGCATCGGCGCATCCAGCGGGACCGGGCATCCTCCGGGGACCCGCGCCTGGGCAGCAACGGAGTAGGAGTGTGTGTGTCTTTCGACATTCTGAACTACAGCGTCACTGCCCGTCGGGTGGTGGACGACGATGTGGACTACTCCGCTTTTGAGCGCACACCGCTACCCGAGGCCACGCTCAGAGCGTTGCAGTACATGTCCGACGTCGAGAGCCACACCATCTGCTATCTGCGGGATTTGCTGGTCACTCCGTCGCACCAGGACCCCGAGATCACGACGTTCCTGACCATGTGGGCATACGAGGAGTTCTGGCACGGCGAGGTGCTGGACAAGGTGCTGACCGCGCACGGCCGGGTTGTGGGCCCCGATCGGATCCGCCGTATCCGGCTGGCCCAGGGCCGCAGTGACCGGTTGGCTCCGATCTACCAGGCGCTGGCGGCCAACCTGATCGGTGACGACTTCATCGCGGTGCACATGACCTTCGGTGTGATCAACGAATGGTCCACCTACGCCGGCTACGGGCGGTTGCTGGCTCAGACGAACCATCCCGAGCTCACCAAGGTGGTCGGCCGCATCCAGCGTCAGGAGACCCGGCACGTGGCCTTCTACGCCAGCCAAGCGCGGGAGCGGCTGGCCCGTTCCCGCGCCGCCCGGCTGCTGACCCGGCTTGTCCTGGGAGTGGCGTGGACCCCGGTAGGGTCAGGGATCATGCCGGCCGCGGAGACAGCGTTCCTGTTGCGCTATCTGATGGGCGGCGCGGAGGGCGCCAGAGTGGTCCGCCAGATTGACGACAAGATAGACCGGCTGCCCGGTTTGGCTGGGATGCATCTGGTCAGCCGCGCCGCGGCTCGCTACGGGGTGGGACACGGTGTCGTCAGGCGCAGCACCGGCCCGGTTCAGCAAGCTGGTTCCACGCTGTGGTCCCTGCTGCGCTCCGGGGTCACTCAGCCGCTGAGTGACCCCGAGTGGTAACGCGCCAGCTCACCCCTGCCGCCGAGACCCACTTGCGCGACTCGCGCCAGCAGCCCCGCCCGTGCCTGGAAGGGAACGCGGTCCAGAGCTGCCTGGTCGAGCTCTACCCGGAATCCCGCCGGCCCCAGCAGCCGGACCCGCAAGTCGCGCACCGGAACCTGATGGTCGGCGAGGTATCCGCCGACGGCCAGCTCCGCCCGCTCGACCAACGCCAGCACCTTGATGCTCACCGGTACCCCGACCGCGATCCGGGACGCCAGGCACGGGGTACTCGGCTTGTCCCACACCGTCAGCTTCCAGTGCGCCGCCAGCAAGCGCACGATCTCCTTGGTAGCTCCCACCTCGGCGAGCGGCTCGCACACCCCGAGTTCTTCGGCCGCCCGCAGGCCCGGGCGGTGCGCGGCACGACGGTCATCGAGGTGCGTGCCGGTAGCGACGTGGGCAAACCCGCGCCGCTGCGCGAGACCGCACACCGCGGCGAGCACAGTGCGCTTACAGAAGTAGCAGCGATCGCCGGCATTGGCCTGGTAGCCCGGGTCGGTGTGCTCGTCGGTGCGCAGCACCACCAGTTCCGCCCCGATCTGCCCGGCGACCTGTTGGGCGGTCTCCAGCTCGGCGCGGGGCAGGCTGGGCGAGTCGGCGATGGCGCCCAGCACGGCATCAGTGCCCAGCGCGCGCAGCGCAGCAGCCAGCACCACCGCGGAGTCGACCCCGCCCGAGAAGGCCACCACCAGCCCGCCCAGCCGTCCCAGCCGGTCGAGCAGAGCCGCCGCAGCAGAGGTAGTACTCACGAGATCCGCACTGTGCATGGTCGACGATCCTCGCATGTCCGGGGCGGCACTGGAGCGCATGAGATAGTCAGCGCCGTGGTCGACTCTGCCCCGCGGTCCCCGAGGGACCCAGCCGGCGCGGCCGGGACCGGTAATCGGATCAGCGAGGTAGGAGATATCGCCCGCCTGGATCTGGACCGCGCCCGACGAACCGCCGTACCCGAGGTCATCTTCGCCGGCGGCAAGACCGAGGAGCAGACGCTGCGGCTGCTGGCCGCACAGCGGCGCAGCGAACCCAGGTTCCCCGCGCTGGCCACCCGGTGCCCGGACGGCGTGCTGCGCCGGGCGCCGAGCGCCTTCCCCACCGAACCGGTCGTGGCCGACCCGGTCGGGCGGACCGTGATCGTCGGTGCGCTGCCGCCGGCCCGCGGGTTCGTCGCGGTGCTCACCGGCGGCACCTCGGACCTGCCGGTTGCGCGCGAGGCGATCGCCACTCTGCAGGCACTCGGCGCCGGGCACCGGTTGATCGCCGATGTCGGGGTCGCGGGGCTGCACCGGTTGCTTGCGCACCTCGACGAGCTGTCCCGCGCTGACTGCGTGATCGCCATCGCCGGGATGGAGGGCACCCTGCCCGGAGTGCTGACCGGGCTGATCAGAGCGCCCGTGGTGGGGGTACCCACCAGCGTGGGCTACGGAGTAAGCGCGGGCGGCTACGTTGCCGCGGCGGCGATGCTCGCTTCCTGCGCTCCTGGGCTGCCAGTGGTCAACATTGACAACGGGTTCGGTGCGGCTGCTCACGCCGTCAAGATCGTCACGCGGGTGCACGGTGACTGAGCGCAGGGCGGCGTATCTGGACTGCACCGCAGGTGTGGCCGGTGACATGCTGCTCGGCGCGTTACTAGACGCCGGCGCTGACCTTACCGCGATGCGCACCGCGCTCCACTCGTTAGGAGTACCCGGCTTGGACATCACGGTCGAGCACACTCGGCGCTGCGGGCTGCGCTGCGCGCGAGCCGTCGTCAGCACCCCGGCCACCGACCAACCCACCCGGGGGCTGGCCGAGGTGCTGGCCGCCATTGAGGCCGCCCGACTGGGCACAGCAGCCACCCGAGTGGCCGCCAGCACCTTCCGGCTCCTCGCCGAGGCGGAGGCCGCAGTGCACGGCATCCCCACTGAGCTGGTGCATTTCCATGAGGTCGGAGCCGCCGACGCGCTGGCCGATGTGGTCGCCACCGCGGTCGCGGCCGAGCAGCTCGGTTTGCTCGCTGACGACGCGCTGCTGACGTGCTCGGCGCTGGCGGCCGGCAGCGGCACCGCGCGCAGCGCGCACGGCACGATCCCGATCCCCGCACCTGCCGTCCTGCGGATCGTGGCCGACCATGGCCTGGCGCTGACCGAAGGGAACTTAGCCGGGGAGCGCACCACGCCCACCGGAGCGGCCCTGGTCGCGGCCCTGGCCACGCCTGGTCCGCTGCCACCGATGACGGTCGAGGCGGTGGGCAGCGGTGCCGGACATCAGGACAGCCCGGAGCGACCCAACATCACCCGGCTGGTGATCGGCCGCTGTACCGAGTCAAGGCCAGGACCAGGGCCCTCGGAGCCGGTAACCGTGGTGGAGACCACCGTCGATGATCTGGATCCCGAGCTGTGGCCCGGAGTGCTGCTCGCCGTCCGAGCGGCCGGAGCATGGGACTGCTGGACCACCGCCACCGTCGGTCGGCACGGCAGGCCAGGGCAGGTGCTCACCGCGCTGTGCGCTGAGCCGCTGCGCCCAGCGGTTGTGGACGCGATGTTCCGGCACAGCACCACGCTCGGCGTGCGGTGGGCACCCTGGCAGCGCGCCACCCTGCCGAGGACTGCGGTGCCGGTGCCGGTGGGGCCGCCCGGAGCGGAACAGGAGATCACCGTCAAGGTCGCCGCCGGTCCGGGAGGTCAGCAGACCGCCAAGCCTGAGCTCGCCGACGCCGAACGGGTCGCCCAGGCGCTAGGATGGCCCATTCGCCGGGTACGCGAGGCCGCCCTTTCGGCCTACCACCGCGACCATCCGGCCGGCGTGCCCGCAGCCCCGAGACAGCCCGACAACAGCCCCCGAAACAGCAAGGCGCGCCATGAGCACCGCTGAGCTCGCCGGATCCCATGTGCTGCTCACCGGCGCCACAGGGTTCCTGGGCCAGGCCACGATGGAACGGCTGCTGGCCAGCTATCCGGACACCCATGTCTCGGTGCTGATCCGGCCTCGTGGCGAGCGCGGCGCGGCTGACCGGCTTAGCGCATTGTTGCGCAAGAATGTGTTCCGCCCCCTGAGTGAGCGCCTCGGCGTGGACGAACTGGCGCGGGTGGTACGCGAGCGGGTTACGGTCATCGAGGGCGACCTCGGCTCGGTCGCCCTGCCCGCCGACCTCGACGTCGTGATCCACGGTGCCTCGACAGTGTCCTTCGCCCCCCCGGTCGACGAGGCCTTTCGCACCAATGTTTCGGGCGTGGCGACCCTCTACGATGCGCTCGCCGGCTCGCCGCACGTGGTGCACGTCTCCACCGCCTACGTTGCGGGCACCCGCAAGGGCGTCGTCGCTGAGGCGGCACTGGAGCACGACGTGGACTGGCGGCTCGAGCTGGACATGGCGCTGGCCGCCCGGGCCGAGGTGGAGCGGGACTCCCGGCGACCGGAGGTACTCCGCCGCGCGCTGGCGCAAGCGCAGGGCCAGCATGCCAAGGCCGGACCGCAGTCCACCGCCGCCGACGCCGAACGGTTGCGTACCGAGTGGGTCACCCACCGGCTGGTGGACTATGGCCGCACTCGAGCCCAGAGCTTAGGCTGGCCGGACGTCTACACACTGACCAAGGCGCTGGGTGAACGGGTCGCCGAACAGCTGTGGGCGCACACCGGCCGACCGCTGTCGGTGGTCCGGCCCGCCATTGTGGAGAGCGCGCTGCGCCACCCGTACCCGGGGTGGATCGACGGCTTCAAGATGGCCGACCCACTGATCATCGCCTATGGCCGGGGAGTACTGCGCGAATTCCCTGGGCTGCCCGATTCCGTGCTCGACGTGATCCCGGTCGATCTGGTGGTCAACGCCATCCTCGCCGCCGCCGCCCGGCCGCCCACCGCCGGGCCGGCATACCTGCACGTCAGCTCCGGAGCCAGTAACCCGCTGACCTTCCGAGACATGTACGCGCTGTGCCGGGAATACTTCACCAATCACCCCATGCCAGACGGTGACCGCAGCCACATCAAGCCACCGACCTGGCGGTTCCCCGGCAACCAGCAGGTGGAGCTGACGCTGCGCGCCGGAGAGCGGGCCGCAGCGCTAGTGGAGCAGGTATTGCTGCGATGGCCAGCGTCGAAGCGGTCCCAAGATTGGCTGACCAGCCTGGGCCGCCAGCAGCAAGACTTAACTCAACTCCGGGAATACGCTGATCTCTACGGCGTCTACACCCGCGCTGAGGTGATCTACGACGACACTCGGCTGCGAGAGCTGCACGCCGCGTTGCCGGCCGAGCGAAGCACCGAGCACGGCTTCGACCCGACCGTCATCGACTGGCGGGCCTACCTGCACGATGTGCACTGCCCGTCGATCACGGCCACGGTCCGTCGAGCCGGGCAGCGACGCGGACGGTCCACCGCCAGCCGTCCCGATCCAGCGTCCCAGCCCCCGCCAATGTCGTCACTGGCACCGTCGGCGCTGCCCGAGCGCACCGACGTGGCCGCAGTGTTCGACCTGGAGGGCACCATCGTGAACTCCAACGTCGTCGAGTCCTACCTGTGGGCCCGGTTGACGACGACGCCCCACTCCGGTTGGTTACGCGAGCTGGCCGATCTGGCCCGCTGCGCCCCCCGCTACCTCTACGCCGAGCGTCATGACCGCGGGGAACTGTTGCGCGCCTTTCTGCGCCGCTACGCCGGCGTGCGGACTGAGGAGCTACGGGCACTGGTCACCGAGGTGCTCGGCGACGCGCTGCTGCACCGGGTGATGCCCGAGGCCACCCGCCAGATCCGCCGCCACCGTGCGGCCGGGCACCGAACCGTCTTGATCACCGGAGCGATAGACCTGCAGGTGGAGCCGCTATCAGTGCTGTTTGACGAGGTGGTGGCCAGCCGGATGCACGTGAAAGACGGCGTGCTCACCGGATTTCTCGCCGCCCCGCCGCTGGTCGACGAGGCGCGCGCGGCGTGGTTGCGGCAGTACGCTCAGGGCCACGGCCTGCACCTGGACCGCTCCTACGCCTACGCTGACAGCTATTCCGACCGCCCGCTGCTGGAGGCCGTCGGGCACCCGCATGCGGTCAACCCGGACTCCCAGCTTTTCCGGCACGCCCGGCGCCGCCGCTGGGTGGTGCACCGCTGGGGTGAGCACACCGGCGGGCTACTCGAAGTGCTGCTCGACGTCACCCGAGCCGATGTCAGGGCCAATGCCCGGGTCGGTGTCCGGGCCGGGAACGGTAGGCAAGGAGGACCGCGGTGAGCCTGGCGCTGCAATATCACCGCCGCGCCGGGCGTTACTTCGCCGCCCGGGCGGTCAGTGGCACCCGCGCTGGGGGGCGGCTGGCAGGTGCGCTGGCCAGCAATGTGGCGCCGCTACGCCTGGTCGAGCAGGCCGACCCGATACCGGCCGACGAGTCCTGGATTCGGGTCGCGCCGATGCTGTCCGGGATCTGCGGCTCCGATCTCGGGCTGCTCACCGGCCGATCCTCGCCCTACCTGGGGCCCTTGACCTCAATGCCCTTCGTCCCCGGCCACGAGGTGCTCGGGCACACCCTCGACGAACTGCCCGGGCTGCCGAAGGGCAGCCGGGTAGTGATCGACCCGGTGCTGCGGTGCGCGCCGCGCGGCTTGGCGGCCTGCCAGGCTTGTCTCGCCGGGCATACCAGCCGCTGCGACCACATCACCGGCGGAGCACTGGCCGCTGGGCTACAAACCGGATTCTGCACCGACACCGGGGGCGGCTGGAGCCGCCGCATGCTCGCCCATGCCAGCCAGCTGCACCCGGTGCCGGATCCATTGCCCGACGAGATCGCGGTACTTGTGGAGCCGTTGGCCTGCGCGGTACACGCGGTGCGCCGGGTACCGATCAGTCCGGGCGCGTCGGTGCTGGTGATTGGCGCGGGCACGGTGGGGCTGCTGACCCTGCTCGCGCTGCGTAAGCTCACCGCGGCCGGTGAAGTGTACGTCATCGCTAAGCACCCTCACCAGGCTGACCGGGCCCGTGATCTAGGTGCCACCCAGGTCATCGGCACCGACAGCACCGCCAGGACGCTGCGTCGCAGCACCGGCGCCCTGCTGGTCGAGCCCGAGCTTGGCGAGGGTTACCTGCTCGGCGGAGTGGATCTGGCCTTCGAGTGCACCGGAGGCTCGGCGGGCCTGAACACCGCACTACGGTCGGTGCAGGCCGGGGGCACGGTGATCGCATCGGGGATGCCCTCGGGCGGGGTGGACCTCACCCCGCTGTGGTACCGCGAGCTGCTCCTGGTTGGGGCGTACGCCTCGGCGGTAGGCGAAGAGCCCGATGGGGGTGATTTCCCGGCGGCCATCGCGCTGGCGGGCTCGGCGCCGTTGGATGGCTACGTTGACACGAAGTATCCGCTGGAACAGTGGCGTGCGGCGCTCGACCACGCTGCCGCGGCCGGCCGGCTGGGCACCATCAAGGTCGTCTTCGCTCCCGGCCGAGGTTAAGCGGCGATCAGGGTTACCAGGCAAGCACAGCGCCACAAGTCACAAGTAGTGCCACAAGTCACAAGTAAGGGCAGGAGAGAGTGTGGGCAGACCAGGTTTCGTGCTTGATGTCGACGAGCGGACTCCCCCGCTGCTGATGCACGAAGGTGAGGGGTTCCGGCTGGAGCGCCTGCCGCTGGGCAGCCGGGTGATCTACCCGCCGGAGTCCCTGCCGGGCATCGTTGACCTCGAAGGCGCGATCCGCCACGCCCTGGCGCATCCGCACGGCTGCGCCCCCTTGGCACAGCTGCTACGTCGCGGGATGCGGCTGACTATCGTCTTTGACGACCTGTCCCTGCCGCTGCCGCCGATGCGCACCCCGGACGTCCGGCAGCGGGTGATGGAGCAGGTTCTGGAGCTGGCCGCCGCCGCCGGGGTGGACGACGTCGAACTGATCGCCGCCAACGCGCTGCACCGGCGGATGACCCCGGCTGAGCTCAAGCGCACCGTCGGCGAGCGGGTGTTTCGCGCCTTTTACCCTGATCACCTGCGTAATCACGACGCCGAGAACCCCGACGATCTCGTACACCTGGGCACCACGCCACACGGTGAGGACGTGGAGATCAACCGCCGGGCCGCCGAAAGCGACCTGATCGTCTACGTCAACATCACGCTGACCGCGATGAACGGCGGCTCGAAGTCGGTGTCCGTGGGGTTGGCCAGCTACGCCAGCCTGCGCCACCACCACAATGTGCACACGCTGCGGCATTCGCGCTCATTCAACGATCCGCTGAACTCGGCGATGCATCACTCCTACGACCGGATGGCCGACGTCATCGGCGGGCAGGTGCCGGTGTTCACCATCGAGACCACGCTGAACAACGAGACGTTCCCCACCGCGCTGCGCTTCCTGACCCGTCGTGAATGGGAGTGGAACCTCACCGACCAGGCCAGCTACCTGGCGGTGAAACGGAGCAACGACCTGGCCACCGCAAAGCTGCGGCGGCGGATTTGGCAGGCCACCGAGGCACCGTACGGCGTCACCGGGGTGCACGCCGGCACACCGAGCCAGGTGCACCCGCACACTCTGGCCGCAGTGCACCGCCAGCAGCTCACCGAGGTCCACGGGCAGGCCGATGTGGCGATTTTCGGCTTGCCCTACATCTGCCCGTACAACGTCAATTCGATCATGAATCCGATCCTGGTGATGTCACTGGGACTCGGCTACTTCTTCAATCTCTACCGGGGCAAGCCGATCGTGCGCCCCGGCGGGGTGGCGATCTTTTACCACCCGATGCCGCACGAGTTCCACCCGGTGCACCACCCGAGCTACATCGACTTCTACGAACTGCTCACCGAGACTACCGACCCGGTGATGCTGGAGACCAAGTACGAAAAGCAGTTCGCCACCGATCCCTGGTACACCCACCTGTACCGGAAGAGCTACGCCTACCATGGCGTGCACCCGTTCTATATGTGGTATTGGGGTGCGCACGCGATGCAACACCTGAACGACGTGATCTTCGTCGGGGGGAACCGGTCGACCACCGCGCGACTGGGCTTCCGCGCCGCATCCAGCCTGGCTGACGCGTTGGAGATGGCGTGCGACACCGTGGGGCGCGGTCCTGCGATCAGCTACTTACACGCCCCGCCGATGGTGCTGGCGGACGTACGATGAGGGGCCTACAGTGACGAGCCTGGGCGAAGAGCTGCGGCTGCTGCGCCACGGCCGGGACTGGCGCGGCCGAGCCCGGGTGCCACGCTCGGCACAGCGCTGGGAACTGCCGGACAATGGGGACGACTTCCCCACCGCATGGGCCCGAACCACCCCGGCGAGAGCACTTCGCAGCGCCCTGCAGCAGGGGGTGCTCAAACCGGTGATCTGGAGCCAGACCCGGCCGGTGGTGCACGGCCAGGAATACCTGGACAGCGTCCGAGGCCCGGCAATCTTCGTCGCCAATCATTCCAGCCACTTGGACACCCCGTTGGTCCTGGGTGCATTACCACGCCGGATCACCGAGAATCTCGCGGTCGGGGCAGCAGCCGACTACTTCTTCGACTCCCGGGCTATCGCTGCGGCCACCACCCTGCTGTTCAACGCGTTTCCCGTCGAGCGGCGCGGATCTCGACGAGGCCGCAGCCTGGCTGCCGAGCTGGTCGATGACGGCTGGAGCTTGCTGCTGTACCCCGAGGGCAGCCGCACCGTAGACGGCTGGCTCACCGCGTTCAAGCTGGGTGCCGCGCAACTGTGCGCGATGAAGGGGGTGCCCGCGGTGCCGATCGCGCTGCGCGGCACATTCGCCGCGATGCCGCGCGGCCGGCGCTGGCCGCGCCCTGGCAGGCCCCGGGTCACCGTCCGGATCGGGCGACCGCTGCGCATCACGGCGGACGAGACCGTGCCCGAATTCCGCGCCCGGTTGGTGCGCGCGGTGGCCACCCTCTGGGCCGAAGACGATCTCGGCTGGTATAGCGCCCTGCGAGCGGCAGCCGAGGACTCACTGGCGCTACCCACCGGCTCGCGCAGCGTGCTCCCCTCCACCGCGTCCGGTCAGCCCGCGCAGGACGACGACATGGCACCGTGGCGTCGGGTCTGGGAGGCCACCCGGCCCCCCGCCGACGACGGTCCCCGTTCGGTCTGGCCGGCCTGACCCCGACTGACTCAGGCGCCACCGCCCTGGGGCAACGACTCGTAGATCTCCTTGCACTCCGGGCATACCGGGGAACCCGGTTTGGCCGCGCGAGTCACCGGGAACACCTCGCCGCACAGGGCCACTACCCGCGAGCCCATCACCGCGCTTTCGGCGATCTTGTCCTTGCGCACGTAGTGGAACATCTTGGGCGTGTCGTTGCCGGTGCTGTCGGTCCCTTCGGGGCGGGTATCGACATCGGGCAACGTTTGGGTCAGCGTGCTCACAACGTCCATAATGCCGCAGAGTCGACCGGCGTGCGAGATCAACCCTCGACGATCGGAGGGTCACCACTCTCGAGCTCGCGGCCCCGGGGGTCACGCTCCCGCAGCTCCTGCTCCAGCCTGTTGACGTGCTCAGCTTTGCGGGGAGCACGGTCATTGGCAATGAGCACCGCCATCCACGGAAGTGGCACCGAGAGAACGACGAAAGTCAGCGCAAGCCACCAGGTTTGGTAGAAGACGCCAGCTAGAGCCAGGCACGGGATGCGAGCCGACATCAGGATCGCGTATTTGCGCCGACGTGTGGCGTACTGCTCGGCGTAAGACGGCTCCGCCGCCGTAATGAGAACAGCGCCGTCGCCTCGCTGGCTGCCTCTCGCCCGGGAGAAGGGCATCAGATGTCGATGGCGACCAGGCCCATGACCTCGGTGCGCCAGTCCTGGTATGCGGTGGACACACTGAGCTGTCCCTGCGGGTTGCGGGCCCGTTCCTGCGGATTGCGGTGGAGGTGCGTACCGTCGTCGCCCAGCGCGTAGTGCACGATCTCCTGGTCGCTACGCTGGCTGCTGACCACCTTGACGTCGACGTGCCTGGTGGCGAGTTCAGCCCTGGTGGCGTGCGCGAGCACATGGAGCAGCGCCAAGCGGGATCGCTGGTCGTCGGGCAGCGACACCTCGTCCGGGGTGTTTCCCGACACCAGCACTACTGTGGCGCCGGGGGCCAGCACCGGGAGCACTCGGTCGACCGCGCTGAAGCGCGCCAGCAAGCCCGCAGTCAGGAATGAGCAGACACGCGCGACGGCGGTGTGGCCATCAGGATGGATGGTGACCGGCAGCTGGATGTAGAAGTCGAGGCCATCACCGCCCGACTCACCCGGCAACGCCGCAGGGTCAGTGATGATCATTGTGTCGGCGCCCGCGTCTTTCAGCAACTCAGAAAGCCGTTGCGCCCGGTCAGCAGACCCACTCAGCAGCCCGATAGCCGACATCGACCCTCCTCCAGTGCGTTGTGCACCACTCGGTCGACTGATCACCATTGTAGGGTCATCGTAGAGCCGGCGGCGACACCTGACGAGGGCGCCGGAGGGTTGCGGACAGCAGGTCCCCCGAACGGGGCAGCCGCACACCAGTCGGCCCCGGCGTTACACGACGCCGGGGCCGAGGAGGCTAGGCCCCCAGAACCAGCGGTTCAGTCCCTCTTCGCGGCCATGTCCTTGTCGCGGTCGTAGCCCTTGTCGCGGTCATAGTCCTTGGCGCCATCGTAGGAACCCCGCTCCGGGGTCGCTTCCTTGACGGCTTCGTGCGCCATATGCACAACTTTGTGGTCGACCCGCTTGATGATGGACAGCCAGTTCTTGATGAACTCCCGCTCCCACCCGAGCACGTGGTAGTAGAAGTCGAACGTCTTGTCCACGAACTGGTCAACATCGTGCAACTTGGCGTCCCAATACTTCTGAGTCCAGCTTAGGACTTCCTGACTGCGGTGGGCGGCGTTGGTCATGGTCTCCTGGGACGTAGGCATCGTCATCCCTTCCTCGAAGTTCATCGGGTACGCTCACCAAAGTAAGCATCTTTGATAAGTATGTCAAGCGCCGCCGTGGTCAGGTCCTGGTTAAGTTCTGGTTAGGCCCTGGTTAATTACTGCCGGGGGCCTGCGTCGCTACCGGGTTGTCCCCTCGATGAAACTGCGGTACACGCCGAGCAGCGCTTCGCGCTGAGCCTCGGTGAGCTTCGGGTCGCAGCAGATGCTGTCCTCCGTACTGGCGACTGGCGAGTCGGCAGAGGCTCGAGCGGAGGCATCAGCGGGGCTGTCGGTGGGGTCGTTGGGGGGCACTTCCTGCGTCCACCCCGCCTTGGCCAGTAGCTGTTCGGTGGTCAGCCCCAGCCCGTCCGCGATGGCCCGCAGCACCGTGAGCGACGGCTGATGCAGGCCGCGCTCAACCTGGCTGAGGTAGGCGTTGGAGATCCGGGTCAGGGCCGCCATCTCACGCAGCGACAGGTCAGCCAGCTGCCGCTGGGCCCGGATAAACGCTCCCAGTGCCCTGAGCTGGGCTTGCCAGGGGTTCCCATTCATGGTTTTACTTCTCGCGCACGTAACCGCCCGGGGCGGCTTCCAGCGGCGGGTGCATGACGCTGCCCATCGGAGGTGGAGCCTGCTGCCCGCCAGCGCGCCCGGCGATCCACGGCGTCCAGTCCGCCCACCATGACTTGGCGACCTCGGTGGCTTGTTGGCGCCATGCCTGCGGGTCCTCGGGCAGCGTGTCCGCTGAACCAACCCAGTACCGGGACTTCGAGTTCGGCGGGTTGACCACACCAGCGATATGCCCAGCGTTGGACAACATGAACCGCACGGTGCCACCGACGAGCCGGGCACTCGCATAGACTGCTTCCCAGAGCGCGATGTGGTCCCGCTCGGCGGAGACGAAGTAGCTGTCCTGGTTGATTCGGGCAAGGTCCAGCCGCTGCCCGGCCAGTTCGAGCTCGCCTTTCGCCAGCAGGTTGTCCACGTACAAGGACCGCGTGTACTCGGTCTGCAAGGTTGCGGCCATCCGGATGGAGTCGGAGTTCCAGCTCAAAATGTCGAATGGCGGTGGCTCCTCCCCCAGCAGCCAGTTGTTGACCACGTAGTTCCACACCAGGTCCCTGGCTCGCAGCAGGGTGAACGTGGTGGCCATGTTGTCTGCCGGTAGGTAGCCCTTGCGTGCCATGGTGCGGTCCAGCCGCCTGACGGCGGCTTCGTCGGTGAACACGCCGAGCTGGCCAGGCAACGTGTAGTCAAGCAGGGTGTTCATCGTGGTCAGGGAGCGGACCCGGTCCTCCCCTCGGGCCGCGAGCCAGGCCACCGTGGCCGCGGCCATGGTGCCGCCAAGGCACAGCCCGGCCAGGTTGGTCTGCTGAGCTCCGGTGATCTCCTCGACGACCTCTAGCGCGGCCAGCAACCCCTCTCGCAGGTAATCGCTCATGGTGAGGTGGGCCAGGTTCTCATCCGGGTTCCGGTAGCTGATCATGAAGCAGGTATGTCCGTGCCGTACGGCCCACTCCACCAGGCTCCTCCCCGGAGCAAGATCCATGATGTAATATCTGTTAATCCACGGTGGGCTGAACAGCAGCGGAACCGCGTGCACGGTCTCGGTCTGCGGCTCGTACTGGATCAGCTCGATCAGCCGGTTGCGGAACACCACGCTACCCGGTGTGATGGCCAGCTCGTGACCGGGACGGAACTTGCCCGGGGTGATCTGGCGGGGCATGCCCTTATTGGTCACCATGTCGCTGAGCGCATTGTTGGCACCGCGTACCAGGCTGAGGCCTCCAGTCTCCAACGCCTTCTTCAGCGCCACCGGGTTGGTCAGCAGCCAATTGGTCGGCGCGGCGGCGTCGAGCATCTGCCGTAGCGCGAAATGAGCCTTTTGCCGGGTGAGCGCATCCAGATCCGCTTGCGCCAGCAGGTCCAGCAGAAAATTCTCAAACAGGGCGTACTGCTGGCGCACCAGGTAGAACAGCGGGTTATTCGTCCAGGCCGGATCGGAAAACCGCGGATCCTTGCCAGGCTCGAGCGGACCTTGCTGGTTCAATCCCATGCCACGAAGCGTCGCGATTACTGCGGCCTGGGTGCTGCGCATGCCGTACTCCATCGCCGACCACGAGAACGCCGCCGGGTTCCCGGCGACCGACATCGCCAGCCTGCCTAGCGCCAGCCCCAGCCCGGCTGGATCCAGCTCGGCAACCGTGGAGTCGATACCGAACAGCGACCGCACCGATGCGGCGAGGCCAGCGGCGTCCTGACGTACCTGGCCCAGCGGATCGCCAGCCGAGGCAACCACGGAGAACCACCTCCACTCGCAGCTCGATGGGGCACCGTCCCTGGAACCAACCCTACGGCCTGGCAGCAACCATCCTCGGCCGAGCGGTGGTGGGCCGGGTTACCGAGGGCAGGGATGCCTTGGACCAGCACCGTGTCCACGAGCCACCAGTCTGAGAAGTCTCTGAGGGTCCCCTCGGGTCGGGCACTCCGCCGGACACTCGTTCGTCGTGCCAGCTGAGGGCCCGGGAACGGAATCTGGGCCTCCGACGTTGTACCGGTCATCGCCGCGGATACCCGATGGCCAGACTCGTGCAACGTCGCGCGCCGATTCGCCGAACGCACCGGAATCGGCACGAGCATCCGTTGCAGGAAGGAACCTGATGACCGTCGCGCAGATCACCATCGAACCGGACACCGCACTCGAGGCAGACATTGATGCGCAGAGCCCAGCGGCCGACTTGGTCCGGGTTTACCTCAATGGTATCGGGCGCACGGCGCTGCTCAGCGCACAGCAGGAGGTTGAGCTCGCCAAGCGCATCGAGGCTGGCGTGTTTGCCCGTCACATCCTGGATACCGCGACGCGGATATCGCCGAACCGGCGGGCCGATCTCAGGCGGTTGGTGAGCGACGGTCACAAAGCCAAGGACCACCTGTTGGAAGCGAACCTGCGGTTAGTGGTGTCACTGGCAAAGCGCTACACCGGCAGAGGAATGCCACTGCTGGATCTGATCCAGGAGGGCAACCTCGGCCTGATCCGCGCGGTAGAGAAGTTTGACTACACCAAAGGCTTCAAGTTCTCCACTTATGCCACCTGGTGGATCCGTCAAGCCATCACCCGGGGCATGGCCGACCAAGGACGCACCATCCGACTTCCGGTCCACCTCGTGGAGCAAGTGAACAAGCTGGCCCGGATCAAGCGTGACCTGCACCAGCAGCTCGGCCGGGAGGCGACCCAGCAGGAACTGGCCGACGAGTCCGGCATCCCGGTGGAGAAGGTGACCGATCTGCTGGATTATTCCCGGGACCCGGTAAGCCTGGACATGCCAGTCGGCGCTGAGGAGGAGGCGCCGCTAGGCGACTTCATCGAGGACGCTGAGGCCACCGACGCCGAGGCCGCAGTGATCTCTGGGCTGCTGCAGGACGACCTGCACCGGGTGCTGGCCACTCTCGAGGATCGGGAACAGAAGGTCATCCGGCTGCGCTATGGCCTCGACGACGGCCAGCCGCACACGCTGGACCAGATCGGCAAGCGTTTTGGCCTTTCCCGAGAACGGGTGCGTCAGATTGAGCGCGAGGTCATGGCCAAGCTGCGCCACGGGGATCGCGCGGAGCGACTGCGAGCCTACGCCAGCTAATTGGCGCACATGGCTTCAGCGCGTCACCGCTCGAATGGCAGCATTGACGCCGCCGCCGCTGAGCGGCACTGTCAGTTCACCTGACCAGTACTGTCAGGTGAACATTTATCACGCAGACCACAAGACATTTACCACGCAGACCACGCGAGGTCAGGCTCCGGCGCTCGCGCACCGCGGAAGGTCGGGCTCGTCGGGGCCCGGCCTTCCGACCCGCAGAGAAATTCTGACCGCAGAGCCGGGGCTTCGGGTCCAAGCTCTACCCAGGATCCGATCCGGTGGCCACTGGCCGATCGGGGTCGGTGCACCACTGCGACCATGACCCGGCGTACAACGCCGCCGGATGCACTGGGGTGGTGAGGGCGGCGAGTTCGAGTCCGAGCACCAGCGCACACGCGTTGATCCCGGAACCGCAGTAGACGCCAATCCCGGCCTCGCCAATCCCGGAGTGGGCGACCCCGGGGTTGGCGACCTCGGGGTTGGCGAGCCCCCACCACCGCGCGCGCTCGCGTAGCCGCCCCGGCGGTAGCCAGCTCCCCTGCGCATCGGTCAGCTCGCACAACGGCACGTTGACCGCCCCAGGGATGTGGCCCGCCCGTGGGTCCACCGGTTCGATCTCTCCTCGGTAGCGGGGCGCCGCTCGAGCGTCGAGCAGCACCCCCTCGCGAGCCAGCGCTGCGGCTTGCGCAGCGTCGAGCACTGGCATTGCCCCAGGCCGCACGGTGATCGTGCCAACCTGGGGTTGGGGCGCGTCGATGGTCACCGACAGACCAGCCGTTCGCCACGCTGAGATTCCCCCATCGAGCACCGCGACTGCGGGATGCCCTGACCAGCGCAGCAGCCACCAGAGCCGGGACGCCACCGACCCGTCCGCCGCGTCGTAGGCGACGACCGTGGTCGTGGCGCTGATGCCGGCGCTCCGCAGGGCGGCCTGCAGCACCGTGGGGTCCGGTAGGGGGTGCCGTCCGCCCAGACCCGGCGGTCCGGCCAGGTCGGTGTCTAGGTCGAGAAAGACCGCGCCAGGCAGGTGACCGGCGCGGTAGTCGACTCGCCCGGGTGGACCGGTGAGCGACCACCGCACGTCCGCCACGGTGGGCGGCTCGGGGCCGAGGAGCAGGACAGCCAGCTCGTGGGGCGTGATCACCGGATGCATGCCGCTCATCCTGCCGCCGCTGGCGCACGAGCGCCTCTGGTGGGCCAACTACCACCCCTTGCGGGCCACTACCATGAGTGCAACCGAGGGAGACTGGTGTGAACGAGCTCATCGACACCACCGAGATGTACCTACGCACCATCTTCGAGCTCGAAGAGGAAGGCGTGGTCCCGCTGCGGGCGCGGATCGCCGAGCGCCTCGGACAAAGCGGACCCACCGTCAGCCAGACTGTGGCGCGCATGGAACGGGACGGGCTGCTGACAGTGGCCGATGACCGGCATCTAGAACTCACGGCGGCCGGCCGCAGCCGGGCCATATCGGTGATGCGCAAGCACCGGCTTGCCGAGCGCCTGCTCGTTGATGTGATCGGGCTGGAGTGGGAGCAGGTACACACCGAGGCCTGCCGCTGGGAGCACGTGATGAGCGAGGCTGTCGAGCGCAAGCTGGTCACGCTGCTGGGCAACCCGACCACTTCTCCGTACGGCAACCCGATTCCGGGGCTCGACGAACTCGGGATGGGAGAGCCCGCCGCCCCGATCGAACCCGACCTGGTCCGGCTGGACGATGTGGCCCGGCGCGGCGGCGGCACGGTGGAGGTGCGACGCATCGCCGAGCATGTGCAGCTGGACCCAGCCCTGATGGCGGACCTGCACAGGGTCAACGCAGTGCCCGGCAACACAGTGGATGTCGCCGCCCAGGCGCGGACACACCATCCGGTGGTGCTGTCCGGCCGAGGGTCCACGGTCGAGGTGGACGGCGCGCTCGCGCATGCGGTCATGGGGCGTCGGCGGTGACGGGGTGCTTTTCTGGGCACTCGGCGGTGACCCGGCCGAATCGGATGCGGTTGCTGGTCACCGGGGGCGCAGGGTACATCGGCAGCGTCTGCGCCGCGCGGTTGGTTGAGGCCGGCCACGACGTCGTGGTCCTGGATGACCTGTCCACCGGGCACCGGAACGCTGTGCCGGCCGGCGCCCGGTTCGTCGAGGGTGCCGTCGAGGATGCTGGCGCGGTGCTGGCCGAGGGCTTCGACGGTGTGCTGCATTATGCGGCCCGCTCGCTGGTCGCGGAATCGATGGCGCAGCCGCAGCGGTATTGGTTGGGCAACGTGGTGGCCACGGTAGGGTTGCTTGAGGCAATGCGCGAGCACGGCACTGCTCGGCTGGTCTTCTCCTCCACTGCGGCCACCTACGGGGAACCCGTATCGGTGCCGATCACTGAAGAGGCGGCCACCCGGCCAACCAACCCCTACGGGGCCACAAAGCTTGCTATCGACCATGCCATCGGCTCCTATGCCCTCGCGCACGGCATAGCCGCCGTGAGCTTGCGGTACTTCAACGTCGCCGGCGCCTACGGCCGCTACGGTGAGCGGCACACCGTCGAGACCCACCTCATCCCCCTGATCCTGCGGGTCGCCCTCGGCCACCAAGACAAGATCATGGTGTTCGGAGAGGATTGGCCCACCCCGGATGGCACCTGTATCCGTGACTACATCCATGTGGTGGACCTCGCCGACGCCCATGAGCGTGCCCTCGAACAGGCCGTGCCTGGCGAGCATCGGATCTACAATCTGGGCAACGGAACCGGCTTTTCAGTGCGGCAGGTGCTGGACACCTGCCGTCACGTCACGGGGCGTCCGATCCCGGCGCAATGCACGGCACGACGGCCGGGCGACCCGGCGGTGCTCATCGCCTCCAGTGATCGAGCGCGCTGCGAGTTGGGCTGGAAGCCGGAGCGGGCCGACCTCGCCGTGATCGTGGCTGACGCTTGGGAGTTCGCCCTGGCCACCAGCTGAGCGCCACCATCACGGATCACCGGTCATCTCGTGCGTCGCGATCGTCGCTTGGCGGGCCGGCGCCGAGGTCGGGCAACGGCAGCGGCTGCGTCTGCCGCGATGCTGCGCAGCAGCTCCGGTGGCAGTCCGGTGTCCAGTGCGGCCCGCAGCAAGCCGGACAGGGAGTGTTGTGGGCACGCGTGCAGCGCCGCGTCCAACGCGACGCCCGCCAGCGCACCATCCCCTCGGACGTACGCGGCGAGCGCCAGCAGCGCGGCGGGTTCGGCCCGTTCCGGTGCGGGAGTGGCGCGAACAAGGGCCAGCCAGAGCCGTTCGGCGGCGGCCGCGCCAGAACCCGAGCACCAAGGCAGGCAAGCGTCCCGGACCCGGTGATCGCACAACGCGGAGGCAACCTCGGCGATGGTGCTGTCGCTCAACGCGAGATCTCCCTCGGCCGCCGCTCGGTGCAGTTCCTTCAACTGCGCGAGTCGCTGGCCTACCAGCTTGGCGCTCATCGGGTGCTCCACATCGGCCGCGTCCAGGAGCATCGCCCGGCGTGCCAGCGCCGCGGGATCCGCCGCGGCCACAAGCTCGGCCATCTCTTTCCGGCTGCCAAAGGTCACCGCGCCGGCCGCGACCGTCGCGACCGCCAGCGGGCTAGCCGTGGGATCGGCTACCTCGCCGGCACAGAGCGGCGCGCCATAGCAGCGCCACGGCGCGCCGCACACTGTCTGGGCGGCCCACACCGCATGGACCACGGGGAGCTCGGCACCGGTCAGCACGCTCTCGAGAGCGTCCACCAACGCGCGGTACGGGGGGTCGCCATTCGGAGTGAGATCGCCCCCGATTACAACCAGCGCGACACCGGTGGGCCGCTGCCGGGCGATCGGCACCAGCAGCTGCTCGGCCAACAGCGGAGCCTGGTCATTATCGACCAGATCGGCCCGCAGAGTTAACCCGAGCCTCCTGCCATGCAGAGCCAAGAGGACCACGGAGTCATGCGGGTGGAAACCAACCAGGTGCGGGACGGCGGCGATCAGTTCGGAAGGATCGGATAGCCGGATTCGGCCGGCGGTAGGTGCGCTCATGCCGTCGAACGGTCCTCCCGCGCCACCGCGCGGGACAGTCACTTGTTTACCGGCTGTGGACTGCGGAGGTGAGTGTGGACTGTTCGGCCGCCAGGTCGCTCGCGAACCACCGGAATGTCAGAGGAGGTGGTTATCCTGCCGCACCGGCGCGTCCATCGGCTCCTGGTCGGACCGCACGTGGCCGTCGGCAGACGTAGGTCACCGCCGGAGGCAGGTTCCACCACACCGTGCGGGTGGTGAGTACCTCGCCGAATATCTCGTCGAGTAACGCCCGGAACTGACGAGCCCGGGTCATCGGGAGGGCGTGCAGGTAGGCGAAGGTGGTGAAACAGCCACGTGGCCGCAGCGAACGTGCCGTCGCGTCAACGATCGCGCGCGTCGCGTCCGCATCGATCAGTGACCACGGCAGCCCGCTGACCACGGCGTCCACCGCGCACACCTGGTACTGCGCGAACAGCTGCTCCAGTTCAGCGGCGTCCCCGGCCAGTACCTCGACGCCCGGGTGCTCGGCGCGCAGGTAGTTGGCCAGCACCGGGTCAATCTCGACCGCCAGATGCCGTCCCCGACCAGCGAGCCGATACTCGATAGCCGTCGTGACCGAACCGGTGCCCGGCCCGAGCTCGACCACGACCGGCTCTCCAACGCGGGGCACCACAGCAGCCAACCGAGCCGCCAGGTGCGGGGAGCTCGGCGCTACAGCACCCACCGTGGCCGGACTACGCAGGACAGCAGCGAGGAAGGCGACGAGGTGTCGGGATAGCAGTGGCATAGGGTCAGAGCCTGCCTGACTGACAACCGTTATCCTTAAGCGGGCCGTCCCCCGGCTATCACGTCCTAGCCGCACACCCGCACCGGAGGAAGTCATGTCCCTCGACGTTCCCACCACATTGCTTGAGCGTGCTCAGCAGGGCGAGGTCGACGACGCCGACTTCATCGACTGTGTGCGGTTGTCGCTGCCCTACGCCTGGCAGGTCATCAGCGGCGTGGTGGCCGACCTCGAGCTCGCCGGGCCGGCCAGCGAGCTCGCCGATCACGAGATCCCCCCACCCGGTGAGTCCGAGCGCGGACAGCTGCTGCGAGCGCTAGCCTCCGATGCCATCCGCGGCGGTCTGGAACGCCACTTCGGAGTGAAGCTGGCTTTCCAGAACTGCCACCGCGTCGCGGCGTTCCGGCCGTCGGCGACCGACGGTGCCCGCTACCGAGCCTTCATCTCCGCGCGCGGTCAGTTGCTCAACCAGAGTCCCGAGCTGCGGGATTGCTGAGCAGCTGACCTCATGCGGTTCGGGGCGTTCCTGCTCGCCGCGCAGTTCCCTGGCCAAGACCACACCACCGTGCTGGAATCCACGGTCGCGGCGGCGGTCGCCGCCGAGGAGGCTGGCTTCGATGACGTGTGGGTCGCTGAGCACCACTTCATGTCCTACGGCATCTGCCCCTCAGCGATCACCCTAGCCGGCTACCTGCTCGGCGCCACCCGCCGGATCGCGGTCGGAACGGCGGTCAGCGTGCTGTCCACCCAGCACCCGGTTGCACTTGCCGAACAAGCCGCACTGCTCGACCAGCTCTCCGGCGGACGGTTGCGCCTCGGCGTCGGCCGCGGTGGCCCGTGGATCGACCTAGAGGTATTCGGTACCGGCCTGCACCGCTACCAGCACGCCTTCCCTGAGTCCTTGGATCTGCTACTCGCCGCCCTGACCAGGCCCCGCCTCGCCGCTTGCGGGCCGTACTTTCACTTTCCCGACGTCAGCATCGTTCCCCGACCCCGTACCCGACCACACCCCGACGTCATCCTGGCCGCCACCACAACCGCCACCGTGGAGCTCGCCGCGCAACGTGGCCTGCCACTGCTGCTCGGCATGCACGCCAGCGACACCGACAAAGCAGCGCTCATCGGCCACTACAACCAGGTAGCCGGCACTACCAGCCAGGTCAAGCACATCGCCGCCGCACTTGCCTACGTCGCCGACAGCCAGCGCGAGGCGATGGCCACCATGCGCGGGCACCTTCCCAGCTGGCTCGGCCCCGGCCTGGCCGGTTACCGCCGCGCCGACGGCGGGACGCACCACCCACGCGACCCCGCCGAGTACACTGAGCTGCTGTGCCGCATACACCCCGTCGGCACCCCAGAACACTGCCGCGACACGCTGGCCGCCACCGCCCGGCGCACCGGTATCGGCCACGTCATTCTCCTGGTGGAAGGCGCTGGCGACCGTATCCGCACCCTGGAGAACATTGCCCGGCTGGGCGCCGAGATCTTCCCCCACCTACGACACCGCACCCAACCCACCGTGAGCTGATCTGTTATCTCGTGCTCGGCCAGGTCGGGACCCGGAAGGGAATGAATCTGCCCGCGCGGTGCGTTGTATCCACTGTGAATGCAGAGTTGTACCGAATCGAGTCGCAACCGTCGGCCCCGGCGGGCACGGTCCTTGTGCACGCTCTTACCGGATTTGTCGATGCCGGTCAGGCTGGGCACCTGGCAGTGGCACATTTGCTGGCGAATCTGGAGCACCGGGTGCTCGCCACCTTCGACGTAGACCAGCTCCTGGATTATCGCTCCCGCCGACCGGCAATGACCTTCGATGAGGATCATTGGACGGGTTACGAGCAACCCGAGTTGGTGCTGTACGAGATGCGGGACTGCGCGGGCACCGCGTTTTTGCTGCTGACCGGCCCAGAGCCGGACCTGCAGTGGGAACGGTTCGCTGACGCGGTTCGCGAGCTGGTCGAGCGCTTCGAGGTAGGGTTGACGGTGGGTCTGGGCGCGGCACCGATGGCGGTCCCGCACACCAGGCCAGCGACGGTCACGGCGCACGCCACCCGCCGGGAATTGATCTCCGACTATCCGCGCTGGTTCAACACCATGCAGATCCCTGGTCACGCTGGAGCACTGGTGGAATTCCGGTTGGGCGAGGCCGGGCACGACGCGATGGGGTTTGTCGTACATGTGCCGCACTACCTGGCACGCATCGAGTACCCGGAATCAGCCCGTGGCTTGCTGGAACACCTGGCGCGCACCAGCGGATTGACCTTACCCATAGACGCACTGCGCCCCGAGGCGCAGCGGGTCCTCACCGAGATCAACGAGCAGGTCGCCCGCTCCCCAGCGAACATGTCGGTGGTGGCCAACCTGGAAGCACAGTTCGACGCCAGCATAGGCAAGTCCGATCGGCGCCCACTGACCTCCATTGAGGCCGGATCGTTGCCCACCGGAGACGAGATCGCCGCAGAACTCGAGCAGTTCCTCGCCGAGCAGAACGGCCCGGCCGAGAGCTGAGCGCTCCTAGCAAACTCGCCACCAGCGCTGCGCCCCACAACGCGCCCATAGGGAGTACGCTTAGCCGCGATGCCGCCCCAGACCCGGTGGTTGGCCAGTATCGGTGTCTACCCGGGGAGATCACATGGCGGCTAGTGATAAGCGTGCACGGTGGGGAGTCGGCCACAGAGGTGTGTCGCTCGTCAGCATCAGCACTTCTCCCGGTGCTGGTAGCGCAGTGGTACTCGATACGGTTATCGACGACGACTTCATCCACCGGTTCCAGGCGTGTTCCGCGGCATCTGATGCCATTTGGCATTACGGTTGGCTGGCGTGCGGCACTGATGGTGAACGTGGTGCGTGGATCGAGCACTATGCGGACTACTTAGAGAGCCAGCTGGATGCCTGAACCGTGACGGAAGCCTGCCGGGCCGACCGGGTGTGGGGGATGGTGCGCGACCACGCCGATGCACTCGGTGTCCCAGTGTCGGTGCACTCGCTGTGCCAAACGGCTGCGGCCCGGTTGCCGGTCACCGGTGTGGCAGTATCGGCGCGGGGTAGCCGGGTGGCCTGCGAGGTGCTCTGCGCCATCGGGCCGCTGAGCCGGGAGCTGGAGGAATTGCAACTCACCGTGGGCGAGGGCCCGTCGCTGGAGGTGTTAGCCGGTGGCCGGTCGGTGCTGATGGGTGATCTGGACTCCGCACAGGCACAGGCTCGCTGGCCATTGTTCACTGCAGCGGCTGTCCAGGCCGGCGCCCGGGCGCTGTTCGTACTGCCGTTGCGGGTCGGTGCCATCCGCTGCGGAGTCTTCGCGCTCGCGTCGAACCGCGCGGGGCTGCTGTCGGCCGAGGACCTGGCGCAGGCGTGGGTGTTCGCCGAGTTCGCCCTGCGGCTGGTGCTCAACAAGCAGCCCGGCATCAACTCCCAGGACGGTTACCCAACCCTTGATACGCTGTCAAACAGCCGACCCGAGATCCATCAGGCCACCGGAATGATCTCCGTACAGCTCGGTGTCGGGATCGAGGAGGCGTTCAGCAGACTGCGCGCACGGGCGTTCGCCCAGGAGTGCCTGTTGTCTGAGCTAGCGGCTGACGTTGTCACCCGCCGATTACGATTTGACCCCGAGGACATCGCATGAGGAGGCCCTAATGGTGGTTGCTCGCGATCTGTTCGACGGAGGTGACACCCATGACCGATTGGCCCGAACGTTCGTCGAGCTCGCCGACACCCTGGTCGACGATTTCGACCTGGTCGAATTCCTGCACATGCTGGTGGACCGCTGTGTGGAGCTGCTCGACGTGTCCGCGGCCGGACTGATGCTGGCCGACTTCCACGACCAGCTACGGGTGATGGCCTCTTCCGCCGAGGACATCCACCTGCTGGAGCTGTTCCAGCTGCAGAACGACGAAGGCCCCTGCCTAGAGTGCCACCGCACCGGCGAGCCGGTCAGCCACCCCGACCTGAGCCTAGCCGCCGACAGGTGGCCCCGGTTCGCTCCCGCCGCCGCCGAGTCCGGGTTCCGCACCGTGCACGCCCTGCCGATGCGGCTGCGCTCGCAGGTCATCGGAGCGCTGAACCTGTTCCACACCGATCCGCACGCCCTAGCTTCCGAGGTCACTCGGATCGGCCAAGCCATGGCCGACGTGGCCACCATCGGCCTGATCCAGGAACGGGCCCTGCACCAGCAGGACACCCTCGTCGAGCAGCTGCAGATCGCACTGGACAGCCGCGTGCTCATCGAGCAAGCCAAGGGCGTCCTCGCTGAGCGCCACCACATTGACCCCGGCAACGCCTTCACCCTGCTGCGCAACCACGCCCGCAACCACGGCCAGCGGCTCACCGAACTGGCCGCCGCCGTGATCGACGGCAGCGCCACCGTCACCGAGCTCCTCCCCAGCGCACCGGCTGCCGTGCTCGACCAGTGACACCCACCACGGCCGGTGACCAGCGCTAGGCCGACCACACCCGATCAGCGCGACTGAATCACACCGCCCTCGGCCATGCCCTGGCGGGAGCACGCTAGGGCGCCTAACGGAGCGCTGAATTCTTCGCGGCAGGCTGGCGATGGTGTTGGTGCCGCAGTGCTCACGAGTTCATCCACGATGCCAAGCCTTATGGTCAAGACGCGAGGAAGTGCGCGACGTGGGGGTTGTTGAGTATTCACCGTCTTCTCACCTCAGGTAATGAGAACCCCTGTATGGGTGGCCCCCTTTCGGGCGACTATGCGAGATTTGAGGCCTACTGCTACCCTTATGGTTATCTAGGGATTCGGGGGGATCGAAAGAATCTCATCTGTAGATTCCCGTCTGATCTGGGATTGTGCCGTTACACCTGAGAGTGTTCGGATTCTTGCGCGAGCCCGAAACACGTCGACCACGATCGTAGACTCTCGATCGTAGAGGATTCAAATATGGTTGACAATGAGATTTAAGTTGTCCACGTGGAAACATTGTTGAGCCCGCGACCTGCGATGATGTCAATTCTGATGGATTTTCCATCTCGTTCCAGCTTCTTATTTCCCTTGAGTTGAGCTGGAGCATCCGCGATTTCCCCGGGGGGCGAGCGATGCGTGCAATCAGTTAATGTTGGCGTTGGCATTAGTGTTATCAGGCGCGAATCGCTCGACGTGACCGCTCGCGCGATCGAAGCCATACTCACGACCGCTCATGTCAATCCCGATACGACTGTTGTGGTCTGACAATGGCCAGGGCTACCAGCTCACCGGGCTGCCTCGAAAGCACACGATCTCTGATATCGGGACGCGTCCGGGAACTCGGCGCGCTGCACGCCGAGCGGCAACGTAGCGCGCTGGGCGAGCTACGAGTGACTGTGGTCCTCGGCGACGCGGGGCTGGGCAAGACCCGGCTGGCAGCCGAACTGCTGCCGCGCGACAACGAGTTGGCCGTCGGGCTGATCGCTCGCAGCTCCCCGCTGGGAGGCATGCCGTTGTTCGGCCCCTGGGCAGACGCTCTCGGCCTGCATGCAGGTGCTCTGGTCGCTGACGGGATCTGCCGTGTCTGCGGGAGCGGGCTCGGTGGCCTTCCGGCGCTCGTGCGCCGCGCCGAGATCGCGCACGACGCGTCCTCGTGCGCGCAAGCCCTTCGCTACCACTTCGTCGAGTGGCTCCCAGGCCTGCTTGCCAAGGCGAGCACGCACCGGCCGATCATCGTAATTCTCGACGACGCTCACCAGGTCCATGATGCGGTGTGGGAGATGTTGCTGCGGCTCGCGTGGGACTTTCCGGCCAGCCACGTGTTCGTCCTCGTCACGGCCCGACCAGCGGAGCTGGCCAGGCATCGGATGGCCGTCGAGGTACTGCATGCTCTGGAGCAGGCGGGGACGGTACACCGGGTTGCGCTGTCCCCGCTTTCCTGGGAGAGCGTCCGGGAACTGGCCGAGGAGATCCTTCGACGAGACCGGGTGCCCTCAGCGCTGGTGGACTGGTTAATGGCCCGCGCGCGGGGCAACCCGCGGTTCGTCGTCGGGCTGGTGGAGGCACTAGTCGACAACGGCGCAGATCTCCAGGCGCCTGCGTTGGGCAGGGTGCCGGAAAAGCTGGCCCGCTGGGTACGCACCGAGGTAGCGCGACTCGACCCATCGGCCCAGGCCCTCGTCGAACTGCTCGCCGCCGTCGGCGACCTCATCGATCCTGAAGACCTCGCCCGGATCGCCGGTCAGCCGATCGAGGACATCGCACTCACCCTAGAGCAGCTAGTGCGTTCTGGGATGGTCATCGAGCAGCAGCGCGACGACCATCCCTTGGGTTACCAGGTCGCTCACCCGCTCACCCGAGAGGTGCTCTGCACCGACATCGGCGGCACCAGACTGCGCGTGCTGCACCGGCGGGCGGCTGGGACACTGCTGAAGTCCGGGCGGGCGAAGGCTGCGGCGTCCCACTTGGTCCAGGCGGCGCAGGCAGGGGATGGCAAGGCAATCGACGAGCTCGGGGTGTTGGGGCACGCCCTCGGCTGGCAGGGTCGTTTCGACGCCGCCGAGGAGGTGCTCACCCGCAGCGTCACGTTGGCCACGGCAACAGGGCATTTCGCTGCGCGGGCGCATAACCTCGCGCTGCTTGCCTCGCTGGATGCCTGCCGAGGCCACCTGGTCTCGGCTCGTCTACGGTGGGCTCAGGCCGCCGCGTCCAACCAGAACGATGACCCGACGATTGGCGGATGCGGCGCGTTCATTGATCTGTTCGCCGGGGATCTGGCAATGGTCGCAGTGCATGCGCGACAGACGCAAGGCCACGATCCAGCGGCTCGATACCGCTTGCCAGTCCGGCTGGCGGCCCAGGCGGCGATGGCAGCGATGGTGCTGGCGGCGGCGGAGCGCGGCTGTCTCACCGAGGCCCGCCGGAACCTCGACGCCATGACGCATATCGACGGTCGGCCCCTCGGTGTCCTCGAATCGTGGTGCTGGTGGGCCGACGGTATGGTGACCAAGGCCGAGGGCAGATTGGCCGCAGCGGTCGCCGTCCTCCAACGAGCGGTCGACAGCTACTCAACGCTAAACGTATGGGCGCCGAGGGGGTTCGTTCTGGCGGATCTGGCCGAGGTCGCGGTGGCCGCTGGCGATTCCGACGCTGCGGCGCGGGCGACACTATCGGCCGAAGACAATGCCCGCCGCACCGGTGCGCCGCTGCACCAGACGCTCCACCAGTTCGTCGCGGCGTGGGCACTGGTCGGACGCGACCGCCACGACCAGGCGGCACAAGCGGCGTTGCGCGCTGTCGAGGGATTCGGCTCCAGTGGATATGCGCTGCTGGCGGCGCGCGCCCGCGTCGTCTATGCCAACGCGGTCCGGCGATCGGACACCAGGGCAGCGCAGGACGCGCTGCGCGAGGCCATCGCGGCGTTCGATGCGTGCGGAGCCGTCCCGCGTCGTGAGCAGGCCCGCACGCTGCTGCGCCAGCTCGGGCCAGATGAACGGTGCACCCCGGAGGCCGTGCGTGGTCCGGGCTCGCTGACCAGACGGGAGCGGCAGATCGCCGAGCTAGCCGCCCGCGGCTACACAGCCCCGCAGATTGCCACTCAACTGCACATCGGCGTGCGCACCGTCGAAACCCACCTCGCCCGCAGTTACCCCAAACTCGGAGTCACCTCTAAACAACAACTTGTGCACCGCGCCACGGAACTCGGATTCACGCCATATCCGTAGTTTCTACGGATATGGCGACCCACCACCTGGTCCATATCGAAATCCGTAGTTCTTACGGATGGCACCCCAGGGCCTACTCCCTACAGTATGTTGTGACCGTGGAGGTAGCTTTCTTCATCCGTTGATGCAGAATAGAGATTGGTGGTGTGTGGTGACTGAGCCGGTACAGTCGGATGCGGATGTTAATGGTGACCAGCGGCAGTTGAGTTTGAGTACGGCGGCGGCCCGTAATCTGGCGACGACGACCAAGACCCAGCCGCAGATGCAGGGGATTACGTCGCGGTGGCTGTTGCGGGTGTTGCCATGGGTGGAGGCCACGGGTGGAACGTTCCGGGTGAACCGCCGGTTGACGTATGCGGTAGGTGATGGGCGAGTGAAATTCACCACGACCGGGTCCGAGGTGCGGATCATCCCCAGCGAGCTGTCTGAGTTGCCGATGCTGCGGGGTTTTGATGACGCCCAGGTACTGGATGGGTTGGCGGGCCGGTTCGCGCAGCGGGAGTTCGCGGCCGGTGGCATGATCGTCGAGGCGGGTCAGCCAGCGGATCAGGTGTTTCTTATCGCCCATGGCAAGGTCAACAAGGCCGGTCCGGGAAAGTACGGTGAGCCGACAGTGTTGGACATCCTGGCCGACGGGGACTATTTCGGGGATAACGAGTGGGTGGCGGGCGAAGGCACCTGGGGTTACAGCGTCCGGGCGGTGACCCCGTGCACGGTGCTGGCGGTGCCCCGTCAAGTGCTGGATGAGGTGGTTGGCCAGTCCGAGGGATTGCGGAATCACCTCGAGCATTACCGCACCCAGGCTGACCAACCCCAGAACGCGCACGGTGAAGCCCTCATCGAGACGACCGCCGGGCATGAGGGAGAGCCAGATTTGACCGCGACCTACGCCGACTACGAGATCACACCTCGAGAATATGACCTAAGTGTGGCGCAGACCGTGCTGCGGGTGCACACTCGGGTGTCGGATCTGTACAACAATCCGATGAGCCAGCTCGAGGAGCAGTTGCGGCTGACCATCGAGGCGCTGCGGGAACGCCAAGAAGACGAAATGATGAACAACCCTGATTTCGGGTTGCTGCACAACGCTGACTTCTCCCAGCGCATCAGCACGCGCACCGGACCCCCCACCCCTGATGACTTCGACGAGCTGATAGCCACCGTATGGAAGGCTCCCGACGCGTTCCTGGCCCATCCCCGCACCATCGCCGCATTTGGTCGGGAATGTAACAACCGGGGCGTATACCCGCTCAGTATTGACCTGGGTGGCCACATGGTTCCCGCCTGGCGCGGTATACCGGTCCTGCCCTGTAGTAAAATCCCCATCACCGCCACCCGAACCAGTTCAATATTGCTGCTCCGTACCGGCTTGGAGAAGCAAGGCGTCATTGGCCTGCATCAGACCGGACTTCCCGATGAGGTCCAGCCCGGGCTGAACGCCCGCTTCATGGGCATCGACGAAAAGGGCATCACCTCTTACCTCGTCAGCGCTTACTACTCTGCGGCGGTTCTGGTACCCGATGCGCTCGGCATCCTCGAGAATGTCGAAATCGGGCGGTAAAGCCAGCAGCGGAACCATCGGGAAGGTGGGGGGTGGACCATGCGGCCCTATGAGCTACCGGATTTCTACATGCCGTATCCCGCGCGGTTGAACCCGCATCTGGACACGGCACGGGTCCACACGAAGGCGTGGGCCCAGGAGATGGGGATGCTGGACGCCCCAGCGGACGCGCCCGGCGCGAATGTCTGGGACGAGGCCGGGTTCGACTCGATGGATTTCGCGTTGCTCTGCGCGTATACCCACCCCGACGCGCCCAGCCGTGAGCTTGATTTGATCACGGACTGGTATGTGTGGGTGTTCTATTTCGACGATCACTTCCTGGAGGTCTACAAGCGGAGTCAGGATCAAGCCGGCGCGAAGGAGTACCTCGACGGGCTGCCCGCGTTCATGCCCCTCAATCCAGCCGACGCCGTCCCGGAACCGACCAACCCGGTCGAACTCGGGCTCATCAATCTGTGGGCGCGCACGGTCCCCCATAGGTCTCCGGAATGGCGATTGCGGTTTTTCGAGAGCACCAAGAGCCTCCTCTACGAATCGACATGGGAACTGTCCAACATCAGCGGGCAACGTGTCCCGAACCCGATCGAGTACATCGAGATGCGCCGCAAGGTCGGCGGCGCTCCCTGGTCGGCTGACCTCGTGGAGCACGCCGCGTTCATCGAGGTCCCCGCCAGGCTCGCGGACAGCCGACCCCTACGCGTGCTCAAAGACACCTTCGCTGACGGGGTGCACCTGCGTAACGACCTGTTCTCCTACCAACGCGAGACAGAACACGAAGGTGAGATCAACAACTGTGTTCTGGTACTGGAGCGGTTTCTCCAGGTCAGTCCGCAGCGCGCCGCAGACCTCACCAACACTATCCTGACCTCTCGCCTGCAGCAGTTCGAGAACACCACCCTCACCGAGTTACCGTCGCTGTTCGAGGAGTACGGCCTGACCGTGCTGGAACGTGAGAGCGTCCTGCTCTATGTGAAAGGCCTGCAAGATTGGCAGTCGGGTGGTCATGAGTGGCACATGCGGTCGAGCCGTTACATGAACGACACGTCGACTCCTGAACCGTCGGTAGTAGAGCGCCTGCTCAGCGGGCCTACCGGTATGGGTACGTCGGCAGTGCGGATCACGCTGTCACCCGGTACCTTGGGTCTACAAAGAATCAAGAGCCACACACACGTGCCGTACGAGGCGGTAGGGCCAACTACCCTACCCGAGTTCTACATGCCGTACACCGCGCGGGTCAATGGCAACCTGGAGCGCTCACGGCAATATTGCATTGATTGGGCGCGCCAGATGGGCATGCTGGCCACCCTGCCCGGTGGTGTCGGGATCTGGGATGAGGAGAACCTCGCGTTGTTCGATTTCGCGGTCTGCGCCGCGCGGCTTCATCCGGATGCATCGGGTCCTGAACTGAATCTGTTCTCGGTCTGGCTGACCTGGGGGACCTACGGCGACGACTACTTCCCGGCGGTCTTCGGGCCTACCCGCAACATGGCGGGCGCGAAGGTGTTCAACGCCCGGCTCTCGATGTTCATGCCATTAGATTGCGCCGCCACGCCACCGCCAGCCAATTCGGTTGAGATGGGTCTGGCTGACCTGTGGATCCGCACGGCGTCCCCGATGACCATCGATCAGCGGCATCAGTTCCGCCACGGTGTCGAGGTCATGACGGAAAGCTGGTTGTGGGAGCTCGCGAACCAGATTCAGCATCGAATTCCCGATCCGGTCGACTATGTCGAGATGCGCCGCAAGACGTTCGGCTCGGATCTCACAATGAGCCTGGCCCGTATCACCCAAGCTGGGGCGATCCCACCCGATATCTTCCACACCCGAGCGATGCGGGGGCTGGAGAACTCGGCCCAAGACTACGCCTGTTTCACGAACGACATCTTCTCCTACCAGAAGGAAATCGAGTTCGAAGGTGAGCTGCACAACTGTGTACTGGTCGTTCAGAAGTTCCTCGACATTGATCGTGAGCAGGCGGTCTTGGTCGTCAACGACCTGATGACTGAGCGACTGAAACAGTTCGAGCACATCATTGCCACCGAGCTGCCCATCGTCACAGACGATTTCGATCTCGATCCGGATGCTCGCGAGGCCCTCGACGCCTACGTCACAGGATTGCAGGACTGGGTGGCCGGAATCCTCGATTGGCATACATTATGTGGCCGGTATAACGAACCCGCATTGCGACGACGCTACCAGAAACAGGAAAAACGCCTCGGCGGCCCCACCGGGCTGGGTACCTCCACCACTCTTCTTGACTTGCTGAGCAGCGTCAGGATCCCGGCCTAGCCATTCGGGGTGGGCTTCACCAACCACTAATTAAGGAGAACCGGTGTCTGTGCTGTCACGTGTGTCCGCGCCTGCGGCTACACATGATCTGGCGGGCGTGGTGGTCGCCCTGTTTTCCAACCCAGAACGCGCTGCCCCGAGGAACCTTCCTGGATCCGCTGGAGATCAGCTGCCCGGGGATGAAACCCAGCTAGCGGCGTCGCTGGTAGGTCGCCTCCTCACCGGTCCCACCGGACTGGGTACGTCGGCGGCCCGGATCCTGCGGGTTTCAACCGAGCCATCCGTCGACGGTGAGTCACGTTCAGAGCTGTACTGCCCTCCGGCGGTTCGTGACGACGTAGCCCTCGGCGAGGAGGTCAACGACCGCCTGGTCGACTGGGCCGGGCAGGTCGGGATTTACCCCGGAGCGCTCGACCGCGTGCGTTCGGCCAATTTCGGACGTCTGATGATGCTCACCCATCCGGCTACGGATGACTCGGACCGGCTGCTAGCGGCATCGAAGTGCGTCCTGGCGGAGTGGGCCACCGACGACCATTTCCTCGACGAGGAGTCCATGGGTGCCGATGCGAAGGTGATCGGCTCGCGACTAGGGATCACCTACGCGGCGGTGGACCCGGTTGATCTCCCGGTCCATTATGCGTCCCAGCTCAATCAGGCTTTATCAGAGGAGCCCGTCGCGGTCGCGTATCGCTCGGCATTCGAGCACCTTGCCCGGTACGCCACTGCGACGCAGGTCGCCCGGCTCCGCCACGAGCTGGCGGTCATGTTCATGGCCTACAACCATGAGGCGAACTGGCGCGCCACAGGGCGAATCCCGCCGGTCTGGGAGTACCTGACGCACCGGCATGAAAACAGCTTCTTGCCGCCGATGGTGTTGGTCGATCCGATTGCCGGCTACGAGCTTCCCGCCTTCGAGTTCGCCGATCGCCGGGTGCGCCGGGTGTTTTGCTTAGCTGGCACCGCGAGCGTGATTTTGAACGATGTGTACTCGATGGGTAAGGAAGCGGACGAGGACTTCGACCTACCCAAGGTAATCGCCGCCGAGGAAAAGTGCTCTCGACAGGAATCAATCCAGCGCTCAGTGGAGATCCATAATGAGCTGATGCACACCTTCGTCGAGGAAGCGGCCGTCCTCAGCCAGGTGGGCTCGCTTGCGCTTCGGCGTTTCCTGGCCGACATATGGGCCTGGCTCGGTGGCAACCGTGAATGGCACAGCACCACTGAGCGGTACCACGGTGCGAGCAAGGCGTGAACGTTCCCTGCACCGGCATAGGTACCGGCCCCCACACACTCGGCCCGACAAACAGAAGGAGGTCCACGATGACCACGACCACCCCTACCGCCGCCACTGTACTTCACACCGCCTATCAAAAATCCGTTGCGGCGTACTGGAACAACAATCAGCAGGATCCGGTCAACCTGCGGCTCGGTGAAGTCGACGGCCTATACCACCACCACTACGGGATCGGTGAGTATGAGCCGTCCGTGCTGGAAGGCCCGAGCGATACGCGGAACGATCGGATCATCGAGGAAATGCACCGGTTGGAGACAGTGCAGGCAAACCTACTCCTCGACCACCTCGGCGACATCTCGCCCGGTGACCAGCTGTTGGATGCCGGGTCCGGCCGGGGCGGTACCAGCTTCATGGCCCACCAACGCTTCGGCTGCCGGGTGGACGGCGTGACAATCTCGGAATACCAGGTCGATTTCGCCAACAACCAGGCTGAGCAACGGGGCGTGGCCGATCAGGTGAAGTTCCACTTCCGCAACATGCTGGACACCGGTTTCGAGACGGGATCATGCCGGGGCATCTGGACCAACGAGACCACCATGTACGTGGACCTGTTCCAGCTCTTCGCCGAGCTCTCCCGCCTGCTGGGGCACGGTGGCCGTTACGTCTGCATCACCGGCTGTTACAACGACGTGACGGGTGGTCGATCCAGAGCGGTGAGCCGGATTGACGAGCACTACATCTGCAATATTCACCCCAGGAGCGACTATTTCAAGGCGCTGACAGCCAACAATCTCGTCCCGATCAACGTCATCGATCTGACCGCCCACACCATCCCGTACTGGGAGCTGCGGGCGAAGTCATCGGTGGCCACCGGGATCGAGGACCCGTTCCTGACAGCGTATCGCGAGGGAAGTTTCCACTACCTGCTCATCGCCGCCGATCGGGTCTGACCTCACCGGCATCACCCGCAGGTGTCGTAACAGAAGTGTCGCCAAGACCGGTTGAAACCGCTGAGTGTGTCGAGATTGGTGAGGTGTGTGGTGACCATGACGGATCCGAACGTCGATGTTGCCGAGCAGTCACGGTTGAGCCTGAGCACGGCTGCGGCCCGCACACTGGCGACGACGACCAAGTCCGTGCCGCAGATGCAGGGGATCACGTCACGGTGGCTGTTGCGGGTGTTGCCGTGGGTGGAGGTCTCGGGCGGGACGTATCGGGTAAACCGCCGGTTGACATATGCAATAGGTGACGGTCGGGTGACGTTCACCACGGCGGGGGCCGAAGTGCGGGTCATTCCCGGCGAGCTGGGCAAGTTGCCGATGCTGCGGGGTTTTGATGACGCCGAGGTGCTGGATGCGTTGGCGGCCCGGTTCGTGCAGCGCGAGTTTGCGGCGGGTGACACACTCGTGGAAGCGGGCCGGCCGGCTGATCAGCTGGTCCTGATTGTTCACGGCAAGGTCAACAAGATCGGTCCTGGGGAGTTTGACGAGCCGGCTGCGCTGGATTTGCTGGTCGACGGAGCCTATTTTGGTAATCGGGAGTGGTTAGAGTCCCAAGATACCTGGGGCTACAGCGTCCGAGCGGTGACCCCCTGCACGGTGCTGACGTTGCCTCAGCAAGCGTTTGAGGAAATATTCGGCCGATCTGAGACGTTGCGGGATCACCTTGAGCGGTTCCGAACCAATTCCCGAAAGCCGCAGAACAAGCACGGCGAGGCTGCCATCGAGCTGACCTCGGGTCATGAAGGGGAGCCGGAGCTGGCGGCGAGTTTCGTCGATTACGAGATCGCGCCCCGGGAATATGAGCTCAGCGTGGCCCAGACCGTCCTGCGGGTGCACACTCGGGTGGCTGATCTGTACAACAACCCGATGAACCAGGTCGAAGAGCAGCTGCGGTTGACCATTGAGGCTGTGCGGGAACGGCAAGAACACGAGATGATGAACAATCCCAAGTTCGGGCTTCTGCACAACGCCGATCTCAAACAGCGCATCAGCACCCGCGCCGGGCCCCCCACCCCAGACGACCTCGATGAACTGCTCACCCGAAGGAGGAAGTCGAAGTTCTTCCTGGCCCATCCCCGCACCATCGCGGCCTTTGGTCGAGAATGCAACCGTCGAGGTATCTATCCGCAGAATGTCGACATTGACGGCCATACGGTGATGTCCTGGCGTAGTGTGCCAATTTTCCCCTGCAACAAGATCCCCATTACCCAGACTCGTGTCAGCTCCATCCTTGTGCTCCGTACTGGCGTGGACGACGAAGGCGTGGTTGGCCTGTATCAGACCGGCATCCCCGATGAAGTCCAGCCCGGACTGAACGTCCGCTTCATGGGGATCAACGACAAGGCGATCATCTCATACTTGGTCAGCGCCTATTACTCTGCGGCCGTCCTGGTTCCCGACGCGCTCGGCATACTCGACAACGTCGAAATAGGCCGATATGAGGAGAGGGAAAGATCATGACCACCATGGGAGTGACGACCGAGGGCCGATCGGCGCGCGAGGTGCTGGCGTGGAGCCGAGCTACTGTCGAACCCGCTCTGCGCGCGGCGGTCGATACGCTGCCCGCCTCGATGCGGCGCATCGCTGGCTACCACTGTGGCTGGTGGAACGAGCATGGCCAGCCATACGTGGTCCCAAAAAAGGGCTCAGAAAAGGGCATTGCGGGCAAAGCGATCCGCCCCACATTGTTACTGCTGAGCGCTCAGGCCGTCGGCGGGGTTGCGGCCGACGCGGTGCCGGCCGCCGCGGCAGTGGAGCTGGTGCACAACTTCTCGCTGGTGCACGATGACGTGCTGGACAAGGACATCACCCGCCGCCACCGCCCCACGGCGTGGCGCGTGTTCGGGCTCAACGCGGCGATTCTTGCTGGGGACGCGTTGCTGACGTTGGCCTTGGGTCTGCTCGCCGGCAGCGAGCATCCGGGGGCCACAAGTGGGATACGGATGCTCACGGCCACTGTGCAAGATCTGGTGGACGGCCAGAGCACGGACCTGGCCTTCGAGCAACGCGGCCAGGTCGAGCTGGCCGAATGCCTGAACATGGTGGGGAAAAAGACTGGTTCCTTGATCGCCTGCGCCTGTGCAATGGGCGCTTTTTTCGGAGGTGGCAGCCCCGCTCAGGTCCAGTATCTGCGCGGCTTCGGTCAGCATCTGGGCTTGGCGTTCCAGCACGTGGACGACCTACTGGGCATCTGGGGAGACCCGGCTGTCACCGGCAAGCCCGTCTACTCCGACCTGCGCAGCCGTAAGAAGTCCCTGCCGGTGGTGGCCGCCCTGAACTCAGGCACCCCGACCGGGCATGAGCTGGCCGAGCTCTACCACCGCGAGGCGCCGCTCTCTGATACCGACCTGGTCCACGCCGCAGCGCTGATCGACACCGCAGGCGGGCGCGCTTGGAGCCAGACTCAGGTTGACGACCAGCTCGAACAGGCGATACACGCCCTGTGCTCAGCCCACCCGATGCAACGAGCCGCCGCAGAGTTGGGCGCGCTGGCCCGGTTAGCCACCCACCGTGACCACTGAGCTCCGTCGAGTCGCAGGAGGCACCGCAGATGTCTGTCACCGCGAACAACCCGGCTGGAGCACGCACCGTCCTGCTGGCCGCACCGCGGTCGTTCTGTGCTGGGGTGGAGCGCGCCATCGCGGTGGTGGAGCGGTTGCTGGACCAACGCGGCGGCCCGATCTACGTACGCAAGCAGATCGTGCACAACATCCACGTGGTGGCCGATCTTCAGGCGAGCGGCGCGGTGTTCGTCGATGAGCTGGATGACGTTCCGGACGGGGCCACGGTGGTGTTCTCCGCCCACGGAGTCTCCCCTGCGGTGTGGGCCGAGGCCGCCAGCCGGGGGCTGGAGGTGATTGACGCGACGTGCCCCCTGGTGACGAAAGTGCATGCCGAGGCCCGCCGGTTCGCCGCCCGTGGTGACACCGTGGTCCTGATCGGCCACGCCGGGCACGAGGAGGTCGAGGGCACCCTGGGTGAGGCCCCGGACCGGACGATCCTGGTGCAGACCGCCGAGGAGGCCGCCCAGCTGGAGGTCACCGACCCGTCACGGGTGTCGTATCTGACCCAGACCACCCTGGCCGTGGACGAGACGACCGAGATCGTCGAGGCGCTACGGGCCCGGTTTCCCGCGTTGCGGGGCCCGGCGTCCGACGATATCTGTTACGCCACGACGAACCGCCAGGACGCGCTCACAGCGATCGCCGAGGAGTCGGATCTGGTGCTCGTGGTCGGCTCGACGAACTCGTCGAACTCCGTGCGGTTGGTGGAGCTCGCGCACCGCCACGGCACGCCCAGCTATCTCATCGACGATCCCGGCGACATCCGCCCGGAATGGCTGGACGGGGTTCGCGTGGTCGGGTTAACCGCTGGTGCCTCGGCCCCGCCCCGGCTGGTCGACGCCGTCATCGCCGCCCTGGCCGCGCTCGGCCCGATCACCGTGATCGAACGCGAAACCACTCGCGAAACCGTCCACTTCACCCTGCCCGCCACGGTCCGGCGATCATGAGCCTGCTCGGCAGCATCACCGGGCCACCCGACCTCAAAGAATTGTCCGCCGCGGCGCTTGTTGTTCTGGCACAAGAGATCCGCGCCTTTCTGATTGACAAGGTGTCCGGAGTGGGTGGGCACCTGGGACCGAACCTGGGTGTGGTCGAGTTGACCATCGCCGCGCACCGGGTGTTCGACTCACCCCGGGATGTGCTGCTGTTCGACACCGGGCATCAGGCCTACGTGCACAAGATCCTCACCGGCCGGCGCGCCGAGTTCGACTCGCTGCGCCAAGCCGGTGGCCTGTCCGGCTACCCCGCGCAGGGCAAGTCTGGGACGCTTGTCTCCTGCCGGTGGTGCCCGGGCTGCGGCTGGCCGCGCCCCGGAACTGCGCACGGTTGCGCGAGCTGCTCCGCGAGGCCCTCGACATCACCGACGGGCCCACCGTGATCCGCTATCCGAAGGCCACCGCAGGCCCAGACCTCCCCGCCCTCGGCAGGATCGGGCAGTGCGACATTCTCCGTGACGATCCCGGCGCCCTGGGCTTGCTGGTCGCCGTCGGACCGTTGGCCGGTCCCTGCCTGGCCGCCGCCGACGAGCTCGCCGCCCATGACGTGCCGGTCACCGTGGTCGATCCACGCTGGATCGCGCCCCTGGACCCGGCCCTGCTCACGCTGGCGGGTGCGCACCGACTGGTGCTAGCCGTGGAGGACACCACGACGACCGGCGCGCTCGGCGCCCGGATCGCCCAGGCGCTGGCCGCCGTCGGCGCGGACACCTGCGCGGCCATCTTCGCTCTGCCACCCCGGTTCCTGCCGCACGCCTCCCGCGATCAGATCCTGCGCGCCCACGCCCTGGATGCCCTCGGCATCGCCACCGCCGTCCTCAAACGACTCGCCAGCACACACCGCGGGAAGGTCACCCCCAAGGAGATCTGATGACACCTGTGCACCTGGGCATGCCAACACCGACCCTGCCGACCCTTCCAGCCCCGCCGGCTTCACTGCGCCGGGCATCCCGCCAGATCATGGTCGGTAACGTGCCCGTCGGCGGTGACGCGCCCGTCTCGGTCCAGTCCATGACCACCACCCGCACCGCCGATATCGACGCCACCCTGCAGCAGATCGCCGAACTCACCGCAGCCGGGTGCAACATCGTGCGGGTCGCGGTCCCCAGTCAGGACGACGCCGACGCCCTACCCGCCATCGCCGCCAAATCGCAGATCCCCGTCATCGCCGACATCCACTTCCAACCCCGATACGTCTTCGCCGCGATCGACGCCGGCTGCGCCGCTGTCCGCGTCAACCCCGGCAACATCAAAAAATTCGACGACAAAATCAAACAGATCGCGCACGCCGCCGCAAGCGCTAACGTGCCAATCCGGATCGGCGTCAACGCCGGCTCCCTGGACCCTCGACTGCTGGCCACCCACGGCCACGCCACCCCCGAAGCACTGGTCGAATCCGCCCTCTGGGAATGCTCCCTGTTCGAAGAACACGGATTCCGCGATCTCAAGATCTCCGTCAAGCACCACAACCCACTCATCATGATCGCCGCCTACCGCCAGCTGGCCGCGCGCTGCGACTACCCGCTGCACCTGGGCGTCACCGAAGCCGGACCACGCTTCCCAGGCACCATCAAATCCGCCGTCGCCTTCGGCGTCCTGCTCGCCGAAGGAATCGGCGACACCATCCGCGTCTCACTGTCCGCCCCACCCGTCGAGGAAGTCAAAGTCGGCAACCAGATCCTCCAATCACTCGGTTTGCGACCCCGCCAGCTAGAGATCGTGTCCTGCCCCTCCTGCGGGCGCGCCCAGGTCGACGTCTACGCCCTCGCCGAACAAGTCACCGCCGCATTCGAAGGTTTCCCCGTCCCACTGCGCATCGCCGTCATGGGCTGCGTGGTCAACGGCCCCGGTGAAGCCCGCGAAGCCGACCTCGGCGTCTCCTCCGGCAACGGCAAAGGCCAAATCTTCGTCCACGGCGAAGTCATCAAAACCGTCCCCGAACACCAGATCGTCCAAACACTCCTCGACGAAGCTGTGGCGCGATACGGATCGACTCCGACCACCTGATGTCGACTTCCTCGAAAGGACGCCAAACATGACCGCCGACGCGATCAAGCGCAAGCTGGAGAAGTTATTCAACGCCACGGACGCCAACAACGACGGATACGTCGAGTGGGTCGATTACCAGCGCATCGTCGACCGGTACCTCGCTGCATTCAACATCGATAAGGATGAGCGCAAGGGCCAAACGCTTCAGGTGACGTACCAGATGTACTGGCTGGAGCTGCTGCGGCATGCGAACCGCAGCCAGCACCTTACGAAAGACGAGTACATCGCGGCGAACCGCGCGGCGAGCGTCGACACCAGCCGGTTCAACATGGTCGAGGGTATTCCGCACGCCATCGTCGATATCATGGACAACGACGACGACAACGAGATCAACAAGGAGGAGTTCGCGCAGTTCCTGCAAGCCTCGGGGATCACCGCCCCCCACGCGATGGATAGGTTCGCCGCGTTGGACACGGACGGGGACGGGCGTATTTCCCGCCAGGAGTACGTCAGGTCGGTGCGGGAGTTCTTCCACTCCGGCACCGACCTGACGGCTCCAGGAAGCCTGTACTTCGAGTAACGCCCAGCTCTGAGACGAACTCGGCAACAGTAGAGTCACTCACAAACCCACGGAGGGCACGTGAAGAGCTATGACCTGGTCGTTGTTGGCGCCGGGAGCGGCAACATGCTGCTGGGTCCTGAGCTCGGCCACCTGCGAGCGGCGATCATCGAGCCTGATCGCTTCGGTGGGACCTGCCTCAACCGTGGGTGCATCCCCTCGAAGATGCTCGTGGTGGCCGCCGACGCCGTCCGCGCCGTCACCGAGGCCCAGCGACTCGGGGTGCACGCGACCCTGGACCGGGTTGACTGGCCGGCCATCCGCACCCGGGTGTTCGGGCGGCTCGATCCGCTGCACGAGCGCGCGGTCGACTATCGGCGTCGCAACGGGATCGACGTCTACCCCACCACGGCTCGATTCGTCGCCCCCCGGGTGCTCGAGGTCGGTGGCGAGCGACTGACCGGGCGCCAGGTCGTCGTGGCGGTGGGGGCCCGGCCGGTCCTCCCGGCGATACCCGGGCTCGACACGGTCGCGTTCCACACCTCAGACACGATCATGCGGGTTGCTGAGATCCCCGCCTCGTTGATCGTGATCGGCGGTGGTTTCGTCGCCGCAGAACTCGGCCACGTCTTCGGCGCGTTCGGCGCCCAGGTGACCATTGTGCAGCGCGGACCCCGGCTACTCATGGCCGAGGACGAGCAGGTCTCGGCTCGATTCACCGAGCTGGCGCAGCGCCGCTTCCGCGTCCTGCTCAACACCACCGTGACCGCCGTCTCCCCTCGCGCGGCAGGTGTATCAGTCACCATCGAGCGCGAAGGACAGCTCGAGGTGCTCGAAGCGAGCACCCTGCTCGTGGCGACCGGACGGCGCCCCAACACCGACCTGCTCGACGTGGCCGCCGGTGGACTCGACGTCGACGAGCACGGCCATCTGGTGACCGATGACACCTACCAGACCACGGTTGCCGGCGTGTGGGCGTTCGGCGATGTCGCGAACCACTTCCAGCTCAAGCACATGGCCAACGCCGAGGCGCGCATCGTGGCCCACAACCTCACCCACCCCGACACCCCCCGACGGTTGCCACACACCCTCGTCCCGCACGCGGTGTTCTCCGACCCACAGCTCGCCAGCGTTGGCCTCACCGAAGGGCAGGCTCGCCAACGCGGCGCCGACCACGTGATTGCCGTACGCCAGTACGCGGACACCGCCTACGGGTGGGCCTTGGAAGACACCACCAGCTTCGTCAAGATCATCGCCGACTCGCACGCCCGGACGCTCCTGGGCGCCCACATCATCGGCCCGCAGGCCGCCATCCTGCTGCAACCGCTGCTCCAGGCCATGATGCTCGGCCAGAGCGTCGATCAACTCGCCCACGACGTCCTCTACGTGCACCCCGCGCTGACCGAAGTCCTCGAGCAGACCCTGCTCGAGCTGTGAGCTGATCGCCCGTCAGGTGAGCAGCTGGTCGCATGTCTTGTCGTCGTAGGACGAGAAGAACGCATGGAGATCCGAGATCATCTGCTCGAACGACGTGGCCGCGAACAGCACCGGCTGGTAATGCGTGATGTCGTACTCCTGCATCACCATGGCGGGAAGGCTCCACTCCCGGATCTCCGCATCGCGGAACGCCTCGATCTCACCGTAGGACGACAGGAGACCGGCGCCGTATGCCTTCACCGCACTGTTCTCGTGGACCACACCGAACTCGAGGGTGAACCAAAAGACGCGGCTGAAGACATCGAGCGAGACGGCGGCCGTGGCGCGCAGCGACGCCCGCCCAGCTAGCTCATAGAGCTCGGCGAACACCGGGCTGGCCAGCATGGTGGCGTGCCCGATGATCTCATGGACGATATCCGGCTCCGGTGTGTAGAAGGGCACCGAGTAATGGCGGATGTACTGAGTCGAGAGGAACCTGCGCTCCGCGAGCGCCCCGTAGAAGACTCGGGTCGGCACGAGGCCAGGCACTGGGTTGATGTGGAAGCCAGTGAGGCCGTATACCCGCTCATCGACTTCCCGTAGTTGCGGAACACGCTCCGTGGGAAGGACGAGCCGGCTCGCGCCGGCGAGGTACTCGGCGCAGGCGTACTCCCGGTGCTTGCCGGCGAGCTCAGCGGACACCACCCGCCAGACCTCGTCCTCCTGGGCGCTGTAGGTGACGTCCGGAATCAGATCGCCGCGGCGGTAGGCGGCGCCGACCTCAGCGATCCGGGCCCGGCGCTCGCGGTACGCCGGGTCGCGCAATCCTGGATGATCCTTGGGGAGCTCACCTCGGGGGGGTGCGCTGGGCGAGACCATAACGACAGCCTCCGCCTGCAGGCTCCAACATTCAACCGGAGCACCTCACGCAGACCCGCAGCCGGTCTGGCTCCGTATCACCTTTTCTCGGCGTTCACCCGATCGGCCGCTAGGCACGATGTACTTATCGGACGTTACGCATCCTCGTTCCTCACAGGGCCAGCTCAACAGGCCCGTGCATGAACCGCAGAAGGATCATCATGGTCAGGACCGGAGGCGATCAACGGGCCACCACCGGGATGGCTGAGCGCGGTGACGTGCTGGACGCGCTGGAGCGGCTGCTCAACAGCGCCCGTGCGGGCCGAGGTGGCGCGCTCTTCGTCGTGGGGCCAGCCGGGTTGGGCAAAACCACCGTGCTTGAGCACGCGGTCACCGTGGCAAGACCGCAGTTCGCGGTCGGTATCGGGCGCGGGGACCAGGTAGAGTCGGTGTTGCCATTCGGTCTGATTGGCCAGGCCCTCGATCATCTGCTCGAGGGAAAGCTTTCCGGTGAGGCCATGGCGCTGGACGCTGACGGCGGCGAGGCCGCCGACCTCTCCGCGCCGGCCCGCTTCTACGGCATTCTCCGTGGGGTACGGGAAGCTGCGGTCCGCCCGCTGCTGGTGGCGCTGGACGACCTGCACTGGTCGGATCCGGACTCACTGACCGTAATCCATCTGCTCTGCCGTCGGCTGGCCTCCCTGCCAGTGGCGCTGATCGCCACCACCCGGCCCTGGCCAACGGAGGCGGTCACCTCTGCGCAGGATCTGGCTGCCCAAGGGTTGGCCACGATCCACTCGCTGGCCCCGTTGAGCACCGTTGCCACTCGGGAGCTGCTGCGTTCCCAGGTGAGCAAGCAGGTTCCGGCCACGGTCGTGGACCAGGCCATCGACCTGTGCGGTGGCAACCCGTTGCTGGTGGAACAGGTCGCTGGCGAGCTACGCCGGAGCGGGAAGCTTTCCGAGGAGCAGACCTGGTTCTCCCGCTTCGTCGGGGTCGGTGCGGCCGGGCGGCGCTATCTGCAGGCGGCGAGCGTGCTAGGGATCCGATTTCGGGCCGCCATCGCCACGGAGGTGGCCGGGCTGTCCGCCACCGAGGCCGCTACCGAGATCGATGGCCTGTTCCGCGGCGGCCTCCTGTACGAGGCCGACGACGGGTGGGCGCGGTTCACCCATGCGCTGATCCGGCAGGGAGTGTACGAGGACATCGCGCCTCCGGTGCGCAGAGATCTGCACGCGGCCGCTTTCCGTGCCCTGGTTGCCGCTGGGGCACATCCGGCCGAGGCTACGGAGCATGCGGTGGCCGCGCACCTGGCCGGTGACGCTGAGGCGGTGTCCACGGTGGGCCGGGCGGGGCGTGCGGCGCTGCGGTTGGGTGCGGTCCGCGCCGCCCGCCAGCACCTGGAAGCCGGCATGCGGCTCGCCGGTGAGGACGCGCCGGCGGAACTGCTCTTCGACTTGGGCACGGCACTGGTCGCGGACGGCGCCAGCGAGGAGGCGATCACCACCTACGAGCGGCTCTTACATCTCCCAGCGCTGTCCATCGCAGACCGTATCGCCGTCTTGCGCGAGCTCGGGCAAGCCAGCTTCGCCATCGGCCAGGTGGAACGCGCCGCCGCCTGCTATGAATCAGCGGTGGCTCTGGCCGAACCGGAGCATCCCGAACTCGCCATCGGAGCCCTGCTCGACCAGGTCTTTCAGCACCAGACACTGTCCGGCCCCCGGGCCGCGCTACCGTGGGCGCACCGGGCCGCCGAGCTGGCCACGGCCAGCGGGGTGATGCAGGCCTCGGCCCAGGCGGCCTGGGGCGCGCTCGCCTATCGCTGCGGCGACCCTGACGGTCTCGTGACGGCAGCGACCGCCGCCATGACCAGGGTGGATCTCATCCCCACCTCGCGGTCCATCGACCGGCACAGATACCGGCATCCCGCGCTCAGCTACGCCACCGTGGCCGTGCAGGCGGAGCGGTTCACCGACGCCGAACGGTTCCTCACCGAGATCTTGAGCTCAGCCGAACGCCGATGCGAACCAAACACTCTGGTCCGGGTGGCGATCGCGTGGATCGACGGCCTGTGCCGGCTGGGCCGGTTGAATGAGGCGCTCACTCTCGCCGATCGCCTCAGCGAGCTCGCCGAGCTGTTGCCTCCTTACCTGTCCCCCCTCGCCATCACCTACCGCGCGTTGGTCCTTCTTGAGCAAGGGCATCTGGAGCAGGCGGCGCTGTGCTGCGCGCAGCTGGCGACCACGGTCTCCCACGATCGCTACCGCCTGCACCGTGCCGAAGGAATGGAACTTCACGTGCGGGGAGTCCTCGCCCACCGGCAAGGCGATCCTGATACGGCATGCGAGCTGTTCGCCCAGCTCCAGCAGTGGGCTGAGCGCACCGGCGAGAACGACCCGTCGCACCTGCTGTGGGCATCCGATGCGATCGCCGCCCACCTCGCCGATGGCCGAGACACCGACGCGCAGCAGGTGATCGACTGGGTCGCGCAGCGCGGCGTGGCGCTTCCCAGCCGGTGGCCGAAAATCGTCGTGGCCACCGGACAAGCCGCCCTCGCCGAGCGCGCCGGGGACCAAGCACTCGCGCGGACCTACTTCACTCAAGCGCTCGAGCTCCACGACGGGCTGCCCATGCCGCTGGCCCGGGCCCAGACACTGACCGACTACGGTGCCTTCTTGACCCGTGGCGGTGAGACCACTCAGGCGCGGGTGCTGCTCGCGGAGGCGGTTCACCTCGCGCAGGCATGTGGAGCCGGTTGGCATGCCAACCGCGCGCAGGCCGAGTGGCGACGGGCTGGTGGGCGCACCCGCACCCGGAGCCCCGACGAGCTCAGCCCCCAGGAGGCCACCGTCGCCCAGCTCGCCAGGGCCGGCCGAACCAACCGGGAGATCGCTCAACAGCTCCATCTCTCCATCAAGACAGTGGAGACCCATCTCGGACACATCTATCAAAAACTCGGCATCCGCAGCCGTTGGCAGCTCAGCAGCACCAACCCCGACACGGATGAACGAACTGCCTAACCGGTCGCTGTCGTGGGGGGCGGGCTTGCCCGCCCCCCAGAGCTACTTGGTCTGTAAGCCACGGTGCTCACCATCGGTGAGCGCACCGCCGCGGACTGTGGTAGCGATCACCATAGCCGCAGCAAACAGGATCACGTCTTTGAGGACGTACTGGCCTTCCAGGGTGGGCATGTGGCCGGGCCCAGCAAATATCCGCCCCGGTAACAGCACAATCGGGGAGAGGATGCCCAAGAGCCAGGATGTCAGGAGGTAGCTGGTCAGGCGCAGCCACCGCCCAGTGATCAGCAACAGCCCGATCGTGCACTCCAGCGTGGCGAGAAGAACCATGACCAGGCCGTCAGGCAGCAACCCAAAAGTCAGCACTCGGGTGGCGGCCAGGACAAGATCCTCGGCTGGGCTGACGCCCGGAAAATATTTCAGGAAGCCGAACCCAAGGATCACCGCCCCCATACTGATGCGCAACGCGGTGATGCTGTAACGCATCAGCCAGCGGTGAATAGCGGATTCCCACTCTTCGACCACGCCAAGCGTCCTGAGCGCAATACTATTTTTTGGACTGATGACGTCGTCGTGGGTGTCTTCGGCGAACGTGTCCGGACGTACCGGTGATGCCGTCTCCTCGGTATAGACCTCAGTCTGCATGCTCATAACTCCTTGCGTAACAAGTACGGGAGATGGACCCGAGGTGGTGAATGACACGGTGTGTCGTCGGTGGTGGCCCATGGGATACCAGTGTGGGCGGCGCGCCGAGTCGGTGTCATCGGGACGACCCTGAACATTGGCGGCCGCCGGGGAGACGCTGTCGCGAGTTTTGTCAGGGCGTCCCTCACAAGAGGAAGGTCCACGATTCCAAGGCGCTCCGCCCGCAGTACAGATTCACCCGATCGGGGCTGATCGTGACGTATCTAACAGGCGTTGTTCTTCCTCTTATCCTTAGTCGCCGGAGCCCGAGGTGATCGACAACAAACGTTCCTATGTTCAGGAGGCATCATGCAAGCACGGCATGGATTTGAGGTTCGTGGCCTTGACGTCCCTCGGGGCGTTAATCCACCGACGGGCCGATTCGGCCGGTTGTTCCCCACCTTGGACCCTCGGCCTCCGACCGGCCTCGCGATGGCCGAAGAGTTCGGTCTGCCCGGCGGGCTGATGGACGGCGGGGAAACCACCGACGCACAAGACAGCCCCACGCTCGATGCGGGATTCACCTTCATCGGGCAGTTCATCGACCACAACATCACCTTCGACGTCACCGGGCAGCTCGGCCGGCAGATCGACCCAGAGGCGGTGACCAACTTCCGCCCGCCCATGCTGGACCTGGACCACCTCTACGGCTCCGGTCCGGTCGCGAGCCCCCTGCTGTATGACACGACCTCGCACAACACCAAACTCGTGCTTTCCTCCGATGGGGCGGATTTCGGGCGCACCTCCGCTGGCGTGCCCCTTATTGGTGACCCGCGCAACGACGAGAACCTGCTCCTGAACCAGATCCATCTGTCATTCATCAAATTCCACAACCGGGTCGTAGACGCCCTGATGGCTGGAGAGATCACCGATGTGTTCGGTAATCATTTTCCGCCGCCCCCGGACCCAAACGCCCCCCCGCCGCCCCCGAACGCGTCCATCGACCAGTTGCTCGCCGTGCGGACCTACTACGACGACCTGTTCGACAAAGCCCAGCAGATCGTGCGCTGGCACTTCCAGTGGATCATCGTGCATGAGTACCTGCCACTGGTTGTCGGCCAGGACAGCGTGGACCGGGTCGACCGCGACGGGCTGCAGTTCTATGCGCCCGAGGGCCACCCGTTCATTCCGGTCGAGTTCGCCGTTGCCGCGTTCCGCTTCATGCACCCCACGATCCGCTCCGAATACACGATCAACGACCAGTACACGCTGTCGTTGTTCCCGCTGCCAGACCCGACCACCGGCATGATCCCGCTACCCCCAGCCGACCCGCATGAGCGCACCGACCTGCGGGGCGGCGCGGTGGCGCCGGAGTTCGCGGTGGACTTCACGCATTTCTTTGCCATTGATGAAGACCGCGTCCCACAGCGGGCCAAACGGATCGAAGCCAAACTCAACACCCGACTGCTGGACCTGCCCCCCATCACGGACGTACCGGCGGAGGTCGGCCGCCAACTGCGGTCACTGGTAGTGCGCAACCTGCTCCGCAGCGAAGCCCAGGAATTGCCCTCCGCCCAGGACATCGCCCACAAGATCGGTCAGGTTCCGCTCAGCGACGCCGAGCTGGGCACCACCGGGCCGATCTACCTGTGGTACTACATTCTCCGAGAAGCCGATGTGCAGCATAATGGTGGCCGGCTCGGGGCGGTCGGCGCTCTGATCGTCACCGAGGTCCTGCTCGGGCTCCTCGATGCCGACCCGATCTCGTACCGGTCCACCTACCCGATCTGGACACCAACGCTGGCCAACAGCGAGGGCCGCTTCGGCATCGCTGAGCTGCTGCGCTTCGCCGGGGTCGTCAAGTAGGAGTCGGCAAGCAACCTCACGCGGCCGGCGGCTGTCCGCGCCGCCGGCCGCGTGATCCTTGACATAGGTCGACACATTCTGTCACCATGAAGGTCGCCTTGCACGATTCTTGGTAATGAATACTCACAGCGTTTCTTCGGGGCCAGTGGAGGTCGAATATGATCGTTGCCGAGAAGGCCAACCTCGAGAAGACCGGCCCTGAGAAGATCAGCCACAGCGCGCCAGGAGCACGCCGGCGGTGGATAGCGCCGAGCTGGGAAAGACTGGAAACCCCCATGGAAGTCACGATGTACGCGGGCCGGCGCTAGAATAATTAATTGGCTCAGCTGAGATGCTCGTTCGCATCCTGGGTTCCGCGGCCGGCGGTGGAGTACCGCAATGGAACTGCGGATGCCCAGTATGCGCCGCCGCGCGCTCAGGTTCGCGCCCAGTGACGTCGCGACGCTCGTCCACCATCGCCGTCGGCGACGGTGGTGGTGAGTGGTTTCTCGGCAATGCCGGCCCAGAGCTCGATGGGGCGCTGCGCGAGTGCGCCTCCCTGTGGCCTGAGCCTGACGATTCCACAGCACCACTACACGGCGTATTTCTTACTGATGCCGAGCTCGACCACACGCTGGGTTTGCTGTCGCTTCGTCAGGCCAGTGAACTGCACGTGTACGGCACCGCAGCGGTGCGCAGCCTGCTTTCCCAGTGCGGGCTGCTGCCGACGTTGGAAAGCTACACAGTGGTGCACTGGCACGACGTTGCGCCAGGTGAGCGATTCGCGCTGCGCTACCGCCACGGTGGCGCCTCGCCGTTATGGTGTGAGGCGCTCGACGCCACCAGCGGCCGGTTGCCCCGCTATGCCCGTGGCCGAGGTCCGAGCACCGGTGTCGTCGTCGGTTACCGGATCACCGACGAGCGTACCGCTCGCTGTGTGGTGTTCCTGCCCTCAGTAGCGGCGCTGGGCGAAAGCCTACTCGAACAGCTCGGCGGGGCGCATCTGGTCCTGGTGGATGGCACGTTCTGGACCGATGACGAGCTGCGTCAACACCGGCGCGGCACCGCAACAGCTCACTCAATGGGCCACCTGCCGGTCAACGGTGCGCAGGGCAGCCTGACGCTGCTTCGCCAGCGGACCGATGCGCACATCGTGTACACCCACCTCAACAACACCAATCCGATACTGTTCGACGATGCGCCGGAACGAGCGCTCCTCTCCAACGCTGGTGCAAGCATTGCGCAAGACGGTGCCGAATACGAGCTGTAGCACAGGGGGAAAAGATGGGCGAAAACCGGCCGGCGTTAAATCGTGCCGAGTTCGAGAGCATGCTCCGCGCCGCCGAGCGCAGTTATTGGGACAAGCACCCCTTTCATCAGCGGATGGACGCCGGTGAGCTCGATCCGGCTCAGCTGCGGGCCTGGGTGGCCAACCGGTGGTATTACCAGCGAAGCCTGCCGCAAAAGGACGCCGCCATCGTCGCGAACTGCCCGCTGCCCGAGATCCGTCGACGGTGGCTGCCGCGAATCTCCTACCACGACGGTACCGCGGACGGTACCGGTGGCGGTACCCGGTGGCTGGTGTTGGCGGAGGCGGTAGGATTGAGCCGGGCGGAGGTCACCGACGAGCGGCACGTGCTACCCGGGGTGCGCTTCGCGGTCGATTCCTACGTTACCTTCGCGCGGACACGGCCATGGATCGAGGGCATCGCGTCATCGTTGACTGAGCTGTTCGCACCACAGGCGATGGCCACCCGGACAGCCGCATTGAAACGATACTACTCGTGGTTTGACCACAACGCGCTAGAATACTTTGACTCCCGCATCGGCCAAGCCCGGGAAGAATGCGCCGACGCGCTGGATATCGTCTTGTCACACTGTACGTCACGACAAGACCAGGACGCCGCGGTGCGCGCCCTTGAGTTTAAGACTGACGTCTTATGGAGCATGCTCGACACCATCGAGCATGCGCTGCAGGAGCGTCGATGACGGTGACGTTGTCGCTCACTGACCGGCCACAGCTGCGCCGTGGAGTGCGCACCGGGACCGATCCACTCAGCGGTGAGACGGTGCTGCTGTTCCCCGAGGGTGTGCTCATTCTGAATGAGACGGCAGCCGCCGTCATCCGGCAATGCGACGGACGTCATAGCGTGGCGGAGGTGGTGCGGGCAGTTGGCGAGGTGTACGACGACGTCGCCGTCAACGACGTCATGTCGCTGCTGCGGGATCTGATCACGCAGCATCTGCTGGCGACCAACCGTGGATAGGCCGCTGGGCCTGCTCGCCGAGCTGACCTACACCTGTCCGCTGCATTGCCCGTACTGCTCCAATCCCGTTACTGTTCCGGAAGCGGCGGAGTTGGCGCTACCAGAGTGGTACCGCGTGCTGGCGGAAGCAAGAGCGCTGGGCGTACTGCAAGTTCACCTCACCGGAGGTGAGCCGCTGGCCCGGCCTGACCTCACCCCACTCGTCGCGCGGGCCCGCGACCTGGGTTTCTACGTCAACCTGGTCACCAGCGGGGTGGGCCTCGACGAGCGCCGGGCGACCGAGCTGGCGCAGGCCGGGCTGGACCACGTCCAACTCAGCATGCAAGGTGCTGACCGCATGACGGCCGACGAGGTGGCGGGCGCCCGCGTCTTTGGCCACAAGATGGCCGCTGCCCGCGCGGTCACGGTCCTGGGGCTGCCGCTGACGATCAACGTCGTGCTGCATCGTGGAAACATCGACCAGATCGAGCCGATCGCCGATCTCGCCGCCGCACTCGGCGCGGACCGGCTCGAGCTTGCGCACACGCAGTACTACGGCTGGGGGTTACTCAACCGGTCCGCGTTGCTGCCGACACGTGACCAGGTCCTCGCCGCCGAGCAAGCCCTCGCGCGGGCGCGGGCGACCTATGGCGACACTCTCGAGATCCTTTATGTCCTTGCCGACTACCACGAGTCTTACCCGAAGCCGTGCATGCACGGCTGGGGCCGGCGACATATCATCATCGCACCGGACGGGCGGGCACTGCCCTGCCCGGCGGCAGCGCAGATCGCCGGACTCGGCATCGACAACGTCCGCGAGCGCTCCTTGAGCGCGATCTGGCGCCACTCCCCCGCATTCACCAGGTTTCGCGGAAACGAATGGATGCCGGAGCCGTGCCGCAGCTGCCCCCGTAAGGACATCGACTTCGGTGGCTGCCGCTGCCAGGCCTTCCAGCTCACCGGGGACGCCGCCCGGGCGGACCCGGTGTGCCAACTCTCGCCAGACCATCACCTCATCGAAGCAGCCCTTCAGCTCGCCGGGCCGCCGCACCAGCCATTGCGTCCCCGGGTGAATCCGGCAATAACGTGAGACGCAGTGCCGTGAAGTGACGCAGTGCCGTGACCTCAGGGACGGCCAGAGAAGGCGTACCAGTCGCGGCTGGAAGGGCTGAGGTAGTGCTCTGCGGGTACTTCCTCGCCGGGGAAGAGCTGGAAGGCTTGCGGCGGGCCATCGGGTGCGGGATGGAAGTAGACCCCGCTGACCCAGGCAGGGTTGATGTCCAACTCCATGCCGCGCTGCACGCCGCTGGCCTGCAGGATCTGCCCCAGGCTGCATACCGAGAGGGCTGCTCCGCCGACATACACCTCGCCACCATCGGCGGTGACCCCGAAACCCGAGCGGTGAATGAACGCGACCTGGCCGACAGTGCTGCCCCACTGGGCGGTGCCGCCGCTCTGGCAGGTCGGGTTGACCTGCCCATTGTCGACGAGCGGAGCGAGGTTCTGCCGGACGCTGGCGACATCGGAGTCCATCGCGACCTCGCGATTCCACGCTCCGACAGTAGCCGTGCCATCGGTGCGCAGAACCAGGCTGGCGGCGCCATCCACCAGCGGCCGCACGGTGCGGCCCTCGCTGTAATAACCCCCATGACTCGCGTTGAGGCGAAACCCTGCGTTGAACGCAACCACCACGGTGCGTTGCTCAGCGGGAACCACCGACGTTGCGGCCTGCCAGGTTCCGCCGGGGTCCTGAAAACCCGGGTGGAGCTGTCCCCGGACCAGGGTGGGATCGATCAACATCACACCGGCCAGAAAGGAGGTGTGCTCGCGGTCCGGGCGGAGATGGGCCACCCGGACCGCTGGCTGCCCGTGCACTGTCACCACGGTTTCCCACTGGCCTTCACCGGGCAAGGGATCGATGCCCGAGGGCGGGGACAACGCCGATGGAGCTGGCAGGTGCGACGAGCCGGCCTGGGCGTACGGATCAGCTGATATCGCTCCACTGAGTGGGATTCCCCCCATTGGCACGCCACCGGTCGGGGGCTGGTGATGCTCGTACTGCTGTTTCTCCAACCAGTTGATCAGCCCGTCCATGCCGTGGTCACGGCCCCACTCAGCCAATCGCGCGGCCACGCTGTCGGTACCCGGTGCCCGCAACACGCCTGCCACCGAGGCGCCCAGCACGGATCCGAGAAGAACCACTCCAATCAGCATGACCAGCAACAACCGTCGCCGCAGGCGACAACGTGGGCTGGGCGGCTGGTTCGTCGCGGTCCCCACTTCCCGTACTCAGGCAGCCTGCTCAGGCGGCGCGATGGGTGGAACGGCGCCGGGTGGGCCGTCGAGGTCCCCGACGGGAGACTTCGGCAACACCGCTGCCCTGGCGGTGCCGCGACGGCACCGACGCGGCAACGGGGGCGGGCGGTGCGACCAGCGGGGCCGGCGGCCCCGCGAGCGCGGCGATCTGCTCAGCGCCAGGACGCACCCGCGCCATTACCGGCCTGATACCGGCTAGCCGGGTCAATGTCCGCACCTCCCGCATCTGCTCTGGGGTGGACAGCGTAACTACAGCACCCTCAGCACCTGCTCTGGCGGTACGCCCGGAGCGGTGCAGGTATGCCTTGCACTCGGCGGGCGGATCCACATGCACCACCAGGCCGATCTCATCGACGTGGATACCCCGCGCGGCGATGTCGGTAGCCACCAGCACCCGCGCGCTTCCCGCACTGAACGCGGCGAGATTTCGTGCCCTGGCGTTCTGCGAGAGGTTCCCGTGCAGTTCGACGGCGGGCAGCCCGGAGACGGTCAGCTGCTTGGCCAACTTCTGCGCGGCGTGTTTGGTGCGAGTGAACAGCAGGCTTCGGCGCTGGCCAGAGGCGAGTTCGCGGATCACCGAGGACTTGTCGGCGTGCTCCACGGTGAACACGTGATGCTCCATTGTGGATACTTGCGCCTCCGCGGGGTCAACCGAGTGCACCACCGGGTCTGACAGATAGCGACGCACCAAGACGTCCACGGCGCTGTCCAAGGTGGCCGAGAACAGCAACCGCTGGGTATCGGCCGGGGTGCGATCCAGCAACCTGCGCACCGCAGGGAGAAAACCCAGGTCGGCCATATGGTCGGCCTCGTCCAGCACCGTCACTTCGACCGCGTCAAGGTGCACGTGACCCTGACCGAGCAGATCCTCCAAACGACCGGGACAGGCGATGAGGACATCGATCCCGCCGCGCAGCGCAGACACCTGCCGGCCCTGGCCGACACCGCCGTAGACGGTGGTGATCCGCTGCCCGAGCCCGGCGGCTAGCGGGGTGAAGGTGTCGGCGACCTGGTTGGCCAGTTCCCGGGTGGGCACCAGCACCAGAGCGCGCGGGTGGCCGGCGCAGCGGCGCAGCCCGGAGCGGGCCAGCGCGGTGATCGTCGGGATCGCGAAGGCAAGCGTCTTGCCACTGCCGGTTTGACCACGGCCAAGCACATCCCGACCAGCGAGTGCGTCCGGCAACGTTGCGGCCTGGATGGGAAATGCTGTGGTGATGCCTTGCTGGTCAAGCACGGTAAGCAGTTCGCTTGGCACTCCTAGCTCGTGGAAACTACATGGCTGCCCCAAGGCTGGGTGGTTCGAAGACACGCGGGAACAATCCTCTCCTGAAGAGCATGGTGGCCGCTGATGCGTGGCCACCCCGCAGTCCCGAAGAAGGCACGGAGAAGCTCTCGCGCCGCAAGGGCGCTCACAGTCGACCTCGGCCGCACCGGCATCGGTGCTGGCTCGCCCCTGCAGTATGCCCGATGATCGGCTCACTGTGCATGAGGGGGTCGACACACTGTGCACCAGGGCTGGACACTGCTGGTGGGTGGTTTGCCGCTACGACGTGACGGGTACCAATCGACCAGTCCATGAGATCGATCGACCAGCGAGGGCAGTGTGGGAGATGACGGACACCCGACGGCTTCCAAAACCGGTCGCTCACGAATGGGACTGGCAACTCGATGGCTCCTGCCAGGGGCTGAACAGCAGCGTCTTCTTTCATCCAGACGGTGAACGGGGTTCAGCCCGGTCTCGACGCGCCGACCGGGCCAAAGCGATTTGCCAACACTGCCCAGTTCTGGAACAATGCCGCCGCTACGCACTGGCCGCGCGGGAACCATATGGCGTCTGGGGCGGCCTGACCGAAGAGGAACGTCGGGAGCACTGGAGCGGCCAGCACCACCTGCTGGTGAGCTGACGACCAGCCGCAGTCCCCCAGGCCGGAACAGTGCCCGGAAAAGTGCGGAGAAGTGCATGGAGCACGTGGTGGTCGTCGGCGCGGGACTGGGCGGCCTGCGTACCGTGGAGTTCCTGCGGGCGGAGGGGTTTTCCGGCCGGATCAGCCTCATCGGGGACGAGCCGCATGAGCCCTACGACCGGCCCCCGCTCTCCAAGCAGATCCTCGCCGGGCAGTGGCCCGAGGGACGGGCCGTGCTGCACCGTGGTGAGCTGGCCGACCTGGATGTCTCGGTGCGCCTGGGCGTCGGCGCGCTCGGTGTTGACCACGCCGCCGTCGAGCTCAGTGACGGCACCCGCCTGCGCTACGACACGCTCGTGGTGGCGACCGGGGTACAGCCACGGCGTCTACCCAACCAGCCCGACCACCCGGAGCTGCACGTCCTGCGCACCCTGGAGGATTGCCGGGGGCTGCGGAACTCGATCTCCCGAGCCCGTTCGCTGTTGGTGGTCGGGGCCGGCTTCATCGGCGCCGAGGTCGCCGCTACCGCCCGCATGGCTGGCCTTGAGGTGACCATGCTGGAGGCGCTGCCGGCGCCCTTCGCCCGAGTTCTCGGCGAGCAGATGGGCCAGCTCTGCGCGCGATTGCAGGCCAGCAATGGAGTCACGGTGCGCTGCGGGGTGCGCCTGGAGAGCTTTCTGGACCCGAGCCCGGAAATGATCAGGGAAGGCAACGGCAGGATCGCCGTCCGGCTGGCCGACGGGAGTGTCGTGACCGCCGACTGTGGCGTGGTCGCAGTCGGCACCGTGGTCGAGGGCGGGTGGCTCGCCGGGCTCGGGGTGCCCACCGCAGGAGGGCTGCCCTGCGACGCCACCGGTCTGGTGGAGGGCACCGGCAATGTCTATGCGGTGGGCGACATCGCGGCCTGGCGGCACCCCACGATCGGAGACCGGCCGCGCATCGAGCACTGGACCTCAGCCGCCGAGCAGGCTGCCGTCGTGGCCCAGCGAGTCGCCGGAAAGCAGATCACCCGGCACGCCGACGTCATGCCGTACTTCTGGTCCGATCAGTACGGGCTGACCCTGCAGCTGGCCGGGCGCTGCGATCTGGCCACGTCCGTCGAGGTGCTGCACGACCCGGGCGTGATCAAGGGCACCGTGGCGGGCTACTTCAGTGCCGGAGCGCTGGTCGCCGTGCTGGCTTTCCACGCGCCCCGGCTCCTCAATCGGTACCGCACGCTGGTGGCTGCCGGCGCCAGCGAGCACGAGGTCCGGTCCACCGCGACTGAGCTTGCCTCGGGGCTTGCTTCGCGGTAAGCCAGGAGGCACGTCAATCCTCCGGACTTACCGCTCCGCCACTTCCGCGGCAAGCTCGGCCGCGAGGGCTTCGATGCCTGACTGGTTGCGCAGCGGGACCTCCTCCAAGAAAAACAGCAGCACAAAAGCGAGAAACATCACCCCGGCGGCGACGAGGAACACCTCATCCATCGCGTTGGAGAAACCCACCAGGAACGGCCGAGCCAGTCGGGGGTCGATGTGCTGCAGGAACGAGGAGTCCTGCAGCACGCCGCCGGCATTGCCGGCGGATCCGCTGGATCCGCTGCTGCGACCGGACTGGACGATCTGCCGGACGATGTCGTTGGCGGGGTTGGCGCGGACGGCCGGGTCGGCGAGCGCGGACTGGAATTGCGGCGTACGGGCGATGACGCGAAACGCGTCCATGATCTTGCTTCCGACGGTGGAGAACAGGATCGACAGGAACACCGCGACACCCAAGGTGCCTCCCATCTGCCGGAAGAACGTGGCCGACGCGGTGGCCACCCCCATGTCCCGCGCCGGCACCGCATTCTGTGCTGCCATGACCAGCACCTGCAGACAGCCGCCCAGCCCGAGGCCGAACAGCGCCATGTAGATGTCAACCTCCCACAGCGAGGTGCCGACCTCCACCCGGAGGCTCAGCAGCAACAACGCGACGGTCAGCAACGCGGTGCCCACCATGGGAAGGATCTTGTACCGGCCGGTGTGGGAGATCAGCTGCCCGGACACCACTGAACCACCGGTGATCCCGCCCATCAGCGGCAACATCAGCAGGCCAGCCCCGGTGGGTGAAGCTCCTTTCACGATCTGCAGGTACAGCGGGAGGAGCACGAGACCGCCGAACATGCCCATACCAACGATCACACACACGGCTGATGTCACGGCGAACACGCCGTTGCGGAACAATCGCAGTGGCAGCAACGCGTCGGCGCCGATCCATCGTTCGGCGAGGACGAACCCGATGAGGCCAGCCGCAGCCAGCGCATAACAGCCTATCGCTGGGGCCGAATCCCAACCCCAGTTTTGGCCTTGCTCGGCCACCAGGAGAACCGGTACCACCCCGACAGCCAGCGCTACCGCACCTCGCCAGTCAATGCGGTGCTCGCGGCGGGTGTGCGGGATGTTGAGCACTCTGGTCACGACGATCAGCGCGGCCGCCGCGATGGGGACGTTGACCAGGAACACCCAGCGCCATCCAGCGATCCCCAGGATTGAGCTGGCCCCGGCGAATGCCCCGCCCACCAGCGGGCCAATCACGCTCGCGGTGCCGAACACCGCCAAGATGTAACCCTGATAGCGGGCCCGCTCTCGCGGCGGCACGATGTCACCAATGATCGTGAGCGCCAGCGACATCAAACCGCCAGCTCCCAGCCCCTGGAAGGCGCGGAAGGCGGCCAGCTCGTACATCGACGTGGAGACCGTGCACAACACCGACCCGACGATGAAGACCGAGATGGCGGTCAGGAACAAAGGCCTGCGCCCGTAGAGATCAGACAGCTTGCCATACAACGGGGTGGTGATCGTCGAAGTGATCAGGTAGGCGGTGGTCGCCCAGGCCTGGAGGTTCAATCCGTGCAGGTCATCGGCGATGGTGCGGATCGACGTGGACACGATCGTTTGGTCCAGCGCCGCCAACATGATCCCCAGCATCAGCCCACCGAAGATCGTCAAAATCTGCCGATGGGTGAACGTTGCGGGCGGGGGTGCCGGCAAGCTGCGGTGCTGCGGTGCCGCCGCAGTGGAGGTCATAAACAGGGTCCTTCCCGCATAACCAGCCTGGTGTGTCCCCCCGCGACGGCCACCCGGGCCTCATAATTTGTTTGACGCATGCAAGTAACCGTAGAGGACAACCACATATTCCGGACAGGGTGCCCTGCACCGGCCGTCTGTGACGTCGTACCGCGCTCACTCCACAGCGCAGCGGAGGCAGCCCCGATCTTGGGTGCTGGCGCTGAGTGCGACAGCATGCGCTTCACCGAGGATGAGCTTTCGGCGGTGCACGCCCCCGCTGCAGAACGTAATGGCTCTCAGTGAAGGAACGGACCCGGGAGAACAGAGTTGTTGGCGGCGTCGGAACAGCGCGCAGCCGCACCTGCCGGGCACCCTCGTGGGGTACCTGAGCGGGTACCCACGAGGGTGTTTCTCCACCGGATGATCCGGACCTCCTGAAGTACTTTCTTGATCAAGCTCTGACCTGGGGCATACGTGAGGCGTTCGCAGGAAAATCCGGTGGATATCAATATGCCCGCGAAGGGCCGGCTTAGGACTCAAGATCACGTTTTGGGTGCCTCAGGTGACATGTCGTGTCACTTTCGGCACCAAAAATGTGATCATGACCGTAGTGCCGCCCTGATGTGGGCCACCACCGCCTGGGGGCGAGACGTTGTTCGCCCGCGCCTACCTCATCGCCTGCTGAGGCAGCGCCCGGTTGGCGGGTCATGGGTGTGCATGCCACACGAGCTGGTGGTGCGCAGGCGGGGCGACGGGCAGCTGGTAGCTCGCCGCCAGCGAGCGCCGTATCGAGCGACGTTCACGACCTGCTTCAGGAGGTCTGTGATCCGTGATCAGCTGAGTGCGCGGCGGCACCTGCGACGTCAAGCAGGCGGCCATCACCACCTACTCGCTAGGTTCTCCGCCCCTCACTTCGTGACATTGCGGCAGAACGCGGTCTTAGCGTCTCTGGTTACCTACACAGCGTAGCCGTTGACCTTGTCGGCCAGCCTTTCGTGTCCACGCAATGGAGTGGTCATGTCGCGACCAACTCCTCACTCACTGACGCGCGTCTGCTCCACGGGGGACTGACGTGCGTGGCTCGAGAGGTGACTGGCGTGTTTGAGCCCCGTCAGCAAGATGGACACGGCTGCTCGGATTTCGGGGTGGTGAAGGTTTGCTGATCGCTGGCGAGGCGGCGTTGCAGCTCGACGTGGCGGAACTGGTAAACCGCTCCGACTTGTCGTAGGACACCTCGTGCGTGGGCGTCATCAAGGAACGTCATCAATCGCCACGGCAGGTGGCCTGACGCCGCCAGCCACGATCGAGCGAGGGCGAACGACCCCCAGCATGCCTGCAAAAATCCAAAAGAAATCCCCACCACGATGAAGGTCGCAAGCCCGACGCGTAGCCCAATTCGGAACCCGTTGGGAAGCCCGTCGCTAGAGTTGAGAATAAATGTTATCACAAGGACGGAGATGAGTCCGAGCCAGAGCCCGAGCCCGAGACAGGTCGAACGAAAAATGGCTCGGTCGCGTACCAGCACCACTCTTGGGGTCGCGGCTTTCGTCAGATCCGCTGGCATGACTGTGAAGATGCCGCATGAGTATCCGCCCACGACCATGGAAACAAGCCCGATAACGAGACCGCCCGTGGATCCAATCTGAATCCATACCACAAATCCAATCACAAGGCCGCAAGCCAGACCATACCCGAACCCGGCCGGTGACCAGCGCAGTTCCCGTGCCGGGGCGCTGCGGTCCGCCAGCCCAACTGCGAGCCCGGCCGCGAGCCAAAACCCGAGCCCATTGATAAGCAACGCCACGGGGCCAACAGTCACCCCAATCTTGGGCACAAGACTAGCATGGTGCAAGAATGCTGCGACAAAATCGCCTACGAACCCTCCGACGAGTGCAGCGAAGAACCTGGACAAAGAGGCGACTGCGATGCCGAACGTAAGAATCCCCGCAAGAAGGGAGCCAACATGCAGGTTCCCGACACCGGCCCCGAACACGGCCAAGGCTGCGAGGGCGCCGAGCAGGCCACCAAGGAGCCCGCCCACACGTCCGTTTGTCAAACCCATGCGGTCACGCCGGACCCACGTGCGGACGAGGAGTCCGGCTACGAGTGCCGATATAAGTCCAAGTCCGAGGTCCATCGGGAAAGGGAATCCGAGTGCGCCGGCAAGCCCCGCGACAAGTCCGACACTGATCCCAGCGAGCGGTCGTGGTGCCGCACCCGATAGTTTCCACCAGGCGAGGTCAGTCGTGCCGTTTTGGCGATCTTCTAAGTCGCGGGCGAGGAACGCCAGCCACCGCCCAGCTTGGTCAGCGGTCCACGGGCAGCGTCGTGACCGGTCTGGGTGCGGCCGGTAGGCGGCTGGGATGAAGATGTCGAACAGGTGCCGCTCGATCTCTTTGGGAGTCGGAAAGAGGGCAGGGTCAAGCAGCTCGGCCGGCTGACGAGCAACGGTGGCTAGGGTCTCCCCCGGCCGTGGGTTGTAGATCGCTCGCGCGAGCACGACCCGAAGTGGGGTGGTCAGAGCCTGCGCGACCGGGGATGGGCGGTCCGCCGTGAAGGTCGAGAGAACCTTGTCCCATCGAGCGGCTGCAGCCAGTCCACCGGCCGAACCTCGCAGGTAGTCGGATACAACGGTGACGTCTAACGGGCGAAGCGTGATTCCCGCAGCGCCGGTGAGCAGCACCTCGACCCCGTCGGGTGAGCACACTGCGCTGCGGTACTCGGCTGTGCGAGCAGCCAGAACCAGGGACTCACATGAGCGCATCGCGTCGTTGATCCGAGCTAGTGCAGAACCTCTGACCGCGTCGGGGATCTCATCCAGGCCATCCAGCACCGGCAAGATCAGACCCTTGTCCAGAAGCACCTGCGCCCGGATCACAGTCCCGCCCGAGGCTGGCTCGGCTAGCGCGGAATGGTCAGTGATCAGCCGTCCTACGATCCAGCTGCGCAGGTCCTGGTCCTCAGGGTTCCATGAGGCCAGGGGGAGCAGGACCGGTACCGGGTCACCAGGGCGGCGACGTGACAACAGATCCAGCACCAGGCGGACAAGCAGGATCGTCTTTCCGGCGCCCGGCTCTCCCAGGACAACCAGCCGCCTGGTTGGCACCCGATCGAGCACGTCAACAAGGTCATTGTCGGTCCCGGTAAGCCCGACCGGATCGTTGGCCCATGTCCCGCCCGGTGGTCTCGGCCAACCGGGGCCGGTGGTGGCAAGCCTGACCAGCGCCGGCCAGTCTGCGACCACATCCGGGTCCGCCGGATCCCATCGCACCGGCATCGGGAAAGGATCGTTGAGGTGACGCAACTCCGCCTCGGCGTTCCACTGGCGCTTGACCGCGACCGCCAGGCGATCCGTGACCATTTCCATATCCGGATCATCGACGCGTTGGTCCCGGCCAGACGCCATCGACACCACCATCGCGAGACATACTGTTACCGCCTCCAAAGCGGCAAGAGAGTGCCACGGATGTGTTCGCACCAGCTCCAGCCAGACCGGCCACCGGTGCTGGGCCAACGCCATGTTCGTGGCGAACCCGAGCAGCAAGGTAACGGGCAGCTGTACACCAGCGACGGCCACCAGGAACAACCGACGTCGCCTCACGGACCGGTACGGTAGAGGGTCCGCCCGGGCCATCATCCCCATGGTGACCTCCGACGGTCGGGAAACAGCCTCGGGTGATGGAGTAGACGTCCAGGCGGGTGTTGGGTTCCCCGTGTCAGGAGCTCAGGGCTCCTCGAGCCAGTTCTCCACCGCGAGCCCGGGGACCCGGTCAAAATGGCGTCTATTGCCGGTCACGACCGTCAGCTCATTCGCGAGTGCGATCGAGGCGATCCGAAGGTCGGGTTCAGCAAGTGACTGCCCCGCCTGTTCCAGCGTCGCCCGAAGGTCACCGTAGGTGCGTGCCGCGACCTCGTCAAAGGGCAGCACCACGCTAGCCTCATGAATGAGGTGCTGGACACGTTCGGCAAGCCGGGCGTTGCCGCGACGCGCTGCGGCGTAGCTCAGCTCGCCCACCGTGATAGCCGTGGTGAACTGACACTCAGCGGGAATCACCGCCAATCGTCGGATGAGGTGAAGCGGTGGCACGGGCGTGAGCACGGCACTGATCACATCCGTGTCCAGGCAGTACCCGGTCACGGTAGTGGCGAAGCCGGTCGGTGGACGGCCTGCCTGCGCGTCTCGACGACCTCAGTCATGTCCGCATCGATGGTGTCCCATTCAGTCAGCGCCCCAGCGACGGCCGCAAAGCCGACCGGCTTGTGCTCACTGTGTCGGGCCTGCTGAGGCGGTACCAGCGCGAGCGTCGGACGTCGCCTGTTGAGGATCACAAAAGACTCCCCATGCCTGACCCGCTCAGCAAGCTCAGAGAACCTGCGTTTGGCTTCCGCGACACCCATCTCTTCAATCGGCATATCTTGTGGTCACCTCCAACTCATTGTGACATCAGGATAGCCCGATCGGCTCCCCATAGCAGTCGTGAGGTACCAAGACATGGTGCCGGTCATGCGCAACATGTACGTTCTGTGCACGACTGCTGCTTAGCCGCGCGAGCCGTACGGCGATGTTGAGATCACCGTGACCGACGCCCGGGGCAAGCTACCCAAACTAATCGACACTCAGGTTCGCGACGGCGGAGTCGTATACCTCACGCGATACGGCCGGCGGGTCGGTGCTATAGTGCCCGCCGAGGTCGCCGAGCGGTTCGAGCACTGGGAGGACACATCTACTGGTCGCGTCGGGCGGCCGAGGTACTGGACCGCAACGAACCGACCGTGCCCTGGGAAGAGGCCATCACCGAACCGGAAATCAGCGACACCGGAACCGGTGCCCGGAGCAGTCGGTGAGCCGATACCAGGTCGAGATCACCCGCGACGCCCCACACTCCTTGGCGAAGCTGGACAAGCCGGTCCGGCGCCGCGTCCAAGCCGCCATCGAGGCGCTCGGCGGGCAACCCCGGCCGCACGGTGTGATCGCTTTGCATGGCCTGCCTGGCGCGTACCGCATCCGAGTGGGCGATTATCGCGTGATCTACACGATCGATGACGGCCGGCTGGTTGTCCTCGTAGCCGACCTGGGCCACCGACGTGAGATCTACCGCGACCTGCGAGCCATAGGGCTGGTCCATCGATGTAGTGCATTCGCCCTGACCCACCATCTCTGCACGCAGCTCGGCTGCGGTCTTGGTGAGCACGGACTGGTCGCCGTCGATGAGGCGCTGTCCCAAGTACTCGGCGATCGGGTCGGGGTGGGCGTCAAGCACCGCACGAGGCCACCAACGGCACACCACCTCGGTGAGGCGGTCAACATCGAACGTCTCGGCAACCTCAACAAGAGCCTCCCGGAACTCGGCCTCGAACGCGGCGCGGTGCTCCCCGTCAAGAGCCCTCCAGACCGCCGGCCCACTCTTGTCCAACCGGGGTACGGATGCGGTAGAGACCAGGTCAGTCATGCGCGCAGACTAGCCCGCTGGCCTGACGACAACTCGATGACGCGGTACCTGCGCCACCACCTGGGCGGCGTTCGTCGGCCGACGTCAAGAACGACGAGTTCGACCCCCTCGGCATCGAAGCCCTGCTCGGCCCCGGATACCGCCGACCCGGACCGGACTGAGCAGACGGCCGAACCCTCCGAGGCCTTGTTCGTCGGGGTAGGCATGGATGATCGTCCTCATGGCGCTGAGAATCTTGCGGGCAGATCCGTTCACCCGTTCGGAACTTGGTTCTCGCGGGATGGAAGAGCTGTCTCGAAACCTCTGCCTGGGCAGGTGCCAGTCGTGCGGGTCGGGTCTTGGTACGGACGTTCCGGCTGTCGTCGTCATGGACGATGGACTGTCGATCACAGCAACGCTGCACCATTCAAGGTGTCAGCGCCCCCGCTGGTCACACATGGAACTCGGTCTGCCCCGCCGTTATTTGACTACCGCCATCGCATCGGTTGGCATGCCGTTCGGCGATCCGGGTCTCGACACGTTCCTGCCGACGTTGATCGTCAATCCCGGGCTGGAAGAAGTGACTCTCACGCTCACAGGCTCCGGCCGCTACAGGGCAACCACGGTCGACTCCTACCGGCCACTTGGACTGGCGCCACCGTCGTCTGAACTGACTCGCAGCAACTCCAACACGGTGACCTCGTGGTTGACCGATGACCGGCTGATCGTGCGGTGTGGTCAGCTGTACTGGGTATTTGCTCTCGATGCCGAGCACGGCGCGATCGCTGAGGAGATCCGCCGCCACGGCGGGGTCGTCCTGGGCATGTCCACCGCGGTCGATCCCTCTCACCTGAAGAACCCTGAGCCACTCAAACGCATCCTCAAGGCCGACAACGTCGCCCTGATCTTCGCGGTGCTGCGCACGACGGAACCTCCACCCGATCTGGCTAGCCCCGTCGTCATGACGAACTCCGGACTCGCCCACGCCGATGAGTCCCGTGACATCGACTGGCTACCGGAGAAGGTCAATTACCACGGGCCCACCTATGACCATCAGACTGGTCGATTCGAGCGTGGAATCGGCATGGATGGGCCTGTCTACTGGCAGCTCCGCACCCCGGGCGTTGGCGTGGAGAACGGCCTGATTGCCGGACCTGCTGACATCGGCAAAACCACTTTTCTCACCGTTGTGATCCTGGAAGCGCTGTCCTCGACGGTGTTTCACTGCGGCGTAGCCGATCCGCTGAATCGCAATGGTCTGGCAGAGCTCTTCGTGGAAGGGAGCATTCGTGTCGCCACCACCCGGACCCAAGCCCGAAGGTGGGCGTAGCCATCGTCGTGTCAACAATGTCGGTCGACGTGGAGGACTTCGGCGGTCGCCGTGATCTGCTGCTCGCGCTGAGCGAGGAGAACACCGCGATCTTCAACCAAGAACTGCTCGATGAGGTGCTCCGGTTACGCGGTCGGGACTGACCTGACGTCAAGGACAGCTAAAGATGTCGTGCGCACCGATGCGACGCCAAATCACGTGCGCCTCTCCGGGTCGCTGCTCGGCGCCGTACTGGAAGGTCGTGCGGCCATCCGGTGCCCAGCTCAGCTCCCACACCTTGGCGGTCGATCGGACCCGCTTGACTCGCAGCCGAGGATGGAACTGCTGAACCTTCAGCCCGGGAATGAAGTCGGCCGTGAGCACAGTGCGGAACTGTTGTCGCTGTTCGCGGGTGAGCTTGTGCAGGTCGCGGTCGAACCGTTGCGTGGTCTCAAACGTCGGCATCAAGCGCTCGCGTCGAGCTCGTCTAGGTGCCCTAGGAACTCCTCGGCTGAGTCGTACATGGTCGTGTGGCCCGCCGTGATCTCCTCGCTAGCCTCGCGCTCCCCGGCCTGCCACTCCTCAGCCCAGAACCACCGCTGCTCAGTCGGAATGACAGTCATCCCCCGCAAGGTAACCTCGCCGTCGACGTGCACGGTGAACTCCACCTCGTCACCCTCGGTCAGGTGCAAGGCATCCCGTACGTCCTGAGGCAGGGTGACCTGACTCTTCTTGCGCAGTTGCGCTCGGCTCACCACCTCGACGCTTTGGTGCTCAGGCCTGCCATCCATCCCGCTACAGCTCCCTTCGCACTATCCCACGATCGACTCGCCCAGGACCCATGCCGTCACAGGGAGGACAATCTAACAGTAGGATATGCTGGCGAGCCAGGGCAGGGTGATTTCGTCACAGTCGAAAAAATTACCCTCGGTAACCGAACGCAGGTGCGGCACGCTCGTCGTGGGAGGCGATCGCGGGATGGGCAATGGGAAACGCCTACGGAACCAACGTCAGCCTGCGCCCGCGGTTGACGCTGACTATCCCTTCGTCGTTGACGAACAAACCGCCACCAGCCTGGGGCGCGAGGGGCTAGCCAAGCTGACGCTGAACCTGTGGCCCAAGGATTGCCAGACCTGCGGCTGGGATCTCGGACAGATGCAGCCGACCGTGCAGGTCCGTGATTTCATCACCTTTATCTCGGCGAACCTGCACCACGCTCGCTGTCAGCCGGCGGAGTGGTCAACCGGGCCCGTCCTTTCAACCCATCGCTGGAACAAGTGATCTTGAACTCCCACGACAGGCATTGGACCGTCAACACCGTGTCTCACTACCGGCGGGTGGGACTGCGCAGCCCCTTCCAAGACTTCGTGGTCGACGCCCCGATTCCGGACATTGTGGCCACTCTCGAAGGCGATGAGCTGACCGTGACCCTCGACGACACTGGCGAAACATGGAGGGTCCAGTGCACGGGTCCGACCGGCCAGCGGGTGCGAGAACTGGGCGGCATCACCCTGGCCATCTCCACCGCAGCCGATCCCCCCCAGATGCAGTCCGTGGAACAGTTCATGGCCTTGATGCAGTCGGGCCAGGTGGCGATGGGTGGGGTCGCCCTAGCTGGCACCGAAGCCCTGCGCCCGCTCCACGAGACCGCCGCGCCGAGCTCGTTGGTCACCTACCTGCTCCACTGGGGCACCCACCACGCCACCGTGGGCGAGTTGCTGGCCAGCACCGACCGGTCACTGTCGGTCACGCAAGCCCAAGCCTGGGCACTCGCACAGATCGACCTGCCCAAGGACGGGCTGCTGCCCTGGGACCGCCATCCGGTGACCTCAACGCCTGGTACGTCCTCGACGCCATCAGCTTTCAGCACTACTTCCTTCGTCGCTACACCGACGGGTGGAAACTGATCAAAGTCCTCGCCCGTATCGACGGCCGCAGCCCGACCGACGAAACCAAAGCCCAGGACTGGGCAACCGGGGCCGTACGACTTCATGGCAATAGCCGCATCATCAGCTGGGTACCCGGCCCCAGCACCGAGCCCGGATTCACCATCCTGCACGGCTCCGGCGTCCCCCGCTAGCTACATCGACACTCGCGTCTCTCGAGAACTGGACCCATTCAGACACCGGTACACATCAAACGGCTACCTGGCCTGCCGAACCGCTCGGAACTCGGTCTCGAACGCGGCGCGGTGCTCCCCGGAAAGGCCTGTTGCCGTAGGTAGACAGCTGACTTACGCGCGTGGCTCGAGATTTGACTGGCGTGTTTGAACCCAAGCAGCGAATCGCGGACTTCGGTGACGTCTGATTGAGTGGCGCGAATGGCAAGGTCGAGATCCTTGGTCATTCGCGCTCGATCGAGAATCCGAAACTCCAGAGCGGCGCCGCCTTTTCAAGATCCAGCGACCCACCGGTGCGGCCGCGAGTCGAGCCGCTACTCGGTCGAAAACCACCCGTCGACGAAGTCGGCCGAGATCCACGCCCGAATCGTCGGGCGCCTGCTTCAGGAGTACTTCATACCCGCGGCGGAGGGCGACATCATCCTTTTATGTCCTTTTAGCGAGGTCATGGCAGCTCCACGCGCAGTGCTCGCTCGACGCCGAGTTCGGCGCGGGCGCCCAGGCGCTGCGCCGCGTGGAGAAGTTGTCTGCGGGTGGCGGTGCCGCAGTTCAGCAGGTCCACGTCAGCTTCGGCAGTCTCGGCTATCGCTCGCAATGGCGTCGTGATCCGGAACCCCTCGCGCTGTTCGATCTCGCTCCGGTCGAGGTCCGCGTGGTGCAGCGCGATCGCTGCGTCCTTCTGTCGGAAGCCCGGTGGCACGGTCAGATGGACCCGCGAGGGGTTGGCGGTGCCGAGATCGTGCACGGCGAGAGCGCTCGCGTGTGAGACGACGGCGCGTTCCCGGCTCCACAGCGACCAGCGAACGAGGTAGTCGTTCTCCTCGCTGGGCATGTCGTCGTACTCGCGGAAGCGGTAGATGCCACGGTCGACGCGGAGCTAGTTGCCACGTTGTGCATGGAAGCGCTGAGTCTGGTACGAGTACCCGACCTCCAAGGCCTGACCTGCGGTGAATTAGCCCCGCTGTTGGCTGGCAACACGCCACAGGACATCACGAGGTCCGAGCGGGTCAGTCACCACAGCTAGTCGTGGCGGTCAATCTGTCGCGGGGTTCTCGTCGTTGCGGGCGACCACGTTCCGGGCTGAGTTCAGGGCGGCGTAGAGGGCCTGCTGGGCGCGGCCGACGAGGTCGTGCGGGCCGGGTTCGGTGGTGAGCACACCGTACTGACCGTCGCCGATCGCGAACTCGACCAGCCCACCTTCGTACACCCTGTAGTTGACCTTCGCCTTGCCGTCGATCATGACCGATGCGTAGACCAACACGCCTGAATCGCTCGTCATGGAAGCACTCCTGGTGCACTCAGGGTCACCATGCCCGTCCCATGGAGATCGTGGACGGGAAGCATGACACAGGTAAGCTGATTACACAAAATTGTGTCTCGCATCTTGACAGATAGTGCATGATGGCGTCATGCCAACCAAGCCGAACCTGACTCTACGATCCCAGTGGCTGGGCCAGCGCCTGCGTGAGCTCCGCGACACGACCAGGATGACGCTGGCGCAAGCCGGCGAGTACCTGCAGCGCGACGCCTCCACGGTGAGCCGGTTCGAGTCCGGCGAGTACCCCATCCGCCGCCCGGACCTGATGGCGCTGCTCGACCTGTACGGCGTGTCCGATCGTCGCCAGCGCGACGGCCTGCTCCGGCTGGCCGAGGACGTGTGGCAGAAGGGCTGGTGGGACGGCTACGAGCCGGACGTCGAGCGCCAGTTCGTGGACTTCGTGTGGCTGGAGTCCCGCGCGACCGAGATTCGATCCTTCGACCCCTTGGTGATCAGTGGCCTGCTGCAGACCCGGGAGTACGCCGAGGCCGTGATCACCGCCATGGACTGGGAGGCCGAGCCCGCGCAGATCGCTCGCTGGGTGCAGCTGCGGATGGACCGGCAAGCCGTGCTGCGCCAGCAGGCGCCGCCACAGTTGAACGTGATCATCGCTGAGTTCGCGCTGCGCCGCGAGATCGGCGGGCCGGAAGTGCTGCGCGACCAGCTAGAACACCTGCTCGCCACCGCAGAGCGACCGCAGGTGGATCTCCGGGTGCTCCCGGCGAGCGTCGGTGCGCATGCCGGCTCCAGCGGGCACTTCCTGATCTTCACCATCGCGGAACCGGACCTGGACGTCGGCTATGCCGAGACGCTGGGCGGTGCGGTCTACGTGGAGCCGCCGGACTCCGAGCGGTTCGTCCGGGTATACGATAACCTTCTGAAGAGCGCGCTCGAGCCAGCGGAATCCGCTAAGCTCATCCGCGCCATTGGAGAGGATCTGTAAATGACCCACCTGGGCCAGATCCTTGGCCCGGACGCTCGGGTCAAGGTCTCCTGGCGAATCAGCAGCTACAGCAACAACGCTGGCGGAAGCTGTGTTGAGGTCGGTGGCGTTTCCGACGCCACCGACCGGGTCGCGGTGCGGCACAGCCACCACCCGAACGGCCTCGCCCTAGTCGTCGGCCAACCCACCTGGGCGGCATTCATTGGCGGCGTGAAGCACGACGAGCTCGCCCCCTGACCACTGCGGTTCACCGGGTCAGTCAGGCGGGCAGGGTCGGCACGTCGTAGGCGGCGAACACGCGGTCACTCGTGACGATCGTGAGGCCCTCACATCCCGCCTGCGCGATGAGCAGCCGATCGAAAGGGTCCCGATGGTGCATGGGTAGCTGTCCCACTGCTAGTCCGTGCCGCACCGTTACCGGCAGTTCGATCATCGTCTGCTCCGTGATCTGCACAGCAAGGTCACCCGGTACCCGCAACTTGCCGGCTGCGGCCTTGGCTGCGATCTCGAACGCACTGACCGCCGACACCATGACCTCAAGTTCCCCTGTGATCGCCTCACGGGTCTCTGCGCTCAGCCGTGGCGACTCCGCAAGCCACCAGATCAGGACGTTCGTGTCGAGCAGGAGCCTCACAAACGTTCATCCTCGTCAGGGAAGACCGGCCCGTCATAGAACAAGGCCTCCAACTCCGGGTCAGGCTCATCGAAATCAGGGGACATCCAGATCTTGCCCTTCCATGCTCCGGGCACCCGACGCACGGGAGCACGCTGCAAGGGCACCAACCGGGCGATCGGCTTGCCGTGGCGAGCGATGACGATCTCGTCGCCGGCCTCGACCTGCTGCAGCAGCTTAGAGAGCTGGGTCTTGGCCTCGTAGACGTTCACCTGCTTTTCCACGAGCCCAGAGTACTAGGTCAAGTCTGATCAGACCAACCTGGTTAATGATCGGCGGTGCCTGGAGCGACAAGGGGCAGGCTGGGCGGAGGGCCGTGCTCGATCACTTCGAGCAGCGCGTTGGTGTCCAGGTGGGTTGAGACCAGGTCGCCGAGCAGGTCCAGCTGGGCGGCCCGCGCTGCGGCGAAGCTGGTGTCGGGCGCCGGTCGGAAGCCGGGCCGGTCGGCCAGGCAGGCCACTCGACGCAGCAGGGCACGGCGGAAGGCATCGTTCTCGAGCAGTCCGTGCCAGTGGGTGCCCAGTACGTGGCCACCATCGGATCCCTCATCAGCATCCGAAACCAGCCCAGAAACCAGCCCAGAAACCAGGGCAGGATCGCCACGGTGCACCACCCGGCCGTGGTGGATCTCGTAGCCGGTGACGGGCTCACCCAGTGCGGTCCCAGCCACCCGCCGCAGGTGCTTGCGCTGGTCGAAGATGACGTCAAGATCGAGCAGTCCCAGGCCCGCTACCTCCCCGGCGCCGGACTCGACGTCATCAACGATGCGCCGCGCCAGCATCTGGTAGCCGCCGCAGATGCCCAGCACCGGCCCTCCGGCGCGGGCGTGGTCCGCCACGGCGGCGGCCAGCCCCGTGCATCGAAGCCAGGACAGGTCCGCCACGGTGGACTTGGAACCGGGCAACACCACCAGGTCGGCGTCGGCCAGCCGGGAAGGCTCGGTGACATAGCTCACCGCCACGCCAGGCTCGCAGGCTACGGCGTCGACGTCGGTGCCATTGGAGATCCGCGGCAGCCGCACCGCAGCCACCCGCAGCCACTGGGTGCCATGCGGTGGAGCAGGCCGCCCAACCACCCCGTCGGCCACGTGCGCCAACGAGTCCTCAGCGTCCAACCACAAGGCGTCACTGAACGGCAGCACCCCATAGGTGCGCCGGCCGGTCAGCGCCTGCAATTGCGCCAGACCCGGGGCCAGCAGGTCCGGGTCGCCGCGAAACTTGTTGATCACAAATCCAGCCACCAGCGCCTGGTCGGCGGGCGACAGCAAAGCCAGGGTGCCGTACAGATGCGCGAGCACTCCCCCTCGGTCGATGTCCCCGACCACCAGCACCGGCAGCCCGGCAGCCCGGGCCAACCCCATGTTGGCGATGTCGGTGGACCGCAGATTGATCTCGGTGGGCGATCCGGCGCCTTCGCAGATCACCACCTCGTACTCAGCCCGCAACTCCGTCAACGCGCCGACAACAACGTCGAGCAGCTCAGCTTTACGGTGCCGGTAGGACGCTGCGGATACCGTGCCATCAGCCTGCCCGAGCACCACAACCTGGGCGCACCGGTCACCACCCGGTTTGAGCAGGACCGGGTTGAGCCGCACCTCCGGCTCGATGCCACACGCCATGGCCTGCATCGCCTGAGCCCGGCCGATCTCCCCACCATCAAGGGTCACGACCGAGTTGTTGGACATGTTCTGCGCCTTGAACGGCGCCACCGATACCCCGCGACGAGCCAGCCACCGGCAGATCCCGGCCACCAGCACGCTCTTGCCCGCGTCGGAAGTGGTGCCGGCGACGAGCAGCGCGCCGGATCTGGTTACGGGCATGGTTACGGCAGAGTCATGATCTCCGCTCCCTGCGCGGTGACGACCAGGGTGTGCTCGAACTGCGCGGTGCGCTGCTTGTCCTTGGTGGTCACCGTCCACCCGTCCGGCCAGATGTCATAGGCGATCGAGCCCAACGTGATCATCGGCTCGATGGTGAAGGTCATGCCCTCTTCCAGAACGATGTCCACGCTTGGCTCGTCGTAGTGCAGCACGACCAGCCTGCCGTGGAAGGAGCGACCGATGCCGTGACCGGTGAAGTCGCGGACCACGCCGTATCCGAAGCGCTTGGCGTACGCCTCGATGACCCGGCCGACCACATTGAGCTGCCGGCCCGCCCGCACCGCGCGGATCCCGCGCATCATCGCCTCGTGGGTGCGCTCGACCAGGAGGCGGTCCTCCTCAGCGACGTCACCGGCGAGGTAGGTGGCGTTGGTATCGCCGTGCACGCCGCCGATGAAGGCGGTGACGTCGATGTTGACGATGTCGCCGTCCTCGATCACGGTCGAGTCCGGGATGCCGTGGCAGATCACCTCGTTCAGCGACGTGCAGCACGACTTGGGAAAGCCCTTGTACCCCAGCGTCGAGGGATACGCGCCGTGGTCGAGCAGGAACTCGTGCACCACCCGGTCAACGTCATCGGTGCTGACCCCGGGCGCCACCGCTCGGCCGCCCTCGGCGAGCGCCTGCGCGGCGATCCGTCCCGCCACCCGCATCGCCTCGATCACCTCTGGTGGCTGGATCCACGGCTCAGTGCACGGCCTGGGCGCGGCTTTTCCGACGTACTCCGGCCGCCGGATCGCCATGGGGACCGGACGCATCGGTGTCTGCCGGCCAGGACGCAACGAGGTTCGCACGGGCATGCCCCCACTCTATGCTGATCATTCCAGAATGCTGATTACCCTACTGATCAGGGGAACCCAGCGCGGACAGGAAGCGCGCTGAGACGTCCAGGGCCGGGCCGGATGAACCGGCACCGACGACGAGGGTGGCGAACGCGAGATCACCACGGAACCCGACGAACCAGCCGTGCGCGGTAGCGTCGTCCTCTGCGGTTCCGGTCTTGCCGTACAGCTGGCCCTGGCCCGTCAAGGCTTTCGCGGTGCCCTGGGTCACCGTTTCCCGCATCATCGCCCGCACCGCGTCAGCGATCTCGCGGGACATCGGTTCCACCGGCCCCAGTGCGGTCTTCGTCGGAATTCCCCTGATGAGAACCGGGGTGGGCAGCTGCCCACCAGCCGCGACCGTCGATGCCACCAGCGCCATGCCGAATGGACTGGCGAGCACCCGGCCCTGCCCGAATCCGTTCTCCGCACGCCGCACCACCGACTCCGAAGGGGGAACCTGACCGGTGACGGTCGTGACGCCGGGAATGTCGTAATCCATCCCAATACCCATCTGGTACGCCGCGTCGGTCAGCGCGCTAGCTCCCAGACGGGCCCCCAGCTGGGCGAACGTGGTATTACAGGAGCGCGCGAACGCGGTGTGCAGGGGCACCGTACCCAGGTCGAACAAATTGTCGTTGGGGACTACCCGCTCCCCGACGACGGTGGTCGCCGGGCAGGCCACCGGCGAGTTCAACGTGACCTGCTTGGATTCCAGCGCGGCCACCGCAGTGACAATCTTGAACGTAGAGCCTGGTGGATAGCGCCCGGTGAGCGCCAGCGCGCCTTGCGCGTCGGCCGCCTTGTTCTGGGCGACACCGAGGATTTCCCCCGTGGAGGGCTGGATCGCCACGATCATCGCCGGCTTGGGCACCGAGTCGGCAGCGCGTTGGCCGGCGGCCTGGACGGCGCGATCGATCGTGGTGGTCAGGGTCGGCACGGGACGGGGCGGCTGGGAGGCGAGGGTGTCGACTTCGTTGCCCAGCGCGGCGACCGTGACGATGCGCCACCCCGCGGCGTTCGCCCGCTGCTCCGCGACCACTGTGCGGATACCCGGCACCAGTTGGGAGGCGAAGTCCCGGTCCGGCCCGAGCAGCAGCTGCTGGGTGGGAAAGCTCACCCCGGGCAACTCATAGATCTGATCTCGCACCGACTGGTAATCGCGCTCACGCAGCATCGCCACCGCACTGGGCGCTCCCGCCGGAGCGGCTCCTGCCCCCGAAATGATCGACTGCTGGGTGAGCTGGGGGTCGAAGCGTCCCAGGGCGGCCGCCAGCTGGGCGGCCACCTTGGGCAGATCGGGGGCCTTGCCGCGGTCCAGCGCGACGGTGACCACGGTTTGCCAGGTGAGCAATGGTGTTGCGGCCCGGTCGAGCACCGGGACAGGATCGGCCGGCACCTCGCTCAGCATCACCCGTTGCTGCGCGCCCAGCCGCGGATGCAGCACCGCTGGGCTCCACCGCACCGACCAGCCCTGCCGTGCGTTCGCGGGAACCAGCTCGAAGGAGCCCAGGTAACGCCACTGCCGGCCCCTACCGAGATCCCAGGTTGCGGCGAAGGACGCCGAGGCGATGTTGTCGCCAGAGCGGACCTCACCCAAGGTGAGCTGCACACGCTGCGGCTTCAGTTCATCGCGGAACTGCCGGATCAGCTCAGTCGCGACAACCGGGTCATCGGTGAGCCGCCCGGCTCCGGCATCGTCGCTCCGGGCCACCGCGTCCAGGAACGCAGCCGCTGCGTCCCGAGGGCCAGCCCCGAAGATCCCGCAGCCGGCCAGCAACGGCCCGGCCATGACCACCAGCAGCGCGGCTAGCAGGGCGGCGAGCAAGCATGGTCGGCGCACGGGCGCGAGTACCCCCTTGCCGGTTCAGAACAGCGATGGTTCAGAACAACACCGTGGCGAAGCAGCCCACCTGGGTGAAACCGACTCGACGGTACGCAGCACGGGCCGGGAGATTGTAAGCGTTGACATACAAGCTGGCGACTCGGCCCAGCCGCTGTAGCCGGGTCACCACCGTCGCGGTCGCGCCCGCCGCGAGGCCCTGCCCGCGCCAATGCGGGTGCACCCACACCCCCTGGATCTGACCCACCGTGGCCGACATCGCCCCGATCTCGGCCTTGAATACCACCTCACCAGCCTCGAACCGCGCGAATGCCCGACCCCCCGCGATCAACTCCGCGACTCGGGCCCGGTAGCCCGCACCACCGTCGGGCAGTCGAGGGTCGACCCCCACCTCCTCGGTGAACATCGCCACCGCAGCCGGCAGGTAGCGGTCCAACTCGTCGGAGCGCACGGGCCGCACCAGCGGGTCGGCGGGCACCAGGGGCTTTTCGGCAAGCATCATCAGCGGCTGGTTCGGACGCTCTTCGCGGGCTGGCCCCCAACTGTCGCCCAGCTCCGACCATAACCCGAGCACCTGATCCGCCGGGCCCACCATCGCCGAGCAGGACCTGGTCCGCCGCGCCGCCCGCTCGGCGAAGGCCCGGATCGCCGGCCGTCCCCCGCGCAGCGGGACGAGATTGGCGCCGGAGAAGCACAATCCCTCCAGGTCCCCGTTGCGCTTGCCTTCTCCATTGCTGGCAAAACCCCATAGCTCCCCACCGAGCCGCCACGGATCCAGCCCGCTGTTTTCGATCCGGGCAGCCACCATGCAGGACATCACCGGGTCAGTGGCCAGCGCCGCACGGACGCGGCGCACGTCGCGGTCATCCAGCAGGCGCGCGCCCGCGTGCTTGAGCACATCGCCTAGCGTGCCAGAACAGCGGGTGCGAACCACGTGAGGACCCCCTCTTCAGGAACTCCCGCTGAAGGAACCCAGCTAAGAATCCTCCGCTAAGCGAAAGGCCTCCTCGATAAGCGTCTCGACAATCTGTGCCTCGGGCACAGTCTTGATCACCTTGCCGCGGACGAAGATCTGCCCCTTGCCGTTGCCCGATGCCACCCCGAGGTCAGCCTCGCGGGCCTCGCCGGGCCCGTTGACCACGCAGCCCATCACGGCCACCCGCAACGGCACCTCCATGCCTGCCAAGCCCGCGGTCACCTCCTCAGCGAGTTTGTAGACATCGACCTGAGCTCGCCCGCAGGACGGGCAGGACACAATTTCCAGCCGGCGGGCCCGCAGGTTCAGGGACTCCAAGATCTGAAGTCCGACCTTGACCTCCTCGACCGGCGGCGCCGACAGCGAGACTCGGATGGTGTCCCCGATGCCCTGGCTGAGCAACGCCCCGAACGCGGTGGCGGACTTGATGGTGCCCTGGAACGCTGGGCCCGCCTCGGTGACCCCGAGGTGCAACGGGTATTCGCACTGCGCCGCGAGTTGCTCGTAGGCCCGCACCATGATCACCGGGTCGTGGTGTTTCACCGAGATCTTGATGTCGTGGAAGTCGTGTTCAGCGAACAGGCTCGCCTCCCACAGCGCGGACTCGACCAGTGCCTCCGGAGTCGCCTTGCCGTACTTGGCCAGGATCTTGGGGTCCAGAGACCCGGCGTTGACGCCGATCCGGATCGAGATGCCCGCGTCTTTGGCGACCTTGGCGATCTCGGCCACCCGGTCGTCGAAGCGCTTGATGTTGCCGGGATTGACCCGCACGGCGGCGCAACCCGCGTCGATGGCGGCGAAAACGTACTTGGGCTGGAAATGGATATCGGCGATCACCGGGATCCGCGACTTGCGCGCGATGGCCGACAGCGCCTCGGCGTCGTCAGCGCTGGGGACGGCCACCCGCACGATGTCGCAACCCGCCGTAGTGAGCTCGGCGATCTGCTGCAGAGTAGCGTCGATATCAGCGGTGAGTGTGGTGGTCATTGATTGTACGGAGACTGGGTGCTCGCTGCCCACGCCCACCGTACCGACCTGCAGCTGGCGGGTCTTGCGCCGCTCGGCGAGCACCGGTGGGGGCAGAGCCGGCATGCCAATCATCATAGGAGCATCATGGGCTTCCTCGTCATTGGGGCAGGCGAATGGGATTGACAATGTCGGCGGTGATGGTTAGTAAGCTGAATCCGATGAACACGAGCGCGACCGCGTAGGTTAGTGGCATCAGCCGGTTGTAGTCCACCGGCGGGCCGTTGGGGCGGCCTAACGACCGCCGAACAGCGTTGCGGACGCTTTCGTAGACGTTGACCGCGATGTGCCCTCCGTCCAGCGGAAGCAGCGGAACCAAATTGAATACCCCGACGAAAAGGTTCAGCGCCGCGAGCAGGAAGAGGAAAAACCACCACGCACCGTACCCCACGGCATCTCCACCGAGCACGCTGGCCCCGACCACGCTGATCGGTGAGTCTGGCCGGTTCTCCCCGGAGATCCGCTCCAGCAGCGCCGGAATCTTCCTCGGGAGCTGCTGAACCCCCTGCCAGGTGTTGGCGAACATCGTGCCGGTGAAGGTCACGGTCTTGCCCACCGCGGCCACCGGGCCAAAATGCAGCGTCACGGGGCTCGGCCGCAGCGGCGCCACCCCGATCGCGCCGACCAGTTTGTCACCCTGGCCACCCAGTGCCGAGGACGGGACCCGGGCGACGTCGACCAGCACGGTGTGCTGCTGCCCGGTCCGCTCAAGGCGGAACTCGGTCGGACCGGAGCGGCTCTGGATGGCTTTGCCCAGCTCGTCGAAGTTATGCACTGGGGTACCCGCCACGGCCAGCACGCGATCACCTGGCCGCAGGCCGGCGTCCTTAGCCGGCGCCTGGCAAGAACCCCGCACCATGAGGCACTGGCTGACCGAGGACACCACCGCGGGGGTCGGCGCCCGATCGAGGTCGGGCAGGCCGGTCGACACCGCCATCACGTAAATCAGCACGATGCCGATGACGAAATGGGTCAGCGAGCCGGCGGAGAGCACCACCACCCGCTGCCAGGTGGGAAAACGGAAGAACGCCCGCTTGCGGTCGTCGGGGTCGGGCAGCTCATCCAGCGCGGTCATTCCCACGATGTCGCAAAAACCACCGCCCGGGATCAATTTGAGCCCGTACTCGGTCTCGCCCCGGCGGAAGGAGAACAGGGTGGGACCGAAGCCGATGAAATAACGGCGCACCTTCATCCCGAAGGCCTTTGCGCTGTACATGTGGCCGGCCTCGTGCAGCGCGATGGAGATCCCGATGCCCACCGCGAACAGCACCACACCCAGCACGAACGTCACGCTCTGCTCCTCAACTTGGGACTCCTCAACGTGGGGCTCCTCACTTGGGGCTCTGCTGTACCCGGGCGAACCGGCCGCCCAGCAACTCCGTGGCCCTGCTCCGAGCCCAGTCCTCGGCGGCCAGCACGTCTTCCACCGTAGCGGGGTCAGCCCGCCACCCTTGCGCCTCGTCCAGCACGGCCGACACCGCCTCGACGATCCCACGGAAGGAGATGCGGCACCCGAGGAACGCGGCCACCGCCTCCTCATTGGCCGCGTTGAACACGGCGGGAACGCACCCACCGGCGACACCTGCCGCCCTGGCCAGCTCGATGGCGGGGAAAGTCTCGGCGTCCACCGGTTCGAAGGTCCAGGCTGTTGGGCTACCGAAGTCGCAGGCCGGGGCCGCGTCAGCAACGCGGTCCGGCCAGCCGAGCGCCAGCGCGATCGGCAGCCGCATATCCGGCGGGCTGGCCTGGGCGATCGTTGAGCCATCGGTGAAGGTGACCATCGAGTGAATCACCGACTGGGGGTGCACCACGACATCAATGCGGTCGTAAGGGACACCGAACAGCAGGTGCGTCTCGAGCAGCTCCAAGCCCTTGTTCACCAAGGTGGCCGAGTTCACCGTCACCACCGGCCCCATCCGCCAGGTCGGGTGCGCCAAGGCCTGCTCGGCGGTGACGCCGTCCAACTCCTCGGGGCGGCGCCCGCGGAAAGGTCCTCCGGAGGCGGTGAGCACCAACCGGGATACCTCCGTCTGACTGCCGGCGCGCAGGCACTGGGCGAGTGCCGAGTGCTCAGAGTCCACCGGCACGATCTGGCCGGGCGCAGCGGCTCTGGTGACCAGGGTGCCCCCTGCCACCAGAGACTCCTTGTTGGCCAGGGCCAGGGTAGCGCCGCTGCGCAGCGCGGCCAGCGTCGGCGCCAAGCCCCGAGAACCGGTCACACCGTTGAGCACCACGTCGGCGGGCGTCGTCGCGACCAGCTCGGTCACCGCCTCGGGACCAACCAGAATCCGGGGCATCCGGTAGCCACCCCGGTCGTACCCGCGTCGCTGCGCCTGCGCAAACAGCGCCAGCTGCAGATCCTGAGCGGCCCGGCCGAGGGCGACCGCTACCGCGCTGGCCCCGGTCTGCAGCACCTGCGCGGCCAGAGCCTGCGGATCGGCCCCGCCGGCAGCCAGTCCGACCACACGGAAACGCCGCGGGTTGCGGTGCACCACATCCAGCGCCTGGCGGCCGATCGACCCGGTGCTGCCCAGCAGCAGTACCGAGCGTGGCTGAGGTGATAGCTCCATCCAGGTCATTGTTCCCGACCCTAACGACGTCGCCCGTGCAAGGTAGCCCAACATGGATCACACTGGGCTCTGAAGGCAACTTGGGCTCGAAAAGCAACTTGGGCTCGAAAAGCACACGACAAGGAGGGGACATGGGCTTTCTCGGATGGATCGTTCTGGGGCTGGTCGCCGGCGCCATCGCTAAATTGATCATGCCGGGCAACGACCCCGGCGGGTTCATCATCACCATGTTGTTGGGCATCATCGGGGCTTTGCTCGGCGGGTACCTCGGCAGCCGCTTTTTCGGGGTCGGGCTCGAGTCGTTCTGGAACCTCCAGACCTGGATCATCGCGATCATCGGATCGCTCATCCTCCTGGGGATCTATCACCTCATCACCAGGCGCAGAGCAGTCGAGCGCTACTGAACCCGAGGGGGTGGGGGATCCGGTACGCCGCCGGACCCCCAGCCCCTCCCGGGGTATGCGATGATTCCGCCGTGGCCCTGACCGACCGGCACCCCGCCGAGGCGCACTCGACCCACCACGGTGTGGACCCCCTCGGTGTGGAGCCGGCCCAGGAACCGTCGGCCGACTGGGGCTGGCACGGCAACTTTCCCCTGGCCGGCCCTATCGCGGGGTGGTTTACCGCCTTCGCGTTGTTCGCGATGCTCATCGGGAACAACGGCAGCGGGGTTGCGAACCTCTACCTGATCGGCCTCGGCACGCTACTTGTGGTGATGCTGATCGCTAGCCACCTGAAGGTCCGCAAAGCCAGCCGCCACTGAGAGCGGGGCCGTCAAGGGTGAACCCGGGCGGAGTGCACTCTCCTGCCGCCGGGTCACCGTCACCGGAACCCGTGCAGGTTGTTGTTCGGCCACCAGAGCAGTGACCGAACAACAACCCCCAAGTCAGACAATGAAAGACCGACGACGTCGGCATAGCGGCGACGTCCGGACCGGTATGCCCGTTTTGAACCCGGCTCAAGCGTGTTTCTTGAGGACGTCTTGAAGGAAGGTGTTGAAGCTACCGGTCAGCGGGTCGCCCAGGCTGAACTCGCCGCCTGGGCCGGCGCTGCCCTCATCGTCGCCGCCGAGCGCGGCGACGACCGTGCCTTGGTGCGTCTGCGGGTTGTAGTTGACCATGTATGCGCTGCCGCTGACGCCGGCGTTGAAGTTCTTCCCGCAGTCGGTCTGCCACTCGTTGGGGTGGCCTTTCCAGACGTGCACCGTGGCGTCGGCGCCGCAGTAGTAGGGACGACCGTGACCGTCCGAGGAGGGGTAGCCGATGATGCTGACCGGGCCACCGATGGGGATATCGATCCCGTAGTTCTGGCCGCCGACCACGTCTTGGATGTTCTTGCCGTTGTTCTTGTCTATGACGAGCACTTCGAGATCACCCGGCCCGTCGTAGGCGCCCTTGATTTTCCACTCGCCGTACTTAGCACTCATGTCATACCCAGGTGCGAAGTACGCCAAGGAAAATTTTCCGATGCCCCTCGTGCAGTGCTTCGCGGTGAGGACGATGTCGTGTTTCGGGGTGTTGAGCACAGTACCGGTACAGTTGGCGCTGTCGCTGAACCCGTGCGCGTGGGTGAACAGCTTACCGACCGAGGGGATGGGGCTGGTCGGCGTGGAGGACACGGCCGCGGCAGCCGCATTGGCTGTGACGGCCGCCACAGGCAGCAACGCAAGAGCGACTAGGGCAGCGAGCCCATGCCGGGCAAGCCGGAGTCTCATGGTCAGCACGCGTTGATCCCTTTCTTTCCTGTTCAGCATGGTGATCTTTTTGTGTTGGCGGACCTGACGTAAGGACTTCCTTCGGCCAGCCGGCCAGTACGGCGGCCATCCCCGGACGAATACCTACCACCATCAAGGATGGTAACCCAGGGTGATCCGGTAGAAGCAGAGCGTTCCCTAAACCGTCCGGCGGACTCCAGCGGACGCCCGGAGTCCCCAAGTAACGCAGGAAGCCGCACCCTCAAGTTCAAGAGAGCCGACCACGAGCACTGAGGAATCGGCGGCCGAGCGTGCGACATCCCGTGAGTTCCACTGAGCTCCAGTGAGGGGTGTCCTCCTGGCGTCACTGGCCACCTGGCGCGGCACGGCACGGGTCGCTGTCCGCTCTGTCGCTCGTCTGCTCTGTCCCCACCGCTCCACCGGGGAGGTGGGGGGATCCGTTGCGGAGGTGCCACGGGTGGCAACTCAGGGCGAGAAGTTGCCGTCTGTGGTACCTCCCCACGCCGCGACAGTCCTTCCTAGGATCTCACCGACAGTGACATCGGTAGGTGGCGTGGCAGGCATCGGACGATCGTGAGATGACCGTCTGGCCAGGGGTTCTTCTTGCTTGGAGTGCCTTGCTGGCTGGTGACGTAACTTCGGGAGTTCCGTGGCGTTCTCATCTTGTCCGACTGATTCCCGGTCAGTTCGAAGGTGAGGGTGCTCGGGTTGGTCCTGGCGATGGTGCGGGGGCTGCGCCAGCAACGGGCGTCGGTGGGTCCGGAGGAACTCGCCGAGTTCGAGACCGATGTACTGGCTGGGCGCGTTCTCGCCCGAGCTTCGGCGGGGTTGGCTGATGCCAAGATCCGGGGTCTGCCGGACATCCGGAGCAGGTGCGCATGAATCCGACTGGAACAATGACGACTCCACGATGTCGCCGAATTCGCGTTCCGTAAAAACTCTAGCGAGCGCAAAATAATTCCCTCCGCTCGTCGAGACAAGGAGAATTGCACCATGTTTCACCGCTCACGACGTCTGTTCACCCTTGCCACAGTGCTCGCCGCCGCCAACAGCATGGCCTTTAGCTCGACCGCTGCCGAAACCCACACGGATGATTTTGCCACCAGGGTGGTAGCCGACTCCGTGGCGTTACCAGCGACCTACGTCGCACCCGATCATGAGCTTTCGCCCCGCATCATCGGCGGCTCGGCGGCATCAACGAAAAACTATCCCTGGGTGGTGAAGCTCGTCGACCCAAGCTGCGGCGGTGCGCTCATCGCACCAAAGAAGGTGCTCACCGCAGGCCATTGCGCCAGAGCAACCAAGATTGTCCAGGGACGGGACGCGAATTCCGGTTCAGGTGGTCGGGAGTTCGCCGTGACCTCCCGGGCGGTCGCTCCGCACTTCCAATTCATTTCGACCAGTCCCGATCTGCATTTTGACGATGTCGCGGTGCTCACCCTGGAAAAGGAGGTCACCGGGGTTACACCGGTCAAGTTCGCCAGCCCGAATGACGGCGATCTGTACCGGCCAGGTAACACTGGCACGGTCTTCGGCTGGGGTGCGCACAGCGGTGGACACTTGGCCACGGCGACCGTGCCAGTGGTATCGGATTCCTGCTTCGACGAACCGTACCGGAACGGCAAACAAAATCCGACCTCGATGAAGCGGGCTCTTTTCTGCGCGGGTGACACGAAGCACGACGCCTGCGACGGGGATAGCGGCGGCCCTTTGCTGATCAACGGCGAGCTGGCCGGGATAGTCTCCGGCGGTGGGATCAACCGTGGTTGCGCCCAGAAGGGATACCCCGGCACCTACAGCCGAGTGAGCAACTACAGCGACTGGATTCATCAGCATCTGTGAGCGACCGTGCGCAGTAAACCAGTCATTCCTACTCAGGACGGCAATAATGAGGCTACCGGGTCGGCCAGGGCCGTGACCCCAGCGGCATCGTCACTACGTCCACGCAATCAAGCCGGGAGTGGTGACCGTGCCCGGCGGGCTGAGCCGGGACTTGCCCATCGGTACCGAGCGCAGCATCCTAAAGCAGGCTGGGATCAACAGGAGGCTGCGGTGAGTACTTACGCGATCATCATCGAGCGAGCGGACGACGGCGGTTACGGCGCGTGGAGCCCCGACCTCCCCGGCTGCGTCGGGCCCGGCGACACGGAGGAGGAAGCCCTATCGGAGATGAAGGAGGCGATGTACGGTCACCTTGAGGTGATGCGCGAGCGGGGTGAGGTAATCCCGGACCCATCGACGGTCAGCGCAACGACCGTCGACGCGGCGTGAGATCCGTCCCCATCATGGCTGAAAGCGGTGGGATCGTGCGCCGGGAGTTGCCCTAGGGCTGCGACGACTCGTTGCGCGGAATTTTTCGCTACGCGCCAGCCTGCGAGCCCCTGTAATCCTGCGCGACCGTTAGGCAGCTGGCGGAGATGTGGAGCATCTCGGTAACGGGTCGGTAGCCGACAGAGCGGTAGATGCGTTCCGCCGCCTCCCCTACGAGGGTCAGGAACGGGGTGGTGATCCCCGCGGTGGGGCAGGCCCGGGTCAGCAGCGCGGTCAGGGCTGCCGCGATCCCGCGCCGCCGGTAGGGAATTCGGACGCCGATAGTGGCGAGCTCGCTGACACCGTCGTACCGGTAACCGCCGCTCCGGAGCGAACCCCACGGCGACCAGTGCGGGCTCAACGGCCGGGCAGAGGCCCGGCAGGTATCCCCAGCCGTGGGGTGCGGTCCACTCGGTGAACGCCGCGATCAGCTCCGCGACCTGATCTGGGGTGGGGTCGGCGCCCTCGTCTGGGACAGCGTAGTTGCGAAACAGACCCGGGTCGTGGTCGTCGAAGGATGCCAAGAACGGACCGACACGGTGTGCCCGCAGGCCGGCAAGGGCACGCAGATAGGCGTGAACACGATGATCGAACACAGGAAGAACCTTTCGCTGACCAGCGCGCAGCTCATTGCGCGGCGTCTAGGTGCTCAGTCAGCTGGTCGCGCAGCCGCCGCGCGGTGTCCAGCGGCACGACCCAGCTGAACCCGTTGCGTCTGAGCCGCAGACACCGTAGGGACAGCTCCAGGTAGACGTGCTCGTCGTCCGCCGGATCCAGTAGCCGGGTCTCGCACGATACCTCCGCGGTGTCGTCCTCCCAGCGGGTAGGGGCCTGCTGGTGGACCCGCCCCCCCTCGTCGGTCACAAAGCAGTGCTGCGGGTGACACCACGCCGGATGCTCGTCGTCGGTGCGCTTGCCGTCCACGGCCATCCGGCCGTACTCGCACTGCGGATTCTGGGTCTTGGGTGATTGATCTGCTGTGTTCACCCGGCAGACAATGCCGTGACGATCAAGCCGGCTCTGCACACTCCGTTAAACCGGCCTGCTGACACCCAAGCGGTTGCGCAAGCTGTCAAGCTCCCATACCCGACGCGGGGCGCGGCGGTCCAGGGTGAGCACCAGGTCCCGAACGATCGGGTCGTTACGGACCCGAACCGGAGCCAAGCGGTCGGCGGTGTCCAGCGCGCGCACCGCCTCGCCATCACGCGAACCATTGGCCTGCGCCCAGGCGCGGGCCAGGTCGAAGTGCACATCGGCCGGCCGCCCCTTGCTGCCGAACACCGACAGGTCGATCGGCCCTGCGGCCAGGCGTTCGGCCACCGCCGGCCCGGTACCGCCCTCCACCGCCAGACCCAGCTCCCAGGCGGCCACATTCGTCGGGCCGAAGTGGTAGCGCAGGTGATTGCGCTCCCCGGTGTGCGCGGCCAGCGACCGGGCCTCCGCAAGGTGGGTGGCGACGTCCCCGGTACGGCCATCACGGGCGGCGATCAATGCCGTCTGTAGGTGCAGCATCCCGCAGGCTTCGGCGGTGGTGGTGTCGTCTTTCGTCGGGCCTGGCAGCGCCGAGATGTCGCGGAGGGCCTCGGCACACACCAGGCGGCCCCGTCGTCGGGCACCGACACCGATCAGCGCGTTAGCCTGGCCCATCTGCATCAGCGCGGTCAAATCCGGGCGCTCGGCAAGGCGAGCGGCGTCCAGGCCACGCTGGGCGACGATTCCCGCCAACTCGTTGCGCCCGGTCCTCTGGGCGAGGATGTAAGCAGCCTTGCAGGCCTCCACCAGGGCCGGCAGCGCGGCGTGGCGGGTGCCGCGCTCGCCGGTCACGGCATGGACGTGCAACTCAACGAGCAGTGCGGCGAGGCCCTGCCCAGCGAGGCCGTAACCAGCGTCGTCGGCACAGACAAGGGCGAAGGCCGCAGCGCTGGTCAGCTCGGCCATCGGCCGTGCCGAGATGTCCGGCACGTCGTCCAGCGTGACGTCATGCAGCGCCGTACTGATCTCCGTCACCGCGACGCTCACCAGCGCGCTCTGCCGATCCACCGCCTCGTACGGCTGGCCGGTCAGATCGGCCACCGAGCACCCCAGCGCGTCGGCCAGGTCCTCGATCAGGCCACGGCGATTGAACCCCCGCAGCCCACGTTCGAGCATCGACAGGTAAGGCCCGCTGATCTTGGCCAGGCCGCCCACGACCTCCAGGCTCAACCCGCGCCGAGAACGGAGCTTGCGAGCACGCTCACCGATCGACAGCGCGTCCTCAACGTTCACCAGAGCCCCTCTCCTCACCGGAACCCGCGCCGAGACCCCCGGGGGCATCGGCGACGAGGTAGCGACAGGCTACGCGGCGCCTGGTGGTGAACATCAGCCTGCTGAATCCGAGTGGGTCGCGCTCTGCGTGGTCGGTGGGGTCTTGAATACGCAACGCGGTCCGGGGGCGTGGGTCAGCCGCAGGTCCATGGTGGCAAGTGGCGCGTCAAGCGCTTCAGCAAGGGCGATGTAACAGGCGTCGTAGGCGGTGACGGCACTACGGAGACTCCATACCCGCTCGGCCACCGGCTCGTAATCAAAGAGCACCACCCGCAGCTTGAGCAGGTCCGCGTGGGCCAATTGCGCGGAGTCCGCGCTGAGCGTGCCCGCCAGGCAGGCGCGGCGCAGGACGTTCGCCGCCTCAACCGGCATCAGGTGCGGAGCGGCCAGCGGTCCGGATGCAAACATCGACTCCGCCCATCGGCCGTGCGGGCCGCCATCGACCAGCGCCGCGACGACGACACCCGCATCAATGACCAGCGTCACCGTCTATCGGCGTCGCGGTGCTCGAGAATCTCCTCAATGCTCAGGCGAGTGGACGTGGTCACCTTACGTTCCCGGACGCGCTCAAGGAGTTGCTCGACGGATGGTCGACGGGCGAGCTCGATCAGCTCACTACGCAGGTGCTCCTGGAGTGAACGCCCCGCGCGCGCGGCCCTGCCTGCGAGCTCGTCACGGACGTCGTCAGGCACGTTGCGGATAGTGATCGACGTGGGCATAGCAGCATTATACTGCGATTCGCAGCACTTCCACAATGACGAGGTCATGGTGATACGAGGGGGCGCAACGGTGAGGCGGCGAGCTGGCCGCAGGCGGCGGCGATCTCGCGGCCGCGGGTGTCTCGGACGGTACAGGGGACGCCGGCGACGCGGACCCGCGCCACAAATTCTTCTTGGACGGGCAACGGGCTGGCGTCCCATTCACTGCCTGGGGTGGGGTTGAGCGGGATGAGGTTCACGTGCACCAGGGCGCCTAGGCGTTCGCGCAGTAGCCGGCCGAGCAGCTCAGCCCGCCACGGCTGGTCGTTGACGTCCCGGATCAGCGCGTACTCGATGGACACCCGGCGCCCCGTGGTGTCCGCGTAATGCCGCGAGGCATCGAGCACCTCGGCCACTTTCCACCGGCGGTTCACCGGGACGAGGGTGTCACGCAACTCGTCGTCCGGGGTGTGCAACGACACCGCCAGCGTGACTTGCAGTCCTTCGGCGGCCAGCCGCCGGATCGCCGGCACCAGGCCCACGGTGGAGACCGTCACCGATCGCTGAGACAGACCCAACCCGTCCGGTGCGGGGTGCGTGATCCGGCGGACGGCGGCGAGAACCCGCTGGTAGTTGGCCAGCGGCTCGCCCATGCCCATGAACACGACGTTGGACAGCCGGCCGGGCCCGCCGGTCAGTTCGCCGTCGCGCATTGCGGCTGCGGCCTCGCGCACCTGGTCGACGATCTCCGCAGTGGACAGGTTGCGGGTCAACCCACCCTGCCCGGTAGCGCAGAACGGGCACGCCATCCCACAACCGGCCTGGCTGGAGATACACACCGTGGCCCGGTCCGGGTAGCGCATCAGCACGCTTTCGGTCAGCGCCCCGTCGGCGGCACGCCACAGCGTCTTTCGGGTCGTGCCGCCCTCGCAGCAGATGTGCCGCATCGGGGTGGCCAATTCCGGCAGCAACGCCGCAACAAGCCGGTCCCGGCGTGCTGCGGGGAGATCGGTCATCGCGGCTGGATCGGTGCTCAGCCGCACAAAGTAGTGCCGGGCCAGCTGGTCGGCGCGAAATGCCGGCTCACCCAGCTCCGTCACCACGGCACGGCGTTGGTCACGGTCGAGGTCGGCGAGGTGCCGCGGGGGCATGCCCCGGCGCGGGGCTTCGATCACCAAGGGCACCAAGGGCAGCGCTGTCATCGCTTTCCATTGTCCCCCATGGTGAGCACGGTGAGCCCGGTGGGCTCGCGGCGCACGTGCAGACGGTAGCGGACCGGAATCGTCAGTCCCTGAGTGTGCGCGATCGCCCGCGCCGCGACCTCAGGAGTGAACTCGATCCGCAGCACGTCCTCCAGGTCACTACGGTCGCGGAAACGCCAGGTGGTGTCTACCCGGTAGCAGTCGAAGCCCTGGGCGGCGAAGAACGTCTCGACGGCGGCAGGCCGGTAGCGGGGCGCTGACGCGCACAACCACTCACCGTAGGGGGCCTGGGTACCATCCAGGTCGATGACGACCATGGTTGCGCCGGGGCGCAGCACTCGTCGCGCCTCGACCAAGCCGGGCTCGCAACCGGGTCCGAAGAAGTAGGCAACGCGGGCATGCACCAGATCGACGCTGGAGTCGGCTAGCGGCAGGCGCCCCGCGCAGCCGGCGAGCACCCGCACTCCTGGCAGGTCGCGAACCCGTCGGCGGGCGTGGATCGCCAGCGGAAGGTGGGGCTCCACCCCAACCACGCTGCGCGCCCGCTCGGCGAATCGAGGCAGGTGAAACCCGTCTCCGCAGCCGACATCAACGATGTCGGCGCCAGACCAGTCAGCCCGGTCAGCCAATGCCGCCCACAGTGCCCCGTCGGCGTCGACCGCCTGATTTTCTCGCTCGTAGACTGCGGGCCAGTTCCAGATGTTGGGACTAGCCAACACGCCCGGGTCGGTCACCTTCAGCCGCCGATCGGAACGAGCAGGCTCAACAGCAGCCAGGACACGACCGCCGAAGGCAGCAGTGAGTCGATCCGGTCCATCAACCCACCGTGGCCAGGCAGCACAGCACCCATGTCCTTGACGCCGAGATCACGCTTGATCAGTGATTCAACCAGATCCCCTCCGGTCGCGGTGAGCACGACCGCCAGCCCGAACAGCACCCCGTGCCACAGCTGGCCACCCAACAGAAAAATCACCGACAGAGCGCCAGCGGCAGTACCGGCCACCAACGATCCGATAAACCCCTCCCAGGATTTCTTCGGGCTGATTAAAGGCGCCATCAGGTGCCGCCCACCCAGCACGCCCGTGGCATAACCACCGACGTCCGAAGCCACGACAGCGAGCATCAGACACAAGACGCGCGCCGCACCGTCGGCAGGAACAACGAGCAGCGTTGCGAAAGAGGCGAATCCGGCGACGTAGGCCGTGCTGAACACCGACGCGCTGACGTCGCGGACGTAGCCTACCGCGCCTTTGGGGAAGCGCCACACCAGGCAGACCAGCGCAGTGATCACGAACGCAACGAGTATTCCGTCCTGACCATACGGCCAGGCCAGCCACACCATCGCTTGCCCGCCAACGAGGACCGGCGCCAGCAACACCCGGATACCGACCCGGCGCAATGCCCCGGCCAACTCCCAGCTGGACACCGCCACCGCAGCGGCCACAATCCCGATGAACACCTGCCGCACAGTGAACAGCGCCACCAGAATCCCGGCGCCCATCAGCAGGCCGACGGCGATCGCCGCCCACAAATTCCGGCCCGCCCGCCGGACGGGCGGGCACTGAGCTGGGTGCACAGCGGAAGTGGGACGCTCGGGTAGTCCGCTGGCGGCCATTCAGACCTCGAGTAGTTCGGATTCCTTGTGCTTGACGAGCTCGTCGATCTGCCCCACGTACCGGTGCGTGATGGCCTCGAGTTCCTTCTCTGCCCGTGTGACGTCGTCTTCGCCCGCTTCACCGTCTCGAGACATACGGGTGAGTTGCTCTTTAGCCTTGCGACGGATGTTTCGAATGGATACCTTGGCGTCTTCTCCCTTGGTATGCGCCACCTTGACCAAATCTCGACGGCGTTCTTGGGACAGTTGCGGGATGAGCACCCGGATGATCACCCCATCATTAGTGGGGTTGACACCGAGGTCGGAGTCCCGGATAGCCTTCTCCATCATCCTGAGCTGGCTGGGGTCGTAGGGCTTGATCACGGCCATCCGGGCCTCCGGGACAGCCACACTGGCCAGTTGGGTCAATGGGGTAACCGAGCCGTAATAGTCCACGACAATCTTGGAGAACATCGCCGGACTGGCCCGACCGGTACGCACCGTGGCGAGATCCTCCTTGGCCACCGACACGGCCTTCTCCATTTTCTCCTCGGCGTCGAGGAGGGTATCATCGATCACGGCTGCTCCTTGTCTAGCCTGATGCCCGTTATGCCGCAGAGCTGACCAGGGTTCCGATAGGCTCACCACGCACCGCACGAGCGATATTGCCCTCGGTGAGCAGATTGAAAACGATGATCGGCAGTTTGTTGTCCATGCACAGGCTGAAAGCCGTCGCGTCCGCCACATTGAGTCCGCGCTCAAGCACCTCGCGATGGGTGATGTGAGTGAACATCGTGGCCGAAGAATCGATCCTGGGGTCAGCGGTGTAGACCCCATCGACCGCCTTGCCCAGCAACAGGACCTCGCAACCAATCTCTAGCGCCCGCTGGGCACCGGTGGTGTCGGTGGAGAAGTAGGGCATCCCCACGCCAGCCCCGAAGATCACCACCCGGCCTTTTTCGAGGTGCCGGATAGCCTTGCGCGGGATGTAGGGCTCGGCGACCTGACCCATCGTGATGGCCGTTTGGACGCGTGTATCAATCTTGTGCACTCGCTCCAGGAAGTCCTGCAGGGCCAAGCAGTTCATCACTGTGCCCAGCATTCCCATGTAGTCGCCACGGGAACGTTCCATGCCACCCTGCTGGAGTTCTGCACCGCGAAAGAAGTTCCCCCCGCCGATCACCACGGCCATCTGCATCCCGCCAGCGACCACCTCGGCGATCTGCCGCGCGACAGCCTTCACCACTTCGGGGTCTACCCCGACTCCACCGCCGCCGAACATCTCACCGCCGAGTTTGAGGAGCACTCTACGGTATCCGGGACCCACCAGCCGGTCGGCGTTCATCGGCGCGTCAGGCCTGCCCTACCTCGAAGCGGGCGAACCGCCGCACAGTCACCCCGGCCTCGTCCAGAAGAGCCCGGACGGTCTTCTTGGAATCCTGCACTGAAGATTGCTCCAGCAACACGGTGTCCTTGAAGAAGCCATTGATGCGGCCTTCGATGATCTTCGGCAGCGCCTGCTCGGGCTTGCCCTCCTGGCGGGCGGTCTCTTGCGCGATGCGCCGTTCATCGGCGAGCACGTCGGCCGGCACGTCATCCCGAGAGACATAGCGCGGCTTCATGGCGGCCACCTGCATCGCCACCGCACGCGCGGTCTCCGGCGAAGCACCGTCATACTCGACGAGCACGCCCACCGCTGGTGGCAGGTCAGAGGCACGGCGGTGCAGGTAGGTGGCTACCTCGCCGCCGAAGGACACCACCCGGCGGAGCTGGAGCTTCTCGCCGATCTTGGCGGAGAAGGCCTGCACCGCATCCTCGACTTTGCCACCGTTGCACTGCGCCTGGGCGAGCGCTTCGACGTCGACGGGCCGGGTCCGGATCGCCTCAGCCAGGATCTTGCTGGCAAGCTCCTGGAAGTCGGCACCCTTGGCCACGAAGTCGGTCTCGCAATTGAGTTCGATCATCACGCCGCCCTCGGCGGTTACCAGTCCATTGGCGGTGGTGCGCTCGGCCCGCTTGCCGACGTCCTTCGCGCCCTTGATGCGCAGCAGTTCGACTGCCCGGTCGAAGTCACCGCCGGATTCTTCCAATGCCTTCTTACAGTCCATCATCCCGGAACCAGTCAAGTCCCGGATTCGCTTGACGTCGGCGGCGGAATAATTCGCCATCGTAGCTTTACCGTCCTGGAGTTTGTTGTCGAATTGGGAGAGTGCGCAACCGACCCTCAGGTCCGTGGCACGCCGTTGTTGGCGACTATGGGTTCGGTCAGCTGCGGCGCGGCTTCCGGCTCCTCGGTGGTGGTGGGAACAGGACTGTCAGCAACCAGGGTGTCAGAAACAGCGCTACCAGAGACAACGCCGCCAGAGACGGGGTTGCCAGAGACCATCAGCTCCTGCTCCCATTCGGCCAGCGGCTCGTGAACAGGGGCACCGACACCGGGCTTGTCCGAGCCGTCGGTTCCGGCGGAACGTCCGGCCCGGGACATCAATCCGTCGGCAGTGGCGTCGGCTACCACCCGGGTAAGCAGCGCCGCAGCGCGGATCGCATCGTCGTTGCCCGGGATGGGGTAATCAACCTCATCGGGGTCGCAGTTGGTGTCCAGAATGGCCACAACCGGGATGCCCAGCTTGCGGGCCTCACCGACGGCAATCTGCTCCTTCTTGGTGTCCACTATCCACACCGCGCTAGGAACGCGCTGCATGTCCCGAATCCCACCCAGGGTCTTCTCCAGCTTGTCCTTCTCCCGGGTGCGCATCAGAATTTCCTTTTTTGTCAGCCCGGAAAAGCCACCGGTCTGCTCCATGGACTCAAGTTCCTTGAGCCGCTGCAGGCGCTTGTGCACGGTAGAGAAGTTCGTGAGCATGCCGCCCAACCAGCGATGGTTCACGAAGGGCATGCCGACTCGCTGCGCATGATGCGATATCGCTTCCTGGGCCTGCTTCTTGGTGCCGATGAATAAAATCGAGCCGCCATGGGCCACGGTCTGCTTGATGAACTCGTAGGCCCGGTCGATGTAGGTCAACGTTTGTTGCAGGTCGATGATGTAGATGCCGTTGCGCTCGGTGAAGATGTAGCGCTTCATCTTCGGGTTCCAGCGGCGGGTCTGGTGCCCGAAGTGCACGCCGGAGTCAAGCAGCTGCTTCATGGTGACGACGGCCATAGCCAGTGCACACCTCGATGTGTTCAGGCACGCCGGCTTGCGCCAGCGCGCTCATGCGGTTGTCGCGGCGGGCCGGGTCGGACCGCCGCCCTAGCGCCAGGCCGACGGCCGGACCTTGCGCGATCATCACCGCGACAAGGACCGCCGGACGCCGAGGCCCCGGTTAGGGCACAGCGCTGGCGCGCGAAGTCGACCCGCATGCGAGTCGCTGTTGCAGTGTACGACGTGCCCACGCCCAACCCCAGCCGAGGTGGCCTTGCCCTCCGCAGCTATCCACATTGCCCCGCGCTATCCCCAGTGGTTGACCTCGCAGCTGGGCAGCCGGGCTCGGTGCGGGGAGGCTGTTGGCGTGTCTCGGATTCTGATCTGCACCATGTTCATGGCGGTGTTGTCTGGGTTGTCTGGGGGGCCGGTTGCCCAGGTTGGGCCTGACGACGTTGGCGACAAGCCCGCGCCGCGCTTCGGTTGGCCACTTCCCGGTTCCCCGACCGTGATTCGGGCTTTCCGCCCGCCGGCATTCCGGTACGGGCCAGGGCATCGCGGTGTCGACCTGGCCGCTGTGGTCGGCGCCCCGGTGCTCGCCGCTGGTGCCGGCACGGTGGTGTTCGCCGGGACCGTAGCTGGCCATGGTGTGGTGTCAGTGGACCACCCAGGTGGGCTGCGCACGACGTATGAACCGGTATTGCCAACCGTGATCACCGGCGACCGGGTGACCAAAGGTGAGCGGATCGGCACCGTGGCGCCTGGCGACCCAGGTTGCCCCGGCGCCGCCTGCCTGCACTGGGGAGTTCTCCTCGACCCAAAAAAAGGCGACCCCAAAAAAGGCACAGAAAATGGCACAGGAAATGGCACAGAACAAGACAGGCAATACCTGGACCCGCTGCGCCTGCTCGCCACGGCGCGAGTGCGTCTGCTACCGATCGACGGCCCGCCAGTGACGTCCGGACCCGGGTGACGTCCGGGGCGCGTCACCCGGCGGAGGCTTCGAGCATCCTGCTTCGGAGCCGTAGCACCGCCCGGGTGTGCAGCTGGCACACCCGGGACTCGGTGACGCCCAGCACCCGGCCGATCTCGGCGAGGGTGAGGTTCTCGAAGTAGTACAGTGAGACGACCACGCGATCCCGGTCGGTGAGCTGTGAGACCGCCTCAGCAAGCAGGCGCCTGCTCTCAACCGAATCAAGGAACGCGCCCGGTTCCTCCATGGTGTCATCGGGCAACGTCTCAGCGATCGACGTGCCGCCACGGCTCACGGCGATGAGTTCATCGAGCGCGACCACGCTGGTCAGCTGGAGCTGGGCATAAAGTTCCCGCAATTCGGCAGTGGTGATACCGAGCTCGGCAGCCACCTCCGTATCAGTGGCGGAACGCTGCAAGCGACTCTCCAGGCGTTCCAGTGCCCGCTCCACTTCGCGGGCCCGGCTGCGCACCGAACGGGGCACCCAATCCTGAGCGCGCAGCTCGTCCAGGATCGCCCCCCGGATCCGCTGCATCGCATAGGTCTCGAACTTCAGACCGCGCCCGGGCTCGAACCTGTTGATGGCGTCCCATAGGCCGAAAACGCCAGACTGCACCAGGTCCGCGATGTCCACATGAGCGGGCAGCCCGGTTCCGACCCGACCAGCCACGTACTTCACTAAAGGCGCATAATGCAGAACCAGTCGGTCGCGCAGGGCCGCGTCGCGATGCTGACCATAGGCCTGCCACAGCGCGACGATGCCGGCTTCCACCTCCTCGACCCTGGCACCAGCAGTCTGGCCACAGGCTCCCGAATCGACGGAGGCACCGGCGCGAGAATTTGCGGAGGCACCGGCGGGGAGGACGGCGGTCACCATGCGGCCACGACCCTCGGAGTCCTCAGGAACGGGGGTGGCTCCGATCATGGATCGCCTTCAGCCTCTCGACAGTGACGTGCGTGTAGATCTGCGTAGTGGCGAGCGTAGCGTGACCGAGCAACTCTTGAACGGTGCGCAGATCTGCGCCTCCTTCTAGCAGATGGGTCGCGGCGCTGTGCCGCAGGCCGTGCGGACCCATGTCTGGCGCGCCCGGCACCGCACCGACCACGTCGTGCACAACGGTCCGAATGATCCGCTGATCGACTCGTCGACCGCGCGCTCCCAGGAACAGCGCCGATGCTGAATGGGGATGCGCGAGCGCAGGGCGTCCTTGTTCGAGCCAGCGGAGCAGGGCGCGCTGCGCGGGCAGCCCATAGGGCACCGCCCGTTCCTTGGCGCCCTTGCCGAGTACCCGGACCAGACGCCGCTGCGGATCGAGGTCGCCAAGGTCAAGGCCGCAGAGCTCGGCGACGCGTATCCCCGTCGCGTACAACAGCTCCACAACGGCGTGATCGCGCAACGCAATCGGAGCCTCCTCGGTGGCACCGCGCCCGGCGGCGTGCAGTGCCGCAGCAGCCTGTTCCGGGTGCAACACCGCGGGCAAAGCTCGCTGCGGCCGCGGCGCGACCAGCCGCGGCCCCGGGTCGTTGCCCAGCACTCCGGCTCGGGTAGCCCAGGCGGTGAAGGCGCGAGCCGCCGCTGCCCGCCGCGCCAGCGTGCTGCGCCGGTGGCCACTGCGGTGCTGTACGCCCAACCAGCTGCGCAGTAACGGGAGGTCCAACGCCGCGAGATCATCACGACCCGAATCTGCCAGGTACTGCAACAAGGCGGTGACGTCACCGCGATAAGCCCGCACGGTGTGCGGTGACAGCCCACGCACAGAGCGCAGATAGGCCACGAAGCGCTCCCGATAGGCCGCCAGGCCCTCTGGCAACAAATCAGGTGCCGGCCGGTCCTTGTTCACTCGCAGTTCACCCGCACGACGCTGCGCTTCCGACGGCGCCACGTCAAGCACCGCCACGCCCGGCGTCGGGCAGCCTCCGGTGCCAACCGCTCACCCCGCATCCCACCAATCCCCTCAGCTCCAACATCGGCAACGCGGAGCGCACCCGATGTAGCGCCACCCCGGAGTCACGCACCAGCTGCTCGGGATGCCGGGAAGCCCTTGCGGGCAGCGCCTCGTACACCGCCAGCAGCTCCGGGCTCAACTCGTCGGTGCACCGGCGGGGTGTGGTCAGCGGCGCAGCGAGGTCCGCCCCGATCCGCCCCACCGCCTCCACCACCTCAGCCGCCCGAGTGACCAACACCGCCTGCTCCTCACGTACTAGCTGGTGGCAGCCGACGGACAGCGCCGAGGTGACCGGACCCGGCACCACCATCACAACCCGGCCCAGCGCAGCCGCAGCGGAGGCAGTGCGCCGGGCGCCGCTGCGCACTCCGGCCTCGACCACCACGGTGCCAGCCGCGAACGCGGCAATCAGGCGGTTGCGAACCAGGAAGCGGTGCCGCCCGGGCCGGGTATCCGGCGGGTACTCGCTGATCACTGCGCCGCTCTGGGCGATCCGGTCCAGCAACCCCTGGTGGCCCGCTGGGTAGGCCCGATCCAGCCCACAGGCCTGCACCGCAACAGTGCGGCCCTCGGCGGCCAGTGCGCCTCGGTGCGCCGCACCGTCGATGCCGAATGCGGCGCCAGAAATTACCGCAAAGCCGTCCTCGGCAAGTTCGTAGCCGAACTCGGCAGCGACGTGTTCCCCGTATCCGGTCGCGGCTCTTGCCCCCACTACCGCCACCGTCCGCTCACCGAACTCGTCGAGGCGGCCGGCTCCCCGTACCCACAGCGCCACGGGGGCACGCCAACGCTCGTCGGTCTGGGCAGCGGGCGTGGCGAAACAGGTGAACGCCTCGGCGGGCCACTCAGCGTCTTCGGGAACCACCAAACGGCCCCCAAGCTCGGCGATCGCGGAGAGGTCAGCCTCGGCCCGGTCCTCGGCCCGGCGGGCACTGGTTTCCGCAGCCACCCGGTGAGACACCTGCCCCGCTGCCACCAACCGGCCCGCCCGCACCGGACCGACCTCGCTGACCAGCTCGGACAACGCGGGAGCGGGGGGCTCGGCGACTCGGTTGAGGTAAGCCCGAGCCCGGCGCAGCTCGCGCTCCCCCGGCGTCATGCCGCCCTCCGGTCCCGCAGACCCATCGCGACGCTCACATCCTCAACCAGCGGGCGGTCCCGCCCTGCCAGATCAGCCACCGTCCACGCCAATCGCAACGTGCGATCCGCCCCTCGGGCAGTCACCATGCCCCGATGCAGCGCCACCACGATCGGTTCGGTCACCGTCTGCGGCAGCCGGAACCGCCGCCGCAACACCGGACCGGGCACCTCGGCGTTCGTGCTCCAGCTGGTGCCCGCCCACCGCGCCCGAGCGGCGGCGCGCGCCTGGAGCACTCGTTCACGCACCGTCGCACTGCTCTCCGGCTCCGCGTCGGCCTGACCCATGTTCTTCACGGGACGCAACGCCACCCGCAGGTCCACCCGGTCCAGTAGCGGCCCGGACAGTCGACCCAGATACCGCCTGCGAGCCGACGGGGCACAGGTGCAGTCTCGCTCGTCAGGCGGAGCGCACGGGCACGGGTTCGCCGCAAGTACCAGCTGGCATCGTGCCGGGTATCGCACCACTCCGTCCCGGCGGGCCAACCGGACCTCACCATCCTCCAGCGGGGTGCGCAGCGCCTCCAGCGATCGTGGCCCGAACTCAGCGACCTCGTCGAGGAAGAGCACCCCCCGGTGCGCTCGGCTTACCGCACCGGGCTTGGCCAGCCCCGAACCACCTCCGATCAGCGCGGCCACCGAACTGGTGTGGTGCGGCGCGATGAACGGGGGCACGGTGATCAGCGGGGTATCCGGGGCGAGCAGACCGGCCACCGAGTGCACTGCGGTCACCTCGAGCGCCTCCTGATCGGTGAGCACCGGCAGCAGCCCTACCATCCGCTGGGCCAACATGGTCTTGCCCGTCCCCGGCGGGCCGGTCAGCAGCAGATGGTGACCGCCCGCGGCGGCGACCTCCACTGCCCAGCGGGCGTCACCTTGTTCCAGCACATCACCGAGGTCGGGAACCGCCGCCGGCGGGGCCGGGCGCACAGGACCAGGACGCGCCAACTCGGCGGCGGGGTTTCGCAACCAGCTGAGCACCTCCTTCAGGCAGGTCGCGCCGTGCACCCGTATCCCGTCAACCAGGGAGGCCTCGGCGAGCGAGGCGGCCGGCACCACCACCTGGCCGATGCCGACCTGACGGGCGGCGAGTACAGCCGGCAGCACGCCTCGTACCTGACGCAGCCGGCCATCCAAGGCCAGCTCCCCGATCAGCACCAACCCGCGCAGCCGCTGCGCCGGGAGCCGGCCGTCCGCAGCCAGCAATGCGCAGGCCAGCGCGAGGTCAAAACTCATGATAAGACATGTCTAAACAGTCCGGCTCTCACCAGTCGCCATGGGCATGCCGTCCCGACGTCCAAGGAGAACCTGTCATGACCACGACCATCGCCCATGTCCGCCGTTTCGCTGCTGAGGGTCTGAACTGTGCGCAAGTCCTACTCGGCGCGGCGACCATCGTGGCCCTGTTCTGGATCGTCTGTATGTGGACCTTCGCTGGCGTCGCTCGAGTCGATGTGGGGCGTGGCGGGGATCTGGTCACCGTGGGGGGTCAGTGCTGGGGGCGCAGCCGGGTGAGGCGTTGCGGATGCGTGGCCGCTGGGGCGCACATCCGCAGTTCGGCAGGCAGTTCCACGTCGAGGACTACACCACCGTGTTGCCCGCGATCGCCCAATCAGTCGGCATCCCAGCTGTGCTCACCGGTGTGGATGCCGGGAACTGGGTGGGCGACGAAGGCTACGTCGGCAACAATATGATCACGCCTATCAAGAAACCAGCCCATCGCGATCTGCTGGACTGGGAGAAAGAATTCAATACCCAGGTTAACAAAATCCGATGGATAATCGAGCAGGTCATCGCCCACCTCAAAACCTGGAGAATCCTACACACCGACTACCGACGCCCGATCGACACCTTCCCCACAACGATCTCAGCCATTATTGCGCCCCACTTCTGGAGCTACACGTGAATAAGCCTCCATGTCCGCGACGTCACCTTCGACGAAGACCGATCCCAAGTCCGAACCGGCTCCTCCCCACAAATCATGGCCACCATGAGAAACATCGCGATCAGCCTCCTCCGCCTCGCTGGCTGGACCAACATCAAACAAGCCACCGAGAAAATGGGCCGCCGCCTAGACACAAGTCCTCAACCTCCTCGGCGTCTGACCAGCGATCAAGAAAGGAGGTGATCACCACGACACGACTTTGACGATGACCCTGCCCCCTCCCCCGGGTCCAAGCGGTGGGGGTCGTTTGGTGTTGCGGGTCAGTCGAAGTCCCCGGTTCGCAGTCCGGTGGTGAATGCGGACCACTGCGCCGCGGTGAACGTCAGAACCGCTCCAGCTTGATTTTTGCTGTCTCGGACGGCGGGACCGTCGTCAAGGTTGCAGACCTCAACGCAATTGCCGCCTTGATCGCTGCTGTAGCTGCTCTTGCGCCACGTCGGCTCCATCTAGCACCCTTTTTCGATCTTGTTGAGCAGTGCGACTGTGTCGTCCTCGCTGAGCGCGAGGTCGCAGAGTTGCTGGAAAACGGCCTCATGGACGTCCAAGTCCACGGGTCGCTCCTGGTAAAGCGCGCCACCGCGCAGTTCGATGTACACCACGTTCATTGATCGCTCAGCGTACCGCAGGGTGGTGAATGGCCCGGTCATGCCAGGGTGGGCGCCAGCTGAGAACGGCAGCACTTGCACGGTGACGTTGGGCAGCGTCGCGACCTCGACAAGCCGCCGGGCCTGGTCCCGCATCACCTCGGGCCGGCCCACCTCGCGGCGCAGGGCGGCCTCGCTGATCACCGCCCGCAGGATCAGCGGATCATTCTTACTGGTGAGGCGCTGCTGACGGGTTGCCCGCACGCGGGCGAATCCCTCAGCGCTTTCGGCTTGCCCCGTGGAGTTGACGGCGATCGTCACAGCCTCGGTGTAGGCCTTGGTTTGGAGCAGGCCCGGGACGTATTCCTGCTCGTAGGTCCACACCTCCCGGGCCGCGGTCTCCAGACCGACGTACTCGATGAACCACTTGGGCACGAGCTGGCCGTAGTCAACCCACCAGCCGGGCTCCCTCGCCTGCTGGGCGAGTTGCGTCAAGGTTTCGGCATGCCCGGGCTCGACCTCGTACACCTGAAGCATCAGCTTGAGGTGCGGTAGGGGGACGTTCCGCTCGCCATTCTCGATCTTGCTGATGGTGGTCGACGGAGTGCCGACCCACTTTCCGACCTCGACCTGGGTCTTACCGGTCGCCTCACGCAGCCGCTTGAGCTCTTTGCCAAGTCGCCGAGCGGGCAGTGTCGGGCCGCCATCCACCATCGTCGGGTCCTCCCTCAGCACGTGCCGACCGACATTGTCAGCCCCCCCGTGCTTGTCGCACCACACCACCCATCACTTGACACTTGTCATATGACTAGTGTCGTCGTAGCCTGTTCGTGACATGAGTCATATGACAAGTGTCGAGTCACGGTAGATCAGAGGCCGTGCGCCGCCTGGAGCGTCCACTCGGGCTTAGGGATGGGCGCCGACGACCATCCCAACGACAGAAGGAGTTGCCATGGCTGGCAGGCATCACCGTGTTGCCGCGCCGCCAGGTTTCCAGCGCCGGGCCGCACCGGTGGCCAGCGCGCCGACGCTGCCGCCGCTGGCGATCGAGATGATGGACAGCTTTCCGAACGTGACTCATCGCGTGACGGATGAGGCGATGGCTGGTGGCCGCCGCGTGGGCGGTCGGCATCGGGCGATCTGGGGCGCGCGGGTTTTCGTTACGAGTGGGACCGCGCCAGTCTGGCAGCGATGCCCGAGGTGCGCGCTGTGGGCGTCATCGTGAGCGGCGCGATCTATGACCGGTGGCGCGATGCTGAGGGCACCCACATTCCTGATGGGTGCCGGGTCGAGCAGCTCGAGGTGGACCGCTCGTACGGGGCGCTGCGCTCCCGGCTACGCAAGCGGGGCGAGGTCGTCGACCGGAGTCGGAGCAACCGACTGTACGTGCACTTCGACGGTGAGGCCGGACCGACCAGCTTGCGCCCGCACCTAGTGCGGGTGCTCGAGGGGTACGGCGATGACCGCTGACAGTCTGGATCTCGTAGCCGCCAAGCGACTGCTGGATGCAGCCAAGCGCGCCGGGTTCAGCTTCCAGCGGGTGGCGCCAGGCCCAGACGGGCTGCTATGGGGCGCCCGGGAAACCCTCAACTGGCGGGACACCATCTACCTCGCAGGATTCAGCACGGCGTGCACCGCCACCCGGGCCCGCACATCATCTTTGATCGTCCCGAATGAGCCGCCGGTGACCCAGCGAGTCGGCGGGGACACGTTGAGCGTACTGCGCACCGTGGTGTGCGACTGGGACCCCTAAACCCCGGCTGGCCGCCGGTCGAGCCTGCGCGCTCCACCGCGTGAGCTCCCGGCGGCCAGCCGGTTCCACGGCGTTAGGTGATCCACACTGTCCACCGCACACACGAGGGAGAAACCATGGATCTTCCCCACCCAGGCCGCGAGTTGGGCGCGCGGTTGACTGCGTTCAGCCGGAGCCTAGAGACGGTCAATCAACGCGTGGCTGAGTTGATGTGGCAAGACACCGAGGGACTCAACGTGAGCGACCTGCGCAGAATTGGTCACCAGCTGGTGTCGCTAGCCGGTGATCTGACAACGCTAGGCGTGGACGCGGCGCGCTGGGCCGACGAGTTGGATGAAGCGATCGACCCAGATGATTAATGCGACAGTCCATGACTGCGGCCTCGGCGCGTTGTCGGTGCGGTCATACGAAAAGGGTGGATGCACGCGGCGAGTGATCACGCCACAGTGGGCAGCACCGTGGATCCCCGGCCTTCAGGTCCCCACCACGACTGCGGCTGGCCATCCGTCGAGCAGTCCCGTGTCTGTGTCCGCCGCTGTCGGCCAGCCAGATCCCACCCCCCGGGTGGCGGGATCGAGTGCCGGGCGGTGGTGGGCGCGCCGCCGTGACGAGCGGCGCCCGCACCCGCTGGAACCCGCCGATGTCGTTGGTGTCGCCGCCACCCACGCAGGCCCGCGCCCGGAGGTCGGGTCATCGGGTGGCTCGGCTGGCCCACGACTGGGGGGTGGTGTTGGTGGCTGAGCGGCTGTTCACGATCCCGATCACCTGCTACTTCGACCACCGGGCCCACGAGGTGACCGATGAGAACATCGCCGCTGGCCGCCGGAGCGGGCACTACCAGGCGCTCTGCGGCTATCGCGTCATCGCCGCAGCGATGGCCGCCCCCGTCGGCCGGCCTTGCCCCGAGTGCGTCGCCGTACTGGTCGCGTCGCGATCCCCCGCAGTCCCGACCCGGCGCGGGCGGCACCGCCGCTCCGGGTGGCTCTGGCGGATCCTGCACCCCAGCCGTGTCACCGGGACCGGGGGTCCGGTGAGGACCATGACTGGGACCTCGGTGCCCGGAACCGATCCCTCCTCCGGGTCTGGCCCGGTCGGATCACTGGGCGGCCGGGCTGGCGTGCCGCTGCTGGGCGGTGGTGGTCGTGGCTGATCGGTTGGTCACGGTCTCGATCACCTGTTGGATGTCGAACGTGGCGCATGAGGTGACCGAGCGGGACGTGGCCGCCGCCGGGCGTCACGGTCACCGATGCTACCGGGCGATCTGCGGCTACCGGTTCACCTTCCCCCGGCACTGGCCACGATGACCAGCAAACCCTGCCCCCGATGCGCCGCAGTCCTCGCCGCCACCCGACAACCGCAACCCACCGCGGACCGGACTCGGCGCCGGGGTCATCGCCAGCCCAGGTGGTGGTGGCCGTCCTGCGCCCCGGCCGCAGTGACGGGGCCGGGGCCCGGTGGCGGCCATGACCCGAGTCGGCCCCGCCCCCGGGTCATATGACACCAGATCCGCGGCGAGCCACGGGAGCAATTCGCTGGCGATGGCCGGGGAACCACCATCGTGCCTACCGCCCGCTCACCAACCGCATCCAGTTGACAACTCCCAGGAGAACCGCGCGTGAAACACACCACTCGCAAGAGTAAGAAGAATAGGTGGCTGGTTGCCAGACGCATCGTGTATACGAGCATCAAGCGGCCGCGATGGTAGCGGTACGGACCGGCATGCCCCTGGTGGAGGTGAGCATCGTCACGATAACCGGGGTGGATGAATGACTCATCGGCCCCAGTCAGATGCCCGCCGGGTCAGAAATCCGGGGGGTGGGCCCATGCCTTCCACCTGTGGACGATCAATGATCAGCCCGCCCCAAGGTGACACCCACCATGCCTACTCGACCCCAACACTGAAGATCGAAATACGTTTTTCCCACACCAAGGAAAGGAATCATCATGAAATTGTACAATCATGCCAACCGCCCAAGCACCGGTCGCCGCAAGGCGATCCCCGCGACGTGTGCGCTGCACCGAGGCCCAATCGGTTTCGCCAACCTCATGGTGAGCCTACAAGGCAGATCGCTTGCGCTCGATCCCCATGTCACGGGCGAATGCGTGATCACCCTCGATGAGGAGAGCGCCAAGGCGCTGCGTGACATCTTGACCGAGTGGCTTGGGTGAGCGGGGGCGGGATAGCGACCGCGAGGCGGGCTCGGTGATTCTGACCTAGACGGCCGCAGTGCGCAGCGTATCACGCTTTCTTTTTCCTTCCGTGAGCGCTTGGACATAATGTCACGACAGTTGCTGGATGACCATAAGGAGATTCAACGCGCCCGGGGTAGTGCGGTCATGCCACACGCCCTCATCAAATTCGCTAACGGGGTACGCAGAAGCGAATTTCTCGACTACCAATCTGGTCCACTTTTGCACTGTCCACTACGGGAGTGGACAGTGCAAAATCTACGCACAACTGGAGACCCGCGGCAAGTGAGTTCACCCCGAAGGAATCCCCGTACCGCTCAGACTCGATCCACCACCCCCGGCCCCGTGATCGACGCCACGCGGCTGTGTGGTGGGCCAGTCGGCTCGTCCCGCAGGACGGCCAACCTGGTCGCCGAGACGCTCAGCTGGCTCAGCAGGTGGGGCGCGGGGGGGGGGGCGATCCTGCTACGCGCGTGGCCGATGAGTTCGACCATGGGCGGTACACGGACGCTCGGCCGCATGGCACGGCCAGCGACTGCGAGACCGACTGGGCACGAAACTGGTACGACGGCGACAACGACGGGCCGACCGAGATGGCCTGACCCGTCTGACCAGCCCGGAACGGCGTAGGCGATCAAAGAATTGGGTACTGCCGCACGGCCCGTGTGATCTCGGGAGATCATCCTGCGATAACAGGACAAGAGAGGAACCAGGGAACGTCAGTACCCTGGGGCGGTGAGTAACGGAACGGGTGGTTCAGCCGAGGCCACGCCATTGAGTGTCCCCTCGTCTTGGGAGACCTTGCGGACAGCGTGCTCGACCGCCGGGCTCAACGGTAACGATGCACGTCTTATCAGGTTCGGGGAGAACGCACTGTTTCACCTACCAGAGGACGGCATTATCGTTCGAATCGCGCGCACCATGGATTACTGGACAGACGCAGCGAAAGAGGTCAACGTCGCGCACTGGCTCGCGAAGATGAGTTTTCCGGCGGCTCAAGTTTATGACGTTCTCCAGCCGGTATCGGCCGGGGGCTACCCCGTCACCTTCTGGCGATTCATAGCCGGTCGCCCTGGCGACCGGCGGGACATAGCTACGTTAGGGACAGTACTTCGCCGTCTCCATGCCACGCCACCTCCCACCACATTCACCCTGCCGCATGAAGACATTCTTGGACGTGTGCGGCGGCGAATCGAAGCCTCCAAAGTACCGTTTACTGATAAATCTGTTCTGATGCAACGGCTGAGTTTCCTTCAGTCGGAGTTACTAGGGCTTCGCTATCGTCTTCAGCCCGCGCCGACACATGGAGATGCGCACTCTGAAAACCTGATGATTCGCGACGGTCAACCTGTGTTGATCGACTTTGAGCGGTTCGCGTGGGGTCAGCCGGAGTGGGATCTCGCCATGACGGCGACTGAGTATCTGACAGCAAGGTGGTGGACCGATGACGAGTACAGTCAGTTCGTCGATGCGTACGGGTACGACGTGACACGCTGGACAGAAGGATTCGATGTCCTGCGCGCAGTACACGAACTGAAGATGACGACCTGGCTCATGCAGAACGTCGCTGAATCGCCTGAGCTTGCTGACGAGTACCAGGTGCGGATGCGGACGCTTCGAGGTGAGCCGTCCTCTGGCTGGCGTCCGTTCTAAACTCCCCCCGGTATCACCAACGCCGGATAGGACACCCTCACTAATTCGGTGAATTCCCGTACGGACGGATGAGAAGCGTTCTTCTCCGTAAGAGACTTGTGAAAGTCTGTCACGTACCGGATATACCGACTGGACTGCAACGAGTTAGCAGACCTGACGACGTCCGTCGCGATGGAGACAGCCTGGTCGAGATCCCCGGCACGCAATGCTCCTGCCGCGCCGACCATGTCAATAAACGCACGGGTCCGCGCGGGGGTACGAATCGGATCGATTGCCTGCGCGACAAAGAGTCGAGTTTCGCGGGGCTGACCGAGATCTCGGAAACAATGCGCGGCCTCCCCCGCAAGCTCCCAAGCGTCAAAATAGCCGATCCAGTCGGGATCTGCACTCGGATTGCTCTGGTCAAATTCTTGTTCCGCTCGATGGAGCACCGCCGCGCAAGCGCGGGCATCCCCGATACTCGCGAGCGCCCGCGCCTCCATAGCGAGAAACATCGCGCTCACAGTTGCTGAAGCCTCCCCGACGGTAGCCGCCTGAGCGGCTCGCGCAAATTGTATGGCCTCACTGAAATTACCAAGGTAGTTAGCTTGATGACTCAGGTTCGAAAGAATCTGACCACCCATCAAGCGATCGTTCGCCTCCCGCGCCAAACGCAAACCTTGCACGAAATAACACTGAGCGACACCGTGCCGCCCCGCGTCATACGCGCTCCAACCGAGCAGTTCAGCCGCATCAGCAGCAGCGCTCATAACCTCACGACGAATAACTTCAAGGTAACGCCGCCGCAACGCGGGAACAATCTCTGCATTCCAGTAAACCAGCAACATCTTTCGCGTGTGCCCACCGCCGAACCGGAAATCCAGATCCATAAGATACCTGATGGTCGTGCGAATTCGCCCTGCTACATCCACGTCCGACACAGCTAGCGGACCAGAGTATGCAAGACGTTGCGGCTCCGCGAACAAGTATCCGGCGATGACGCTGGGGGCAACAGCCGACACCCAAGCAGACGCAGCCAGAGCTGGACCATCCGAGAGATCAGCGGACGTAAGAGCGGCCAGCAGGTCAACAGCCTGGTCAGACTTGGGTAAGTACTGCGCGCCATCGTCCAAGAGGTCGACCTCGGCCACCTTTACCACCCAGTCGAACCCGATCTCCGCGAACGTGACCTTCCGACCCAGCTTCGTGCCAAGTGCTGCGGCGATACACCGAATCGTGTCGTCATGGGGCCGCACCCCATCGAGCCACCGCCGCACCGAGACATGATCGGGAGAGATGTCATGTCCGGTCTTCGCGGCCTCAACGCGCACACGGGTGGCCAAACCCTTGTTACTCACCCCGGCCTGCTGCATCACCGCTGCTAGAAGCCCGTTTGACTCTCGTTCGGCGCCCACTGTGGACCATCACCTCAGACGTAGTAAAGCACCCCCGTGCACACCCCGTGTGCACGGATGCACCCGCTGTGCACACTGCCGCACCCCCGCCCTGACCCGGTTTCCTTGCCGCCATGGATGACACCAGCGCAGAACAAGCCCGAGTCGGACGAGATCGGTGGCGCGCCACGAGGTAGCCGCACACCCGCATCACGACGTCAACGATTTCCCCGGCCCGGCGGTCAAGTGCCTGCCAGCAGAGTCGCCGAGCCGGGTCTCCCCACCACCCAACACGAGTGATCGAGGAGATCAACATGCTACAGGTCCACACCTGCGTGAGTGTCCACTGTGACCAGTGCGGAGACGCCCTAGGCAGCCCCGGGTTCGAGGCGCACTACCGCACCGAGCGCACCGCGCTGACCGCCGCCACCGCGCACAGGTGGCGGGCCGGGCGGGGTAGGCGGTTGCTGTGCTCAGCGTGCGCGCCGGTACTCACCTGCGAAGCCGAGGGCCACCAGTTCAGCCAATGGCGCCACCCGGTCACCGCCGACGGACACCCAGCACCCAGTGAGTACCGGTACTGCCGGCGGTGCTGCCGCAACGAATCCCGCCCCGCCACGCCACGCCCATCCGGTGCCGACCTGGCCGGGGAGGTGCGGTGATGCGCGGGCCCCTGGAGCCGCTGGACCGCGCGCCGGTCAGCGTGCACGCCCCGTTTGTGTCCCACCCCGGCGGCCGATACCACCACGCCCACGCCCAGGAGCGCCGGACGGCGCTGGTGGCGGCCCTGCAGGGGGTAGAGCTGGGCGCTTATGACGAGCGCATGCTGGAGTGGCTGGCCAGCTGGGACGTGCCCGTCGTAGCCGCGGTGATCTCGCTGCTGTTACGGGTCCGCAAGGCCGCCACCCGTCAGGTACCCCACTACCGGGGTGGGGGTGCGCCCCGATGACTCCGTCTGTGGTTCCGGTGTTGGTCGTGGTGGTGGCGTTGGCCGGGCTCGGTGTCCTGGCCGCGTTCCGCAGCGGCGCCCGTGGCGCGTACCGGGGTGCCCGTAGCCCCGAAGAAATTTTGGTCGTATATGCCTCTGAGCTGTGGTGACGCGGTAGCCGACACCGGGCCGTGAGGTCAACTTCCGCTACGTTCTGTCTGGTTTGTTCGGTGTGGTGGAG
>JBATXM010000255.1:0-9700 GCA_049673305.1 Pseudonocardiaceae bacterium | reverse complement strand
ACCGTTTCTCAACCTCCTGCGTTCTCCTGTGCACCTGCCTTTGCGCTGCCTCGTGCGAGCGCTTCTCGGACTGTCCACCGTTGTTGTCGGCGCATTTTCTAACACCCACCACCGGGACCTGTCAAGGCCCCACAAGCCACACTGAACGGGCAGACCTGATGGGCTGATGCCGCCGACGCGGCGAACCGGGGTGCAGAGGGTTTTGGAACGGGATCCGGCGTTGGCGCGCATTTCTGCAGTTCACCGCCCTGTTTGGCTTGGATGCGTGGGGGGTGAAGTGCCTTCACAGCTCAGGCCAGTAGGTCCTGTGACCAGCGAAAATAGCCACTGACGCCGGATCCCGTTCCAAAACCCTCTGCACCCCTACCCGTTGCTGCCGATACTTGCCAGTATCAGCAGTATCATCCCGGGACGACTTCTGATACCTGTGACTTTTAGGGCTATCTGGCGGTGAATCTTCAGCGATAAGTGGAGCAACGCCTCAAGGTCGGGTCTGGCCGAGATGCGTGTAAAAGCGGCAAACAGTGGATCATGGAGGGTCATTGCTCAGCCTGGCCGGGCCGGTAAGACTTCCGAGATGATTTCGTGCCCCCGCGTGGGTTGCGGGGAGATTCGCTGTTGCTGTGGTGTCAGGGTAAAGGTCCATTGGTCGGCTGTGGGGCTGCCGGCGTCGCGCCACCGGTGGTAGGCGGTTTCGATTTCGTCGAAGAGGTGGCGTGGCCCGAGTTGGCGTACCCGGTAGGAGTTCGAGGCGCGGTGGGGATTGTGGTGCAGGCTGGCCCAGGAGCCTGACCATGGGTCGAGAAACCACAGGGTGGCCTCTTCGGAGTCGTCGTCGGCGGGCTGGTAGAGGTAGGTGCACTCGGGTACTTGGAGGCCGATGCCGATTTGGACGTCGTAGTGCCCGGCGACGTCGTGGGGGTGCAGCTCGGTGCTGGTGGTGGTGGCGTCCTCCTCGTGGTGGACGCAGCGACGGACCGACACCCGCGGGGTCCGCTGATCGCGCAGGTCCATGAACGATGTCTTGGCGACCAGCCCGCCGCGAGCGGTACCGTCGGTGGCCACAGTCAGCGAGAGCAGTCCACCGTTGTAGTACGGGGTGCCCCAGGGGGTGAGCACCCGACCACCGGGGCGGGTCTGGGCCACCCAGGCGTAGGGCACCTGGTTGACGTTGGCGGTAGAGATCACCCGGTCATACGGCGCACCCGGTGGGTACCCGTGAGTGCCGTCGCCGGTCACGACGGTGATCTCGCCGTAGCCCGCGGTGGTCAAGGCGTGCCGCGCGCGGGTGACCAGTGCCGGGTCGATCTCGATCGTGGTGACGTTCTGGGCACCGAGCCGCTGGGCGAGCAGAGCGGCGGTGTAACCGGTACCGGTGCCGATCTCCAAGACCCGCATGCCCAGCTGCGCGTCCAGTTTGGCCAGCATGTCGGCGACCACGGCGGGCATGCTGGCTGAGCTGGTGGCGTAGTGACCACGCCCGGCCGGCCCGACCGGATCACCATCATCAACCTGGGTGATGACAAAATCGGGGCCATAAGCCAGCTTCAACCAGGCCTCCGGGTCCTCGGCTCGGCGCAGGGGAACGAGATCGGCCGGACCCTCAGTGTCCTCGTTCTCCCACCACACCACCTCCGGGATGAACACATGCCGGGGCACCGAGGCGAAAGCCTCGCGCCACTGTGGGACCAGCTCGCCGTTAGCAACCAGGTCATCGACCATGCGGCGCAGGAGCACGGACTCGGTCACTCCTCGTCCTGGTCTTCCTCGGAGTTACCCCCATCATCTTTTCCGTGCTTGCCCCCCTCGTCGCGGGGTGCCGGTGGAATCACCGTGCCCTTGGGCACCTGACCATCACCGGTGGTCTTCGCCTCATGATCATCGTGCTTACCCACAGCGTTACCCCCTCCTCCGAGGTCACAGCCAGTGCCCACAACAGATTACCGACCTCCGCTGAGCGTGAGCGGCGGTTTTGTACGAGACCGGCAGACGATGCCGCACCACGAACCCCTTCTCGACGGGAGAGCGGAACTTTTTGGGAGAGGTAGCGCTGAGCTGGGAATCAGTACCAAGTGACGGAGACCGACCAAAACCGTGGGAGATCAACTTTTTGCTACTGCTCCCGCAGCCGTAGTCCGCCCGTGCACAGTGAAGCGATGTACCTGGGCGGCCTGATGGCATCCGGTCCGCCGCAGACCTTCGGGGGCGCGGTCCGTGCACGGATGATCCGCACCTGGCGGCGCCGGAAGATCACCAGGCGCTCGAACAGTTGATCTCCCACGGTTTTGGTCGGTCTCCCTCCCCACCGAGATCAACCTATCGATCATCCCAGCCGCAGACGGCCTCACCAAGTTGACAACGCCATTGCCGCACCGTTTCGTGGGAGATCACGACCCCGCGCTCCATCATCATCTCTTCGACCTCACGGAAGCTGAGCGTGAACCGGTGATACAGCCACACACCGTGACTAATGATCTCCACCGGGAAGCGAAACCCCTTATACGACGACACAACAGCGGCCATCAACCCAGCCCTCCCCCCACCGAGATCAACCCGCCGATCATCCCAGCCGCAGACGGCCTCACCAAGTTGACAATGCCTATGACGACTGTCGTGAGCAAGCACCCACGACGAGGTACAACCTCAATCGAGTTGGCTCGATTCCAAATTTACCGCATAGCGACAACCTCCACACCTGTCTTCACGGGCACAATCTGATGTCTTTGCCGCGTCTCCGCGTACTCGTTGTAGCGCCCACGAACTGGGACTACGCGGCCTTGGCAGACCCAGCACTGTGCGACACTTACGAGTTTCTCTGGGTGGGCGAGGAACTCGCCGCGAACTCATTATGGGCGAACACAAAATCGACCGTGAAATTGCTAAGGTCCGGACTTGGTTTCAACGTCCACCGATGGGTCGACGACACGGTCAGGCGGTTCCGTGGTCAACAGCTCAGCGGAATCCTTGGCACTTGCGATTACCCCTCGTGTTTCCTCGCGTCTGCGATCGCCGAACGCCTCGGCCTGCCTGCACCACCGCTACGCGACATCGTGCTCATGGGGCACAAGTACTACAGTCGTCAATTACACACTGCCGTCATTCCCGAGGCGACCCCCGACTACGAGCCACTCGACCCGCGCCGGCCCTGGCTTGGAGCGCTGCCCTTCCCGGTCTTCGTCAAACCCGTGAAGGGCTGCACATCCGCTCGGGCCCAACTAGCTCACCATCCCGGAGAATTGCGTACGATACTGCGGTTTGACGCCATCACCCGGCTGCGTTTATTGGCTACGCTCAAGCCGTACCAACAACTGCTCACCCACCACTGTGACGGAGACGTACCAGCGCACTGGTTCATCGCCGAGACACCACTTGCCGGAGCGCAGGCCACTGTCGACGGTTTCGTGCAAAACGGTCACATTACCGTGCAGGGCGTGGTCGATTCGGTGATGTACCCAGGTACCAATAACTTCCGCCGCTTTGACTACCCGTCCCACCTTCCCTCACTAATACTAGCGCGAATGGTGGAACTCACCCGGCGCCTCGTCGCGGCGACCGGGCTCGATCACACCTGCTTCAACGTCGAGTTCTTCTACGACCCGGCACGTGACACCATTCACGTGATCGAACTTAATCCCCGCATGTCCTACCAGTTCAGCGACCTCTACCGGATGGCTGACGGTACCTCGACCTACACGGTCCAACTCGATCTCGCTACCGGACGAACAGTCCACTGGAATCCTCAGGCCGGACGTTATCGTGTGGCCACGAGTTTCGTACTGCGCCGCTTCAGCAACGCGCAGGTTACGCGTGTTCCCCATGATCAAGATATCGCAGCGCTACGGGGATTTTTTCCCGACTCCACGGTGGTGACACTCGTCGCGGCCGGTAAACTTCTCTCCGAGATACGTCAAGACGTCGACAGCTTCCGATATGCCATCGTCAATCTCGGCGGTGCCGACGCCGCCGATCTGGACACACGCTGGGAAACCGCACGCACGCTCCTGCCCTTCAGCTTCGACTGAAATGAGGTGTTCTCATGGAGAACAAGTTAGATCAGTGGGACATCATCTCCAGTGTGGGCCTGACAGCACTGGCCATAGCCGGGTTACGCGCGGTAGAGACGCACCGATCAGACAGTCTGGTGTCCGACCCGTTTGCGGAGCTTTTCGTCCAGGCGGTCAAGACCGAGGTGCCGATACCCACCCGACCCGACCCAGACAACTTGTTCCTGCGGCTTAACGCGTCTTATGTGGGCGTACGCACGCGGTTTTTCGACGATTACTTTACTGCCGCGACATCTGCGGGCGTGCACCAAGTGGTGATACTGGCGGCCGGGCTGGACACACGTGCGTTCCGACTCGACTGGGCACCCGAGACCGACCTCTATGAGATCGACCAACCCATGGTGCTTGACTTCAAGCAGCGCGTGCTCGGCGCTCGTGGTGCCAAGCCGAAATGCCGGCGTCACTTGGTGCCCATAGATCTGCGTGAGGACTGGGCGGGTGCGTTGACCGCAGCCGGCTTCGATCCCAGTAAACCGACCGCATGGCTGGCCGAGGGACTACTCTCTTATTTGCCAGGCGCGACAGAGGAAAAACTTTTCGACCAGATAGGGAAATGGTCAAAACCTGGTAGCCAGTTCGCTGCGGAAATAGCACATAAACAGCAAGTTCGGGATATGCTGAGCTATCCTCCGTTTCGTAAGGCATGGCACCAGATTGGTGTGGACATGGCCTCCCTGTGGCCGTTAGACGAACGCCGTGACTGCGCTGACTGGCTACGGTCAACTGGATGGGACGTCGCGACCAAAAACGGCCCCGCCCTCATCGAGGAATACCAGCGCCCCTTGTCTGGCTCAGAGGCATTGGCGAGCCAATGCCACCTTCTCACCGCACGGAAAGTTCGCCGTCTCGGTTGCGATTGAGGCGAAAGCGATCACCCGCCTATACGTCGATCGCTTGCTAGGTGACCATGTCATCGACGCTCACCGGTAGGAGAGCGGGACAAAGTGGGGGAGGTTAAGCGGCGGGCATTGTCAACTTGGTCGTGCGGCGTGGTGGCTGGGATGATCGCCAGGTTGCTCTGGAGGGGTAGAACCCGAATACGCCAGAAAGGGGCCGCAGTGATCGTTTCCCCTGGTCAGCGAGACATGAGGTCGGCTGAGCGGGCATGGTGACCGGTGATGGTTGGCGATAACGGCGGGATCAGTCTCGGTGTGTGCTGCGCATCGTGCCTGGTCACAGGCCACGGCAGGCCTGTTGTCTTGAAGCCAGGGCGTTCTCACAGGAACCACTGGAACACGCGTGGCCCCTTTCTGGCGTATTCGGGTTCTACCCCCATTGGGCCCAGCTCGGGTCCTCCAGCGCCCACTCCTGAATGTCAAGGTAGAAGGCGCGGATGTTGGTGAGGGCTTCGATCACTGCCTTGCGTGGCCGGCGGGCCCCGTTGGTGTCAGCCTTGCGGAACGCCATTCGCTGCTTCCACTCCTCGGCCACCTCGGCAGGCAGGTGCAAGCTGGTCACCTCTGGGTGATGGGTCTCGATATCGGCCCAGAAGGGGTAGAACCAAGATACGGGTAAAACCGGCAATGGGATGATCTTGTATCCGTAAATCCCTTGGTAGAACCGTGTTCACGGGGACACGGCGGGGCGACGGCCGCCCGGGCGGTGATCGCCTACAACCAGCCAGCGCGATGCGCCGTCCACCAAACGGCCACCCGGTGAGTAGACGACGCCAACGACCTTCTAGGCGTCTGACCAGGCCGAACTCGCCACCACCTCGCACTCAGCTCAGCGCAACCGACGAGTAATAGCTTCTCCACCGGTGGGACTCACCGGACAAAGATCATCTCATTGCCGGTTTTACCCGTATCTTGGCTGGACCCCCAACACGCCTGGTCCACTGGCCCTGGCCGCGTAGCCTCCCCCAGTTTTCCCGCTCTCCGCTGTTATGGCTGGTGACACGGACCCGAGCGGAAGGCTCCTCTTAGGATAAGCTCTCAATCTCCAACGAGTTGTCGAGAGCGAGCAGCGGCCCCGGGTCATCGGTCACGACCGGCCACCCGCGTTGCTGCGCGCAGTACACGACGTGCGCGACGGCGACATCAAGACCGGGCTGACCGCACTGTTGCAACAGCGCGCCAACTGCCCGCGCCTGCGTAGCGTTCAGAGCCTCGACGATGGTGCACGGCAAGCCGAGCAGGACGTCCACGCCGAGTTCGTGACCAGCAGGAATCAGCGTGGCCGCGCGAGCCAGTGCCGCGCCGGGGACGACCAACACGATGTTCTCCTCGATCGCGGTCATCACCAGCGCTTCGGCATACACTGACCGGGCGGTGGCGAAGTCAACGATCGCGGTCACATCAAAGACGCGGCCCCCGATCACGAAGCGGCGCGACGTGGCGGAAGACCTGCCCGCTGGCGGACCGTGGCGAGGACGTCCTCGGGCGGCGGCCCACCGAACAGCGTTGCCACCCGCGCAAGAGCACGATCCTTGGCCAGGCGAAGTCTCACCGCGTCGGCGACGTAGTCAGCCACGCTCCCCACAGAGCCTCGCTCGACGGCATCACGCGCCTCATCGAGGAGCTCTGCCGGGAGACTCACCGACTCCAGCTCACTGCTCATGGATGAAGAGGGTAGCCGAGCTGCCACCGCGTTGGGGCGAGAACCGGGCGCCGGGTTGGCGATTGCGCTCGGCCAAGCCAGCCAGATTGGCGGCGGGGTTGGGGCCATCGCCGTCGGTGTGTCCGCCCCATTGATCTTGGAGCAGCTCGGCAAGCAGTTCGTAGCCCCGGAGTCTGCTCCTCCGCCGTCGTACCCAGGTCCGCCGCCCCCGCCACTGGCGTACTCAGGTCGGACGCTCCCGCCAAGTCGGACGTCCCCGCCGCCGTCGGAAACTAGCAGCGGCGAGACGTCCATCCCCCAGCGAGCTAGCGAGCAAGTCCGTGCTGGACCTCACGGACCTCTAGTCCCGGCCCTGGCCTTCGCTCGAGAGGTTGACAGTGCCGTCAACACAGCGGGGAGGGACGCGAACCGTGATGTCCTCTTTCCCGAAAATCGGGGGTTCCACGGAGTCCTTGGACGCCGGGAGCTGCCTCCCCGTCCGGTGTCTGCGCAGCCCAGGCCGGGGATCTAGTCGGGGGAGGCTGACGGGGAAAACTCCCCGCATCCCCGCCTGACTCCCCGACTAGATTCCCGTGACGCTTCGTGAGAATGAGCCGCCGCATGGGCTTCGCGGCGCGTACTCAAGCCCCGGGCCGGACCTCGCTGCGTCCTCGAGATCGGGGCGCTGACTGATGAGCTGATCGGAGCGGTGATCGCCGTAGTGCGAGACCGTTCGGATCCGGGGGAGATCATCTATCCGAGCGCCCGGTGATCTTCCATCAGCGTCAAGCACGGATCCTCGGACGGTCTCGATCGGCACCTTGTCGGAGCCCCAGGTCCTCAATAATGATCCTTCCGCCCTCTTCCGCCGTTGGTAGCCGGGCTTCACCCATACTGGCGGCCCGGTCGAGGTCGCGGCATAGACCGAAGATCGCCGGACACTCGGGCGGATGATCTCCCCCAGATTCGAACGGTCTCGCCGTACCGGGGTGCAGCCAAGGTACGGACAGAAGCCGCCATCAGTGGATTATGGAGTGAGTTTCTGCTGCTCGGATGAGGTGTCGGCTCTCGTGGTTAAGGCCGCGGTCGAAGCCGAGCGCAGAGAGGCCGTACCCACCTGAACAGCGGAAATCCCCATTCAAGATCGACTGATGGCGGCTTCTGTCCGTATCTTGGCTGCACCCCGTGATGGCCAGCCGGATCTCGGCTCGGGCTTGCTGGGTTTGTGTGTCGGTGACCGGCCCTTGGTCGGCGAAGCGGCGCAGCCGCCGCTGGATGTGCCAGGCGGCGAAGCGCTCCACGGTCTGGCGGTGCTCGGGCCGGTCGAGCCGGGCCAGGGTGTCGGGGTGTCGGTAAGGAAGCCGCCAGTAGCCGCAAACGGTGGTATATCGCCTGGTCAGAGCACCGCCACCGTAGCGCTTTGGCACTCCAGACACCGCCCAGTGTGGCAAACGATCAGTGTCGTGATCAGCAGCAACAGTCGCGTTTGCGGCTCCTGGCAGCTTCGTTAACGGCAGGCCTCTTACCGACACCCCGGATAGCGTGGTGTGCCGGCGCAGCACTAGGCGCTACTTACTGAACCCGAAGCCACTGAACCGCATCACCTTTTTCATCATTTTGCGTTGTATCGGGGTCGATGCTGATGCCGGCTGCATTTATCATGCCTGTTTGGATCAGTTGGTATCCACGACCGGGCACCGGCGGCACGGTGCTGCTCGACTTCCAGAAATGGGCGAATTTCAGATTGCTGAGCTGGTCAGCGTTTAATCCCGAGTTGGCTCCGATGTACACTCCCGGCACGAAGTCATTAGCGCTCACCGCATCGAACCAGTTGTTACAGTAATCAATAACATTTTGCGCCGGGGTCCCCTCGGCGACACCTTCCAGGTCCAGCCACACATTCACGTTCGCGGGGAACCCGATCTCGGCCGCATGGGCAGCAGCCGTCTGCCCGTACTGAGTACCGAGCGCCGCGGACGGGTGCCAACCCGCCGGCTCGACATGCTGAATCGCCATGAGAGCTAACCCGCTGTTGAGAATGCTCACCGCTTCGTCATGGCTGAGATCACCGGGATCCTCAGTGGGTCCACGAGAAATATACCGAATAGCAAACTTATAACCCAGAATACTAGCCAGCGTCGTGGCTACTGTCGCCAGGATCCCTGAGCTCGCATCGAATCCCGTCTGGTTGGGTAGAGCTTTCTCGACAGAGCCGGGCAGGGCGGATACGTTGGTCATGAAACATCTCCATTCTCATTGTTTGGTTTTTCCTTGGCTGTTGTTCGAGACTGGGTATCTGCCGCAGCAATCCCGGCAACAGCGATCTTGGGGCGTCGACGCGGTATACCAATGGCTGCCCCTGCTAACCGGGCGGTTGGTTTATCCCTCGTGAGCGCGATCACCCCTGCTCTGACATGGCCCATGTGTCCCCTCACCGCAGCTCGGACACCGCGACGACCCCCTTCCCTCCGCTCCCCGCACCAGCAACCACAAAGAGGAAGAGAAGCGCCGCTTAAATACGTCACCCTCAACCCCGATCGAGTGAACATCTGCAGTCCAACTCCGCTTACTACGAGGCAGCACCGGCCTCGGTCAGGGACTGATGCCCCTATGGATGTCAAGCCCCTCTGACGTCAAGCCGTTGGGCACTGCGGTTCGGGTGGAGGCCGGGAACCCCGTCGGCGACCGTCGCGTGTCGCCCGGTCTTACCGACACCCCAAGGTATGGGCATCCAGCCCGCGCAGATACGCCAGCTTCGCCAACTCCGTCTTGGTCGCCGTCGGGCTCGAGCTGGTTGGGCCGGCACCCAGCCACGCCAGTGGGATGCGTCCCAGGGAGGCGTCCACCACCAGCAGCGCGTCCAACTCCGCCCGGCGAGCCGGCTTGTTCACCTGGGGAGCCAGCAGCAGCCAGGTCTCCCGTCGGGCCTGCTCCCGGGCGGTGGCGACGTGCTCGAGCAGGTGCACCACCCGGCCTGTGACGAGGATGCGTACAGGATCCTGAGCACTCCTGGTCAAGCGGTCTCGGGCGTTGATGATCAGAATCTCCGGGTGCTGGGAAGAGCCAGGCGATGGCAGCGGCCAGAACGTGTCACTGCC
>JBATXM010000254.1:0-3278 GCA_049673305.1 Pseudonocardiaceae bacterium | reverse complement strand
CGATTCACCACCTGGAACCAGATCACCGGCACGGCCACGGCGGCCTGACACGGGTCGTGGGGACCGGCCCAACCGATCACACCATGCTCATAACACCCGACAGGCCCAACAAGTTGACGATGCCCCGTGGCGCGCTCGATCGGCGCTGAGCACCGACAGGCGGCGCTGTTGCAGGCGGCCGCCATCGCCGCCGCCGACGGGGTGGTCGCGTTCACCGACCGTGACGCCACCCGGGCCCGCGCGCTGGGGGCCCGGGTGGTGGATGTCGTGCCGTGCGGGGCTGAGCCCGGTCCACGCCCGTGCCACCACCAGCGGCCCGCAGCGGTGGCCTTCGTCGGGAACCTGTACTACGAGCCGAACCTGCGCGCCGTGCGCTACCTGCACCACACCCTCGCCCCCCGGGTGGAGCCCGACACGGTGATTGACGTGTTCGGCCGCTACCCCCGCGCGGCGAGAAGCCTGGTCGATCGGGTACGGCTGCATGGCCCGGTGGCGGACCTGCGGGCGGCGCTGGCCACCGCACTGGTTGGGCTCGCTCCGCTGGACTGTGGTGGTGGGATGAAGCTGAAGGTGCTGGACTACCTCGCCGCCGGGCTGCCCGTCGTCGGGACCCCCGAGGCGTTCGTGGGCTTCGCCGCCCCGGAACGCTTCGCGCTGGTCTGCGCCACGGAGACGATGACCGACCTGCCGGGGCTGGTCGAGCGTCTGCTCGCTGATCAACGGCTGCGTCACCGGCTCGGGCACACCGGCCGGCGACTGGTTGAGCAACACTACAGCTGGCGCGCGATGGCCCAGCTCGCCCGCGACGCCTACGGCGCCCTCCTCGACTCCGAGCCCCACCCCGGTGTGGATCGCGCCGCTCAGCTGATGGACTTGGCCGGCCAGACCCCGTACTGGCTGCATGAGTGGCGTGCCCGGGGCCATCCCGAGCGGAAAGGCGGCACCACCGTGGCGAAGGACACCAGCGAGGAGCGGTGGAGCGCGAACGTGGTGGGCGCGCTGGCTGAGGCGATCGACTGTGCCCGGTGGGCCGCCGAGTCCACCCTGGACACGCTCTTCGCGGAGCACGCGATCGTCGGCTACGGTGGCCGGTCGATGGTGTTTCTCGCCCCCGAGGCTGTGTTGAAGGTCTACACTCACCGGCCCCGCGAGCGGCTCCACCGAGAAATCACGGGCCTCACCCTCTCTGCGCGAGCGCCGGGCCTGCGGATTCCCGCGGTGCTGGGCCACGACGACATCACCGGCTCGCTGGCCTGGCTCGCGGCGACCCGGCTGGCCGGCACCCAGGCCAGCGCCCCGACGTGGCACGGCTCTGACACCACCGAGTTGCTCGGCCGGGTAGCCGCCCGGCTGCACGCACTGCCCGCGAACGCGCTGGGTGAGCTGCCGGCGTTCACCCGGCGCGTCCGGGAGCTGCCCACCAGCGACACCACCGCCCACCAGGCGGGCACCGCGCTGACCGAGGCCCTCACCAGGATCGAGAAACGACACCTGCCCCAGTGTGATCCCGGGTTCGTTCATGGCGACCTCTCCGCCCGCAACATGCTGCTCACCCCCGACCAACCACCCGGAGTGATCGATTTTGAAGGTTGCGGCCTGGGCTGCCGGTATGAGGACCTCGCCACCCTGGTGATGCAAGACGGCCTGCTCGGTGACCGCGACACCCGAGCACTGCTGGCCGGCTACACCGCGCAGCGCACCGAACTTGGCCACGCCGATCCCGGGTGGACCACCACCATCTGCTGTTCCACCTGGCATGGCGGGCCCGCTGGATCCTGCAATGGGCAATCGAGATCGACCCACCACTGACCCGCCAGGTCACCAACCTCACCCCGCGCCTGCTCACCGCCCTCACCAGCCCACCCGCCGGCCCGAGGGCCATCCAGGACCTGGCGTGACGGTGCGAGTGCGCAGCCCGGTGACTGGGCGGGTGCTCCCCCTCAGCGAGGTCACCGACCCGACGTTCGCCCAGGGCATGGTCGGTCCTGGAGTGGCCCTCGACCCGGAAGATGCGATGAGCACAGCGCTGTCCCCGGTGACCGGCGTGGTGGCGCTAGTGGGCTCGCACGCTTTCATCCTCACCACTGCCGAGGGTGCCGCAGTGCTGGTCCACCTGGGCATCGAGACGGTCGCGCTGCGGGGGCAGGGCTTCACCCCGCACGTGCTCCACGGCGAGATTGTGCGCACCGGCCAACCGGTGATCAGCTGGGACCCGGCCGCGGTGCGCGCCAGCGGACGATCCGCGCTGTGCCCGGTGATCGCGCTGGACGCCACCGCCACGAACCTGCTCCAGCACCACCACCCAGGCCCGATCACCGCAGGTGATCCCCTGTTCGACTGGCGACACTGAACCCGTCACGCGACGAGGAGGCACTGATGCTCGTGCTCGAGGGCAGCCCCGGAGCCGGCAAGACCACGCTGCTGGGCCACCTCCTGGAGTCACAACCCGACACGCTGATCGTGTTCCCCGAGGCCCAACCGCCACCCGCACTGAGCGGCGATGCCCACGTTGCGCGAGCGCTACTCACCGAAGACCGCGCCCGCGTCGAGAGCGCCGCACGCCTGCACGCGCGCCACCCCGCCCTCCAGGTGACCAGCGACCGATGCCACCTCGGCGTCCTCGCCTACCGCTACGCGCTAGTCCAGACCAGCCGCGCCCCCCAACGGGTCCTCGACCACGCCCTGGCCCTCGTTGATGAGCTCCACCTCAGCCAGGGCCACCGGCTCGACACTGTCGTCATCCTGCGACTCGACCCCGCCCAGTCCCTGCGCCGCCGCGCCGCGCACGCCCACGATGAGCGCTACCGGCTCTGGTACGACCCGGAGTTCCTCACCGCTTACAACGACTTCCTCGATCACGTACACCACTGGACACCGATGGGTGGCGACTGGGTGGTGTGCGAGGCCACGGACTCGGCGAGCTGGCCATCTCCGCTACCCACTCCACGCACCGAGCTGGATGCTCCGGTGTCACCACGCCCGTGTGGTTGCGCCGATCCCCGTTCGGCTCTCGTGACCAGTCACGGCGTGCCCACCCAGCTGTTTCCCAGCGCCCTCCACCGCCACCGCCCCGACCACACCATCCGGTGCCTGCGCGGCGCCCGGGAGATCACCGAGGACTGGATGGCCGACCACGAAAGGCAACCGTGATGGCATCGTCAACTTGTTGGGCCTGTCGGGTGTTATGAGCATGGTGTGATCGGTTGGGCCGGTCCCCACGACCCGTGTCAGGCCGCCGTGGCCGTGCCGGTGATCTGGTTCCAGGTGGTGAATCGGTC
>JBATXM010000253.1:0-59395 GCA_049673305.1 Pseudonocardiaceae bacterium | reverse complement strand
GCCCCAGCCGGGTGAAGACCACTCCGGTTCGCTCGTGATCTTGGCAGGCTAGAGGGACTATAGCCGCCCCCTAGGAACTCACACCACTACCGCAAACCTTAGTAGTAGTAATGGCCGTAGTGCCGATGGCCGTAGTAGCCACGGTCGTAGTATTCCTTGTAGTAGTAGTTGCGGTGGTAGTAGTGGGGGTAATACTCGCTGTATCCGTAGTGGCCGCAGCCGCCACCGTAGCCGCCACCGTAGCCACCACCGAGTGAGAAGATCTCCGCAACCTTCACTAGCCCCTCCTCAGAACTTCGTGTCCCAGGAATTTCTTTTTCCTAGGGTGACGCTGGATGGATCCTTCCGCTCGAGGGAAACGAGGCCCCCAGGCGGCTCCCGCTCGTGACGGCACCTGCGGTAAATCCGCGCCCCCGCAGGAGGTCGTTCTGATCGACAGCGATGTCGTTGCACAGTCGGATCAGACGAAGAGCCGTCACCTGCCCATGTTTACTCCGGACGCTTATTAATCGCAACTGGTACTACTGACGTTACGGCGCGTGCCACGGTGTCGCGTCACGGTGTCCGGTCACGTTGTGGTGCAACCCCCGCCGTTGCAGGTGCACCCGGCGCAACCACCGCTGGGTAGTGGCCCGGGTAGTGGCACCGTGGCGGCCACCCGATGACCCAGCATCCCGGCAGTAAGCAACAGTCCGACCACGCCGGTCCCGGTGACCGTGACGATCACCGCCAACGCTGGTCCGCCGGTCCCGAGAGTCAACGCGCCCCCAGCCGCACAGACTGCGCCAGCCGCGAGCACCGACGGCGCGGCCACCCGGTTGGCCGCACGGAAGGCGGCCTCGGAGCGCAGCGTCGCAGGGGTGCGGATGCCGGCGAACCGGTTGCGCGGCAACCGGCGCCACCAGCCGAGCAGGCCGACGACCAGCAGTCCGGCGCCAGCGGCCAGCAGCACAACCCCCAATAGCGTGAACGCGGGCACAGACACAGCGACCAGGGTACCGGCGGCCGGGCGCTAGTTGTCGGTCTGCTCGGCGGGCGGCGCCGCTGTCGCCCCCCGCTTGATGCTGGCCAGGAGCAGCTGGGCGACGTCAATGACCTCAGTGGTGGTAGCGGCCCCGCCTTCGGCTTCGCGGGTGGTAAGGCCATCGGTGAGCATCACCCGGCAAAACGGGCACCCGGTGGCGATCGCGGACGTTCCGGTGGCGATCGCCTCGTCGACCCGGTCCAGGTTGACCCGCTTGCCGATGCGCTCTTCCATCCACATCCGGGCGCCTCCGGCACCGCAGCACATCGAACGTTCCGCGTGTCTGGGCATCTCGGTCAGCTGCGCACCGGAGGCGCCCAGCAGCTCGCGCGGCGGCGCGTACACCCCGTTGTGCCTGCCCAGATAGCACGGGTCGTGGTAGGTGAGCGCAGGCCCGTCCTTCGAGGGAACCGGGACCAGCTTGCCCGCCCGCACCAGCTGGTTGAGCAGCTGAGTGTGGTGCACCACCTCATAGTGCCCATCCAGCTGCGGGTACTCCCGGCCCAGGGTGTTGAAGCAGTGCGGGCAGGTCGTCACGATCTTGCGATGGCCCGGCCCTCGGCCGTGAAAGGCGGTGTTGAGCGCCTCGATGTTCTGTTGAGCAAGGAGCTGGAAGACGAACTCGTTGCCCGATCGGCGGGCCGGGTCCCCCGTGCAGGTCTCGCCGTCACCGAGTACCACGTAGTTGACGTTGGCGCGGTGCAGCAGCTCAGCGGTGGCCCGCACGGTCCGCTTCGCGTGGTCGTCATAGGCGCCGGCGCAGCCGATCCAGAACAGGTACTCCACGTCCTCGGGCAGGGTCTGGCTGGTGAGCCGAGGGACTTCGAAGCCCAGCCCCTTAGCCCAGTCCATCCGGGTGGCTGGGCCCTGCCCCCAGGGGTTGCCCTTGTTCTCCAGGTTGCGGAACAGCGTGCCCAGCTCGGTGGGGAACTCCGCCTCGATCAGTACCTGGTAGCGCCGCATGTCCACGATGTGGTCGACGTGCTCGATGTCCACCGGGCACTGCTCTACGCAGGCCCCGCAGGTGGTGCACGACCAGAGCACGTCGGGGTCGATCACACCGCCCACCGCCGCGGTGCCCACCAGTGGCCGGGTGGCCTGCTCCGGACCCGATCCGAGAACCCGACCGAAGCCGGACTCCGGCACGTGGTGCCCATTGCCCGCAGCGAGCGCCAGCACGTCAACGCCGCTATGGTCCAGGCTCTCCGGTAGGTCTTTCTCGCCGAGGAGATAGGGCGCCTTGGCGAACAGGTGGTCGCGCAGATCCATGATCACCAGCTTGGGGGACAGCGGCTTACCGGTGTTCCACGCCGGGCATTGGCTCTGGCAGCGGCCGCACTCGGTGCAGGTCGCGAAGTCCAGCAGGCCCTTCCAGGTGAAGTCTTCGATCTTGCCACGGCCGAAGACGTCGTCCTCACCGGGATCCTCGAAATCGATCTGCTTGCCGTTCGACTCCATCGGCAGCAGCGGGCCGAGTGCCGTGGGCATCCGCTTGGCCGCGACGTTGATCGGTGCAATGAAGATGTGCAGGTGCTTGGAGTACAGCACGATCATCAAGAAGGTCAGCATGACGCTGATGTGCAGCAGTAACCCGACCGTCTCCAGAACCTGGTTGGCTCCCGGGCCCAGCGGTGCGAGCAGCGCACCGGCCGCCTGGGAGGCGAACGCTCCGTGCGGGTAGGGGAAGGTGCCGGTGTTCACTTCAGTTCCCCGGAACAGGAACAACGTCCAGATCACGTTGAAGATCATAAATAGGATCAGCCAGGCGCCGCCGGTGTGCGAGCCGTAGAAGCGCGATGCCCGGTGCTCGCGCTCCGGGTCCTGGCGCACCCGCATGATCGCGAATGCGACGAGGGAACCGAGCACCGCGAGCGCGATGACGTCCTGCAGGAACCCGAGCACCGGCTGGTGCCCGATCAGCGGGATGGCGAAGTGCTCGTCGAACAGCGCTCCGTAGGCCTCGACATAGACAGTGATCAGGATGACGAAGCCCCAGAAGGTGAAGAAGTGGGCGAGGCCGGGGATCGTCCACCGCAACAACCGCCGTTGCCCGAACACCTCGGTCAGCTGGGTCCGCAGCCGGGCGCCCAGGTCCGAGGTGCGGCCGTGGGTCGGCTGTCCGGCCCGGATCAAGGCCTGCAGCCACCACACCCGTCGGCCGGCGAGAACGAGCGCCACGGCAGTCAGCCCCAGCCCGATCACCAACCGCGCTGCCATCATGACGACCAGCCTACGGCCGGGAACACCACCGCCGCCCGAATCGTTGGGTCGATGAGATAGGTTGAGCGGGATCCACTCAAGTCGAGTTGTCAAGACCAGGGTCACGACCAGCGGTGGTTCTTCGCTCACTTGAGTCAGTTCCAGTCAAGTTCGAAAGGGTTGCTCACATGGCTCGTGCGGTCGGTATCGACCTAGGGACCACCAACTCCGTCGTGGCTGTCCTGGAGGGCGGCGAGCCCACGGTGGTGGCGAACTCAGAGGGCTCGCGCACCACGCCCTCCGTGGTCGCTTTCGCTAAGAACGGCGAGGTGCTCGTCGGTCAGTCCGCCAAGAACCAGGCGGTCACCAACGTGGACCGCACCATCCGGTCGGTCAAGCGGCATATGGGTACTGACTGGTCGACCACGGTTGACGGCAAGAAGTACACCCCGCAGGAGATCAGCGCCCGGGTGTTGATGAAGCTCAAGCGCGACGCGGAGTCCTACCTCGGTGAGGACGTGACCGACGCGGTGATCACCGTGCCGGCTTATTTCGAGGACGCCCAGCGGCAAGCCACCAAGGAGGCCGGACAGATCGCCGGTCTGAACGTGCTACGGATCGTCAACGAGCCCACCGCGGCCGCGCTGGCCTACGGCTTGGACAAGGGCGAGAAAGAGCAGACCATCCTGGTGTTCGACCTCGGCGGCGGCACGTTCGACGTGTCACTGCTGGAGATCGCCGAAGGGGTGGTCGAGGTCAAGGCCACTTCCGGGGACAACCACCTCGGCGGGGATGACTGGGATCAGCGAGTCATCGACTGGTTAGTAGACAAGTTCCGCTCATCCCATGGCATTGACCTGAAGAGGGACAAGATGGCCCTGCAACGGCTTCGTGAAGCCGCTGAGAAGGCCAAGATCGAGCTGTCCAGCTCGTCCAGCGCGGCGATCAACCTGCCCTACATCACTGTCGACGCCGACAAGAACCCGCTGTTCCTCGACGAGACGCTGTCCCGGGCGGAATTCCAGCGGATCACCTCGGATTTGCTGGACCGCTGCCGTGCCCCGTTCCGCAACGTGATCAAGGATGCTGGGGTCTCGATCGGGCAGATCCATCACGTGGTGCTGGTCGGCGGCTCCACCCGGATGCCAGCGGTGAACGACCTGGTGAAGGAGCTCACCGGCGGCAAGGAGCCGAACAAGGGCGTCAACCCCGACGAGGTTGTCGCGGTCGGTGCCGCGCTGCAGGCCGGTGTGCTCAAGGGCGAGGTCAAAGACGTCCTGCTGCTCGATGTCACCCCGCTGTCACTGGGTATTGAGACCAAGGGCGGCGTGATGACCAAGCTCATCGAGCGCAACACGACCATCCCCACCAAGCGTTCGGAGATCTTCACCACCGCCGATGACAACCAGCCCTCGGTGCAGATCCAGGTTTTCCAGGGCGAGCGGGAGATCGCGGCCTACAACAAGAAGCTCGGCATGTTCGAGCTGACCGGGCTGCCGCCGGCGCCGCGCGGCCTACCACAGATCGAAGTGACCTTCGACATCGATGCCAATGGCATCGTCAATGTCTCGGCTAAGGACATGGGCACCGGCAAGACCCAGGCCATGACCATCACTGGTGGGTCCGCGCTGCCCAAGGACGACATCGACCGGATGATGCGCGACGCCGAAGAGCACGCCGAGGAGGACCGCAAGCGTCGGGAGGAGGCCGAGACTCGCAATCAAGCCGAGTCGCTGGTCTACCAGACCGAGAAGTTCATCAAGGACAACGACGAGAAGCTGCCCGCTGACGTCAAGGACAAGGTGAACGCCGCCCTGGGCGAGGCGCAGGAGGCACTCAAGGGCACCGACACCTCCGCGATCCGCTCCGCCATGGAAAAGCTCGCCACCGAGTCCCAGGCTCTGGGCCAGGCGTTGTACAAGGACAGCGCGGCAACTGGTGGTGACGGCGCGGCCACTGGCGGCTCGACCGGAGCTCCTCACGATGACGTCGTCGACGCGGAGATCGTCGACGAGGAGCCCGGGAGCGGCAAGAAGTGAGGCACGGTGATAGCACCTTCAACGATGGCATCTTCGGCTCTGACGCCGCTGGCGAGGAGCAGCCCAGAGTCGTGGTACGAGACAAGCGGAGGATCGATCCGGTGACGGGCCAGGTTCGCGTCCCACCGGCGGGTGAGCAGTCCGCCGGTGGCGGCGGGCACGTCGAAGAGGGCGCCCCCAACTCCGTCGGTGCGCAGGCGAGTCCAACTAGTGTGCAGGCGAGTGGTGTGCAGGCGAGCTCAGTGGAGCTCGACGCGTTGACGGCCCAGTTAACCGAGCGCACCGATGACTTGCAGCGCATCAACGCCGAGTACAGCAATTACCGCCGCCGGGTGGAACGGGACCGCCAACTCGTGATGGCCATGGCCAAGGCGCAGGTCGCTGGTGAGCTGCTCACCGTGCTTGATGACATCGAGCGGGCGCACGAGCACGGTGACCTGTCCGGGGTGTTCAAGGCCGTTGCAGAAAAGCTGGTGGCCGCTCTGCAGGCGCAGGGCTTGGAATCCTTCGGGGCGATCGGGGAAGGTTTCGATCCGGACGTGCATGAGGCGGTACATCACAGCACCGCTCCAGACGTCGACAAGCCGACGGTCACCGCGGTGCTGCGCCGCGGCTACCGCTTCGGCGAGCGGGTGCTGCGCCCAGCGATGGTGGCGGTGACCGACTCCATCGGCGACGCTCCCTCTGGTGGTGCTGCGCAGCCAAGTGGTGCTGCGCCACCATCCGATGGCCCGGAATGTGGCCCGGAGCAACGACAGGGCGATTGATGTGGAAGGAGGTGTCCGGTGAGTGCTCGAGAATGGATCGACAAGGATTTCTACGCAGAACTGGGTGTCTCCTCCACCGCGTCCGCTGAGGAGATCAAACGGGCGTACCGCAAGTTGGCCCGGGAGCTGCACCCGGACGCCAACCCCGGTGACGCGCGAGCCGAGGCGCGTTTCAAGTCGATGTCTGAAGCCAATGACGTGCTGTCGGACCCGGAGAAACGCAAGCAGTACGACGAGGCACGCAGCCTGTTCAACGGCGGTTTCCGCCCCGGCGGTGGCGGCCTGGGCGGTGCGGGTGGGTTCGATCTCGGTAACTTGTTCGGGACTGCGGCGCCTCGGACCGGTAAGGCGGATGGTCTCGGCGACCTGCTCGGTGGGTTGTTCGCCAACCGCGCCGGTACCGCTGGTGGCGCTGGCGCAAGCCGCCCGAGGCGCGGTACCGACATCGAAACTGAGGTTCGGATCGACTTCGCCGAGGCGATCCGCGGAGCCACCGTGCCGTTGCGACTGGCCAGCCCGGCCAGCTGTGGCAGTTGTGGCGGCTCCGGGGCCCGTGCTGGCACCGTTCCTCGGACCTGCCCGGCTTGTGGGGGGACCGGGCTGGTCACCCGCAGCCAGGGCGCGTTTGCTTTGTCAGAGCCGTGCCGTGATTGTCGCGGAACGGGCCGGATCATCGACGACCCGTGCACCGAGTGCAGCGGTCGCGGGGTGTCCACTCGAACCCGCACGCTGACCATGCGGATTCCCGCCGGTGTCGCCGATGGTCAGCGGATCCGGCTAGCCGGGCAGGGTGAGCCGGGCATGCGTGGCGCGCCGGCCGGTGACCTCTACGTGCTGGTGCACGTTACCCCGCATCCGGTGTTCGGGCGTGCTGGTGATGATCTGACACTGACGGTGCCGGTGACTTATCCCGAACTGGCCATGGGCACAACGCTGACCGTGCCCAGCATGGATGGGCCCACGATGGGGGGGACCGTGACGCTGAAGGTCCCGGCGGGCACCGCCAACGGTCGCACCCTGCGGGTGCGCGGCAAAGGCATCGCTGGGCGGCACGGGCGGACCGGTGATCTTCTGGTGACCCTGCACGTCGTGGTGCCCACCACCCTGAATCGGGAGGCGAAAGAAGCGCTGGCGTCCTACGCGCAGGCCACGGCTGAGGAAGATCCGAGGGCGGAGCTGTTCACCCGCATGCAGCGTCCGGGGGCGGCGCGATGATCCCCCCGACCTCGATCCCCCCGACCCCACCGGGCGCGGACCAGGACACCCCGGTCTTCGTGATCTCCGTGGCCGCTGTGCTGGCCGGATTGCACGCGCAGACCCTGCGCAGCTACGACCGGATGGGGCTGGTTTCCCCCGGTCGTAGTGCCGGTGGCGGGCGCCGTTACTCGGCCCGCGACATCGCGCTACTGCACGAGGTGCAGCGGCTGTCCCAGGACCAGGGCGTCAACCTGGCCGGGATCAAACGGATCATCGACTTGGAGAACCAAGTGGAGGCGCTTGGTTCCCGGCTGGCCGAGCTGACCGCTGAGCTGGAGCAGGCTCGTGCGGAGTTGGCCCAAGCCCAAGCCCTCACCGAGCACACCGCTGCGGCCGTGCACGCTTCTTACCGTCGCGACCTGGTCCCCGTGCGTCCCCGCGCCGAAACCGCACTGGTCATCTGGCGCCCCAGCAAATAACAGCGGTTGTCCGGGAGAGTCCAGTCTGACGGGGACTGGACGTCAGGCCGATGATCTGTTGTGCTTAGCCTTGCCTATCACTCGATTGAGGGGCAATGGAGCCATGTACGTCTGCATCTGCCGGGCGGTGACCGAGGCCGAGGTGCGTGGGTGCATCGCCGACGGGGCGGGCACCGTCAAGGAGGTGGTCAAGCGCAGCGAGGCCGGTACTGGATGTGGCTCCTGTGTTGGGAAGATCATTGCCTTGCTCAGCGCCCATGCCGATAAGTTGGGTAGCGCACTGCGCCGCAGCGCGTGATCACGCAGCGCGTGAACTACTGTGGCTCCTCAAGGGTCTGATCCCTATATTCCCTGGTCAGGGCAGGCTCACCTTCGGTGACAACCCTATTCGGCCCGGGTATTGTGGAGATCATCCAGGGATCAATCCAGAGGGGGTTCATGCCATGCGCGGCGATGATGAGGTCCTCGCACTGCTCAACGAACAGCTCACCAGTGAGCTGACCGCCATCAACCAGTACTTCCTGCACGCCAAGATGCAGTCTAATTGGGGCTTCACCAAGCTCGCCGAGCACACCCGGAAGGAGTCTATCGAGGAGATGCACCATGCGGAGCGGATCACCGACCGCATCCTGTTCCTCGAGGGTCTCCCGAACTACCAGAAGCTGCTGCCACTGCGGATAGGGCAGACAGTGCGAGAGCAGTTCGAGGCAGATCTCGCCGTCGAGATGGAAGTCGTCGCGCGGCTACGCCCGGGTATCACCATGTGTCGGGAGAAAGGTGACATCACCAGTGCCAATCTTTTCGAGCGCATCCTCGCTGATGAAGAGGAGCACATCGACTACCTCGAGACCAACCTCGAGTTGATCGACAAGCTCGGCGAACAACTGTACCTCAGTCAGCTGGTGGAGCGGCCCCCGACCAACGGCTGAGTGTCTCAGAAAACCCAACCGGGTGCACGGTGCGGAAGGTTAAGCCAGCGACGCCAGCTCCTCTCACGAGCGCAACCAGTGTCATCTCACTGGCGCGCCATCCACCCCGCACCGGCACCCGGTCCCCCCCTGCCGGTTGGTATTATTACGTTGCGTCACCTCATATAGTTTGTGGGATGAGGGGACGCGCCGGCCGCCAGCGCCACATCACGGCGCTGGAGGCCGGTCTCACCTGGCGAAGTCGTCGAATTCGCCGTCTTTGGCGCCAGCTAGGAACGCTGCCACCTCGTCGCGGGTGAAGACTAGGGCTGGCCCACCAGGATGACGAGAGTTGCGCATCGCAACGTCGCCACTCTCCAGTGCCGCAGCCTCCACGCAGTTGCCGAGCTGACCGCTGCGCTTGCTCTTACGCCAGGCCACTCCGGCAAGGTCCGTAGCTGGCATGCCGTTGCGAACTAACTGTGACATTGAACTACCACCACACTCCCCATTTTTAGTGGGCCCCCCATCCCTTCTTGGTTGATGCACCTGCAGGTGCACTAGGACTACCGTAGCGCGTGCAGGTGCATACGTCAATGCACGTGCATCTGCTCGACCATCTGCTTGAAGCAGGACGTCGAACGAGGCCGACTCGGATCGGGGGGCTGGCTGCGGTGGGCGCTGGGTGGGCGCTGGCTGAGGTGGAGCTTCGGTGCCGTACCCGCCCAGGTGGTCACAGCTCATCGCTGAACGTACCGCGCGGTGACGCACCGTCAACACCGCACCCGTGCTGTACGGGGCGCGGCTACCCACCTAAACTCGGCTGCGTCCAGGTCCCTACCACAACAGCTTACGAGGTTCTCGATGCCCAGTACCGACGCCCCGCTGGTGGATGATTCCGCACCAATTTACATCGATACGACCAAGGCGTGCATTGCCCGGGTCTACGACGCGTTTCTCAACGGCAAAGACAATTATGAGATCGACCGCGAGGTTGTTCGCCAGGCCCGGCAGGCCGTTGCGGAGACCGGGAGAATGGCGTGGGACAACCGGGATTTCCTGATCCGGGCGACCCGGTTCATCGCCAGTCAGACCGGTATTACTCAGTTCCTCGACTGCGGGTCGGGGCTGCCCACGGCGGAGAACACCCATCAGGTCGCCCAGCGAATCCAACCGGACGCCCGTGTGGTGTATATTGATAAAGACCCGGTTGTTATCGCGCACGGCCGTGCCCTGCTTGAGGAGAACGAGAAAACACACTTCACCGCTGCCGACATTTTCGAGCCACGCCAGGTTCTCGACGACAAGGTCGTGCGGAAGCACCTTGACTTCTCCCAGCCTATCGCGCTGTTCCAAATCGGAACGCTGCATCACTACGATGGTGAGCGCAGCCCACAGAGCATCATGGCCGAATACATCGACGCTCTGCCGTCTGGTTCCTACGTGGCGATCACTCACTTCTTCGACCCCGAGACTATCCCCGAGTTGAGCGAGCTTGCGCGGAAGGTGGAACGGGCTTTTCTCCACAGTCCGATGGGCACCGGATTATTTCGCACCCGCACCGAAATCGAGGGCATGTTCCCAGGCTTGGAAATGGTTGAACCCGGCCTGGTCCGGTGCGCTGACTGGTGGCCCGACGGTCCACGGGTCAAGCCGCTGGACCCCGTGCAGAATTGCATCGTCGGAGCGGTTGGGCGCAAACCCTGAACGGGTGCAGACCTAGATCTCGGCGAGCATCTTCATCAGAAACTGCCGGCTGTGGTCGGGAGTGTATGCATCCACGGTCAGACGATCGAACACTCTGCCGTATACCTCGGTATCAGGTCGCTTGTCCAGGTAAAGCGCCCCGGTGAGGTGCTCGATGTAGACCACATCCGGCAGGTCTGGTTCGGCGAAGCGCAGCGTGGTGAACGAGCCTTCGGCCGCGTACCCGCTGAAGTGATACGGCAGCACCTGCAGGATGATGTGGGACTGCTTGGTGATCTCGAGGAGATGCTCGATCTGGGCTAGCAGCACGCCTCGGCCACCGATCGGCCGGTGCAGGACGGACTCATCAATGACGACCCACAGCTTAGGTGGGTTCGGTCTGCCGAGTAGCTGCTGTCGCCGCTTCCGCACCGCGACGTGGCGCTGCACGCTCTGGCTCGCCAAGTGAGACCAACCGTGGCTGGCGATTGCCCTCGCGTAGTCCTCAGTCTGCATCAGGCCAGGGACAAAATGCTGCTCCCACGCCTGGATCCGGGAGGACGATTCCTCCAACCCGAGGTAGTCCTGGAACCAGTCGGCCACCAGATCGGTGTAGCGATGCCACCAGCCGGGTTCGTTGGAGCGGGCGACCATCTCAAGGAACGCCTCGCGCTTCTCGGGATCCGCCACTCCGTACATCGTGAGCAGGTCAGCCACGTCGCGGGGTTTGAAGCTGACCCGGCCGAGTTCGAGCCGGCTGATCTTCGACTCGGAACCGCGGATGGCGAAACCGGCCTCGGCGCGCGAGAGCTCGGCAGCCTCGCGCAGCCGGCGTAGTCGAGTGCCCAGCATGATACGACGGGCGGTCGGGCTGCCAGCCTGGTCAGCACGACCACTGGATGTCGCGGTGGGATCTAATGAAGCCACGCCAAACCTCACCTCCGGGGTACCCAGTTCGTTCACTGAACGTACCGTGCGGTGGCGCACCGTCGCTCCTGCACCCATAGTTTAGCGCTCACAAGTTCGTTTGCATCGGCCCGAAGAGCTTTTCTCGGGTAGGCGGCGTGTGGAAGGGGAACAGGTGCGCCTGACACTCACTGTCGTTGACCCGCTGGCGCAGCAGCGCGCGGACGTCGTTCTCGACACCGAGCCGCAGGTGTCGGCCAGCCGGGTCGGTGCCGCGCTCGCCCGGCTGCTGCGGCCGGGCTCGCGGGCCGCGACCCTGTACGTCGAGGGCACCGCAGTGGATCCGCGGCTGCCGCTGTCCGCCTCGCCGCTGCGCGACGGCGTGCTGGTCAGCCTCGACGACCCGGCCGGCTGCCCACGGCCGGAGCCGGCGGGCTTGGTCGAGATCCGGGTGGTCAGCGGGCCCGACGCGGGTGGAGTGTTCCGGCTGGACTCCGGTGTCACGAACCTCGGGGGTGTCACGAACCTCGGGGGTGTCACGAACCTCGGGGGTGATCCGCAAGCTGCGGTCGGAATCGAGGATCCCAGCCTGCCAGCGATCGCCGCCACGGTCGAAACAGCCGCCGACGGCACCGCCACCGTGACGCTGCGAACGGACCTCCCTGCCTGGCTGAACGGGCAGCGGCTCACCGGGCCGGCACCGTGGCCGCTCGGTGGCCAGCTCGCCGTCGGCTGGACCGTCCTTGAGCTGGCCGTCCCGGCGCCACCGGACGCGGCGGTGCAACCCTCCGACGACGGTGGCGGCCTGGACTACAACCGGCCGCCCCGGCTGCGGTCGCCGTCCCGGGCAACCCGGTTCCGGATGCCATCACCACCGTCTCAGGGCGAGCGCCGGCCGCTGCCGATCCTGATGGCCCTGGCCCCGCTCGTGCTGGCGGTGACCATGGTGGTCGGGTTCGGCCAGAGCTTGAACTACCTCGGATTCGCCCTGCTCAGCCCAGTCATGGTGATCGGAAGCTACGTCACTGACCGGCGAACCGGCCGCACGTCATACCGGCAGCGGTGCGGCGAGTACGTCCGGCGCAAGACCTCGCTGGAAGCCGAGGCCACGGCGTCCCTGCACGCTGAGGAGGTGGCCCGGCGCGTCGAATGCCCAGACCCGGCGCTCGCGCTGCTCACCTCGGTCGGTCCGCGCAGCCGGCTGTGGGAGCGCCGCCGCGAGGATCCCGATTACCTGCGGCTGCGCCTGGGCACCGGCGATCTGCCCTCCCAGGTCGTGCTCGATGACCCCACCCGCGAGGAGCACCGGCGGGCGGTGACCTGGACCGCGCTGGACGTGCCGGTCACGGTGGGGCTGCGCGAGTCCGGCGTGCTCGGCATCGCCGGCCCAGCGCAGACGCCACGGGCGTTGGCCCGCTGGGTCCTCGCCCAGGTTGCGGTCCTGCACAGCCCCAACGACCTGCAGATCTACCTGCTCACCGACGCCTCAGGTCGCCGCGGCTGGGAGTGGGTGCGCTGGTTGCCGCACGCCCGTCCGGCCGAGAGCTCGCAGGCCACCGCGCTGGTCGGCACCGACACTGACACCCTCGCCCGGCGGGTCGCCGAGCTGGCCGCGACCGTGAGTGCCCGGCGTAAGGCGCTGCGCGAGTCCTCAGTGGTGACCTTTGCTGGTCCGGACATCCTGGTCATCCTGGACGGCGCCCGACGGCTGCGGCTACTGCCTGGAGTGATCCAGATCTTGAAGGAAGGCCCCTCGGTCGGCGTGTATGCGGTGTGTTTGGACGCCGACGAGCGGCTGCTGCCCGCGGAATGCCAGGCCACCGTGGCCGTGAATCCCGACGGTAGCCTGCGGGTACGCCAAGCCGGCGAGGATCCGGTGAACAACGTTCGCCCCGAGTACGTCACTCCGGCCTGGTGCGAGCGCCTCGCCCGGGGGCTGGCCCCGCTGCGCGACATCAGCGGCGCGGAGGAGGAGGCGGCGCTGCCGGGCGCGTGCCGGCTGCTCGACCTCCTGGCGCTGGAGCCGCCGACCCCCGACGCGATCATGGCGCGCTGGGCGGTGCGTGGGCGCAGTACCGAGGCGCTGGTCGGAGTCGGGCTGGACGGCCCGTACGCGATTGACCTGCGCCGGGACGGGCCGCATGGGTTGATCGCCGGCACCACCGGGGCCGGCAAGTCTGAGCTGTTGCAGACCCTGGTGGCCTCCCTCGCGGTGGCCAACCGGCCGGACGCGATGGTGTTCGTCCTCGTCGACTACAAGGGCGGCAGCGCGTTCAAGGACTGCGCGGACCTGCCGCACACCGCCGGCATGGTCACCGACCTGGACTCGCACCTGGTCGAGCGGGCCCTGGAGTCAATCTCGGCCGAGCTGCGCCGCCGGGAGCGGCTGCTCGCCGACGCCGGTGCGCCCGACATCGAGGCTTACCTGCTCGTCGCCGGTGCCACCCCGGGGCTGCCCCCGCTGCCGCGGCTGCTGATCGTGATCGACGAGTTCGCCGCACTGATCCGGGAGCTGCCGGACTTCGTCACCGGCCTGGTCGACCTGGCCCGCCGTGGCCGGTCGCTGGGCATCCATCTGATCCTGGCCACCCAGCGGCCCAGTGGGGTGGTCTCGCCGGAGATCCGGGCGAACACCGACCTGCGGATCGCGCTGCGGGTCACCGACGCCGCCGAGTCCTCCGACGTGATCGACGCCCCGGACGCAGCTCGGATCACCAAGGCCACCCCGGGCCGGGCCTACGTCCGGTGCGGCGCCAACTCACTGGTTCCGATGCAGGCCGGCCGGGTCGGTGGCCGCTATTCCGGCGGCGGGCGCCCTTCTGACGGCGGCGGCACTTCTGGTGACGGGCACCCCGGGGAGCTGCCCGAACCGTGGGTCGCCACCCTGAACCTGGCCAGGCTTGGCCAGCCACCGCTGGTACCACCCCGGCGCGCCACGCCCGATGCGGAAATCACCGACCTGGCCGTCCTCGTCGAGGCGATCAGCAAAGCCACCCAGGCCCTGGGCATCCCATCCCACCCCAGTCCGTGGCTGCCGGCGCTGCCGGAGCAGCTCACCCTTGATGAGCTGCCCGCACCGGTTCAACTGCCCGCACCGGTTCACCCGGCCGGCCGGCTCGCCCCGATCCCGTATGGCCTTGATGACCTGCCCGCGCTGCAACAGCAACGCGCGGCGTGCCTGGACCTGAGCACCTTCGGGCACCTGTTCGCGGTCGGTGCTCCCCGCAGCGGGCGCTCACAGATCCTCCGGACGATCGCCGGCTCGATCGCCCAGCTCCACTGCGCCGCGGACGTGCACCTCTACGGGATCGACTGCGGCAACGGCGCGTTGCTGCCACTGGCCGAACTGCCGCACTGCGGCGCGGTGGTGCGCAACACCCAGACCGAGCGGGCGAGCAGGCTGATCAGGCGCCTGGGCGTGGAGCTGCAACGCCGGATCGAGCTGCTGGGTGAGTCCGGCTTCGCTGACGTCACCGAGCAGCGGGCCGCGGCGGCGCCGCAACGACGGCTGCCGCACCTGGTGGTGTTGATCGACCGGTGGGAGTCGTTCACGATCTCGCTGGGCGAGATCGACAATGGCGCGCTCACCGAGGAGGTCCAGCGCATCGCCCGGGAGGGCGCCAGCGTCGGCCTGCACCTGGTCATCACCGGGGACCGCTCGCTGCTCTCCGGGCGGATGTCCACGCTGACCGAGGCGAAACTGGTGTTCCGGTTGCCCGACCGCAGTGACTTCTCGCTGATCGGGATCAACCCGCGCAAGGTCGCCGAGACGATGCCGCCGGGCCGGGCGCTGCGGGCTGAATCCGGGGTGGAAACCCAGGTCGCGTTGCTCGCCCCGGATCCGACCGGCCAGGGCCAAGCCACCGCACTGGCCCGAATCGCGGCCCGGGCCAGCGAGCGCGACGCCGACCTGGCGGCCGAGCTGCGGCCGTTCCGGGTCGACGTGCTGCCTGCTCGGGTGAGCTTCGAGCAGGCCTGGGAGCTGCGAGAGACCACCGGTCCGGCCGGGTCCGTCGGAGCGCTGTGGGCCCTGGTGGGAATCGGCGGGGACACGCTGCGCGCCTACGGGCCGGATCTGGCCACTGGCACGCCGGCCTTCGTAGTAGCCGGGCCGCCGAGCTCCGGGCGCAGCACCGTGCTGGTGACCATGGCCCGCTCCCTGCTGCGCGCCGGTGTCGGCGCCATCGCGGTCACTCCTCGACCATCGCCGCTGGGGCGGCTGGTTGGCGAGGGCGCCACCGTGCTGACCGGTTCGGAACTGGCGACCGCCGACCTGAACGCTGCACTGGCCGCCGCTGCTGAGCGGGCTGTTGTGATCATGGACGATGCCGAGCTGCTGCGGGACTGCCAGGCTGAGGAGGTGCTGCGCGGGCTGCTGCGAGCCGGAGCAGGGTCGGGGCGGGCGCTGGTGATCGCCGGTGACTCCGAGGCTGTCTGCGCCGGATTCTCCGGCTGGCAGGTGGAACTGAAGAAGGCCCGCCGCGGGCTGCTCCTCGCCCCGCAATCCATCACCGAGGGTGACCTCATCGGTATCCGGCCACCGCGCAGCCTGCTCGGCCAACCCGGCCAACCCGGTCGCGGACTGCTACACCTCGGCGACGGCGAACCACGCATCGTCCAAGTCCCCTACGCGGGCGACTGACCGCACCGTCGAGTTAGCTGGGGGGCTTAGCGGTGGTTGCCGGTGGACGTTGGCCGGGGTGGTTCACTTTCGTCAATATTGTTCGGGCGGGTGTCCGAGATGGCGCACCCGTCGCACCAGAAACCGTAGAGGGTACCTTCGAAGCCCAGCGGCCCGAACGGAGTCAGGCCGCTGTCGACGGAGGCGACGAAAGTCATCGGCCGGCTACAGCCCGGGCAGCGCGGGTGACTGTCCGGCTGGATCCACCGCGGCGGGCCGCCCACCTGGTGCCGCCCGGAGCCGCTGAAAGCGTCGAGACTCACACCCGTCTGGTTTGGGTGTGGCTCGATCAACAACCCCCGTTCGCCGCCGGGGACGAGCTTGCCGCCCGGACTCGGACGACCCTGAGGGGTGAAGAACACCCGCAGCCCTTCGGGGCGGATCTGTACGGTCGTGAAGTCCAGCGCGTCGCAGTCGCACGTATACCAGAAGAACGACGGATTCTGGTGTAGCCGAAACGGCAGTGATCCGGCGTCAAGGGTGAGCACCCGCTCTGCGGGGGCATCGCATATCGGGCAGATCGGGACGTCGCCCGGGAACGCCCCGCCCATGACGTGCATGGTGCGCTCCCGCTTCACCACGAAGCCCAGGAACGCCGGCGCAGCCGACGAGCGCTCATGGCCATCGGGTAGGCGCCCGGCCATCCCGATGAGGGTCTCCCAGTGATGACGGTCATCGACCTCGTCACGCAGCGCCAGAAGTACGTCGGCCGCTGCGGGGGTGCGGACGCGGGCGAGAGCATCGAGCACCTCCGGGTCGTGCTCGTCGTGCCAGCGATCGACCAGATCGGTGACCCAGGTGTCCGGCGCCCCCGAGAGCATGCCCTCCCGCAACCACGGGTGGTCGATCCGCGCGGCGTACGGGCGCAGCCGATCGGGCCGCAGCGCCGCAATCTCGTAGATGACCGAGAACAGCGGCGACCCCGGCGCCGGCTGCTGGAGATAATCGGCGATGAAACCGTCGATGAGCGGCGTAGGCAGCCAAGGCACGAGGCGTGCGGCCGCCAGCACGAGCCGCCCGGCGCCGCGCAGCCGCTCGGCCGCTCGGGTCTTGTCCCGTGCGGCGTCCGGGATGAGCGCGAGGTAGTCGGCGACGAAGACGGCGACCGACTCATCCCCTTCATCGTGACGATCCCGGCCGCAGCGATGTCCAACGCATCCGCCACGTAGTGGCACCCCTCGACCAGAGTCTGCATGTGACTGCGGGTCTGTGACCCCCAGGTGTTCATCAACGCCTCGTACGAGCCGGACTCATAGACTTCCCGCAGATCGGTGACCCGCCTGTGGGTCGCCTCAATCGATGCGCCCGCGTCCTTGGCGTACTGCCGCAAATGACTCGCAGCCTCTTTGAAATGATCTTCATTGAGATCGGACCACTGAAACCCGAAGGCACGCATCGTCCAGGTCAGCCACGAAGGCAACTCCATCACCACACCGCTCGACCCCCTCTACCGCCTGTCATTTCTGTGAGCGTCTCCAGCCGTGCCGCGCAGCTCACACCGTCGAGTTAGCTGGGGCGTGCGCCACTGGTAGTTGTTGGCGCGCTGCTGGCGGACATTGTGGGGGGCGCTGTCGTGGACGTCGTTTCGCTGCCAGCGGACGCCGTGGTGGACGGGTCGCAAACCGGCAGGCCCTGCTCAGGGGCGTTGTTGGACCCACCGGTCAAGAACACGACCGGCACCCAGATGACGTAGTGGATGTATGGCACCCACAGCCACGCCCACCAGTGGTTGGCGCGGTCCCCGACGGAGTACTTCGACCCGGCTACCTGGCAGAGGAACAGGTAGTCTCCGTGTATGGGGCCACGGGGCTCGGTCGTGGCGGCAAAGTAGTAGGGCGCGTCGCGCGGGATGTTGCAGCTGTAGTACTTGTCGTTGGAGACCTTGCAGCCGTCCGTACCAGGCTCCCTCGGTCCGACCTTGTGTGACCTGGGTGCATCCGGGGCGGGTCCGTGCAGCGTGGGAGCTGAGTAAGGCGCAGCGGTGCTCGACGTCGGCGGGCCGCTTGGCTGGTTGCCAGTCTGCCCGGTCACGGCACCCGAACCACCGCTCGGGGGACTCGCCGGGCTTCCCGGAGCAGCGGCTGAAGTGCCCGGGGCATTCGCCGGCGGGGGAGCGACTATGCCTCCGGAGTTACCGACCGGACCCCTCGGGGTACCGCTCCAGGCGCCGACCGGCGGCTGCGCGACGCCACCAGCGGTTGGTGGACCCCCCTGGGGAACTTGGGGCACAACTGGTGATTTGATCCCCGGGTCCTGTTTGACCTCCGGGTCGTCTTGCACGCTGCTCCGGGCGGCCGCTCCCGGAGGCGCAGCGCTCGCCGGAGTTGCGGACTTGTCCTTCATAACGTAAACAACGGACACGATGAGCCCGACAGCCGCGACCGCCGAGACGATCGGCCACAGGAAAGCCCGTGCGGCATGACCGGACTCGTCCGTAAGGTCAGTACCAGCTGACAACGACCGCTCTGGCCGGCTGCGCCCCCGGCTGTCCGTCATCAGCTCGCGAGGCCCACCCTCGTCCAGCTGGACCTCGCCCTGAATCTCCCACCAACGACCACCTGAATCTTCCGGGCCGTTGCTCATCCGTTCACCCCTGCCACGTGCTTCCTTCCCGAGAACCGCTCATCAACCGACGCGATCCTGGTGCCGGCAAGTGTCTTAACGACCGACCGCTGGCGCGGACGCTCCAGCATCATCTCCGCCGCGCCGTTCGCGACGGCTCGCTCCACCATCCGGGCGACAACAACAAGGACCACCCGACCCGCCCGGCACTCCTCTCGACACCTTTCGCCCGGTTACCGACGGCGACCATACCCCGCCTCACTCGACGTGGGAGCAAGGGTGAATATCATGCCCGACGTTCCGCGACACAGTGAGTCCGTGACACAGCGGACACAGTAAGGAGAACCAGGATGGCGAACGTCAATGTCACCTACGAGGAGATGCGGGCTGCCGGCAAGCAGCTCCAGACCGGCAAGAACGACATCGAGACCCGCCTGGGCCAGCTCAAGAACCAGGTCCAGCAGCTGGTCGCGGGTGGATACGTCACCGATTCGTCCAGCAAGCAGTTCGAGGCCTCATACGATGAGTTCACCAAGGGAGCCCTCAAGATGATCGACGGCCTGGAGGGCATGAACTCCTACCTGCACAGCGCGGCCGACGCTTTCCAGCAGGCAGACCAGCAGCTCTCCCAGCAGCTTCACCACTAGCTTGTGTCCCGTGGGTCTTCACTGTCGAGGCGGGTAGAAGATCCACGGGACACCAGCCTTGACGGGAGTTTCTCCCGGGTCACTGACGCTTCAGGTGTCTTAGTTCCACCGCCGCCTGCGCTCGTAGCTGTTCAATCTCTACCCGGCCCTTCGCGCGGGCCACGAGGCCGAGAATGAATCCGAACACAGCGCAGACAACCATGAGCCCCAAAAAGACCCCAGATACGATTTTCGGGCCACCAGCCGCCCCCGTTATCACGGCTGCGGCAAACATAGCAAGCGCTAAGAGAATCATTCCGAACCCCGCTCGAAGGAATCGCAACGATGGTGAACGGTTCATGGCCACACTCCTGACTTCCCGTTATCGCATGCAAGATCGAAACATGGCGCCTTCACCGCCTCAGCCACAGATGTGCTGTGTTCCCACGCTGGACCACCAGCCGCTCATAAAGTGTCCACGTCTTCGAGTGTCGGCGTATCCAGTGCTCGCCGTTCGCGGCGGCACCGGCGACGGCGAGGACGAGCAGGCCCGCGCTCGTCACGCCGACCACTGGATTCGCGACCGGGTTGGCGCGCAACGGAGCTGAGACCGGCGGGATCTGACCCCACGGATCCAGGATCAGCGTGACGTGGTCGCCCGAGTTGGCCTTCTCGTCGCAGCCGGTTTCCGTGCCGGGAATCGGAGTGCCATTGCTCCGCTTGAATGTACAGTCCCAGCCACCGCTCGGGTGCTTCGTCACGTTGTCGGTGATTGCCTCGATACGATGTCCACGGTGTGCTAGCAAAGTGCTGGGGATCGCCACCGCCCCGAAAAGGGACACTCCCATCGCGCCCAGCGCCAAGGGGAGCACCCACCAAACGGAAGCGCCTAGCGTCTTGTACAAGTAGAGAAACCCGAGCGCCGGCGCCACGATGGCACCGACCATCAGCCCGGCTATCGCGTAATCGGGTCGCATCCAGGTGATGGCCGCCCCGATGGCCAGAAAGCCGAGCGGGATGAGTTCGGCAGTCAGCCACCGCAGTGGGCCGATCCGCAGCACCGCGGCCATGGCACGGACCAGCGTTGCGCGCCGTGGCCGCGAGCCAACGTCCCCGCCGGAGAGGTCAGCCATGGAGCACCTGGCGGGAAACGACGTTGATCGCACGGGCGAACTCGTCTATGTCGGGGATGGCGCGTTGCAACCTTCCGAGATCCTCGGACGAGGTGAACAGCAACAGATCGGTCTCGTACTTCGCGCAGCGCCAGGCGTAGCTCAGGCCGGAATACAGCGATCCGTCGTCAAGATGCCGGTAGCGCATGGTCCGTAGCCCGGTGCCGAGCCTGTCGGTGGTGAACTCATCCACGATGGGCGGCTCGACAGCCCCTGGATCGTCCGCGTGGGTCAGCATCCGCAACTGCGCGTCCCGTTCCCCGTCGGACTCCCAGATGCCCATGTAGAGCACCAGCGGCATCAGCCGAGGGTCGGGTAGGTGGATAAACGCCAGATGACACGGGATGTGGCCGTAGATGCCCTGATGGATCTCGGAAATGATGGCCGCGAGTCGAACCAGGTCAGCCGGCCCGTATCTGAGGCCAGAAGCATCCCACCACAGTTGAGCGAACTCCGCAGCGTATGACTCGCGGTCGCAACCTTCGGGGAATATGGCCAGGCAGGGTATCCAGATCGTTCTGTCATAGTCGATGCTCACCCAGCCTTTCTTGCTGGTCAGGCTACCGAGACTAGGCTGTTCGCTCATCGCGTCCTCTGTTCTGGCATCTGCGGCATGGTCACGCCCGGCGCCACCGGAACGTGGACATGATGGCGTCGAAAAGCTCGACCAGGATCGTGGCGTACTGGTCGTCCGGGTCACCTCCACCCAGTGTGGAGAAAGCGACCACCACCCAGCGATCAGCCTCCGCCGGTACCGAGATGACGTAGTCGACCCGCCGGGAGCCATGCTCGATCCCCTGTGATTGATCGGGTCGCGCGGTCCGCTCTAGCCGCACTCCGATGGCGCCGTCGACGGTCACCGCTCTGTTGTCGTCACACCCGGAGGCCAGGTAGGAAATAATCATCTCCGGCTCGATGTCAGTCACCGAGCCGAGCGAGCCCTCGGACACGATGAACGACGCCGCGATCGGCGCCCCGTGCATGAGCTCCACCGGTAGATAAAGATCCACGGCACCGCTCCGACGCGCCTGACACACGGCCGAGGCGAGCTGACGCTCCAATTCCTTCCGATACGGTGCCACCTTATCCCGTGGAACATTGGTCGGCAGGTTGCGCAACGCTTGGTCGACGATTGCTCTGATGGCCTGCTCGGGGCCTTGCCGTACGGGGATCTTCCGCCATGCTGGCGGGAGCACGATCGTGTATCCGACGGGCGGGTCCGCTACCCTGGGATCCTCTTCAGATTTCCCGCGTGCCTCAACGGTCATATCTCACCACAAACCCCCCTCGGTCTTCCACGACTCCTTGAACCGAGCGTAGAACCCAGTACCGGGAGTATGCAGATCCGCTACAGGACCACGTGGGCCCTCCCAACCGAATCCGCCTGCCCATTTGTCCCACTGGTCAGCGGCTACACCAGCACCGAAAATCCCACGAGAGAGGTTCAACTGCTTCGCAAAAGTGGACCCAAGCTGTGAGATTTGTGAATTTTCCGGAAAACGTGCGGTGATCGCAGTCATTTTTCTAGCGAGCATCAGGTTTTCTTTTTCACCACCGTACAATGCCGTTTGCAGTGGCTTAATGTCCTCCGAGACTGTCGCGAGTGTTTTGTCCAGCGAGGGGGAAACATTCTCGAGTGCCGCGGCACTTACCTTCTCCAGGAGTCCGCTTGCCTTCTCAGTCAGCCCGGCGATCCCGTCTCCAAGCCGTCCAAAACCGGCTCGGTCGAGAAAGGAGACCGCGGCCTTCGTGAGCGGATTGTTCTGGACGAGGTCAGCGGTCCTCCCCGCCAGGTTTCCGGCCTTACCGAGCATGCTCGAGTCCCGCTCGGCCTGGATGAGCCCCTTGGCTACGTCCTCGCTTGCCGCGAAGGTTCCCTTCATCAAACTGCCCGCAAGCTTGCCAAATCCGAAGGTGGCTAGCGCGAACACATCCAGGGCGACGTCCATCCAGGATCCGTCACCTGCGGCCGCGAGCATCGTTCGGCCGATGAGGGCGAGCGCGGTGGCAGCGATGGCCAGGATAACAATGACGTTCAACCCTGGAATGAACAGCGCAATGACGGCGAGGATGGTGGCGATAACTTCCAGAACGGTGCAGATGTCCTTGATAAGCCAGGCGTATCTGTCAACGAATTCCTTAAAATCATCCCACCAGCTGTCGGCTACCCCGTCATCGATCGCGTGCCTGATATCGGCAGCGCGGTCTTGAGCGTTGGTGTTACCGTGGTTGATGGCGTTGTTGAGCCGCGTCCGTGCCGCCGCCAGATCGTGGTCGGCTTGATTCAGGGAATTTTGACCTCGGTGGTCTGCTTGTTTCTGCTGGTCGGTCTCCGGAGCGTTCGGATCTCGCATTGTCGGCTGGCCGAGCCTCAGCTGCTGGGAATGAGCCTGCTGCGCCTCGGTCAACGCCTTCAGCGACTCCGCCTGAGCGTATTCCAGCTCCGGAACCCACCTCGTGAGCGCACTGGACACCTTCTGGTACCGGCCGACCACCTTGTCGAGGCTTTCAGCCACATCGCCGGCGGCCGATTTCAGCTTCTCGACGTACTGGCCCTTGAGGTCGGAGTGGTCATTGGCGATCGCGCGCAACCGTGTCACCTGGCGTTGGATCTCCTGTGCCACCGTGGAAAGATGGCGGGCCTCGACATCCACCTGCCTTGGGTCACCCGGAACCGGGTCGCGCTCAGCCAGCGGTGTCCAGTCGGTCGGTCGTCCCATCTGCTTTCTACTCCTGCCCGCTCACTTCTTCTTGGTCAACGCATTCGACAGGTCGGTGTCGGCTGCGCTGAAATTCGATTTGCACTGGCCCACCATCTCGCCCAGCGACTCCATGGAGTCCAGCAGTTTCTTCCGGTGGTAGTCCCAGTTCCCCGCGAAATCGTCCATCGCGGAGGCGATGGCGTCTGATCCCCAGGCGCTGAAGTAGGAATGTTGTTGTGCCTGAATGTCGTTGAACTCGCCGCGCAGCCCGCTGAGCGTGCTCTCGACTTGGTCCAGCAGGTTGTAGTCGACGACGAGATCAGCCATCGTATGTGCACTCCCTCGTTTGTGGCCAGGGCGGGTCGTAATTGGCTGGATGATAGCGGGAGCACTCGATAGCCTTGTCGGTGAGGCAGCCTCGTCGGTGCGGTCGGGGGCCGAACTGACGTAAGGAGACACGCACCATGGCGGTAGCCACAGAGTCGCAAGCGGTGGAAGGGCACCTGCGCAGGGACGTCGGAAGATCGGTCTGCTGTTCGCCGCAGTCGGCTCGATCATCGGGTCTGGCTGACTCTTCAGCGCGCTGCGGGCGGCGCATATTGCGGGTCCGGCTGCGATCAAGGGGTCCTGCCGTGGATCATCGGCGACGGAGTGCTGAGCTACCTCAGCGGCTACGGCGGTGCCGGTCTGATCGGCACGGCTCCCGCCGCATCGGGTGCGGGAACAGGTCGCTGAGACCACCATCGAGGCCGCCGAAGAGGAACTGGAACTTGGCAAAGGCCTTAATTCACCGCTTAGGCACGGGTTTGTTGTCCTGAACGTGAGACCCTGGCTGGGAGGAGGCGTCGATCTCCACGGTGGGGCGATCTCCGGTGGTGATGTTACCCATCACCGTCGCGCCGGTGGAGCCGTCAGCGATCAACACCGCGCGCGTCAGGTTCGGGCCGGAGAAGGTGTTGTTGAGTACCTGTACGTTGGGCCAGCGCCGCAGATTAATCGCCTGGGCACCATTGTTCGCGCACATATTCCCCATGAAAATGATCGACGCCACCCCGGGCGGGGCGCCGCTGTTGCCAGCCTGGTCACCGGTGGAGATCAGACATTGCGCATCCACGTTGCGGCAGGTGTTGCCCGAGATCACCACATCGAAGGTAGCCGGTTTGGAGTTGTCCAGGGTTTGGAAGCAGTCCGGGTGCGGTGGGCTGGCATAACCCTCCGCAGAGATGTTGAAAATGGTGTTGTCGGTGATCCGGTGACCGTTGCCATAAAAACGCATACCATCGGCGTCACCTCCGTGAACGGCCACCGTGTCGCTGATGGTGTTGGCGTGCACGGTGATCCGCTGCCCAGTGATGTCGATGCCGTTGGTGGCGACATGGCGCATGGTGTTGAACTCAATGGTCGAGTCGGTGCAGGTATAGCAGGTGATCCCACCCTGTTGAGTGTCGTGGACGGTGTTGTTCCGCGCGGTGATGCCGGTCCCTTCCAGCAGCACCCCACCCCCACCAGCGACGGTGAAATTAGCCAGAACGACGTAATCTGCCTTGATCTGCACCTCGTGCACGGTGGCCCCATCGGAAACGAGGGTGATCGGCGCCGTCGCGGTGCCCGATCGGGTCACCGTCAGGCTGGTGTCAGTCAATCCACCGCCGGAAAAACAGACAGTGTCTCCTGGCGTGGCGGTGGCCAAGGCCACCGCCACATCGTCACTCCGGGTAACCGTACGGGTGCAGGTGGATGGCAGGCTCTGCTGCGGCTGCTGAGCAGTGGGACCGTGCGCAGCCGAGGTACACCCAGTGGTCAGTCCCCCCAGACCCAACAGCGCGACCCACCACACCGACAGCACCCTGGGGGTGATCACTGAAGCGCCCGTGGGGTGCGCCCCGGCCCAGGGCGAGGGATGTCCATCGCGGCGACGGTAACAGCCGTGAGGAAGGGGCCTCGGCGCGCACCCCAATAACCGACAATCAGGGGTAACCGGCCATCAGGTTGGCGCACCGTCTGCGCCACTGGTTGTGCAGCACCCCGAGCGCGACGATCATCCACATCGTGAGGCTGAGCCAGAAGAAGCTGAGCGATACGATGCGCAGCGCCGGGATGCGCAGTTGCACGCCGAGGCTGAACGTCGCGGATGAGTACATTCCGAGCGGGAAGACAGTCGCCCACCACGCTCTCTCCTCATGCTGCAGTGACTCATCGTGCAGCAATGCTGGGCGGCGGGCAACACGCCACATCTGCGCGGACAACAACAGCGGAATCCACCCGCTAGCCATGATCCACAGGACCAGGGTCTGCGGTCGGACAACGGTGCTGAGCCAACCGAGCCCGGTTGTTGCCGGGGTGGCCGCGAGGATGTGGTCACCAGCGAGGGTGGCGATCGCCAGCCCGCCCATCAGGATCGAACTGTCGGGCGTCACCTCTTTCGGCACGAACGGCCTGGCCAGTGCCCGCCATATGATCAGCCAGGTTACGGCGAAGTAGCCGAGAAGGCCAAGTATCCACCAGGCCAGCGCGAGCAGCATCAGCGGGCGAGCGGTCGTGCCATGCGCCAGATCGGCCGCCGAGATCGCCAGGGATTGGGTGCCCACCGCGATGAGCAGCCACGCCCCATGAGCGTGATCGCGTAACTCGCCAGCGGGTCGGGAGATCATATCGGTGATCGCCGTCGGAACCAGACCCAGCCAGGCGACGAGCGCGACGGCACCGAGCGACCACGCAAGCAGCGGCTGGCTCTGTACTAACTGGGGGCCTAACTGGGGGCCTAACTGGGGCACAACTCGGCGGCGAGGACACCGCAGGCGGCAACGAAGGCGAAAGATCGCAACGCTACGTCCGGGTCGCGCAGCTGCCGGCTGAAAGCGGCGGGAGAGCGTGCGACGCGGGCACTGACTATGACGGTGAGGAGCGTGAATGCGGCAGCGGCGAGGACGCCGAGGATCAACGCGATCACCCGGTATTGCTGGTCGGCCGCCGCTATCGAGACGATGCCGGTGGCCATGACCAGCGCGAATACCTCTGGTGACAACTCCTCCTCGGTGCGAGACCGTACCGGCGAACGAACCCCCATCATCGTCAATCACCTGCGGATCAGCCGGTCAATGTGCTGCCGGGCGCAACCACGGGCTCGGTGGCGTCGCTGCCTATCGGCTGCTCGGTCGTCCACCCCAGCGCCCACGCTCCGCTGCGGGAGATCTCCCCTGCGGCCTGGGTAAATGCCTGGAGCACCGGCATCAGCTCGCGACGATGACTGTCCGACATCCGACCCAGGATGTCCTCGATCGCGCTGCGCCGATGTCGCGTCACCATCTGCACCAGCTGGTGCCCGTCGGCAGTCAGCTCGAGAACAAGATTGCGACGGTCGGCGGCATCCTCGCTTCGGCGCAGCAGACCCGCAGCGACAAGCCGGTCGCAAGCGCGGGTGGCGTTGGAAGGATGCACGCCCAGCCCGCGAGCCACCGCGTTCAGATTCAGTGGCCCACCACTGACCACCATCACCAGCACCCGCAGCTGCGGCAAGGTCACCTGTTCGGCCAACGCGGCCACCGACTGCGCGGTGATGGCGATGAGAACCCGGGCGGCGAGCATCACGGCATCGACCTGCTCGACGTCGTGATGCTTGGTGGAGATCTGCTCGGTGCGCTCCGCTCCCGGCTGTCCGTGATTCATGGCACACAGTATCCCTAGATAATTGCGTCATGACAAATGTCGCGACATTGAGGCGGCCGAGGCGCACATCCGCGCTCTGCTCGTGCAGGCCATCAGCGGCACCACGTTCCAACTCCGCGGCATCCGCAGCTTCAACACCGACACCGATCACCAGGTCAGCGTCGTTGCCGAGCTCACCGCTGAGCAGCGCAACGACAGCCAACTCGAGCAAGCCGTCAGCCGGCTCAGCCTCGAACCCGCCGTCACCTGGACCGTGGCCACCGACCTCGACAACGTCACGGATTACCCACCCAAAGCAATACGATCGGACCCACCTGCTTCAGGTACCCCATTATGTTGACGGTGCGGCGCTGATACGTCATTATAGGAGCTTGTGACCAGTTCTGCTGATCTGTTTACTCGGCGTGATGTGTGGTCTTTAGAAATGTCAGACCCGTGGGGCCCGGTCACCACGGGATACGCCAGGGCTGTCGCAGCGATGCAGGCGCGTCCGGTGGATGACCCGACGAGTTGGGCTTATCAGGCCGCGATACATGGCACCTACGCCACTGTTCCCGCTGGCGCTGAGGCAAACCAGTGCCAGCACGCGAGTTGGTTCTTCCTGTCCTGGCACCGGATGTACACCTACTGGCTTGAGCGGATCGCCCGGAAGGTGGTGGTGGAACAGGGCGGACCTACCGACTGGGCGCTGCCGTACTGGAATTACAGCGCCGGCGGGCCGGCTGCCACCCTGCCCCCGGCATTTCGCTCGCCGACATGGCAGGTGAACGGTGCCAATGTGCCCAACCCGCTGTACACCACCCACCGGGCACCAGGGATCAACGACGGTGCCAGCCTGTCCCCACGGCAGACGTCCTTTGCGTATGCGTTTAGTTTCACGAATTTTACCGATCTACCGTCCCCGAGTTTCGGTGGTGGACGGTCGTCGCCTGCCCATTTCTCGCGCTTCACCGGTGCGCTGGAAAACCAGCCCCACAACATCGTCCATGACTTGGTCGGTGGCCCAACTGACGGGCAATGCGAGCAAGGGTGGATGAGTGACCCGAATTGTGCGGCACAAGACCCCATCTTCTGGCTGCACCACGCCAACATCGATCGGTTGTGGGTTAACTGGCTCGCCCAAGGACAGGGCCGCGCCGACCCCATCGACCAGAACTGGTTAGCGACCCCGTTCACCTTCTACGACGAGAACGCCACCCAGGTCACGATGACCGCCGCCGACATCCTCGACACCGTGACGCAATTGCACTACCGCTATGACGACAGCCTTCCTCCGGTCACCGCCAGCTTAAGAGATCTCATCGCCGTGAGCACCCCAACTCCGCCCCCGCCCCAGGACCCCCCGCAGATGATCGCCACATCCGAGGAGGGTGTGACCCTCACCAGTCACGCGACCTCGCTGATTGTACCGTTGCCGAGCCCAGCGCAGCACGCCATGGCGTCACTCGCGTCCAGTGGCAGCACCGGGCGGCTGAGCCTCAACGTCGAGGGCGTGCACGCTCCCCAGGCCCCCGGGGTGGTCTACGAGGTGCACCTGAACCTGCTCCCGGGTGCTGACCCCGCCACCGACGACACATCCTTCGTGGGCCACATCAGTTTCTTTGGGTCGGGTCATGACGGGGGTCATCATGGGGATCATGCCGGGCTCAACCACAGCTTTGACATCACCGGCCTGGTCCCGATGCTGCGTGAACATGACCGCTGGGACCTCCAACAGGCCACGATCACCTTCATCCCCGTGGGCCTGACTCCGGCACCTGGTACTCCCGGGTCCGCCTACGACGCCGCACCAGCCACCGCCCCCCACATCGCTCGGGTCAGTCTCAGCTTCACCCCCTGACCGCCGACCGCCGCTACCCGCCCGTCCCGTCACGTACAGCGGCTGGCGTGAGATCCAATCGGCTGAGAGCTGACAGGTGCCCGCATCACACCGCACGGCGTGGTAACACAAAGTTACCTTCGACTCCGTTCTGCAACTCGATGGGTGGTAGATGCTGAACCCTTGTTCGGCAGCTGGCGTTAGTTGGGGTGCAAGCGTTGGTCCACGGGCGGTGCTGTGACCCGTTAGGGAAGGGACATCTCGGTGATGTCTCCTCCATGGAATGTTCCGTGCATCGGATATCCAGCCCGTGTCACGTGTAGTCGTCTCAACCGCTCTGACTCTTCAGTTCAGGGCATCCGGAAGGATGATCAATGATCTCACCACCCGGCGCACGGCGGAGTGTCCGCCGTCGGCGTACGGCCGCAGCGCTGATCGCCACGGGCACGACTGTGCTGGCTGGCACGATGGCCGGCCTGGTTCCGCAGGCCAGCGCGTCAAGCCACCGTGAAGCTCCGCTCATCGCGGGGCTCCCGCAGTTGGACAACACCGACGTGTACGCGTTCACCAGCCCGGACCGGCCGGACACGGTGACGATCGTCGCTGACTGGATCCCGTTCGAGGAGCCCAATGGTGGCCCGAACTTCTATCCGTGGGCTCCCGGGGCGCATTACGACATCAACATCGACAACCGCGGTACGGGCCGGCCCGACATCGTTTACCGTTGGCAATTCCACAACGAGGACCGTCGGGACGGCAAGACATTCCTCTACAACAACGGAGTCGTGCACAACATTGACGACCCGACGTTGCTGTTCCGGCAGAGATACTCGTTGACCGAGTTCAAGCCGGACCGCCACGAGGACCGGACGCTGATCCACGATGGCCTGTCGGCTCCGTCAGACGTAGGTCCGACGTCCATGCCGGACTACCGCCGGCTGCGGGACGAGGCGATCTACAACCTGCCCGACGGTGGCCAGACCTACGCTGGGCAGGCCGACGACCCGTTCTTCCTCGACCTGCGGGTGTTCGACCTGCTCTACGGTGCACCCAAGCTCAATGAGGTCGGGCAGGACACGCTGCGTGGCTACAACGTCAACACCATCGCGATCCAGGTGCCCAAGAGGGAGCTCGCGCTGCACAACGACGCGTCGGGTAACCCGGTGATCGGGGTGTGGAGCACGACCGAGCAGCAGAGCTTGATCCTGCAGTCCGGTGAGCGGCCCAAGCTCGCCGGCAAGTACGTGCAGGTGTCCCGGTTGGGTAACCCGCTGGTCAACGAGGTGATCTCGGCTGCGGACCAGAAGGACGGCTTCAACGCCTCCACCCCGGATCAGGACCACCTCAACAAGGCGTTCCTGAACCGTGTGATCGACCCCGAGGTGCCCAAGGACGTGCAGCTTCTTTACGGCATCAAGGCACCGCCAGTGCCACGCAACGACCTCGTGGAGATCTTCGCCACTGGTGTGTACAAGGGCAGCCCCGGTCCGATCAAGGCGGACCTCAACTCGCAACTGCTCAACAGGGACGTAGACCCGAGGGGGTTCGTCCCGGCCGAAGAAGAGCGGCTGAACATGGGCACTGCGGTCACCCACGAGCCGAACCGGCTCGGGGTGCTCGGTGGTGACCTGCAGGGCTTCCCGAACGGTCGCCGGCTCACCGACGATGTGGTGGATATCGAGCTCCAGACCCTGGAGGGCGCATTCTACGACGGTCTGCCGCCACACATCGTTCAGGCGCTGGCTGCGGGTGACAAGGTCGACCACAACGACCGTGCCTTCAGCGACCACTTCCCGTACGTCGCGCTTCCGCACGACCAGGGCGTCAACACCGCTGGTCCGGGCGGCGATTATGGGGATCACCACGACGACCCGTTTGGCGGTCCGTCCAACGGTGATCACCGTGGTGGCGGGTTGTTGGACGGTCTTCTGGGAGGACACGGCAGCGCGGCCGCGCTGCCCTCGATGAGTGCGCCGTTCCTCGGTGGCTTGTTCGGGATCGTGATGCTTGGCTCGGGGGCGTTTTTGCTCCGTCGCCGCAGTTCCCTAGGGTCTGCCGCGACTAGCTGAGGCTTGCCTGGGATGTGACCGGGGTCCTGCAACAGACCCCGGTCACATCCCAGGTACCTCACCCACAGACTGGAGCACATGCCGTGCCTATCCCGAGTAGACGGCAGTGGTCGGCCAGTTTGCTGACTGCTGCTGGCGTTCCGCTCATTCTCATCGCTGTCTTCAGTGTGGTCTCCGGCCGCTCCACTGATCTATCCGCCGACCCGGTTCCTCGGGCCGCCGCCGTCGGAGACAGCCCAGCGGCCCGCGGTGGTGAACTCTCCGCAGAGATCCAGGCCCATCAGAAGAGGCTTCGCGAGGTTCCCACCGATGGGCTCGCCTGGGCGCAACTGAGCATCCCGTACATCGAGCAGGCCCGGATCACCGCTGATCCGAGTTATTACGCCAAGGCCCAGGGTGCCTTAGAGCGATCCTTGCAGGTCAAACCGGATGACAACGCTGAGGCTATGATCGGCATGGGTGCGCTGGCCAACGCCCGCCATGACTTCGCCGCCGGTCGGGACTGGGGCGAGAAGGCGCGCGCTATCCGGCCCGACACCGCTGCGGTCTATGGCGTGCTCACCGACTCCTACACCCAGCTTGGCCAGGCCGATGCGGCTACCGACGCCGCGCAGCACATGCTTGACTTGCAGCCCGGTGTCAGCTCTTTCACCCGGGCGTCCTACGACCTGGAGCTGCATGGGCGGGTGGCCGATGCGCGCACCGCCCTGCAGCAGGCGTTGAATGGCGCCACCATGCCGGCTGATGTCGCCTTCTGCCGGTACTACCTCGGTGAGCTTGCCTTCAACTCCGGGCAGTTGGACGAGGCGCAGAAGCAGTATCAGGCGGGTATCACCGCCGGTGAGGCCTCCCCGGCGTTGGAGCAGGGTCTGGCCAAGGTCGCCGTGGCTCGGGGAAACCTCGATGCGGGGCTGTCCGGTTACCAGCGGTTGACTCAACAGCTGCCGTTGCCGCAATACATCGCCGAGTACGCCGAGCTGCTCACGGTCGCCGGTCGCGGCGCCCAGGCCAAGGCACAGCTCGCGCTACTCGACGCTCAGCAGCGGCTTTTCGCCGCCAACGGCGTCACCGATGACCTCACCGCCGCGACCACGCAGGCCGATCTGGGGGATCCGGCGCAGGCCGTGACGCATGCCCAGGCCGAATGGAACCACCGGCACATGATCCTGGCAGCTGATGCGCTGGCGTGGGCCCTGCACACCGACGGGCAGGATGTCGCGGCACTCGGGTACGCCGAGAAGGCCGCCGCGCTGGGCTACCGCAACGCGCTGTTCGCCTACCACCGCAGCATGATCCTCAAGAGCCTGGGACGCAATACCGAAGCTGAGCAGGCGCTGTCCACCGCGTTGCAGATCAACCCGTATTTTTCACCGCTGCACGCTCCCCGGGCTCGCGCCGCACTGGCGCAGCTGCGGGCAGCCAGGTGATCCGCCGGCTGCTCGTCCTCGTCGGGCTGATCGCGGTGGTGGTGGTCGGGCCCTTCGCCGGGACCGCCCTCGCCCACCCGCTGGGAAATTTCACCGTCAACCACTACGACGGACTCACGCTGTTCTCCGATCACGTCACCGACCATGCCGTCGTCGATGTCGCGGAGATCCCGACCCTGCAGGACAAGCCGCTGGCTGATACCGACGGTGACGGGGTGATCAGCGCCGCCGAGGGCTCAGCGTTCGCTGCCCGCGAGTGTGCCCAGCTGGTGGGCGGCCTGTCAGCTTCGGCGGGCGACTCGCCGTTGCGGTGGGTGGTGCGCTCGGCGGCGGTGGCCTACTCACCTGGCCAGGCTGGCCTGGCGACGACCCGGTTGACCTGCGAACTGTCCGCCCTCGCCCAGCTCGACCGGGTAGCTAACCTGTCGTTTTCCGACGGTTACCGTGCCGACCGGGTGGGCTGGCATGAGATCACCGCCGTCGGCAACGGGGTGCGGTTGCTCAATCCCCAGGTGCCGGCGACGAGCGTGAGCGATGAGCTGCGCCGCTACCCCAACGACCTGCTCAGCTCACCTCTGGGTGTGCGCAGCGTGACGCTGCGCACCCAGCCCGGCAGTGGCGTGACCGGTGGGGGGCTGGGTGTCCCGCTGCCCACTGTTGGGGCGTTGGAACGCTGGAGCGGCGGCGTCACGACCCTGTTCACCGATCTCGCGGGGAGAACACTTACCCCGCTGGTTGGTGGGCTGGCGGTGCTGATGGCTCTTGTGGTCGGTGCGGCTCACGCCGCCCTGCCGGGGCATGGCAAGACCGTCATGGCCGCTTACCTGGCCGGCCGGCGTGGCACCCGCCGGGATGCCGTGCTGGTAGGGGCTACGGTGACGCTCACCCACACCGCCGGGGTGCTGGCGCTCGGGCTGATGCTGACGGTGTTCAGCTCGCTGGTGCCCGAAGCGGTGCTCGGCTGGCTGGGTGTGGTCAGTGGACTGCTGGTGGCCGGGATTGGAGTCGGGCTGTTGCGTTCGGCTCTGCTGCAGCGCTCGGCCGCTCGAGCAGCCGTCGTCCCGGCCACCTCAGCACTGGTACCGGTCGGCGTGGGCGCTCCGGCCGCAATCGGTCACGGTCATGGTCACGGTCACGGTCATGGTGATTCGCAGCTGGCCGGCCGCCGCTACGGACGGGGCGCTCTGGTCGCTATGGGAGTGGCTGGTGGCCTGGTCCCGAGTCCGACCGCCCTGGTGGTGCTGTTCAGCGCGGTGGCTCTGGGGCGGACGTGGTTCGGCGTGGTGCTCGTCGTCTGTTATGGAGCGGGCATGGCCGCGACACTGACCGCCGCCGGGCTGATCCTGGTCCGGGTCCGGGACCACCTCGATGCCAGCCAGTCCAGCGCCCGGTTACGCCAGCGCGCCGCGGGTCTCATGGCGGTTCTTCCCGTGCTCACTGCGCTGCTCGTCCTGATCGTCGGGCTGGGACTGGCCGCCAGCAGTATCGGCGCGACAGGCTAAGGAGGTCATTGGGATGCGTCTGCACTGGTTCTTGCCGTGCGTCATCGGCTTCACCCTGTGTGCCGTGGCCTGCTCTGCGACCCCTGCTGCCCAGGATCCCGGACCGGTATTCGACAACGAGGGCGGGCGCACCGTCAATTGCATGGTCCACCAGCCCGCGTCCCCTGGCAGCCGTTACACCGATCCGCAACGCCGCGACACCGTGGAAGTGCTGACGCTGTTGCACTACTACACGGACAACGGCTCCAAGCCCTACTGTGACGGGAAGCCACCCAGCGCCGTCGACCGGAGCTGGGCCCAGCTCTACGTCGAGCTCGGCGCCAATCCCACCGCTGTCCAACGGCTGCTGCCAGCGCGCGGCCGTTAGCCGCCATTAACCGCCGCTGACCGGCGGCGTCGGGATGGTCACGTCGGCGTCCCATTCGGAGAAGGTGATGGTGCCCTGCCCGCTGGCGGAGTCGTCGATTCGCAGCGGATAGGGGTGCTTGGCATTGTCGGCGACGTAGAGAATTCCAGGACCGGTCTGCGGCTTGAGCTTGACCGCCGGGCTGCCATCGACCGTCTCGACGCCGATGTTGGTGACGGGGTCCTTAGCGTTGATCAACCGCATGAACACGGCCTTCTTGTCCACAGCGCGGGCCAGCGGCGCGGCCCGACGATCGGAGAGGGACAGCCGCCGGTAGCCATTGCGGGACAGGCCCGGTATCCCCCGAACATAGATGACCTGGCCCACCTTGATGATCTCCACGGTGTGACCGGCGGTGATGATCTGTTCCCTGCCATCGCCGTTGCTGACCAGCAACAGGTCGAGCTTGCCGCGGGCGCCGTTGCGGTTCACGTCGCCCACGATGTGCACCGACGAGGCGTTGTCGGCCGCCGCCTGAGCGTCGGCAAGTATCTGATTCGCGGGCTTGCCCGACTCGCGTCCGCCACCACAGGCCCCGAGCGCCAGCAGCAAAGCCACCAGGCCGGGCAACGCCTTATGCGGTCTTGCCGCCACCTTCGATCGCCTCCGTTGCCGCCACACACCGGCCAGGGCTGACCGGGGCGCCCAGATTAGCCAGCGTCGTGACCGACCTCCGACCCGCCTCGACCGATCAGAATGGCGAAGTGTGCTCCCTGGCGCCGGGCCGAAGGCGGGCACGGCATACTGGCGGCTTCCCAGCCGGTAACGACCCTGAGGTGTCAGTACACGTGTGCGGAGTTCTTGGCCTCATCTGCGCTACCGAGACCGACGCGGTAACCGCGCGGGACGCCGTCGCGGCGGCACTGCGCTGCCAACGCCACCGCGGCCCCGATGAAACCGGCACCTGGGCCGACGCCGAGGTCGTCTACGGCTTCAACCGGCTCGGGTTCATCGACCTGGAACACTCTCACCAGCCGCTGGTCTGGGGGCCGCCGGAGGATCCGACGCGCTACACGATCAACTTCAACGGCGAGGTCTACAACTATCTCGAACTGCGGGCCACGCTCGCCGCGACGTTCGGCGCGAGGTTCAGCACCCAAGGCGACGCCGAGGCGGTCGTCGCCGCGTACCACTACCTCGGTCCTGACTCGGTCACGAAGCTGCGCGGCATGTTCGCTTTCATGATCTGGGACGCGCGGGAGAAGGTCGTTTTCGGCGCGCGTGACCCGTTCGGCATCAAGCCGCTGTTCTACTCGACCGGGCCGGGCGGTGTCGCCTTCTCCAGCGAGAAGAAGAGCCTGCTGGAGCTGTCCGGCGTCCTCGGCGTCCGCGAGGAGCTGGACCACACGGCGCTGCAGCACTACCTGGTGCTGCAGTACGTGCCGGAGCCCGAGTCGCTGCACCTCGGGATCTGCCGGGTCGAGTCCGGCACGTCGTTCCGGGTGGTGCCCGGTGGGCGGGTGGAGTTCACCCGGTACTTCTCCCCGCGGTTCGCCGCGAAGCCGGTCACCGGTGAGGCGCAGGCGCAGACGTTGTACGACCGCATCGCTGACGTCCTGCGTGACTCGGTGGGCAAGCACATGATCTCCGACCCGGACGTCTCGGTCGGCGCGTTCCTCTCCGGGGGCATCGACTCGACGGCGATCGCGACGCTGGCGAAGGAGGTCAACCCGAATCTCATCGCGTTCACTGCCGGCTTCAAACACGAGGGCTACTCCGAGGTGGGCGTTGCGGCCGAGACGGCGGTGGCGATCGGGGTCAGGCACGTGGTCCGCACCGTGTCTGCGGCGGAGATGATGGAGGCGCTGCCGCTCATCGTCTGGTACCTGGACGACCCGGTGGCCGACCCGGCACTGGTGCCGCTGTGGTTCATCGCGCAGGAGGCGCGCAAGCACGTCAAGGCTGTGCTGTCCGGTGAGGGCGCGGATGAGTTGTTCGGCGGCTACACGATCTACCGCGAGCCGATCTCGCTGGCGGCGTTCGAGAAGGTCCCCGGGAGCGTGCGGAGAGTGGTGGGGAAGGTCTCCACGAAGATCCCCGAGGGCGTCCGAGGCAAGGACCTGCTGCGGCGCGGCGCGCTGACCCTGGAGGAGCGCTATTACGGCAACGCCCGCAACTTCCACGACGAGCAGCTGCGTGCCGTGCTGAAGACCTACTCCGAGGACGTTGGCTTCATGGACGTCACCGCGCCCTGGTACGAGGTCTCCCGCGGCTGGGACCCGGTTGCCCGGATGCAGCACGTGGACCTCTACACCTGGCTGCGCGGTGACATCCTGGTCACGGCGGACAAGATGACCATGGCGAACTCCCTGGAGCTTCGCGTGCCGTTCCTGGACCCCGAGGTGTTCAAAGTTGCCGCGAGTGTCCCGCTGGACCAGAAGCTCGTCGGCGACACGACGAAGTACGCGCTGCGAAAGGCTCTGGCCACCATCATCCCGGCGCACGTGCTGAACCGGCCCAAGCTCGGCTTCCCGGTGCCGATCCGGCTGTGGCTGCGTCACGAGATGTACGACTGGGCGCGCAGCATCATCTCAGATTCGAGAACCGAGGAGCTACTCGACAAGAACGCCGTGCTGGTCCTGCTCGAAGAGCACAGGGAGGGCAGGTTGGACCGCAGCCGCCAGCTGTGGGCACTGCTGGTGTTCATGCTGTGGCACGGCATCTTCGTCGAGCACCGGATCAAGCCGGAGATTCCCGAACCGGTCTACCCGGTCAAGCTCTGACCTCGGCTGCGAGCACACGGCTGGGGACGTCTGTCCCGGGATCATGGAACGTAGACGCGTTCGATGCCGGCGCCGACGAGGAGTCGCCGGGCGGGGATGCGCGCAATCGATCCCGGCTCAACTCCGGCGATGCCGTCTACCCGAACAGTCACCTCCTGCATCGCGATGCGCCCGACAACAGGCGCCTTGCGCTCCCCGAACCACACAAACCGCGGTGAGGGCCGCCCTCCCAGCGCTACCGCAGCGACGCGGGCGCCGATGCGGGCAGCCTCGCTGATGGACTCCGAGCGCGCGGCCGGCTGAAGACCGAATCCGTCGGCATAGCCGATGGGAAGCGTAGCAACGCGCGTCGGCACTTTGGCGCGCCATTCCCCGCCGTAGCCCACCGGTTGTCCAGCTGGCAGCTCGCGCACGGACACGACCGCCGCGAGCCAGGTGAACGGGTCTCTGAGCGCAAACGGGGCGTGAGCCCCCACTGGGTCCTGGCCGTAGAGCAGTGTCCCGACCCGGACCATGTCCAGTCGTGCGTCGGGTAGCGCGATGGTCCCGGCGGAATTGGCTACGTGCATGATCGCGCGCGGCGCGTAGTGGTGGAGGATCGACCGCACGCCGAGAAAAGTGTCCAGTTGTTGGCGGCCGGTCGGACCCCCCGCGTCAGCGAAATGCGTCCAGACGCCTTCGAGGGAGAGATTGTCCGACAAGGCGACCCGAGACGCGATCCCCGGGGCGTGCTCCGGCCGGACCCCGAGCCGGCCCATGCCGGTATCGATTTTCAGATGGACCCGCGCCCGCCGTCCCACCGCCTTCGCCGCAGCCGCGTAGGGCTCGACATCGCCGCCGTCCGAGAGGACCAGGGCGCAGTCCATCGTGATCGCGAGTCCGAGTGCTTCGCGCAGGGGCGGGGCGAGGACGAGTATGTCAGCTGTGACACCAGCGTCGCGCAGCTCGCGCGCCTCCTCCACGCGGGTGACCGCGACCATACGCGCACCAGCGTGGTGGAAGATCCTCGCGCACTCCACGAGGCCACTGCCGTACGCGTTGGACTTGACGACTGCGCATACGGCGGTGCCCGCGTGCGTGGAGACGGCTTCGAAGTTCGCCTGGAGCGCGCCGCGTGACACCTCCACCCAGGACGTCTTGCCCGCCCCATATGCAGCCATCGCGCACAGTATGCCCTCCACCCGGTACAGCGTGGCTTCGGGCACCGTCAGCCCCGCCCAGCGCACCTCAGCGCAGGTGACTGCTGAACCAGTTGAGCGTGCGGGCCCAGGCCTCGGGCGCGACGGACCGGTCGGTGTCAAACGGGCAGTGCACCAGGTCGGTGGCCACCTGGGCGGAATGGGCGGCATCCCGCAGCTTGTGCACCTCCTCCTCGGGCACCTCGCCATCCTGGCCGTAGATGCCCAGCCACGGGCAGCGTAGGTCAGGCGCAATGTCCACCAGCGCAGGCAACGTCGCCGTCACCGGCGCCACCACGCCGATTCCGCCGACGGTCACCGCAGCACCAAGATCACGCTGGGTGGCGACGATGAGCGCCACGGCGCCGCCCAACCCGAAACCCACCACGCCGGTTCGATCGGCGCTCACGCCGCGCCGCTCCAGCCAGCCGAAGGCGGCGTCGGTATCGGCGTGCACGGACTGCCCGGTCAGCCGATCGACGTGGTGTTGGGTGTCCGCATCCTCGGGCAGCTCATCGACACCGTCCCGGTGGTATAGATGCGGGATCACGGCCAGCCAGCCTTCGCCGGCCAGCCCAGCGGCGAGCCGCCAGACGGCGTCGGTGACACCACGGGCCTCCGGCTCGACGACGATGCCACCACGAACCGCAGATTCCGGCGTGGCGACGGTCAGTCGCAACCGAGTACCGTCAGGAAGCAGGATCTGCTCGAGGTTACGCTGCATCATGGTCCCACCCATTCGTCGACGGTGAACATAGGGTGAGCGGGTATCTTACCGGGTCATTGGCGGTAACCGTGAAAAACCACCTGTTCGAGCCGTCGCGGGCGCCGGAGACACGGGCAGCAGATTCTGCTTCAGGAGAGGAGCCGTGATGCCCGCTCGCACCAGGGCCGATCTTGCCTCGTTGGCCGATTACGTACCCGGGCGCAGCATCCCCGGAGCGGTGAACCTGGCTAGTAACGAGGTGTCCGCAGGCCCGTTGCCCAGCGTTATCGAGGCGATCACCCACGCCGCCGTGGGCGTCAACCGTTACCCGGATAACTGGGCAACCGCGCTGGCGGACCGCCTCGCGCTGCGGTGGGGGATGCCATCGTCCCAGCTCACCGTCGGCTGCGGGTCGTCGATGCTGTGCCATCAGCTGGTGGCGGCCACCTGCGGGCCGGCCGATGAGGTGCTCTTCGCCTGGCGCTCGTTTGAGCTCTACCCGATCATCGCCCAGGTCGTCGGGGCGCGGCGACGCGCGGTGCCGTTGAGAGCCGACCACAGCCACGACCTGACTTCGATGCTCGGCGCGATCACCCCAGCGACCCGGCTGGTCTTCATCTGTAATCCCAACAACCCCACCGGTACGGTCGTGCGGGGCGAGGAGCTGGCCGCGTTCCTCGACGCGGTGCCCCACGGCGTCCTGGTCGTCCTCGACGAGGCGTACCACGAGTTCGTCACCGACCCCGAGGTGGGAGACGGCATGGAGTTGTATCACCACCAGGGCCGCCGTCGGGACAACCTCGCGGTGCTGCGAACTTTCTCCAAGGCCTACGGGCTGGCCGGCCTGCGGGTGGGGTACTGCGTGGCGCCAGAGCCGGTCGCCACGGTGTTGCGGGCGGTGGATGTGCCGTTCAGCGTCAACTCGCTGGCCCAGGTCGCCGCCCTGGCCAGTCTCGACGTCGAGGATGAGTTGCTGGCCCGGTGCCGGGGCGTGGTCGCCGAGCGGGACCGGGTGCGTACCGAGCTGCTCGCGATGGGCTACCCCGTGCCGGACTCGCAAGCCAACTTTCTCTGGTTGCCGCTGGGTGAACAGACCACCGCATTCACCGGGCACTGCTTCGAACACAAGATCGTGATTCGCCCGTTCCCCGCCGATGGCGCCCGCGTCACCATCGGCGACGCGAGCGAGAACGACGCGTTCCTCGCCGCCGCGCGAGGCTTCCCGGTTCAGCCACCGATATAGCTCATTTCGACCTTCGGGAGACCGAGGGTCGCGGTGGTGCGTTGGGCTGAGTAGCGGTCGGTTCGGCCCCGCCAGATGTCGGTGACCCGTTGGTCGATCTCGGCATCACTGGCGCCGCCGCGCAGCAATGCGCGAAGGTCATGACCGAGGCCGGCGAACAGGCAGGTGTACAACTCGCCCTTGGCGGACAGTCGAGCCCTGGTGCAGGTGCCGCAGAACGGCTGGGTGATTGAGGTGATCACACCAACCTCACCAGCCCCGTCGAGGTATCGGTACCGAGCGGCCACCTCGCCAAGGTAGGTGGGATTCAGTGGTTCCAGCGGCCACTCGGCGTTGATCGCCTCGACGATCTCCGCCGCCGGGACGACGTCGTCCATCCGCCAGTCGTTGGTGCCGCCGACGTCCATGAACTCGATAAAGCGCACGATATAGCCGTGCTTGCGCCCAAAAGCGGCAAGATCGAGAATGCCTTGCCCGTCGTTCACTCCGCGTTTGACCACCGTGTTGATCTTCACCGGGGTCAGGCCGGCATCAGCGGCGGCGGCGATCCCCTCCATGACCCGAGAGACGGGGATCTTCACGTCGCTCATGGCCCGAAACGTCCGCGCATCCAGTGAGTCCAGACTCACCGTCACCCTGGTGAGCCCGGCGTCCCGCAGCGCGTGCGCCTTCCTCGCCAGCAGGGTCCCGTTGGTCGTCATAGCCACGTCGTCCACGCCGTCGATGGTGACCAGTTGTTCGACAAGTCGTTCAATGTCGTGCCGCAGCAACGGTTCCCCACCGGTGAGCCGCAATTTTCGGACGCCCAGGCCAACAAACACCCGCACCAGCCGAGCGATCTCCTCGAACGAGAGCAGTTCGGTGGGCTTCATGAATGCGAAGTCGGTGCCGAAGACGTCCCTCGGCATGCAGTAGCAGCAGCGGAGGTTGCACCGGTCGGTAACCGAAATCCGCAGGTCCTGCAGGCTACGGCCGAGCTGGTCACTGACAGGGGTCATAGCATCCATTCGATTCGCGTTGTTCGCCGGCCGGATCTAGCTGGCGGGCACCCGGATGGAGATCGTGGTGCCGGTGCCGGGGACGAGGTCCGCGTCCACGCCGTAGGGCTCGCCGAACCTGTCGTGTAGCTGATCATTAATCGTCCGCAGCGTGGCCAACAGGTCAGTATCAGCGTTCCCCGGCCCGTCGTCCTCGACGGTGATCAGGCAGTCGGAGCCATCGAGGCGAGCGGAGATCGTCACGGTGCCACCGAGCTGTTTGCGCTCGATGCCGTTCCGTACCGCGTTGTCGACGAGCTGCTGAAGCGCCAGGAAGGGCAGCACCACCGGCAGCACGACCGGCGCGACGTGAAGCTGCACCCGGAGCCGGTCACCGAAACGAGCCCATTGCAGCTCCAGGTAACGGTCGATGTTCTCCAGTTCTTCATCCAGTGTGGTCTCGGTGGCGGACCGCAGCGAGTACCGAGCGAACTCGGCAAAAACAATCAACAGTTCATGGGCCCGAGCTGGGTCAGTGCTGATCAGGGCCACGATGGTGCTGATCGTGTTATGCAGAAAATGGGGGGAGATCTGGTCCCGCAGCGTCCGCAGCTCAGCGCGGACTTGCGCGACGGCGCGGTCCAGTTCGGCGACCAACTGCTGGTCAGCTCCCTCCTGGCCCCTGCCATGGGCCCTGTTATGGCCCCTGTGATGGCCCCCGTCATTGCCCCTGTCACGGGCCCGCAGGACGATCGGTGCCCGCACCGCCGCCACATGTTTGGCAGGGCGCAGGCCACGCCAGGTGGGATGCCCAAGCCGGCCATGGGAAGTCCATTGCCGGTAGGACACCTCACCCAGTAGCTGAGGAACCACCCAGTGCACCACCCGATCGGGCTCTGGCGCCACCTCGTCGGCAAAGGGGCTGGTGGGCGCCGCCAGCTCGGTCAACCGGTGGTGCAACTCCCGGCGGATCGCTTCGGTGAAACCCGTACCGACCTGGCCGACGTAGCGTAGGCCCTCTTCGGTCGGCACTCCCACCAGTAGCGCGCCCACTGCGGCGGCGCGGCGACGTTCGGGAATCCAGCCGCCGATGATCACTTCCTGGGTCTGCCGCAACGTGGTTTGCACCCAGTTGCGGGAACGGCCGGGCTGGTACGGCGAGTCGACGCGCTTGGCGATCACGCCATGCAGGCCGTGGTGGGCGGCGGTGTCCAGCACCGCCTGCCCATCGGTGTCCAGGAAGCAGGGCGGGGCCACGACCGGTCCACCGGTGAGCTCCAGTTCCGCCAGCAGCTCCCGACGGCGCTGGTAGGGCAACTCGGCGGTGGAGTCGCCATCCAGGCTCAGCAGATCGAACACGTAGTAGGTCACCGGTACCCGGCGCAGCACTATCGATGTGGGGCGTTGCACGTTCATCCGCCGCTGTAACCGGGCGAAGCTGGGCCGGCCGCAGGAGTCCAGGGCGACGATCTTTCCATCCAGCAGCATCCGACGTCGTCCTGCGAACGCCTCGAGTTCGGGGTATCCAGCGGTGATGCCCCGGTGTGTGCCACTGAACAGGCGTATCCGGCCCGGCGCGGCGCTGGTCAGGCAGCGAATCCCGTCCCAGCTGAACTCAAAGGCCCAGCCTGGCCCGCCCGGCAGCGGCCCCGCTACCGGCAACATCGGCCGCATCAGATCTGACACATCTGCCCCTGGAAGGTGCTTCACCGGGGCCGGTGAGTGCGTTTGTCGGACGGGTCGCGGGCAGCCCGCTGTTCGGGCACGGTCACCGGCTCATCGCGGGCACTCTTGGCGGCTTCGACCGAGGACTGCAAAGCGTTGATCAGGCCCACTGGCTGGGTGGGCTCCGGCTGGGCATCGACATCCTTGCCATCCCTGCCGGCGATCTTGGCTTCGATGACCGCCAGCAGCGCCTCGCGGTATCCGTCGTGGTAGGCCTCGGGTGCGAAGTCACTGGTCATCGCCTCGATGATGGTGTCGGCCATTCGCAGCTCCGCTTCGCTGACGGAGACTCCCCGGTCCAGCACGTCGAACTGGGCCTTTCGCACCTCATCCGGCCAGACCATCGTCTGCAGCGCGAGGGCGTTGCCCCGGGGTCGCAGCACAGCCAGCGATTCCCTGCTCCGAATCACGATCTTGGTCAGGCCTACCCGGTTGGTGCGGTCCAGCGCGGCTCGCAATAGCTCGTAGGGCTTGTGGCCGGCCGGTTCGGGTTCCAGGTAGTAGCCCCGCGCCAGTGCGAGCGGGTCGACCTGGCCCGCAGGCACGAAGGCGACCAACTCCGCGATCTTAGTCGTGGGCAGTGGCAGGTTCGCGAAATCCGCCTCGGTCAGCATCATCGTCTCACCAGTTGGCAGCTCAAAACCCCTGGCGAGGTCGGCGTCGGCAACCTCCTCACCACACGCCGTGCACACCCGCTGGTAGCGCACCCGGCCAGCGTCCTCGTGATGCACCTGGTGAAGGGACACATCACGGTCCCCGACAGCCGAATACAGCCGAACCGGGATGCTGACCATCCCAAAAACCAGCGCACCCTTCCATACCACCTGCATCTCACCACCCTGCGGCACTCCGGGCCCAGTGTCCACCCCAAATCCTTGGCACCGGCGTATCGTGAAGTGGTTTCAGCAGGAGGCGCGCTATGGCCGGTATCATCGTCGCGGCGCTGGTCGCGATCGTGGCCACCGGGGTGTTGTGGCTGGTATCCGGAGTCCGGGTGGTCAGCCAGTTCGAGCGCGGCGTGGTGTTCCGGTTCGGCCGGGTGAGCGCCGCTTGCCGAGCGCCGGGGCTGACCTGGGTCACGCCGGGGGTGGAGAAACTCCGCAAGGTCAATGTGCAGATCGTCACCATGCCGATACCCGCGCAGGACGGCATCACCCGGGACAACGTGTCGGTGCGGGTGGATGCGGTGGTGTACTTCAGGGTCGTCGACCCGGTCAAAGTCGTGGTCGACGTGCAGGACTACCTGCAGGCCGTCTCGCAGGTCGCGCAAACCTCACTGCGCTCGATCATCGGCAAGAGCGATCTTGATGACCTGCTGTCCAACCGCGAGCGGCTCAACGAGGGGTTGGAACTCCTGATTGACAGCCCCGCGCTGGGCTGGGGCGTGCAGATCGACCGGGTGGAGATCAAGGACGTCGCGCTGCCGGAGTCGATGAAACGGTCGATGTCGCGCCAGGCGGAAGCCGAACGTGAGCGGCGGGCGCGGGTGATCAGCGCTGAGGGCGAGTTGCAAGCATCGGAGAAGCTGGCCCAAGCAGCCGCAGTGATGGCGGACACCCCCGCAGCCCTCCAGCTGCGACTGCTGGAAACCGTCGTCCAAGTAGCCTCAGAAAAGAACTCCACCCTGGTCCTCCCCTTCCCCATAGAACTCCTCCGCTTCCTCGACCGCCGTTAGCGCACGTTGATCGACAGGACGCCGGTGGTGGTGCCTAGGTAGGCGTGGGTGGCGGAGAGGGTGGGAGAGGCGAAGTGGGGGAGTGGGCCGACGCTGATCTGCTGGCGGGGGACGCCGGTGGCTGGGTCCAGCGCGTAGAGCACGCCGTGGTCGGTGTCGGTCACCCAGACCGCGCCGCCACCGACGACCGGCGACCCATTGGCCGGTACCGGTGCCGTCCAGCGCAGCCGCACCCCACCGGCTGGGTCGACGTCCACCGCGCGGGTGCTGTCGGTGCACGGGAGGTAGACCGTCGAGCCGGCCACCGCGGTAGCGCCGAAGGCTCGGCACAGTGGGCTGCTGGTGAGCTGGCCGCCGATACCACCGAGCCGGGCGGCGTCCAGCAGGTAGCCAACGCCGCTCTTGCCCAGCGTGAGCACCGCCTCGCCGACCACGGCCGGGCTCATCGCCCCGAGGTCGAGGTCCGCTTCGTTGTCCGTGCGCCACTGCGTGGGGCTGAAGCTGTCCGCCAGGGTCAGCGCCGGGGTCAGCGCGAGGACTGAGTCGCTGTGGTCGTAGGCCTGGGTCGACTCGCCGTTGCCCACCGCGTACAGCAACCGTCCGTGGTGGACGACGGCGCCACCGGGTGCCCAGATCCCGCCTTCCCGGGGGGTCGGCACGGCATAGCTGCGCAACGGGCCGGTGCCGGTGGTCGGTGCGGCGACCACCGAGCCGATGTAGTTGCCGCAGTCGCCGAACCGCCCGCCGTAGGCGACGTACACCCAGCCGTTGAGCACCGTCAGCGCGGCGCGTTGCTGGTGGGCGATCTCATCGCCTCGGGGCGGGGGCAGCGCGCGACGCAGCACTATCGCGCCGCTGGCCAGGTCCACCCCGGCCAGGGTGTGCCGACCGCCCTGCGTCTCGGCGACGGCGAAGACCAGCCCACTGGCCTGGTCGTAACCGGGCGTGCCGGTGATCCCCAGTGGGTCGATGTTGCCGCAGGGCAGCTCCGGGCCGGGCATTGGCTTACCCAGCGACGCCGACCACAGCACGTGCCCGTCCCCGGCGGCCAGCGCGTAGACCGTGTTGTGCTCCGTCGCCGCGATCACCTTCTCGCCGATCACCAGCGGTTGGCCGTACACCGCGCCGTCCAACTGGGCCTGCCATCCTCGGCTCAGGGTGCCCAGCGGGGCGAGCTGTCCGGCGACCCCAGTGCGGGCGTTGTCGTGGTGATAGGTCGGCCAGTCGGCGGGCCCGACCGCAACCGGCGCAACCGCCCCCGGGGGGCGGGCGCTGCTCATCGGCGGCGGTGCCGAAGGCACGGCGGGAGCTGAGCAACCGACCGCCGTAGCAAGCGCAACAACAGCGGTCACCACTCTCATGACTGCCAGTATGAATGCCAGCCGATCCGGTAGCTCTAATGGGGGTGCAATGCTGGGATGAGGATGCGATGCTGGCGGAATGCTCACGGTAGGAGAGGTCCACACCGGGCTTGTGCAGAACTCGACGTCACTCACACAGCTTCTCTCCGCACAGCTACTCGCCTTCGTTCCCGGCGCACGAGTACGCCGTTCTGAGCGCCCCATCGCGTACGCGGTGTCACCAGACTCACTCACCGGAGTCGACTGTCAATTGGCGACCTCGTCGAAATCTCAGGTACGAGGAGTCGGGACGGCAGTGTCCCGAGCAGCGATCACCGGTGGCCGTATCTTGCAAGGGTCAGCATATGCCCACATCACCAAGAGCGAAGCCGACCGGCGGCTACCGTGGTCACACCACCTGGCCCGGCCAGGCATCGTCGAGACACTCGGCAGGGCGGATCGCGCTGACCTCGCTGGTGGCTTTCTCACCACCGATCCTGCACCGGAAATCCTCAACCTGGGCGCAATCAGTGGTCGGATGATGGATCGGGTGCAAGGGGCGTCGGAGCTCGATCGAAAACAACCTTTCAGGATGGCGCGCATCCGAATGCGCTGGGTAGCCGTGGTTAACGGGGAGCAACCGGAGGACAATCGGACCCACTTCACCATTAATAACGAGACCACGCGAACAGTGCGGTTGACAGTCGGCGAGGACGACCTGCCGGCCGCCGTCGAGCTCTGCGAGGATCTGGCGCTGCACGACTGGCTGCTCACCACACTGCTTGCGCTGATCGAACGTAGCCGGGGCGGGCGCGGTGGGCGCCCACAGGTGGTGGAGAGGCTGCGGCCGGCCATCGATGACCTGCTTTACCTGTGGATGCCAGAAGCACGACTCGAAAAATCTATGCTGCCATTGTGGCAAGGTTTGGAACAGCGGCCAGGTTTCACCAAGCAGTGGACGGCGTCGGTCAGCTGGATCCGAGACCAAGTGATGTTGAATATCATCACACTGTTGAGCTCCTAGGCCACGGGGAATGCGAGAATAGCATGACTAAATATGGCAAGACCGGCCGGATGCGATACCAGATCGTCATTCGCAGGACCCTTATCACTCTGCTCACTGGTGGCCTGACGTATCTGATCATCAAATACTTCATCGCCAGTCCGACGGACCAGCCGCAGATCTGGGTGCGGATGGCCTCCCTCTTTATCGCTGGGATCACACTGCTCGCGCAGTTCCTGGTCGATTTCGACAAACGCCTGGAGAGTGTCGAGGAGAAGCTAGAGACTCATTCGGCCGAGATACAATCAGTGATCAAAGAGGGATTTGCCCGGACGAGCAAGGTGATAGAGCTGTTCCAAGCGCTGGAGGCGTCGGCGCTGCAGACAGATACGGTCACCCAGTTAGTGCAACACGCCACCCAGATCAAACCGGGCTCGCCGTCATTGGTCTACAGATTCGCGCAGTCGGAGATCAGTCAGATGTCCCAGCTCTTGAAAGGTCTCAGCGAAGGCGGAGATGTCTCTTATGACGGCGAGGACCAGGACTGGATACTGGGACTCACCATGCAATCCCAACACGCTATCGACGCCACCAGTCTGAGCACGGTGGACGCCGGAGGAATCAGTTTCAACGGCGGACTGTGGACAAGCGCCCTCGGCCAGCGCTACCTTGAATGTCAACGGGAGGCCATACACCGCGGGGTTGTTGTCAGGCGAGTCTTCATCCTCGACGGCCCTGGGCAAGCCAAGGAGCCGGAATTCCTGCGCATCTATCGACAGCAGCAGGATCTAGGAATTCACGTCAAGGTCCTGGATCGGCCCGCGATCCCGCTAGCCTTCAGGAATATTCTGTTCGACTTCATCGTGTTCGACGGAGTCATCAGCTACGAGTCCACACCAGCCGCACGCGTCGAGGAAACCATGAAACCAACAATCATCAGAACCAACCTGGCGCTTCAATCGCAACGAGTGCGAGAACGAATGCAACGATTCGAGACGCTCTGGGATGCCGCCGAGGAGTTCGATTAGCGGAGCCCGATTAGATCGGGACCTCTTCGGGGATCCCTAACACGGCGGGCCAGCGCCGCTCCCCACAAAGACATACTCGATCCGGTCGACAAGCTCCGGCGGAAGCTCGACACCTTCTTTCCGGCTGCGTTCCATCACCTGCTCGAGCACGTCGCGATCTATCGCTACCTGACTAAGAATCATGCGCACAGCATGCTCGGTGGGCAGAAACTTTGTCGAGAGAATGGACAGCGTCCGATAGGCGCTGAACGGCGCGGCAGCCGAATTCAGCTGGGTCACCACCGGGATCTTGTCCCAGTCGTCGGGTAATTCTTCTTCCCATTTTTGGGCCGCCGCGACGGCCGCACCGTCATGCCGGAGCATGCCGAGCCGAAGCAACTGCCAGACCGCAGCCAGAAACGAGCAGGCCCATCTCCGGTGACCGTTGTTCTCGTCCCACAGTTCCACATCGAGAAAAATCGAGTGGTTGCGGGCCGAGTTCTCGACCGGGGGCTTCCACCGCTGAACCTTGCGCATCGCCGGAACAGCATCGTTGGCCGGTGACCGCTCGCCGTTGCAGAGCCATCCCACTTCGGTGACCGGTGGCCGGGAGCCATTAGTGTTGGGCGGCGGGTCGACCACCAAGCGAGCTTCGACGGAGCGCGCCAGCGCCACATCTCCGGCGTCGGCGCATCCGGACTCGCGGGCCAGATAGTCGATCTCCAGACCGGCCTTGTGGGCGGCACTCACCAACTGAGGCACGAGCTCAGCAGGCGAGCTGAATTGCATAAAATAATCGTCAATCAGAAAACACGTGCTGATCCGGGACCGCATCTTTCGACCTTGTTGGTGCTGCAGGCTGTCCGCGTAGGCTTGGCGCCCCGCGCTCACCCACGGAGCGACCCGCGCGAAATACTGCGCAAGGTCCAGACCGGCCGTGAAGTCCTCCCGATACAAGTGGCCGAGCTCAATCGACAGGTGCGAGAGTGGAACTGCTGCCACCCGACGCTCCGCAGCCGCCTCACGAAACACCGCGTCCGCCGACGTCACAGGCCCCTCCATGCGGCATCGTCCATCAGCCGTTTGGCCAGCGTCTCGAACGCGTCAACGGTCTCCTGATTGGCGATCTGACTCGCATAGGTGTCCTCGTCAGAGATCAGCTGCTCACGCCACTGCAGCACCGGGTCAAGCGGTACGCTGCCCAGCCTCACAGTGCGACCGAGGTTGTACTGGCTTGCCAGCTTGTGGAGATCTCGGTTGACTTCCCGCAGCCACGCCACCTGCTCCGGCCGCAACCCAGCTAACTCTGGAGAGTCAGGATCAACGACCGCGGTCCGGACGAAACGGATCAAGTCGGTCAGCGCGTCCCGGTCATGACCTCGATCAACGCCGCTGTCGAGGATGCCTTCGTCGCCGTTGACCAGGCCGGATGCGGCGATGATGTGCTGTCGAGTCCACCGGTGGAACACCAGCCAACGAGTGGTCACCGACCGTAGTTGCTGGTTAGCTGTGGCGGCGAGCACCATCTGGATGGCGTACGAACGCCCTGCGCTGAGATCGACGAGACACAGGTCGAACTCCTCCTCCAGCCGAAGGAAGAGACGGACACACCGCTGCACCATGTCCGGATTAACCGGAAACTCTCCCCCACCGGAATCCCCGGGAAGCAGTACCAGCCGACCGGCACCCGAAGGCCGGTCACGCAGAACCATGCGTTCCGACTCCGACCAGACATTCAGCCGTTCCGGATCCTTGATCGTATCTTCAAGAAAATACGAGTGAAGCCCAACTTTGCTGGTACCACGGAGCACCCCTGGGATGTTGAAGATCGCGCCTGCGGTCGGGGAGGCAAAGTCGAAGTCAAGATAGCAAACGTCGCGTCCCTGCATCGCCCCCCGGTAGGCGACGTTGCTACTCGTCACCGAGCGCCCAGTGCCACCCTTGTCGGAAGTCGCAAAAACCAGCACCGTCAAGTCCCTCCGGCCCCATCTTGGCGAGCCACGGCCAGCCGCTCGAGATCACGCAACACCTCCTGAACGAGCCCTGCGGCACTGCCCGGGCGGTCGTTCAGGATCTCCTGAGCACGCCGCAGGTTTGCGCGTACTTTCTGCATGACCGCTCGCATCGCTGGCCCAGCTTCCCCTGACCCTTTCAGCAGCTCGCGGTCGAAAAGATGCTCTGCCTCGTAGAGCAAGTCTGTAGCGATCCCGGTCAGTTGCGTGCTGTGCAACGGCGCCCGGTCGACCACTCTTGCCGCCGTGACCAGACATTCGACCACACGCTCCGTGTGATACCACGACGGCAGCTTGTGGCGGGTGGTCAGCTGGTCGAAGGCGTCGCCTGGTTGGTCCCAGAGGTCTTCACCAGGGCCGTCCTTGAGCTGGCGGAGAAGCAGGTGCTCCCACAGCGTGTCGGCGAGCTTGAGGAGGGCGCCGCGCAGGTCAGGGTCCCCCACCAGCCCCGCGATCGCGGACGTGCGCTTCAGCAGAAGCGGTGCGAAGTTGGAGACAAACCAGCCAATCTGCTGATCACCAACCTTCTCGCTACCGCTCAACCGCTGCCGGACACCAGGAGCGTGCAGTACGAAGGCAGGGTCGTCGAGCGATGGCCGCTGGGTGATCCGACCCCGGTTGGCCAGGTCCTCCAACACACGTTCGACCCGACCAAGTTCCGCGTCGGATTGTCGGCTGCTCACCAGGTACTGCACCACTATCGAGGAGACCTGCAGGCTGTAGTAGTCAGACTCCCCTCCATCCGAGGTACGCCACGGGAGGTCTTCCAGCGGCCAACGGTCAGCGTCGAAGGTCGCGATGGTTGACCAGTAATTCTGAGTGATCTCCCATCGAATCTGGAGTGATCGCGCGAGCTGATTCTGCTCATTACTGAGGAGATTCAAGAGTCGGGTGCGTCGAGAGAACAGGTCTTCAATGCCGTCCAAGGCGACGCCCGTGAAATAGAGAAAAGGTCGGTCCTCGGCGACGCCGTCTGGCTCCGCAATTTTTTCTCGCGTCTCGATTGTTAGCAAGTCGACACGAGCGGCGTCCTTGATAATTCCCCATGACCACCCGCACTCGAAAAGCCAGTTGGGCCTGTCGAGGTCGACATCCTGTCCCGAACCAGTAGTGAGGTCGCGCAGACCGCTCTCAACCTCCCGCAGCTCGTTCCGCAGATCCGCGATGATCTGGCGCTCAGGTAAACCGCTTTGGTTGGATCGGTCGCACAATATGCGGCCGGCCGCCGAGTGAGCGTCGAAGACGTTGACACTGAAGCTGCGAAGCAAGCCGACCATCGCCGCCGTCAGCCGGGTGCTCGCCAGCATCTCGAGCCTGGCCACCTCTTGGCGAGTATTGTCGTGGCGAACCACGCCGCGAAAACCCCGAATAAAACTAAGTGTCGCCAGCGTCAGTGTGATCGACATTGAGAACGAGTCGACAACATCAAGCTTTCTTTGACTGGGGCTCGGCGGCGCTCCCAACTCGGATGGGGCGAAATAACTCTCGCCGGAGAAGACTGGTGCCCCGGCGTCATCCGTGTACCGCTCCATGTACTCGGTCAAGACCTTGATGAGCAGCTGTGGAATGTCAAGGCTGTCCCCGAGAACGCTGAGCGCATCAAGGACGTCATCCGCCGTCCGGTCAGGCGCGCCCAGTAGGAAATCGGGTAGCTCTGTGGCGGGATACATGATGCAGAGCAACTGCTCCGCGTCACTGATCGAGTTGCTTCCGTCGCGACCGCCCCACTCCCATTTGCCATCGCGAAAAGACGCGCGGGCGATGGCACGCCAGATCTGTAGGAGCTGCTGTCGCGGTTGGATCTTCATTGGCAGCCGCCCGTTTGCATCATCAGCTCCTCTACACCACTGTTCCAGTAGTCAGGATCATGCCATCATAACCAGTGCGCAACAGTTTGGTAGTCAGGCCTATACGGTGGATCTTGAGGTCGTCAACCTTGCCTTCAAGGCAGCTTTTCACGTCATTCGTCCTAATGGCGGTTGCCGGGAACCGGTGTGTGCCCACGTTGTATCCCACCGAGTTCTCCATGAAGGCGGCGGCGAACGGCGCGCCGGTTCTCAACGACCTGATGAAGCTCTCCAGCGCGGTCTTAAACTCTGACGGCGTCGCTGAGATGGACTCCGCGGTGAAGAACATCGTGCCAATGTCCCACCGCGATTCGGGCAGGTCGAAGATGCTGCCCCGCTCGATACGAGCCACGGCGGCGAGGGTCTCTCGCGGAGAATCAACAAAATTGTACGGCGGTTCTTTGGCGAGAAGTTCCCAGAAATCGTCCCAAGACGGTGAATAGGACCGGATTTCGCGCTGTAACCACGAGAGGTTGGAGGTGGAGTACTCGTACAGTGTGATATCGTCGCAGAGTGGCAGCATGGCCAGCGCTGGGTAGAGGTTGGTTCCTGAGCCGACGTCGATTCCGTTTCTTCGGCTCGACAGGTCGAGCGTCGCGAAGAAATCGCGGATGATCTCAACGATCTGCCGGTCGTCGTCGCGCAATACTTTGTAGTTGTGGTCGTAGTACTGGCTGGAGTCAAATTCGTCCCACGGGAACTCTCCATTGAGTCCCGTGAGTTCCGGCAGAGGAGGGCTTAGCGGAGGGCCTGAGGTCGGAGCAGCCGGCTGGGTACCGCCACCAGCCCCCAACGGCGCGTCCCCACGTAGCCGCTTCGGTACCATGTCAGAGTTCCTCTCCGAGGTCGGTGTCGCACGCTGGCACCGACTCTAGCTGTTCACCCACGAGATCTACAGGGTGATTCCGAGGGTTTTGGGGATCATGTAGAGGCCGAAGGCGATGACGAGTAGGCACAAGAACCAGGTCGTGCGCTTGTGCCAGCCGCGCATTCGCCACTGGGTTGGGAGAGCTGTGGTTTCGAGGGCGAGCAGGAAGCCGAGCACGATCGGGAGCAGCAGGGCATTCATGACTTCGACGTCGACGGCGAGGGTGACCAGGTCCAGGCTGGTCAGCACGAGGACGGCGCCGAGGACGTGCGCAAGGCCGTAGGTGAGGTAGAACTTGGCGGTCTTGCGGTTGGGGCGTTCGTTGAGGGTGTGTGTCCAGCCGAAGACCTCGGCCAGACCCCAGGCTGCGGCCAGGGACGAGACGATCGCGGCAACGAGTGCGGCGCCCAGGATGCCCAGTCCGAAGAGGACCTTGCCGGCGAGGTGGCCGAGGAAAGGGGTCAGCGCGTCGGCGATCTCACCGACCGAGTTGAGCGTCGCATCGGGGTGGCTCAGGCCGACGGTGGCGGCCAGCGCCACCACAACCATGATCATGATGGATTGGGTCAGCACGGCGCCGAAGGCGGTGTCCTGACGGGCCCGGCGAATGGTCTGCACCGACAGTCGCTTGTCGATCACTGCGCCCTGCTGGTAGAAGATCATCCATGGCATGATCACCGCGCCGATGTTGGCCGCGAGCAGGAACAGATAGGAGCTGTTGCCCAACGGAAGTGAGGTCAGGCGCTGGCCCAGGGCGTGGATGCTGGGGTGGGCGAGCAGTACCACCGGCAGGAAGGCCAACTCGGCAAGGCCGATGGCGATGCCGATGCGCTCGACCCGGGTGTAGCTGCCGGTCAGGGCCAGTCCGAGGAGGAAGGCGGTCGTGAGGGGGATGCTCACCCACCGCGATACACCGAACAGCTCGCTGATCCCGGCGACACCGGCGAACTCGGTGACCAAGGCGCCGATCGCGGACAGGAACAGGGTTCCCGCGGATAACAGCGCCCAGCCACGGCCGAACTTTTCTCGGATCAGGGCACCGTGGCCCTGCCCGGTGATGATGCCCAGGCGCAGGGTCATCTCCTGCACGACGTAGAGGATCGGGATGAGGACGATCTGGGGGAGGATCATCCGGTAACCCCACTGGGTGCCCGATTGGGCTGCGGTGATCAGCGAGCCCGCGTCGGTGTCAGCGAGCATGACGACCAGGCCGGGGCCGCAGACAGCGAAGAATCCGAGGCCGAACCACCACCGGCGCCGAGACGTCGGGGGGCTCGCGAGCGCAACCGCCGTGGTGTCGGTAGGCGCCTCACTCGCCACCCGCTGGTCGGACTGAGGGCCGCTGTCTTTGGCCAGCACGCGTCGCTCCCCTCGGATGGCGGCCCGACCCGCAGGATGGGGCTCGCACGCGGGCCGCCGCCGCAGCCCCTTGAGAGCCTATCGTAGGAGCGATGAGGGAAGGGTTACCTAAACTTTGTAGTCCGCGCGCCACACTGCTCTTACGAGTATCTGAGTGCTTGGATGGGGCGTAGCTGGGCGGCGCGGTAGGCCGGATAGCTGCCGGCGATGAGCCCGATCATCAGGCTGATCCCGAAGGACACTGCCACGGGCAGGATAGACAGGACGGGGGTGAACCCGGAGAAGACGCCGGAGGCGGGGTCGAGGGCCGGTGCGACAACGCCGGCGAGCAAAGACAGTCCAATTCCGGCGCCGACGCCGACCAGCCCACCGAGGCCGGCCAGGACGATGGCCTCGATGAGGAACTGTTCCAGGATGGCGCGGCTGGTGGCGCCGATCGCTTTGCGGATGCCGATCTCCCGGGTTCGCTCGGTGACTGAGACCAGCATGATGTTCAGCACACCGATGCCGCCGACCAACAGGGAGATGCCCGCGACGGCCGGAGTGAACAAGGTGAGAATGCTCACGACCTGGTTGAAGGTCTGCAGCCGGTGTCCCAGGGATTGCACTTGGAAGTCCTGCATCTGCGGGTTGCTGATGTGGTGCCGGGCGTCGAGGATCTGGGTTATTTCTTTCATGGCGGTGGGCACGGCGGCCTGTTGGGGGGCTTGCACTGTGATCTGGTTGAGGATGTTGCCAGTGCCGACACCGTGGCCAACGATGTATTGGCGGGCGGTGCTCAACGGCATGATCGCCGTGTTGTCCGACTGCTGGCCGTAGCTCTGCATCACTCCGATGACCCGGAAAGCCCGTTGGTCGATCTGGACCGTCTGGCCCAGTGCTGCCCGGGGGTCGCCGAACAGCGTGGTCGCGACGCTGGGCCCCAGGACCACCACCCGGGCGGCCTCGTCGGACTGGGCCTCGTCGAAGAACGAACCCGCCTGGATGTCCCGGTTGTTCGTCTCGCTCCAGATGTTCGTGGTACCGATGATGCTCCCCGAGAGGAACGTGGTGGTGTCAGTCCCGATCGATGCGGTGCTGGTGACAGCTGGGGTGACGGTGGCGACGTCGGGTGCGTTGCTCAACGCGGCGGCGTCGGCGTCGGTCAAGCTCTGCGCAGGCGGGCCTCCGGGTACGCTGGCGGACTGCGGCACGATGGTGACGAGGTTGGCCACCGGTTCGATGCGGGTATTGACTGAGTTCTGCACCCCCTGGCCGCAGGCGAACAGCAGGATCACCGCAGCGACTCCGATGATGAGGCCGATCATCGTTAGCCCGGAGCGCAGCCGGTGGGCGCGCAATCCGCGTAACGCGATGAGTAACGCTTCTCGCAGGCTCATCTGCCGACCTTCAGCCAATTTCGCAGCACCACGCCGCCCGTTAAGAACACTCTCTCAGGAATAACCTGGCACCGGCGTCACGCACCAGAGAATTCAGCGAATTCCCAGTTACTCTCACGGAATTCCCAGCTACTATCGCCTTACTATCGCTGCTGTTCGTAGCCGGCGCGGCGCAGCGCGTCGGCGAGCGCGCCCCCGGCTGGTGTGCCTTTGTCACGGGCCGGTGGACGCTTGGTGGCCTTGCGGGGCGCGCTGGCGGGCGGCCCGGCTAGTGGCCCGGTTGGCGACTCGGCCTCGGCGGGGTCCTCAAGCCGCAGGGTGAGCCCGATGCGGTGCCGAGGCACGTCCACCACGAGCACCTTCACTCGTACGATGTCGCCGGGCTTCACCACCTCGCGCGGGTCCTTGACGAAGGTCTTGGCCATGGCCGAAACGTGCACCAAACCGTCCTGGTGCACGCCGACGTCAACGAACGCGCCGAAGGCGGCGACGTTGGTGACCACGCCTTCGAGCACCATGCCCGGGGTGAGGTCGGAGATCTTCTCGACGCCCTCGGCGAAGGTCGCGGTGGTGAAGGCTGGTCGCGGGTCCCGGCCCGGCTTCTCCAGTTCGGCGAGAATGTCACTGACGGTGGGCAGGCCTACCGTTTTGTCGACGAAGTCGGCCGGCCGCAATGAGCGCAGCACTGCGGTGTTGCCGATCACTGTGGTGATGTCGGCGCCGGCTGCGGCGAGGATGCGGCGCACCACCGGGTAGGACTCAGGATGCACACTGGAGCGGTCCAGCGGATCGTCGCCGTCGCGGATGCGCAGGAAGCCAGCGCACTGCTCGAACGCCTTGGGTCCCAGCCGAGGGACGCCAGCCAGTGCCCGCCGGGTACGGAACGGGCCGTTGGTGTCGCGGTGCGTCACGATGTTCTCGGCCAGAGCGCCGGTGATGCCCGACACCCGCCGAAGCAGCGGCACAGACGCCGTGTTGACGTCGACACCAACGGCGTTCACGCAGTCCTCCACCACCGCGTCCAACGAGCGGAACAGCGCGGTTTCCGGTAGGTCGTGTTGGTACTGACCGACGCCGATCGACTTGGGCTCGATCTTGACGAGTTCCGCGAGTGGGTCCTGCAACCGGCGCGCGATGGACACCGCGCCGCGCAGTGACACGTTCAGCTCGGGCAGCTCCTGGGAAGCATAAGCTGAGGCGGAGTACACCGAGGCGCCGGCCTCCGACACCATGGCCTTGGTCAAACCCAGCCGGGTGACCAGCTCGGCGGCGAGCTTGTCGGTCTCCCGGGAGGCGGTGCCGTTGCCGATTGCGACCAGCTCCACGCGGTGCGCCGTGGCGAGCCGGGTGAGCACGGCCAGCGACTCATCCCAGCGGCGCTGGGCCATATTTTGCTGGGCCATATTTTTGGGGGAAAGGTGCGGGTAGATGGTCTCGGTGGCGACCACCTTGCCAGTCGCGTCGATGACCGCGACCTTGACGCCAGTGCGGTAGCCGGGGTCCAGTCCCATGGTCGGCCGGGCGCCTGCGGGCGCGGCGAGTAGCAGGTCACGCAGGTTGGCGGCGAACACCCGCACCGCTTCGTGCTCGGCCGCCTGGCGCAGCCGCATCCGCAGGTCAATACCCAGGTGCAGCAGGATCCGGGTGCGCCAGGCCCAGCGCACCGTGTCCGCTAACCAGCGATCAGCCGGACATGCCGGGTCGCCGAGGTTCTTGATGCCGAACCGCGCCGCGATGGCCTGCTCGTAGCGGCTTGGCCCGGGCGCGCCACTTCCCGGTTCCGGTTCTGGTTCCGATTCCGATTCGGGGGACAGGTCCAGGATGCCCTCCTTCTCACCGCGGAACAACGCCAGGATGCGGTGCGAGGGCAGCGTCGTGAAGGGCTCGGAGAACTCGAAGTAGTCCGCGAACTTCGCGCCGGCCTCATGCTGGCCCTCGCGCACCCGAGAGACCATCCGGCCCCGCGACCACATCTGCTCGCGCAGGAACCCGATGAGGTCGGCGTCCTCGGCGAAGTGCTCGACCAGGATGGCGCGGGCGCCCTCGAGCGCGGCAACGACGTCGGGCACACCGGCCTCGGGATCGACGTAGGCCGTGGCGCTCACCTGCGGATCCTGGGTCGGATCGGCGAGTAGCCCGTCGGCCAGCGGTTGGAGCCCGGCCTCCCGGGCGATCTGCGCCTTGGTCCGTCGCTTGGGCTTGTAGGGCAGGTAGAGATCCTCCAACCGGGCCTTCGAGTCGACCGCCATGATCCGCGCCTCGAGCGCGTCGTCCAGCTTGCCCTGCTCACGGATGGAGTTGAGGATCGCGCCGCGGCGCTCCTCCAGCTCGCGCAGGTAGTGCAGCCGTTCCTCCAGGGTGCGCAGCTGCGCGTCGTCCAGCCCGCCGGTGGCTTCCTTCCGGTATCGAGCGACGAAGGGCACGGTGGCCCCACCATCGAGCAGTTCGACGGCGGTCCCCACCTGGCGCTGGGGCACGCCCAGCTCGTCCGCGATCCGCTGGGTCAGCGACATGGTCACGACGTGCACGCAGCCTCCTGGGATGGTTTCGACGCCGGTAGCCGTCGCCGAGGCACCGTAGCCGCAACGTCCGCCGCCCCACCACCCCGGGCACCCCCGTGCCCAGAGCCGTGAACTCGACGTCACCGACGTTTCGGCCGCGAAACGTCGGTGACGTCGAGTTCACGGGCAGCGCCCACCACTAGCCGCGACAACACATCACGCATCACAATGTACGGCTGGAGTACCGGATAAGGTGCACAAGCATCCATATGACCGTATATGGACCCCTGAGAAGGTGCACAAGCATCCATGTGTCTCTCCGGTGCGCGGGTTGCGGCGGTTGACTGGAGGGTTCCTGACTCGCGCTCAGCCCGCAAGGCCTCGACGGTCCATTCGGTGGCCGCACGGACGCACTCTGCGCAGTAGAGGACATCGAACTCGCAGTCATCTGGGCAGGTTGAAGGCGGAAGGCTTGAGGTGGGCAGCAGCTTCCCGCAGAGTGACAGGTAACACCGGTAGATGTGCCCCTCGGTCAGCGCGTCGTCGGCCACGAGCAGGTGCAGGAAACCCCATGGGTGTGGTGTGGTCACCCGGCAGACAATGCAGTGACGATCGAGCTCGCCCTTCACGCTCTGTTAAACCGGTTTGCTGATGCCGAAGCGGTTGCGCAAGCTGTCCAGCTCCCACACTCGGCGCGGGGCGCGGCGGTCCAGGCTGAGCACCAGGTCCCGGGCGATCGGGTCGTTGCGGACGCGAACCGGAGCCAGGAGGTCAGCGGTGTCCAGCGCGCGCAGCGCCTCGCCATCATGTGAACCCTCGGCCTGCGCCCAGGCGCGGGCCAGATCGAAGTGCCCGTAGGCCGCTCGTCCCTTGCTACCGAACACCGGCAGGTCGATCGGCGATGTGGCGAGGCGCTCGGCCACCACCGGCCCGGTACCGGCCTCTACCGCCAGACCCAGCTCCCAGGCGGCCACATTGGTCGGGCCGAAGTGATAGCGCAGGTGATTTCGCTCCCCGGTGTGCGCGGCCAGCGATCGGGCCTCCGCAAGGTGGGTGGCGACGTCTCCGGTGCGGCCATCCCGGGCGGCGATCAGCGCCGTGGTCAGGTGCAGCATCCCGCAGGCTTCGGCGGTGGTGGTGTCGTCCTTCGTCGGGCCAGGCAGCGCCGAGATGTCACGGAGGGCCTCGACGCACACCAGGCGGCTCCGCCGGTGGGCATCGACACCGCTCAGCGCGCTGATTCGGCTCAGCTCCATGAAGGCGACCAGATCCGGGCGCTCGGCCAGCTGGGCGGCGTCCAGGCCACGCTGGGCGGCGAATCCCGCCAATTTGAGGCGCCCGGTCCGTTTGGCGAGGATGTAAGCCACCTTGCAGGCCTCCACCAGGGCAGTCAGTGCGGCGCGGCGGGTGGCGTTGTCGCCGGTGACGGCCTGGACGTGCAGCTCCACGAGCAGCGCGGCGAGGCCCTGACCCGCAGGGCCGTAACTCGCATCATCGGCGCAGGCATGGGCGAAGGCTGCGGCGCTGGTCAGCTCGGCTATCGGCCGCGCCCAGATGTCCGGCACGTCGTCCAGCGTGGCGTCATGCAGCGCCGTACTGATCTCCGTCACGGCGGCGCTCACCACCGCGCTCTGCCGATCCACCGCCGGGTACGGCTGGCCGGTCAGATCGGTCACCGAGCACCCCAGCGCGTCAGCCAGGTCCTCGATCAGGCCACGGCGATGGAAACCCCGCAGCCCGCGCTCCAGCATCAACAGGTAAGGCCCGCTGATCCCGGCCATACCGCCCGCGACCTCCAGGCTCAACCCGCGCCGAGCACGGATCTTGCGAGCGCGCTCACCGATCGTGCGCGCGTCCTCAACGTCCACCAGGTCCCTCTCCTCACTGGCAAGCTTTCACCCTGTCCCAGGGACACGGTTGTTTCACGATCGCATATGGTCGTGCGGTGGTCGCCTCTTCCCGTCCCGAGTCCCGCCTGCGCTGGGGTTCCCGAACTCGACACGAGGGCTGTCCGC
>JBATXM010000252.1:0-15605 GCA_049673305.1 Pseudonocardiaceae bacterium | reverse complement strand
ACCAAGTCCGCACAATCAGCCGTCCGCTCCCCACGTCCGCACGCCCATCGGTCCGCCTGTCAACAACGCCCTCTACCTGCGACAATGACACCCAGAGAACAGATCTAGCCCTGTAGTACTAGTGGCCTCCTACAATGCGCCGGGAACGCGGTCAGTGGCTGACCGGTCGTGCCGCAGCTACTTACCCGACATGCCAGCGCGGCGGTACTCACCCGGGGACCTGCCCGTGGCGGCGCGGAACGCGCGGTAGAAACCGGACTCGCTGTCGAACCCGCACGCGAAGGCGACCGACCCGACAGGTCGCTCAGGGTCGGCAACAAGGATCTTTTGGGCACGCTCGATCCGCATCCGGCGCAGCTGCGCGGCGATGCCTTCGCCGCCGACGATGCGGTACAGGGTGCGGCGCGAGACATGGCACGCCTGCGCGACCGTTGCCGCATCCAGACGTGGGTCGGCGAGGTTCCGGCGCAGGAAGAGGCCAGCACGCCCTCCCGCGCCATCGCTTCCGTGGCGTGCGGGCCGGGTTGCGCCTTTCCGACGAACGAGGCGGCTGCCGAGAGCAGACCGAACGCGTGGGGAAGCAGCATCGTGGATTGGTCTGGGCTGGCCCTCGCCACGTCGAGCAATGACGTGAAGAACGTCGACACCACGGGCACGGTCGAGGTGCTGTCCCCAGCTACCGTCGAGAACGAGTTGCCGTGATCGAAAGGACCTGTTGATCACGGCAGGTATGTTCTCGACGGGTGCGTACGTCCGTCCCAGGAGCACCCGGTGCGCTTCCGGTCACCATAGTTAGGGAGAAACGCATGACCAGCTCATCACGCGCTGCGGCTGATCGGATCGCTGTCGGCAGGACGGCGCTGACCAATGTGCGCGTGTTCGACGGCCGGGAGCTCTCGCAGCCGCGCACGGTGGTCATCGACGGCGGAGTCATCGGCACCGACGACTCGGGAGCCCAGGTGCTGGACGTGGCCGGCGCGGTGTTGCTGCCCGGCCTGATCGACGCCCACATCCACCTGCACGGTCGCGACACGCTGGAGCAGTTGTGCTCCTATGGCGTCACCACCGGTCTGGACATGGGGATCTGGCCGCCCGAACTGTTGGCTTCGTTGCGTGGCGTGCCCGGACTGACTGATATCCGCAGTGCCGGCCTTCCCGCGATCGGGGTCGACGGTCCGCACGCGAGGATCCCCGGCGGGCCGGCCGAGGGCATCGTCCGCGATCCCCAGCAGGCGCGGCCCTTCGTCGCCGCGCGGGTAGCCGAGGGCGCGGACTACCTCAAGATCGTCGCCGAGGCTCCCGGCCAGGGTGGACCCGACCAGGCCAGCCTCGACGAGCTGGTAGCGGCCGCGCACGAGAACGGCAAGCGGGTGGTCGTGCATGCCGTGACGGCGGCCGCGTTCACGATGGCCGTTGACGCGGGCGCCGACATGGTCACCCATGCCCCGCTGGACCGGCCGGTCGACGAGGCGGACGTGACCCGGATGGCCACGCAGGGCATGATCGCCATCCCGACCCTGACTATGATGGAGGGGACGGCGGCGGCCCGGGGTGCGGCCGCCGTGGCGGCGCGCAGCGTCACTGCGCTGCACCAGGCGGGCGTGCCGATCCTGGTGGGTACCGACGCCAACGCTGCGCCGTTCGCTCCGTTCCAGGTACCGCACGGCGAGAGCCTGCACCACGAACTGGAGTTGTTGGTGGACGTGGGACTGAGCATGGCCGAGGTGCTGCGCGCGGCCACCAGCCTGCCCGCCTTCCACTTCGGCCTCCACGACCGTGGCGCCATCGAACCGGGACTGCGCGCCGACCTGGTCCTGATCGAGGGTGACCCGCTGGCCGACATCCGTGCCACCCGCAACATCCGCCGAATCTGGTGTGGCGGCACCGAACACAGGCCAGCCTGATTCGCACTGACGAAGGCCCCGTGCGGCGCTGTTGCGTTGTGCGAAGTGGTGGCAGGCTGGATCCGTTCTCGTGATCTGTTCAGATGGCCATGATCAGCTCGGTGAAGGCAGCCATCACCCGCAGCATGGGGTTCCTCGGTTCGGAGTTCGTAGTGGCCGCGGCGGATGTCCTGGACAAAGGCATGCCCAGCACTGACCACTCGTGCGCAGCGGAGTCATGTGAGGCCGCGCATCGGCCGCAGCCGGGACTTCACCCGCGAGACCGACCAAAACCGTGGGAGATCAACTGCTCGGGCGCCTGGTGATCCTCCGGCGCCGCCAGGTGCGGATCATCCGAGCACGGACCGCGCCCCGGAGGACTGCGGCGGAAACGGATGCCAGGCCGCCCAGGTACACCGCTTCACCGTGCGCGGGCGGGACTACGGCTGCGGGGAGCAGTGGTAACAAGTTGACCTCCCACGGTTTTGTTCGGTCTCCTCGTCCAGCTGGTCACGGATCCGCACCGCCAGCGGCGCCCGACGCCGGGCGTACTTCGCCCGTACCGCGGACACGCTCGCGAGCGCCGGCTCGGGCCACGATCGAGGCTGCACCGACACCACACACCCCAGTCTGCGACCCGACAAGAAAGAACACGACCGCACACCACATGATTCAACCCGGAAAGCCACAGGTCACCGACCTACGCGGCGTGTCGCGAAATTTGACCACCAGGGTCGACAGACTTCGCCGACGGCTCCCGGCGGCAGCTCTCCGATGTCGTGGATGCCGATCGTCGTGTGCCAGTAGAGGGTTCCTCTGATGGCGTTCACCTGCCGGTCACCGTCGCCGTTCACGACGGGCTCGACGGTGACTTCCTGCTGCTGGACGTCAACGAAGCCCGGGCATCGGCTCCATCGGGTACCCACTGGTGCCATCTACATCCAGAATCAAGCTCAGGTCGGGGCGTGTACTTTGTTGCGGATCGGTTGTGTGCGGCAGCGTTGTCGGAGTCCGATTCCGCCGATGCCATCGTCGCGCGCATGAGACCTTGAAGACGAGTTCGGAGGACTGAGATGACCACCGCCGACCACCTCGCGTGGCGGGTCTCCAGCCGCAGCGATAACGGCGAGAACTGTGTCGAGGTGGCCCCGGCGGCAGAGGGCGTGGCGAACACGAACGGCGTAGCCACCATCACCAAGATCGGCAACGACACCCTCGTGACGTCACTCCACACCCCAGTCGCGCTGCGCGTCGACGCCGAGGAGTGGTCCGCCTTCCTCTCCGGAGCAGCCGACGGCGAATTCGACCTCACCAGCCAGTTCTTCGCTACGGCCGATATTCCCTACCTGGCCACCGTCAACACCGCCAGTGACGGCGACCTCTGGGCGAGCTGCTGGGCTGATGATGGCGCGCTCTACTCGGCCAACGGGGATGGCCGCGGCTTCTCCGCGGACGCGGAGGACTTCGCTGACATCGTGGTGAACAGGATCACCGGTACGCCACCGACCGGCATCAGCGGCGTCCGGCTCAGCGGTGGGGACCAGGTGGGAAAGATCTGGACCGCCGGCAACTACAACCGCAAGCCCACGGGAATGCTCGCCGTTGACGGCAATGGCGACGGCCGTGACGAGCTGTACCTGGCCGTACAGGACCTGTGCACCGGACCGGGTGCCCTCGTGTTCAACGACGCCCCGGCCGCGAGCGTGTCGGTCTCCACCGACTACGGCAGGACGTGGCGGACCACCACTGCGCCGATGTTCACCGACCACGTCTTCACCACGATCTTCTTCCTAGACTTCGGCCAGAGCAACCGCAACGCTTCGGTGCTCGGCCCGGGCGACGCGGCCTACGTCTACGCCTACGGACTGGACAACAACTGGCGCGACTCGTTCAGCAACACCGTTGCTGATCCGCAGAACCTCTACCTGGCACGAGTACCGAAAGACTCCATCCAGAACCGCGCGAGCTGGCAGTTCTTCACCGGCACCGACGGCTCCGATGCCCCCACCTGGAGCAGTGACATCGGCCGCAGGGTCGCGGTGCTGCATGACGAGCGCCGGGAGTATCCGGGCACGGTAACCGCGGACGGTTGTTCGGTCCTCTCGCAAGGCGGTGTCGTCTACAACGCCCCGCTGCGCCGTTACCTCTACACGTCCTGGACCGAGTTCACCCACGAGTTCTACGAGGCACCGAGTCCGTGGGGGCCGTGGAAGCTGTTCCTGCACAAGGACTTCGGGCCATATCCATGGTGGGGCGACGGCTCGGCCATTGGGCCGAAAAACGGCGGGTACGCCACGGCACTCCCGTCCAAGTTCATCAGCGCTGACGGCCGGCAGATGTGGATGCAGTGCAACTGGTTCACCGGACTCGGCGGAGGAAGCAACAATTACAGGTTCTCGCTGCGTCCGCTGACGGTCAGCCCCTATCAAGCGGGCACGCCGAGCAACCTGGGAAACCCAGTGGTGAACCTGGCGCGAGCCGGGGACGCGGTGCCGATCGACAAGACCTCCCACTACGGGCACCTGGCCTATCTCAACGACGGCAATCCCTCGGCCAGTGAGGACAGTTGGGATGGCTCACCGAAGGATGCCGACCGCTGGGGTATCACGTGGTCAAGGCCGTACAACCTCGACCGAGTTGTTTACACGACCGGAGCGATGTTCCCTGACGGAGGCTGGTTCGCCAGCGGGTTGACCGTTCAGGTCAGGAACAACTTCGTCTGGACAACCGTCACCGATCTCGCGGTCAACCCCGCCTACCCCTACGACGCCAGCGCGGGTCCCTACCAGCGGTTCACGCTGACCTTCGCCAACACCTCGGGCGATGGGGTCCGCATCGTCGGACAACCGGGCGGCAGCGCGAGCTTCACCTCGATCGGCGAGCTCGAGGTTTACTTCGACGGCTGAGCGCGGTTCATGTCAACGGGACGCCACACCGCGAATGTCAAGTGACCTGTCCACGGACCGAGTTTCCTGACCGGCCCAGGACAAGGAGTACCACCGTGAGTGGCTCCTCTCGCCCTAGCCGGTCGTTTCGAGGTGCTCCAGGATGAGTGGGTACACGTCACGAGCGGCGTGCTTGCCGAATATGCAGTCGATATGGCCATAGCCGGGGATGACGTGGCGCCGGTACAGGTGTGCGCCGTTGCGTTGGCACAGCAGGTTCATCGTCGTCGCTGTGCTCTCGGGGAGGAAACAGGAGTTCTCGGCGCCATGAATGAAGGTGATCGGAATGGCGAGGCGCTCCAGGTGGGGAAGGTAGATGTCCTCCGCGTCAACGGAGCGCAGGCCGCCGGCCCGGACCATGAGCGCCAGGTGCTCCAGCTCGCGACTACTGGCTATCCCGAACATCTCATGCAAGGAATCGTGGGTGAGGCTGTTGAGCTGCCGATGCTCGTAGAGCAGAGAGTACATGAAGGTGATTCGATGGCAGACCGGGTTAGTGCACTGCTCTTCCTCGCGCTCAGCGAAGACCTCGAGAGATCGATCGTATAACCGGCTGAGCCAGTCGGCGTGGGTGTCGGTGTATGCGGTGAGGGATTCGACGCCGAGCCGCTCGAGAAACGTGGGCAGGTGCAGGCCCGACTTGATCCGGGTCATCGGCGGGCACACGAGATGGGTGGCGACCTGGGAGGAAACGACCGACCGCACTCCTTCCAGACCGGCCAGCATCGCCATGAAGAAGGTCGTCGACCCGTAACAGTGAACCACCATCTGCACTGAGGGGCTGGCCGTGACCGCGCGCACCATGGCGACCGCAGCCGGGTAGTCATATCGCGCGATATCATCGGCACTGAATCGTTGCGCTGACGCCGGCAGCTCGATACTGGCCCGGAAATCGAGCAACCAGACGTCGTAGCCGTGCGCGTAGAGGAATTCGAGCAGATTGGTCTCGATCGTGTCTATGGAGAAGATCCGACTGGAGACACCCAAACCATGAACCAGAATGACCGGACCCTTGGGACTGTTGTGGGGGCCGTCCCAGTACCGGGTCAGCCGGAGCGCCACGCCATCGTCAGTGATGAACGGATGGATCTCCGGAGCGCAGACCCGCAACGGCCGCTTCTTACGGGGCGGAGCGGCCACGTCGAATCGCTTGAGCGGGCGGACCACCCCGCCGTAGACGTCGAACAGGGTGCCGGCAAAGAACTCCCCGAAACGGGCCATCGCCGCTAGCCGCTGCTCCACGCTGGTGGCACCATGTACCTTCATCGTGGTGAGTTGTTTCATCAAATCCTCGGGGGGGATCGTCAGGATTCCCTGGGCCACCACCGGCCCGGCGTCATTGTCGCCCTCGTGCACCGTGACGTAGAGAGTCGTGGTGGCGGACCATATGTCCCGCCCGCGATCTTCGTGGACGATCTTGAATCCGACGAAGTAATAGTACCGGCCGTCTTCGGTGGTCAGCTTCATGCGGTAGCGCATCTGGCGCCCGTCAACCCGATCGGAATCGTCGACGAACAGGTCGAACACCCCGTCGGTCACGGTGATCGGATCGAGTGCGAGCGCCGGGGCTGTCACGGTGCCGATCATGCGCGCCTGGTGGTCGAGGTCGGTCAGCATGCGCTCGAGGTCGTCAAAGACGATGGTGAGGGTGAAGGAGAAGGGCGAGCCGTCAGCTTCGCCGCGGTCGGCGGCTGCCTGGTAGTCGCCGGTGATCTGGGTGGAGAGGTATCCCGTCATGGTCTCGCTGAACTGGATGCTCAGCGTTCGCGGCGGCTGCGGCTCGGGCGGTATCGAGGGCAGTGTGTAATCGATGGTCCACCCTTTGTCCTGGGCAAGCAGCGCGCAGCAGCGCTCGGCCAGAGCCGAGATGGTGAGCAGCGGGTTCACCCCCAGCGGGCGCGGTATCACGGAGCCATCGGACACATAGAGGCCCTCGTGCACGGCGCTGCCCGCCGCCCCGGAGAAGACCTGGCCCCTGTGGTTCACCACGCCGCGCTCGGCGTCCTCGGCCATCCCGCAACCGCCCAGCGGATGGGCGGTGACCAGCCGATCCCCCAGCGCCTTGGTCCAGATCGGCGACGTGAGATAGGTGCCGCGCAATGGCTCGGTGGCGCGCTGCAGTGCCTCGCTGATCCGCTGGAAGACTGGTTGATCACCCACGTGGGGCCAGCGGATGCGCAGCCGGTCCTCCTCGAGCACGGCGTGGCCGTTCCCGTCATCGTGGGACATCACGAGGTAGGTCTGGGTGTTGCGGACCGCTCCCCGGTAGGGGCCGAACACCAGGCTCTCCCGTGCCCGCCCGAGCTCCCGGATGCGGTGCTGCAGGCTCGGGTCAGTGTCGATGCCATCCTCTCGGGCCACGACATCGAAAGCCAGCGGCAGGCAGTTCGCCAGCGCACCGGGAATGGAGGCCTCCTCGATCACCATCCCGTGCTCCAGGTCGGGCTGATCGCGGTTGTCGATGATTCCGGTGATACACGGCCCGACCGGCCCGACCTCGCCGCCGCTGCGATGGCCCCACCCGATCCCGTTCACCTCCTGATCGCTGTTGTAACTGAAAGCGATCACGTCGCCGTTTCCGGTCAACCGCATTCCGACCTGATCGGAGAGCGGCAAGCCGTTCTCGGCGGAGCGAAGCAGGATCTCGGTGGAACCGAGGGTACCCGCGGCGAGCACCACGGTCTCGGCACTCACGCACAACAGCGGAGCGTCGAAGAGCTCCCGGCCGGTGTCCAGCAGCTGATAATGCACCAGCCAGCGGTCATCCCTACGCTCCACGAAACGGACCGCGACCCGGGTGAAGATCTTGGCGCCGTGGTTGCGCGCGTCAGGCAGGTAGTTCATCAACACGGTGTTCTTGGCCGCGTAGTTACACCCGGACACGCAGTCCCCGCACAGCGTGCATGCCTTTTGCTCGACCCCCACGTGGTTGACGTGGTCGGTGAACGTCACGTTGATCGGCGCCCGGTTGAACCGCCCTGGCAAAGCCGCAGACGAATCGGCAAGGGCCTGGAGTTTCCGCAAGCCCGCCACGCCCTCCGGTAACAGCGTGGGTTTGAGCATCTCCTCAGCGCGCCGGTAGCCGTCCTCCACGAGCGTGCCCAGATCAGCCCGCAGCGCCTCGGGCCAGCGCGGGTCGGCGAAGACCCGCTGGTCGGCCCGCAGACTGACATTGGCATTGACCAGCGACGTGCCCCCCAACCCACATCCCATGAAGACGTTGAGGTCCTCGTTGACCCGAAAGTCGTACAGGGCGGTGCGCGACCCGACATGCCGGTCCGGGAAGTCGAACTGCATCTCCGTCAGGACTTCCGCGTCGGTGTCCGGGTACTCGCCCGGCTGCAACTCCTTGCCCCGCTCCAGCAGGCACACCTGCCGGCCAGCGCGAGCCAGCCGGGAGGCGGTGATCGCCCCTCCGTAGCCGGAGCCAACCACGATCACCTCGTAATGGTCCTGGAGATCCTCGACCGGTGACGCCAAGCGAACGATCATCTTCAAGCCTCCCCGACTGTGGCTCATTACCAAAGATGAGGACGAGGGGTATCCCCGGGATACCGCCGCGCTCGATCGTCACTCGGACGGGAAGAACCCTGGACGGATCGTAGCCGGGCTGGGCCGCCAGAGCGCGCACCCACCTGTGTATCCTCGCCACCTCGTCACACGGGAGGAAAGTTCGTATGCACCACCGCATCGTGAATGGTCCCCGCCGCGCGGTCCGCACTGTTGTGACGGGAGCCGCTATGGCGTCCGCCGCCGCCGTGGCGTCGCTCGCTGTCCTGGTGCCCGGCACCGCGGCGGCACTGGTGCCCGCCACCGAGGCGGGCAAGGGCCCGGCCTGGGCACCAGCGGCACAGGCCACCGTTCACCCCGGGGTGATGACCATCACCAATGGTGGCGAGTGCACCGCGAACTTCATCTTCACCAACGCCACTGACGTGTTCATCGGGCAGGCCGCGCACTGCGCCGGCACGGGAGCTCCGACCGAGACCAGCGGTTGCACCGCCGGCACCAAGCCGCTGGGCACGCCGGTCACCATCGTGGGGGCCAGCAAGCCGGGCACGCTGGTGTACAGCTCGTGGATCACGATGGCACAGCGCGGCGAGAAAGATGCCAATACCTGCGATTACAACGACCTCGCGCTCGTCAAGATTGACCGGGCCGATCTGGGCAAGGTCAACCCGAGCGTGCCTTTCTTCGGTGGGCCGACCGGTATCACCACCAGCCCCACCGCCGTCGGTGACGGGGTGTTGACCTACGGCAACTCGCCGTTGCGGGCCGGAATCAGCGCGCTGTCCCCGAAGCAGGGAATCATCGTCGGCGGCGAAGGTGATGGCTGGTCGCACATCTGCTACACCGCCACACCCGGCGTCCCCGGTGACTCAGGTAGCGCTGTCCTGGCCAAAGACGGCAAGGCACTGGGTGTGCTGACCAGCTTGGGGCTGGCTCCGCTCGCTGGCAGCAACGGTATCGGCGACCTGTCCCGAGAGCTGAACTACCTCAACGCCCATGGTGGCCTAGGCGCCGTCTCGCTGGCTCTGGGCACTGAATCCTTCCATTCCCCGCTCCCCTCCTGAGTCGCTCGAGCGCCTCAACCACGCTCGAAAAGGCTGCGAGCTGCCGATGGTTGTGTCAGGCTGTCCTTGTGCAATTGGGAATGGTCGGTCTGGGGCGGATGGGAGCGAACATCGTGCGGCGGTTGATGCGCGATGGACATGACTGTGTGGTCTATGACGTCAACGAGCACGCCGTGCGGGACCTGGTGAGCGACGGCGCGACCGGCGCGAGTTCCCTGGCGGACTTGGCAGCCAAGCTGAGCACCCCCCGGGCAGCGTGGATCATGGTGCCAACCGCGCTGGCCGGCCAGATCGTCGAACAGCTCACCGAGCACTTCGAAGCAGGCGACATCGTCATCGACGGCGGTAACAGCTATTACCGCGACGACATCGACCGCGCCCGCGCGCTGTCCCCGAGGGGAATCCACTATCTCGATGTCGGTACCAGTGGCGGCGTGTGGGGCGTCGAGCGAGGGTACTGCCTGATGATCGGCGGCAGTCGGGACCCGATCAAGCACCTCGACCCGATCTTCCGGACAATCGCGCCGGGGGTGGCGGGTGCGGCCCGTACCCCAGGGCGCGACGGCGAGCCCAACACCGCCGAGCACGGCTACCTGCACTGTGGGCCGCCCGGTGCAGGCCACTTCGTCAAGATGGTGCACAACGGCATCGAGTACGGCGTGATGGCCGCTTACGCCGAAGGCTTCAACATCCTGCGCCACGCCAACGTCGGAAAGAACGAGGCGCTGAGCGACGCCGAGACTGCGCCGCTGCGTGACCCGGAGTATTACCGGTATGACTTCGACCTGCCGCAGGTCGCCGAGTTGTGGCGGCGCGGCACCGTGATTGCCTCGTGGCTGCTCGACCTGACCGCCAGTGCGCTGCATCAGTCACCGCATCTGGATGACTTCAGCGGACGGGTCTCGGATTCCGGCGAGGGCCGCTGGACGGTGCTGGCCGCTGTCGACGAGGGTGTCCCCGCGAACGTGCTCAGTGCCGCGTTGTATGGACGCTTCAGCTCACGCCGCGAGGGCGACTACGGCGACAAGCTGCTCTCAGCGATGCGTAAGGAGTTCGGCGGGCACGTTGAACGCCCCACCGGAGAGTGACCATGGCCCCCACTGCGGCCATACCCAGCTCGGCCAGGCATAGTGACGGTGTCCTCGTGATCCTGTTTGACATCGACGGCACGCTGATCACGACCGGCGGCGCCAGTTCGGTCGCCTGGCGCCAGGCGTTCGCCGACCTCTACGAGCTCCCCGTCGACGTCGGCGAGTTCACCCACGCCGGCATGACCGATCCCGAGGTCGGTCGCTTGACCTTCACGGCCGTGATCGGCCACGATCCCACCCCGCGCGAGCTGGCCCGGCTGATGGCCAAGCGGCTGGAGCATCTGCCCGCCGCAGTGGCCGACTCCACCGGCTACCGCGTGTTGCCGGGTGTGACAGAGTTGCTGCCTTCGTTGGTGTACCGGGGGTACCTGCTGGGCCTGACCACCGGTCTCGTCGAGTCTGCGGCACACATCAAGCTCGCCCGCGGTGATCTCAACAAGTACTTTCATGTCGGCGGGTACGGCTCGGACTCACCGGATCGCACCGAGCTGACCCGATGTGGCATTGCGCGGGCCGGCGCGGTACTCGGCACGCCCGTGGATCCCCACCAAGTCTGGGTCGTCGGCGACACCCCACTGGACATCGCGGCCGCGCACGGCGCTGGGGCCGTCGCGATCGGCGTCGCCAGCGGCGTGTACAGCACGGACGAGCTCCGCGATGCCGGCGCGGATCACGTTCTGCCCGCGCTCACCGACAAGCTCCCGCTCTAGCGCTCATCGGTCAGCGCGGACAAAACGCCGGCTCCGGCGGTAACTACTGCGGGGACCGTGGCGTAGGAGCCTGCTGACGCCGACGCCAGCATCACCACCACGTAGCGCAAATCTGTCCCGACCAGGCCAGTGCTGTTCATCACGGCCTGAGAACCGCTGGTTCCCCAGCCTTGCTTGACCGCCCAGGCCGTGTTCGGCATCCCGTGCGGAATGCCAAAGTATTGGTCGAAGCCATCCGCAGCGATCTGTGGAGCGCTGGCGAGCGCATCGAGCACGAGATCCCGGCCAGGGTTGGGTAACTGATCGGCGATATAACGATACACCGTCACCATGTCCTGTGGTGTGATTTTTGTGTCTCCCCACTCGTCGGAATCATCAGGCGGCCGGGTGCCGGTAAGCCCGAGCAGGCCGACCATTCTGGTCACGATGGCGGGGCCGCCGTGGACGCTCCATAAGCGGTCCGCGATCTCGTCGTCGCTGTCGGCGAGCATCTGGTGTATTTCCTGCCGTGTCACCTCGTCCGGGGCCACCCAATTGTCGCTGGCCAATGTGTCCAACGCGATCAGCAACTTGACCACCGACATAGCGGGAAATTGCTGGTCAGCGTTCTGACTAATGAGCACCGTGTCGGTCTGCCGATCGAAGACCTCGAAGCCGACCAGGACGTTCGGCAACACCGCCTGCATAGCCTGCTGCACCACCGCCGTGGTGACCTGATCACCAGGGGAGGGAACCGGGTCGTTGACCGCAGCGGAGGCCAGCCCGGCACCAGCAACACAGAGCAGTGCTGTCGTCACCAGTATCAGTAGCCGCTTCACGTCTATTGAATCGCGACACCGGTTCCAGTTCTTACGCTATACGCAAACTTCTCCGTGAACCTTCAGGAAAATCCCAGGTTTTTCTTTGCCGATACGGTGTCGCCGAAGGTGAGATATTACTTACGGAGGGTGCGACTCACCGTTATTGCCGCTATCGGCTGTTCCATGCCGTGGAGTTGGTGACCTGTTCGATGGCAGCGTGTAGCCGGTCGGGGCGTCGAGTGGGTACCACCCAGGTGGATGACCGCGTACCTACCTGCGAGGTTGATCCAGCCAGCGCCTGCACGACCCGAAACTCCGGGAAGTCGGCCACCTGCGGATTGACTTCGATCACCAACACCGCCCGGCTGAACGGCGCCACGATCATGCCCAACCAGAACCCGACGAGCTGACCGCCCCCGGCACGACGCGCACCCTGGGTCGGTCCCCGCCGGCTGTGCTTGCGCAACCGGCGCAATTCTGCACGGTCGGTGACCACAGCAAGGGACTGCACTCCCGCCCAGGGCACCGAGAACACCTGGTAGCACTGAAATGAGGGCGGTGGCGGTTTCCGTCTGGGTGCGCGGGATATGGGTTCATCAGCGCGGTGACGCTCGGCCCGCCTGACCCCGCCAATGCTGATGCCAGTGACATCGATGCGGATGCCGGTAGGCCAATACTGGAACACCAAACGGGCATCGGTGAAGATCCACAAGAATAGGGGCACCGCAGCGAGAAGGGCAAACCCCCGATCGCCGGTCGCCAGTCCGCCCACTATGCAGAACACGATCAGCACTGGCATGCCCAGGCCGAGTACCAGCAACGGCCAGCGTCGTGCGCATCCGTCCTCGGCGTACAACGGGCAAGCATCCAGCATCTCGTCGCCCGTCATGGGCGCGTCCGAATCAACAGCATTTCCGTCAACAACCCCGGAATGTGCTTCGGCTCATAACCCGGTGGCGACTGCGGTTCGTTGCCACCGAACTCGCACATGATCCGGGTCGAGCCGGAGGGGTCAACCGTCACACTCAGCCGGTCACGAATCAGGTCTGCTCCCTCCTGATGCCGGAACACATCGACAGTTCGGATGTCTCCCTCGGCATTGTTGCCGCCGGGTGAAGTGGTCAACCACGTGCTGAGCACCCGCACCGCACGCTCGGGCGAGACGAGGAGGTACTGGTAGAGCTGGTGCAGGTCCCCTGCTCGTTCCCGGTCGAGGGCTGGCGGCAGAGCCAGGCGCTCGCCGGTGCCGAGCCCGATCCGTTCCGCGCTGGCATGCTCGACCAACACCGCCCGCAACCCGCGAACTGTGTCCGCGATCCCGTACATGCGGGGCGCCCCACGCTGGTTACCGGCAGCGGAACCCACCGCGATGAATGCCGGATGTGACCGGGCTGCCATGATCAGCGCTAGCGCTGGGACGACCCTGGCTGCCAGGGCATCATCGGCACCTTTCACCGGCGCCGGTGGATCGAGCAAACGCCGACAAACCAAACCGGTGCGGGAGGCGGTGGCCCATTCATCCCGCACCGAGTCGGGCAGTGCCACCCAGGATCGCCACACCAGCTCATCGAACATCGACTGCAGCGCCGCGCCCAGGGCGCACAAGTCCGCCGCGATCAACTCCGGTAGCGACACTACACCGTCGCGCTGCGCCGCTGCGAGCAGGCGCTGCGCCTCGGCGACATCCGCCTGCCGTTCGTCGATCATTGACACGCTCCTCGCTGACAGCCCAGTCGTCGTATCACAACCAGTTCCAGACGGCCTTCGCGGTGGACGCCACGGCGTGGCCCACGGTGTTGCACGTGTCGTGGAACCATGGCCAGTGGTGGTAGAGGTAATCACCGCCCAGGTAGACGCCCGTGCCGATCATCGTGACTTCGTCGACCACCGGAATCTCGTCGGTGGCAAGGTTCGCGGCGACCAGTGCAGCATTGACCCCCGCTACCCCACGGTCGACGTTGCCCATAGCACCCTCGTCCGGCGGGTCGATAAAAGTAGCTATATCGCCGAGGATCGCCGTGCCGCCCAAGACCTTACTGGCCACGTCACCAATCGCCGTCGCGGTACCCACCCACTTGGTGTTCCGAACCCATTGCTCGGTGAACGCCTCCGCGGCATCAGCTTTGGTGGTGAAGGCATCCGCTGCCGACGCGACGCCATCCCCGGACGCCAGGCCGTTGTCAGCGTCATGGGCCAGCGAGCTGACGTCAGACCACCAGCTGTCGATCTGCTTGGGCATCTCCTTGGTCCAGTCCGCCACAGCTTCGGCGACGGACTCGCCCTTCTCGATCAGCTTGTCCAGCAGCACGTCGGCACCAGCCGCGTCCCAGGGTGCATGCAGCTTCTCGATGAACGCACGAACCGGTTCGGTCCCTTCCCAGGTCTTGTCGAGCGCCTCGACTGCTTGTTCGAGTGCGTTTTTCGTCTCTTCGGCAGACCTCTCTACCGCGCTGTTCGCCATGTCCGCCGCTGCCTGGGCGTTCTGAGTGACTGATTCGACCGACGGGTCACCGTGTGCCAACGCCTGCTGAGCAGCGGTGAATGCGGACCGTACCCGCTGTTGTGCCGTCTGCAAGGTGTCGGCGTAGCTGCGAATCGCCGACGAGACGCTGATCAACGGAGCCGGGATGCTCTCGGTTCCGCTGGATAACCCCTCGGCGAACCTCGAGTAGGCATCGGCCGCGCTACCCGACCAGCCGGCATTGGTGCGCGCACTGGAGGTGAAGATCCTGCCGTCCGTTGATAATTCCGCGACTGTCCGAGCATGTCCGTCTAGCTCATCGGCAAGACGGTACAACACGTCCGGATCCCCGGCAGGCACAGCAAACTCGCCACTGCTTCCACTCATGAACCGCCCCATCATAATTCTTGGATACCGTCCTTGGGTCTTTTAGCGACCCCGGATCTAAGAACTCATTGCAGCGCGTTGTGCATGTGCTTCGCGTTGTTCACATCAGTCACGTCATAGGATCTCGCCGTTTCCTTGAGATTCTGGCCGACGAAATAAAATAGCGCCGCAGTATCGAGCATCGCCCTGGTGGTCGCATCGACGACCTGAGCCAACGCGCCGGAGACGGCCGGATGTCCCGCAGAACTCACCATTCCTACAAGCGTTTGGGCGAGATCCGTGGCAGCGGTCTTGGTGATATCGACCAGCCCGAGAACCTTCCCCGCGCCGGCATCCAACTCGCCGGGGTGCACGGACAATTTTCCAGCCATCCGACCACGCTCCTCGTCACGTCGTAACCGGGCGCACCGTAGCAACCAGCTGGTCGGGCGCCGAGCGCGGCTTTGCCCTCACGTGTCGGCGCGGTGTTAGCGAGAGTACCGGTGCATGACGCAGATCTCCTGAAGTAGGCCATGAACGTCGATCGATACGGTGCTCGCTGGCGGCGAGCTACCATCGGCCCGTCGCCCCGCCGGCGCCCCGCCAGCTCGTGGGGTGCGCACACTCATGACCCCGCTAACCGGGCGCTGCCTCAGCAGACGATGAGGCAGGCGTGGGCGAACAACGTCCCGCCGGCAGGCGGTGGTGGCCGCCATCAGGGCGGCATTACGGTCATGATCACTGTTTTGGTGCCGAAAGCGACACGACGTGTCGC
>JBATXM010000251.1:0-6287 GCA_049673305.1 Pseudonocardiaceae bacterium | reverse complement strand
CGGGTGGGTTGGTGGGAGTCGGGTAGGTGCGGCGCATTACTGCGCCGCACCCCCCTCAGAGTGAAGTAGGCCGCCGGTGAGGTGCCCGCAATACGGGTCCTTTTCCGTCGGCCCCTTCCCGAACCCGCCGAACGAGTTTCCCCGTAACGGGCTCTCCAGTGATCGTTTCGGGTGGTCCCGAATGACGCTCAGGACGGTTTCAGTATCCTGCATTACGCAGCCCTCCCCGCCTGATCATCGTGATCACCTGTGCCCCTTCGCCCTTATTCCGGCTTTCCCGGATTTCATGGCCGGTCGTGACTCCGGCGGCTACCATGGGCACTCCTCACTCTGGGGCTCGCGCCCTGTAGGTGATCCCGCGGTACGTCTTCGCTGTACGTATCGAGCACGACGTAGGCCGCCCACTCATCCCCTTCACCCTCCTCGCTGGAGGACACCGCGCGCCACGGAGGTTGCCCGGTCTCACGGTTCATGCCCGAGCATGGCGCGCCACCGGTTACAGGCATCATTCCGGCGGATGCGCACTTTCATCGTTGGGGATTAGGCTTTAGGCAATCCAGCTTTAGCCATATCGTGCGGATCTTGCGGTACCCCGCCCTGGATGCCTCCAGACGGCCACCGCGTCCCTGACATGCTCTGGTCCCCATCGGGCTTTCGCCTCTGGGTAAGTCAGGTGATCCAAGAACCTCCCTCCGAGTTCCTCCCGGCTGCACCGGGGATACAACGAAGCGCCTCACGGCGCACACCGTGCATGCGACTCGTCGCCGCACACGGCTCAAGCAAGCCCCGAGGGCGTGCGGGTGATCTGTGTGAGGTGCTGGGGTGGTGCCGTGGGCGGTGACCGCCGTTGGCAGTGTGCGTGCACAAGCTGGAGCCAGTTGCCGTTGGTGTCCGGGGTGCCACGTTGCTCCGTGTAGCCGATCCATTGTTTGGTGATGGCCTTGCGGGTGGCGCGCAGCCATTGTTCCCATTCGTGGGGGGATTGTGGCTGCTGGTCGGCGTGCAGCAGGTAGTCCCCGCAGCTGGGACAGCGACCGTCCTGTGCCTTGAGCAGACGCAGGGTGGAGCGGTCCAGCGGTGGGGGTGGCTGTTTGCGGCGCCGCGTGGCCCAGTAGTGGGTCAGGGCAGGGTTGTCGGGTGAGGCCGTGCCGGTGACCATCTGGTGTCGGAGGATCTTGGTCCAGGAGAATCTGCGCAGGTAGGCGCCGCTGGTGCGGTCACCGAACACCCACTTGTCCTGACGGAAGGGGTGGAAGGGGCCGAAGTAGCGGGCTGTCACCCACTTCCGTGGCTTGTTCGGGTGTCTGCGTAGGGCCCACCGGTAGGTGAGCCGCCAGAGATAGTGATCCAGGGTGTGGAACGTCTGGGTGGAGACCACACCCCGGTAGTAGGCGGCCCATCCCGTGATGATCGGGTTTAAGCGTCCGATGATCACGGCGGGAGCGGCCCCGCGCAGGGACCGCATTTCCTCGGCGAGCCTTCTCCTGATCCGTGTGACGGCGGTCTTGCTTGGCTTGATGAGAAGTTTGCCGCAGGGATAGCGTCGAATGTTACAGCCGAGAAAGTCAAACCCGGTGGTGGCGGGCGTGATGGTGGTCTTGTCCGTGTTATGGGCAAGTCCTCGTTGCGCAAGCCATGTGCTCAGTTGTTGTTCGATGCGTTCGGCGTGCTCCCGGCTGTGGCATAGCGCCACATAATCATCAGCGTATCTCACCAGAGCCGGGGATGCGGGTTCCGTTTCCACGGCGCTGTCACCGCGCCGTCGGTATCGAACCCCGGCGGCCAGCTCCATTCCGTGGAGGGCCACGTTCATGAGCAGCGGGGAGATTACGCCCCCAACGCAGTGGGCAGCTTCTGTTTTGAGGTGACGCTGGGTTACCGGCGTGTGGAGCGTGGTCGGTGATAGCCGCGCGGTCGCGGAAGTCCAGGGTGTCGTCGCTGGTTTTGGGTGGGCCGGTGGAGGTTGCGCCGCTGGGGTTCGTGTCGGCTGTCGAGCGGGCGCGGATCCTGGCCAAGGTGCTGGCGGGCGTGGAGTTGGGTGCCTGGGATCAGCGCATGGTGGTCTGGCTGGCCGGGTGGGACGCGGCGATGGTGCTGAGCATCGCGTCGTGGATCGTGCGGGCTCGTGAGATGGGGTCGGTGCGGTGAGCAAACCTGCTGGCCGGGGTGGGTGTGTCATTCCCAGTGTGTGACATATTAGATAGTATATTTATGGCATGGCTGGTGATCGCCGGGTGGATGCCGTCGAGTACGCGACGCGCATCAACGCGGCGGTACTGCTGGTGGAGGCTGGGGTGCCGGTGGCCGAGGCGGCCCGGGTGCTGGCTGGCCGGTTGGGTGTCTCGCAGCGTCAAGCCCGCCGGTATGTGGAGCGGGCCGTGGTGGGTGGGCGGGTACCGGTGCCCGAGCCCAGCGTGGTGTTCACCGTCAAGCTGCCCGCGGCGCTGGCCGAACGGGTGCGCGCGCACGCCCGCGACAGTGGAAGCACGATCTCCGCCGTGGTCACCCGCGCGCTGACTGAGTTTGTCACCCGGAGCAGCCGTAGAGGGCGTCGGTCCAGGTGAGCGACCGGGCGGTGGCGGGTGCGTGTGTCTTCGATCGCCACGCGGCCACGGATTTGTCGGTGGCCTACGCCATTCTCGTACCTCAGCGACGGGCCCGGATCCGGGCCGATCAGAAAGGAAGGCCCACTGATGACGAGCGCGGCGATCTATGCCCGGGTGTCCTCAGCCCGGCAAAAGAAAGACGAGACGATCGCGTCGCAGACCGCGGCGCTGCGCGCCCACGCGCAGCAGCTGGGGGTTGAGCTGCCTGAGGAGTGGGTGTTTGAAGACGAGGGGCACTCCGGAGCCACACTGGTGCGCCCGGCCCTGGAACGGCTGCGGGACGTGGTCGCCGGGGTCGGTGTGGATGTGGTGTTGTGCTACTCGCCTGATCGACTGACCCGTAAATTCGCCTACCAGGCCTTGCTGATCGAGGAGTTCGCCCGCGCCGGTACCCGGGTGGAGTTCGTCAAAGGCCCGCGCGGTGACAGCCCCGAAGACCAGCTGATGGTGCAGTTTCAGGGCATGTTCGCCGAGTATGAGAAGGCGCAGATCCTGGAGCGCTATCGCCGTGGCAAGGCCCACCGCGCCAAGACCGGATCGGTCAGCGTGCTCTCCGGCGCCCCTTTCGGCTACCGCTATATCCGCAAAAATGACCACGCCGGGGCCTGCTACGAGATCGTCGACCACGAAGCGGTCCTGGTCGCCGAGCTGTTCCGCCGCTATGCCGATGACGGTGCCTGCATCGCGCAGCTGGCCCGCTGGCTCACCGACTCCGGCACCTCTACTCGCACCGGCAAGTCCCACTGGGACCGCTCCGTGATCTGGGGCATGCTGCGCAATCCCGCCTACGCCGGGCGGGCGGTGTTCGGCAAGACCATGGTGATCAACGAATCACCAGGACTCAACCGCAGAGCACGGCTCGAGGGGCGCAGCACGCCACGGGCGTCCAAGACCGTTGACCGGCCCCGCGAGGACTGGGTCGAGATCGCCGTGCCGGCCATCGTCTCGGCCGAGACGTTCGAGCGGGTCGCGGCCCGGCTGGCCGACAACAAACGCTTCGCCTCCCGCAACAGCAAAACCCCGTCCCTGCTCCAGGGCCTGACCGCCTGCGCTGCCTGCGGGTACGGCTACTACCGCACCTCGACCCGCACCACCAACAAAAAGATCTCCTACTACCGGTGCCTGGGATCCGATGACTACCGCTACAAAGGCGGGCGGGTCTGCGCCAACAAACCGGTCCGCGCCGACTACCTCGACGCGGTCGTCTGGGACCACATCACCGGCCTGCTCACCGACCCACGGCTGATCCACACCGAGATCGACAAGCGCCTCCAGACCGCCCGCACCGCCGACCCCGTCATCCGCCAGCGCACGCAACTGGAGCTCGCGCTGGCCAAGGCCACCACCACGATCACCCGCATGATCGAAGCGTTCGGAGAACAACTGATCACCATCGACGAACTCCGCGCCCGCATACCCGACCTACGCGCCCGCGAAGCCAACCTGCGCGGACAGATCGACGCCCTCGACAGCCAACTCACCGACCAACAGAGCTACCTCACACTCGCCTCCGACCTGGAAGGCTTCCTCGCCCAGCTCCGCGACAACACCAACACCGCCAGCACCCAAGACCGCCAACGCGTGCTGCGACTGCTCGTCAAAGACGTCCTCGTCGGACCCGAAAAGATCACCATCAGACACCGCATCCCCACCCGGGAACGAACCACCACCAGCGACCCCACCGACACCGAGGGTGACCAACGGGCGAGTTGCCAAGTGCGTTGGGGGCGTACTCACGCCCCCTTGTGGGGCGCCTTCTCCGGTCGGAGCGAAGCGTCCCTTCTCGATCACGCCCGCTGTCAGCCATCGCCGGATCATGTCCCGGGCGGGAAATAATCCAATGGTGGCGAGTAGCTGGTCGTGGTCGATGTGGTCGAATGCTCCAGCCAGGTCGGCATCCAGAATCCATAACCGCCTGGCTTTCCTGCCGCGCAGCGTGGTGAAGATCGCTGCTATGGCGTCGTGGCAGGAACGGCCCGGTCTAAACCCATAGGACCGGGGTTCGAACCGGGCCTCCCACTCGGGTTCCAGTGCGTTTCGTACCCGGGCTTGCTGGGCACGATCAGCGATAACAGGGATTCCGAGTCCGCGTAATTTCCCGTTGGCCTTCGGTATGTACACTCGCTTCACGGGGCGAGGTGTCCAGGGCTGGGCGTGGCGGTGGAGTTCCTCCGCCAATCTCATCCTGGTCTGGGGGGTCAACGCGAGTTGTCCATCCACCCCGGCCGTGTAGCGGCCAGCGTTGCGCTGCGTCACCTGCCGCACGCTGACCAGCGTGTTCGACCAGCTTCGCAGCATCATCCTTTGCAGATTCCGGACTGTCTTGTAGTCCTGTTCCCGCGTTGCCTTGAAGATTCTCTGCCTCAACCGCCGTACGTTGCTCTCGTGGTGGCGCCAGGGGATGGCGCCCCAGTCCGAGGACTCGTCCTCCGGTCCGTTCACCTCGAGGGCCGCCATCGCTAACGCGTATGCGTGTCCGCTCATCAGTGTCTAACTTGCCCTTCGGTGCCAGCGTTTCCGCACATGATTCATCAAAGGCTCACCAGACCCACGTCAGCTCGCTTTCGCGTCAGGCATTCGCCTGTATCCGGCCAGTTATACGGGACGGCCGCAGGAGGCGCAGCCCTGTCATCCCGGTTTCCTGTTGCCTTTCGGCTGCCGGCGTTCGCTTCTTGGGCCTTCCTGTCCCGCCAGGGGATTCCGCCTTTCTCACGATCGGCCTACCCGACGCCGCACACAGCGTCGGGACCCCGACGGGGTTTCCATGTTCCGCACGAACGAGATACGGGTGGGTTCGGGTGCCCCCTTTACTCCGGGGCAACGGTGCTCACACAGCCGACGAAAACGCATCAGCTGTCGCTGTCGCTCCTCCGCGACCAGCCCTGCACTCCGGTCCTTCTCCTGTCTTCCGGAGCTCCGAGTAACGAAGCCTCATCAGGGGTTCACTCTCGTTCACCCATCCACCCTTCCCCTTGCCTGTGACCCCCGGACAAGACAGGGATTCTTGGGCTTTTCCCTCGGCTTCGCACCCCACAGTTACCCGTGACGCACGCGAGGGCGGGGACAGACATTGAGCACTTGCCTGAGTTACGCAGCCGACCTATATCGACCTCCTGTCAGCGTAATCCACTCGTTTCGTGCGACCTCATGTCGCACGTTCTCCGCCCGGTTGTTCAAGCACTTGGATCGGCGGTGTTCCACGCTGGGTATCAGTCGTCGGTGGGCCACGCCGTAGCTGGCCAGTTTGTCGGTGACCAGTACTCGCGGCACGGACCGCAACCCCCTCAGCAGCTTGCGGAAGAACCTGGTGGCGGCCTTCGCGTCACGGTGGGAGGTGACCAGGATGTCCAGCACGGCGCCGTCTGGGTCGACCGCCCGCCACAGGTAGTGGTCTTTCCATCGATCTTGATAAATACCTCGTCTAAGGTGCCATTTATCCCCGGGACGAGCCCCACGCCGACGCAGCCCGTTGGCATACGCCTGGCCGAACTTGCGACACCACTGGCGGTGAGGTCGGGCCGAGGCGCGGTGCCGGTCTTTCGACTGGTCCGTTTCTAAGAAACAACCCTTGGGTTCGTTGGGGCTTGGGGTTTGCCTCGCGTCCTGGACCAGGGGTTCTGGCTCATCTGGGTGATCTTGTGGCATCTGACCGTATCTCGTTTTTTCTGAGTCGTTGACGGT
>JBATXM010000250.1:0-3576 GCA_049673305.1 Pseudonocardiaceae bacterium | reverse complement strand
ACTATTTTCGCGGCTTCATCCTTATACTCAGGAGTGAACACCCGACGGTTCTTTGACACGTATTTCCTCTCTTCCGGGAAGGGAACCCTAGTGGGTTCGCTATCCGGAAGATCGGGGGCCCCTCAGGCAGAGCATGGGGATGATCGTGTCGTTGATGTAGTGCTTGGCGACCCGTCGGGCCCGGTTGGCGAACAGGAAGTCCACGTGCTCGCCGGTTTTCGGGTCAAGCATCGGCGGTTGCTGGGGCCGGATGGCTTGCCATGCCTCGATGGCCTGGCCGAGCATCGGGTCGACGGGTTTGGTGAACGCGGTGCCTGTCTTGTGGGTGGGGATGTCCAGCAGGCAGACCGTGTCGCGGGCGAGCACTTCGCTGGAGTCGCCGGGGATGGGCATGCCCTCGTGCTGCCAGCGGACGCAGCCGACCCGAAGCCGGGCGATCTCGTCACTGCGCTGGCCCGCAAACAGCCAGGTCAAGGTGATGGCGCGGACCATCTCGACGGGGTGCGCGCGGCCGTCGGTGGCCGGCAGGTCGTCAGGCCCTAGGTTCAGCCCGGCCCAGAGGAGCTTGGCCCAGATGTCGTCGGCGATGACTCGGGGGTCAGGCCCTAGCAGGGCGCGAATGCTGCGCGGGGTGCCCAGGGCTTGGGCGGGGTCGAAGCGGCGCGGGATCCACTCCCAGTCCTGGCAGTCTCGGAAGAAGGTGCGTGTCGCCCCTAGGTAGCCGGACTTCGTTTGAGGGGCCAGCGGCTTGCCCAGCCGATCCTGGGACCGCAGGCCCTCCCGCCACTGCGCGAAGTCGCCGACGGCCATGCGATCGACGACCGCGACCCAGGACGCGCAGGTCGCTCGTGTCCACTGGGCTGGTTCGATGATCTCGGGGTGCTGGGCTGCCAGCCATCGGCCGAGCTTGGCCAGGACGATGCGATAGCCGGCACGGATCTTCGGTGTGAGCGTCGAGGTCGCGTACCAACGCTCGATCCATTCTGCCCAGCTCGGTGCGGTGCCCTCGATCACGGCGAGGCCGTCGCCGTGCTTCGGCGAGGGCGGCGGGTCGGCGTGGCCAAGCGCGGCCACCGCCCGATGGATGCCGTAGAAGTCTTTGGCCAGGTTCCCGCCCATGGTGGGATCGGCCCGCAACCGAGCAAGGGCAGCGGTGGACAGGTCTTCCAACAGCGGGCTGCGGTTGATCAGCAGCGCGTGGCAGATCACCTGGGTCAGGCGCCTCTCTTCACGGCGATAGCCCCAGCCGGCGAGGACTCCGCAGATCCGGCCGACGGCGTCGTCGACGAGTTCGGCGCCGAAGACCCGTCGGGCCAGCGTGGGGCGTTGGAAACGCCCGAGGCGGTCGAAGGCGGTGAAGCCGCCCAGCAGATAGGCGTAGGCGATCACGAAGGGCCGAGCGTTGGGACCAATCTGGCCTGGCCATGAACGCCGGAAGTCCGAGCCCTTGACACTGATCAAGTCCACCCAGTCCTGTGTGGACCAGTCCCAGAACGCCCGCCGTAGCGTGCCGCAACGGATCAGCACCAGCCCGGCGGCATCCCGCGCGAACCGCTGCTGGTGGCGGTTGTCCCGACGCCAGCGCAGCGCGGCGATGGCGTCGGACAGCGGACGGGCCAGCCTGCCGATCCCATCCCAGGGCATTGCCCCCAGAGTGGCGCCGTCGCGTCGGAACTGGTCGAAGTCGCGTGCGAGCATGTCCAGCCGCTCGGCCTCCTCGTCTGTCAGCAGACCATGCCGCTCGTAGCGGTCCAGGTCGATGGGCCAACGCCAGACTTGAGCCGCGGCCGTCGTGAGGACGGTCGCCGAGTTCAGCGCGGTCACCGAGCCACGGTCCCCGTTGTCTGCTGGCCGAGGCGGGCCAGCATCTCCACGCGCCAGGAGTGGATCTGCTCCATGCCCTTGTTGAGCTTGTCGGCCAGGTCGCGGCCGGACAGGTGGATGTAGGTCAGCGTTGCGTCCGTGCTGCGGTGCCCGGCGAAAGCGGCGATGGCGTGCAATTCCCAGCCCATGCGCGCCAAATCAGTCAGGCACAAGTGTCTCGTGGTGTGCGTGGAGAACCTCGGGACCTCAGCAACCAGGGCGATCCGGCGCACCACCTTCGACCACGTCCACAAGGTCAACGGCTCACCGCGGTTGCGACGGGACTCGGACAAGAACAGCGGGCCCCGAGCCCGGCTGAGCGCAGCCCTGTGAGCCAAGTAGCCCGACAACAGCACCCCGGTCGGCGCCGAGTACGGCACCACCCGCTCCAACCGGTTCTTCGTCGTCTCCGCCCGAACCCGCAGCGTCCGGTGCGCGGGGTCGAGATCGTCGGTGCGCAACGAACACAGCTCCTCGCGGCGCAACGCGGCGTCGTAAGCCAGCGCCAGCATCACCCGGTTACGGACCGGCTCCTCGGCGGCGACCGCCAGGATGTCCCGCCACTGCTGTTCAGTGGGGATCCACGGCAGCTTTGTCAGCCTGGGAACCAAACCGCGCTGATGGCCACCGCGCCGGCGGCCGGGCGTGTAGCGGCCCCGGCCGACCGGGTTGGACTCGCGCAGCCCCTCTTCCATGAGGAAGTCGTAAAACAGCCGAACGGGGACCAACCGCTGCTGGATCGTAGCGTTGGCCAGGCCGACTCCAGAATCGATCGACACCACGTTCGCCCCTCGATGACTGAGGCGCTGGGTCAGCTCACGCACATAGACGCCGACGTGCGCCCGGCTGGCAGCGATCGGGTCTACACCCTCGCGGTCGCACATCTCCAGGTACTCGGCCAGCCCACGAGCGTAGGCGTCGATCGTCCGGGGCGCTCGCCCGAGATCGGTCCACACCCGCAGCCACTCGGCCGCCCGCTCGTGTCGGCCGAGCACCGGCCACTTCTCCAGCACCACCGTGCCGCCCAACGGATCTCCTCAGTTCGTGGTCGCTACGCAGAGAGATGATCTTCCCTGCGGCCAGATTCCACGTAACTAATAGGGCGGCGGTGTATGCCTTTTTCGAACGGTGGAACGCGCGCGGGCCGCCCCAGGGGCTGGTCGATCGGCTTCGTGGGCGGCTGCGGGTGGCCTGTGGCCGCGCCGAGCTGCCCACCGCTGGATCGATTGACTCCCAATCGGTGAAGGCGGCGGACACGGTCGGGGTCGCGAGCGGGGGTTTCGATGCCGGGAAGAAGATCAATGGCCGTAAGCGGCACATCGCCGTGGACACTTGGGGCCTGGTGCTGACCGTGATCGTTACCGCCGCCTCAGTCCAGGATCGTGAGGGGGCGCATCAGCTGCTGGCCCTGCTGCGCGAGCGGTTCTCCACGATCTCCCTGGTGTGGGCCGACGGCGGATACTCCGGTCGCCTGGTGAGCTGGGCCCACACCGTGCTGGCCCTCACTCTCACCATCGTCAAACGCACCGATGACACCACAGGATTCGTCGTACTGCCCCGCCGGTGGGTGGTGGAACAGACCTTCGGCTGGCTGATGCGCTACCGCCGCCTGGTCCGCGACTACGAACGACGCCCCGAACACCACGAAGCGATGCTGCTGTGGGCCACCGTCGCCATCATGACCCGGCAACTGGCCCGCACAACGGCCGGCGC
>JBATXM010000249.1:0-6567 GCA_049673305.1 Pseudonocardiaceae bacterium | reverse complement strand
ACAACGCCAGTCTGCTACGGGGCCTCCTGACAGCTACCCCGACCGGACTCACACCGGCAAGCGACGACGAGCACGACCAGCGATCAACCGTCTACACGATCAACCTCCAGTCTCTGGACGCACAGCCCATTATGTCCAAGCCGAGAGCGTGTTTCGACGCATCCGGGAATCGAGTGAGATATGGATTGAAGTAGAAAAACTCCGTCACGAGAACCGGCTGCCGGAGCGCGTGACAGCCGCGCTTTTCGACGCGGCGATTGGGTTGAGAGTACGCAACTCCAGCTACCGGTCGCTGCTCCGAGGCTGGGGCGAGGAAATCTCGAACCAGGTCGCCACCACCGATCTCCGAGCGATGGTCCATGCTGGCCTGCTGCGGGCGCACGGCAAGAATCGCGGCGCCTACTACGACGCCGGAAACCCACTGAGCGCAATCAGAAACCACGTGCGAGGCGCCCGGCGACCGATCGACACCTCAACGCTGTTCGACGGCTGAGGGTGTGTGAGTGGTGGCGGGAGCTGGCAGCAGCGCAGGCGGGCCCGAGATGGCCGGGAGGGTACGACCCCTCCTGGTCATCCACAGGTTTCAAGCATTACTCTCCGCTCGGTCCACACCCTCCCGTCCCCGACAACGAGGAGTCGCATGACCGAGATGGTGCGCTTCGACCTGGCGGAGGGCTCAACGGTGCTGGTGGAGGTAGACGAGGCCAGCCTCGGCATTGAGCGGGTCAGCCGGGGCCGGGACGGGGTGGTGGAGGCGAGTCGTCGGTTGACGGAGGCGCTGGGCAGCGTGCGGGACGCGGCTCGGGAGTCGATGGACGTGCTGCAGACGCTGTCTCCGGACCGAATCGAGCTGGAGTTCGGGGTGAAGTTGTCCGGTGAAGCGGGGGCGATCATTGCGAAGACCGCCGCCGAAGGTCATTTCACGGTGAAGCTGAGCTGGACGCCCGATGCCGCGGCCAACACTGGGTCGCAGGTTGGTTGAGCACCGCGCCGTGGATTCCGCCATGGTGCACATCCGCAGCCATACGGGTGAGGTTGTGGGCAGCGGGTTTGTGGCCGCCACCGGTCATGTCGTGACCTGTGCTCATGTCGTAGCGCGGGCACTAGGCCGAAAGACCCAGGAAGCGCCAACCGAGACCGACACGGTGTCGCTGGACTTCCCGCTCGTCGCCGCAGGGGTCACGGTGCACGCCCGGATAGCGGTATGGCACCCGATCGAAGACGACGACAAGGGTGACATCGCTGTTCTGGTGCTGGTGAGTGACCCGCCGGCCGGAGTCCTGCCCGCTTATCTGGTCGCTGCTGAGGACTTCTGGTCGCACCCGTTTCGTACCTTCGGCTTTCCCCGCCGTTATGACCATGGCGTGTGGGCCTCGGGGGTTCTTCGGGCCCGGCAGGCCGCCGGCTGGGTGCAAATGGAGACCAGCTCCTCGGGATATGCCATTGAGGCAGGTTTCAGCGGTGCCGCCGTCTGGGACGACGAGCTGGCTGGCGTCGTCGGCATGACGGTGGCCACAGACGCGCGCAGTGACCGCAGAACTGCTTATTTGATACCGGCGGAGGAGTTGATCCGAGCCTGGCCACAACTGGCGGATCGCACCGTACCGCCCTGCCCCTATCGCGGTCTGTATCCCTTCCGGGAACGAGACGTGACTGTTTTTTTACGGCCGGCAGGATCTCACTGATCTGCTTGTCACGGAAGTCAGGCGCCGACCGCTGGTCGCGGTCGTTGGGCCTTCGGGTAGTGGCAAATCCTCGGTGGTGTTCGCGGGTCTACTGCCGCAGATAATGCAGCAGCGGGGGTGGCTGTGCCTCAATATGCGTCCGGCGCATGCGTCATCACCGCTGGCCGCCCTGGCTGCCGCTTGCCTGCCATTCCTGGACCCCGATCAGGCCGAGACCGAGCGGCTTGCCGCGCTGGGTCAGCTCACGACGCTGCTGCGCGAGGGGCACCTATCCGACGTGGTCGACAGGGTCCTGGCGCGAGCGGGCAAGACCGACCTGCTGCTGGTGGTGGACCAGTGTGAAGAGCTTTTCGCCCGCGAGGACGGTGACGCCAACGAATTCCTCACTGTTCTGCTACCAGTGCCGCATACCCCGCGCAGTCTCACCGTCGTTCTGACCTTGCGAGCCGATTTCCTGGGGCAGGCATTGCAGGACCCGGCGTTGGCGGCGGCTCTGGAAGGGTCGGTCACCACGATTGGGCAGATGGGTCGGGACCAGCTCCGCGCGGTCATCGAGGGGCCACTGCCGAAGGATGTGAGGTACGAGGCCGGCCTTGTCGAGCGGATTCTCGGTGACGTCGGAGAGGAGCCCGGCAGCCTGCCGCTGCTGGAATTCGCCCTCACCCTCCTGTGGGAACGACAAGACCAGGGCACCCTGACCCATTCAGCGTATGAACAACTCGGCGGGGTCAGCGGTGCGCTGGCCAGCTATGCCGAACGGGTCTACCTCGACCAACTTGCTACCGGACGATCAGGAGGAGGCCCGCCGCCTACTGATCCAACTTATTCGCCCTTCAGACGTCGGGCAGCCGGTACGCCGGATAGCCCGGCGCCCCGAACTCGGCGAACCACGCTGGCAACTCACCCAGCGGCTCGCCGCGACCAGGTTGCTCGTCACTGACCGGGGACCCAACCGGGGTGGAATCAGTCGAGCTCGTGCACGAAGCCCTGATCAGCAGATGGTCCCGGCTGTCCGAGTGGTTTTCCGCCAACCTCGCCTTCCGCACCTGGCAAGAACAACTGCGCGGTTCGCTGATTCAGTGGGAAACGGTGCAGCACAACGAGGGAGCACTGCTCCGCGGCACACCACTGGCCGAGGCGGAACGCTGGCTCACCGAACGCCCCGACGACCTCGGCACCCCCGAGCAGCAGTTCATCCACGCCAGCCGCGCCCTACGAACCAGATCCATGCGGCGATTGCGCATGGTGGCAGCGGTACTGGCCCTACTGGTCTTGGCCGCCTCAAGCCTGGGCGGCGTCGCGCTGTGGCAGCGCAACCAGGCCAAGGAGGAGAGCAGACAAATCCAGTCACGGGAGCTGGTGACGCAGGCGAACTTGCTGGCCAGTTACCAACCGGACGTCGCGATGCTGCTGGCTGCCACCGCCTACCGGATCGCGCCCACCAGAGAGGCTGTTAGTGCGCTGACGAGCATGGCCAGCAAGTGGCGGCACGTCGACAGGCTGCTTGCCACCGACATGACAGGCGAGTCCCGGATCACGTTCAGTCCCACGGACCCAACGCTGGTCGCGCTGACCAATGCCAATCGCATCGAGACGTGGGATCTCAAGAAAAATATTCACCGTAGTAAGCGAGACGTAGATGGAGTCAGCACTCCAACCTTCAGCCGGGACGGGCGCATCATCGCTTACACGCAGAACGCCAAGCAAGGGAATGAGTTGGTTCTGTGGTCTTACACGGAGGATCGAGTACGGGAAATACCATTAAACCTCACTCCTGAGAATTACGCAGGAAACCTGGCCTTCAGCTCGGATGGCAAGTTGCTCGGGGCCTGCGTCGGACGGCGAATTCAGTTGTGGTCCCTAGATACCGCCCTCCCTTATCGTTCGGTGCCACTCACTCATGATGACACCCCATGCGCGTTCGGCTTCAGGAACGAAAATCGCGAGCTGGCGTACACCGACGGCGACGACATCATAACCTGGGACATCGCTAGCAGCAGGATCCTCACAATGGACCAACCAGGTCCACCCAAGAGAAGACAATCGAGCCCACTGTCGAGCAAAAAGAATCAGTTCTTCTTCGGCGACGACTCAACCTTCACTGTCGCACCCGACGGGCGATTCGCGATATACCAGGGCGAGATATACCGAGGCGACAATGAGGGTTACAGCCACAACACCGAGTGGTGGGACTTCGATCGACGGCAGGCACAAGAGATCGAGTATAGCGGGGAATTTCTCAATCCGTCCTTCACTCCCGATGGTCACCGCGTAGCCCTACACAATTACGGGAGTTTAGCTATTTTCGATGTGGCAAAGCGTACGCTGCTCGCCGCCTACCCGGTGATGAATGGCAGCACTATCAGTGGCAGCGCTAGTGCGTTTAGCCCTGACGGGTACGCGAGTGCCGTACTCGACACCGACACACCCAACGTAATCTCACTCACCGGAACCGATTTATATCACAGAATCCCTGTTAGCGCAATCCTGGTCGCGATCCAACCCGACAAGAAACACCTCACCGCCGTCTCCTCCGGCGGCAAGGTGGCCATCTACTCGATCAAGAACGGAAATCTCGAGCCGATCGTCGTACGAAGCTCTGCGGATGACCAATCGAACGAGAAAAGGGTCGAGAGTCTCAGTCTGAACGGCTTGTATTATGCCTTTACGGACAATCGGACCCAAAAAGTGAGATTGCTTGACATCTCGTCTCCGTCCACCCCGGAGGTGCCTCTTGAAGGTAACCATAGTGACGTGCGCCAGCTCTCGTTCGACTCGCACAGTGAGTTTTTAGCATGCGCCGATAAATCTGAGATTATCGTCTGGTCTACCAAAACTCACACTAAGAAACCAAGCATCCCACTTCCCTCAGATTACACGACAACAGAATTGAAAGGATTGGCGATTAGTCCAGGGGGTCGCTATGTTGCCGCGACTAGTTCCAGTGGTGAGACTCGACTGTGGGACACTCATTCGAATGATCGTACTGGCACTACCATCCCGTTCGGCGACGCGAAAACAATAAACTTCAGTCCAGATGGAACACGGTTGAGCATCGGAGGTCAAGCTGAGATTAAACTATGGATTCTGGGTGCAAATAAATTTGATCCTCGGCGAATTCCGGCGGGCGGCGCATTGGTAAAGTTTAGCCCAGACGGCTCCCGTCTCGCAACACGAGAGCCAGAGTCCGATCGCATATCAGTGTGGAAGTTGAATTCGCGCGACCCACTGCTCGAAGGAACAGTGACTCAGGGGGCCGATTTTGCGTTCACATTTGACAACAGCCGCATCGTCGTTAACGAAGAAAATGTTTTCGTGGAACCTTTTGACGCCTCGTGGGCGCTGGAGCACGTCTGCCACATCGTCAAGAGGAACCTCACCCCCGCAGAACAGGACAAATACCTATCCGGGTTTGACCACGTCCAGGCCTGCCCGTCCTGACGCGAACGAATGTGACGGCTCTGGTGGCAATGGCGCTCAGTTCAGGAACTGACCTGGGAGAACAGCGTTGTTGGCGGCGTCGGAACAACGTGCAGCCACACCTGCTGGGCACCCTCGTGGGGCACTGCCGGCGGCACCTGCGGCGTCAAGGAGGTAGCCATCACCACATACTCGCCAGGGTCCCCGCCCCCAACTTCATGGAATTGGCTCTGGGAGGGCTGGGGAACTCGGTTGTCGAAGGCAAGCCGATCACGAGTTCATGTCCAGGCCGAGATCTAGGGCTGGGGCGGAGTGGGTGAGGGCGCCCACCGAGAGGTAGCGCACGCCGATGGCGGCGTAGGCCCGCGCCACGTCGAGGGTCAGACCGCCGGAGACCTCCAGCTCGGTGGCTGTGCCGGCGGCGCGGCGGACCGCTTCGGCGCATTGCGGCACCGTCATGTTGTCCAGCAGTACCAGTGACGCTCTGGCGGCCAGTGCCTCGTCCAGCTCGTCGAGGGTGCCGACCTCTACCTCGCAGGGCAACGCAGGGGCGTGCGCTCGGACGGCCGCAAGAGCTGCGGTCACCGAACCGGCGGCGATCACGTGATTGTCTTTGATCAGCACTGCGTCTCCGAGGCCCATCCGGTGGTTGAGCCCGCCGCCACAGCGCACCGCGTACTTCTGCAGTGCCCGCAGCCCAGGGAGGGTCTTGCGGGAGTCCCGGATCGACGCGCCAGTTCCGGCCACCGCGTCCACCCACGCCGCAGTGGCGGTGGCCACCCCGGAGAGGTGGCACAGCAGGTTGAGCGCGGTGCGCTCGGCGGTGAGCAGCCCGGCCACCGGGGCGCGCACGGTGAGCGCGACGTCGCCGGTTGCAAGCCGGTCAGCGTCCTGACGCTGGGTGGTGATCTCGTATCCGCCAGTTCCGAGCACCACGTCGAGCACGGCCAGGAACACCGGCAACCCTGCCAGCGTGCCGGATTGCCGCGAGGAGACAGTCGCCGTCGCGACCGTCCCGGCGGGCACGCAGGCGGCAGTGGTGGCGTCCGGGCCGTAACGCAGGTCCTCCTCCAGCGCGAGGCTGATGACCCGGTGCACGTCATCGGCGTCGAGTCCGGCGGCGACCAACTGCGCCTCGACGAGCGTCACGCCACCCCGCCTACCAGCATCGGTTGGGCAACCACCGGCGTGCCGGCATCATCGAGCACCACGGTGATGCTGCGTCGCCAGCGCGCCGCAGCCTTCGGGTGATCGGTGCGCAGGTGGCAGCCACGGCTTTCGATGCGGGCGCTCGCGGCGGTGAGCACAGCGGCCGCGGCCAGGGTGAGCCCGGCGTCCTCGACATCACGCGGGGTCCGGAGCCGCCGCAACACAGCCGCCCGAGCGACCGCCGAGGCCGCGGCCAGGCCGGCGGCGTCGCGCCCGATGCCGGCGTGCGCGCTCATCGCCCACTGCACCGCGT
>JBATXM010000248.1:0-26971 GCA_049673305.1 Pseudonocardiaceae bacterium | reverse complement strand
GCCTCGACCTCACAATCCTCGACACTGGTGTCCTGACTCACAGATGGTTCCCTTCCCGGCCGAGTGGTGATCACACCGACCGATCTTGGTCCATCCGTGGCTTACACACTTGTAATGACACGCCCGCTCCACCGGCGGCCAGCCGGAAATCGGGTCGCCAGCTCTCGGGTGGTGTCCGTCCACGGCGGACACGCCCGGCGACCCGGATGATCGGCCGCTGCGCAAGACAGCGACCGTGGGCGGCACGTCGTCACCGCGCCGCCGCGTGTGAGGAAGGCCGGGCGGATGATCCCGCACCAGCGGGTGCGCCTGGCGATCCAGCGGGGACAACGCCCACCGAGCCGGCCCGCTCACCCCAGCCACTTCCCGAGCGCATCGAAGGGCAGCGTCACCGCGCCGGCTTCCCGCGTGATCACGCAGCACTCATCGGCGCGCCCGTCCACCACTGTGTGCAACGCTTCCAGCGCGTCTCCGCTCACTCGCTTGGTGACCGGCAAGCCCCCGGGTACGACCAGCGAGTAGCGGCGTCGCCGCGCTGCGGAACACCCGCTGAACAGTCCACCGACGTAGACCTCATCCAGCCAGCCAGTGCTCCCCCGCACCCCGCTCAGGGACGCGTCCTCTCCGACCGTGATCCACTCGAAGGTGAATCCCCGGCCCTTGGCAGCATCGAGGAGCGGCTTGGCGGCCGCCAACTCTGGGCTTTCAGTCATCGCTGCCTGCCGGATATCGGGCCGGGCCCGGCCGCCGGGAACTCCCGCCGGGAGCCTCCGCAAGGGAGTCATGCTCAACCGGCGGTCTCCGGCGCGGGCTCAACCGGCGCCCGGAGCTCATCGTGCCCTCCCCGCGGCCAGGAAGCTCAGACACAGTTCCCGCCACGATCGGTTCCGCCGACCCGAGCGACCCAATCAGCGTCTCAAGGCTGGTGCGGATCTCGTCGAGTTGGCTGAGCAACGGGCCGATGGTGGCTAAGTGGGTCGATATCTGGTGAAGACGCTGGTCAATCGCGGCCAGCCTTGCTAACACGTCATCATCAGCACCACGCACCGGCTCGCTGACGGGATCCACGCTCATGACCGAGAAGACAACAGCAGCGCAGGCCCTCACGGTAGGCGCAGCGCAGTCAGTTCCGTGCTATTCGGGAATGGAATATTCGGCGGGCGACTAGTCGCTGTTCAGAGCGGTCCAGGCGTCTGAGACGATCTCAGTAAGGCTTGACTTATGGGGTCGCCAGCCCAGTTCGGACTGGATGCGGGTGCTGTCGGCCAGCAGTGTCGCCGGCTCGTGCGCGGTGGCGGTGTGCCGCCGTGGGATGGGTCGCCCGGTTACTGTCTCGACGGCGGCGATGACGTCGTGCACGGTGCTGGGACGTCCGCTGCCGACGTTGTAGGCACGCCAGCGGCCCGGCTGGCACGCGTGCAGGGCGAGGACGAAGGCGGTAGCCATGTCGGCGACGTGGACGAAGTCGCGGACCGCGGTGGCGTCACCGTTGACGACCAGCTCGGGTGCTCGGCCCTGGTGGACGGCTAGGAGTTGGGGGATGAGTCGAGTGGTGTCCGGGTCGGGGTGTCCGGGTAGGGCTCCGGCCACGGTGACGGCGCGCAGGCTGATGGCTCCGATCGCTCCGGTCGCGGCGAGGTCCGCGGCTGCCTGGTCCGCGGCGAGTTTGCTGGTGGCGTACGGGCTGCTTGGTGACACGGGTGCTGTCTCGCTGATCGGTTGCTCGGCCTGCTCGCCATATACCGCGCAGGTGGAGGCGAGGACCACTCGCCCGGCACGGGCGTCGGCGAGTCTGTCGAGGATGGTCAGGGTGCCACCGACGTTGGTGCGCCAATACTCGACCGGGTTGCTCCGCGACTCACGCACCTTGGTCAGTCCGGCCAGGTGGCACACGCCATCAACCTCAGCGAGCGTTTTAGGCAGGGTCTCAGGTGTGCGCAGGTTGCCGTGTAGTCGCTGGACGCCGGTGGGTAGCACAGACGCCGGAGAGCGGGTCAGCCCTGTCACCTCGTGCCCGTGCTCGACCAGCAGCGCGGCCACCGCGTAGCCGACAAAACCAGCGGCCCCGGTGACCAGGACCCTCATGGGCCGAGGAGCTGATGCCGGTAGCGCCACGCCAGCTCGATGCAGGCGCGGGAGATCGGTGACAACGGCTCAGTGCGCAGCCGCTCGCGGGCCGTCGCGGTGAAGGGGATTCCCACGGTGGGACGGCCGGCCTCGGTACTGACCGCGGCACCTTCCTCGTTCACAGCGACCATTCCAGAAAATAGCGCATCGAACACGGGTGCTGCGATGACCGCGACCGTCAGCAGCTCTACCCACAGGGTGAGCGGTTCGAGCACCATGGCGCAGGCGACGACGCGGAGGTCACCAGCCTGGCGTGCTTTCTCGAAGGAGACGAATGGCTCGTCGGTGTCGTAGGCGATGGGGTCGACACTGTTGCCGTCATGCTCGCCATTGCCAAGGAACTCCTCGGAGAACTCGCGCTGGATGTTACGCCAAAGAGAGAAGTCGTTGCTTTGATGTGCCGGCGCGAGGGCGGCGGGCTGGAACACACCCGCGGGGATCACGTGGTACATGCCGCCAGCGGCGGCCACTGATTTGGCGTCCCGCCGATGCAGGTACATACGGTGACCTTCGATGGAATCGCGCCGGATCGTCAACGTATTGATACTGGGCAGCATCGGTCGCGCGGGGAGGTCGAATGGGTCGATGATGCTCCGGCGGAACGGCAGGTCCGCGAAACTCGGTCGCTTTTTTCCAGCCGCGAGCCATGCTTGCGCGAACTCATGCCCTAATACTTCACCCACATCAAGTACGTCGAAGTAGCTCGTGTAGTTGAACCCTAGCGTTCCCCGGGAACCTGACCATTCAACGTCAAGCAGTCGATAGCTGACGCGATTATCGAGTAATTTGGGTCGAGCGAGGTCTCGAAGCGCGCGTGAATAGCGATCATAACGCTCACCGCTGGCCATGAGGGGCCGTGCGCCTGCTGATTGTGGCACCTTGCCTGACAGCTGCGGCGTCGGCGATTCGGCGCGCCAGGCCAGCTCGATGTCGGCCAGGTCGACCGGGCCGTCTGGCAGCCAGCTCGCCGAGGTCAGAACCGTCGTTCCGGGGATGCGCTGTTGCGCCGGGTACAGCTCGGCGGCCAGGTCGCCCAGAACCGCCCGGTGGGCGTTGAGCTGGCACCGGATGTCCCGCCAGTGTTCCTGGCTGTCCCGGACCGGTCCCGGCCGGTCGCTGACGTGTGAGGTGAACGGGCGTGCGTCCGCCGAGTGGTCCGGCAGCACGCCAAGCCGCTCCGGGGGGATGCCGAGCTTGCGCGCGATGTGACGCCGCTCGGTGACGTCTCGCAGGACCTGGGTGCCTTTCTCCAGCTTGGACAGCCGTGACTGCGTGGTGTTGAGGCGGACAGCCGCCTCCTCCTGGGTCAGCCCCTCGTACATGCGGTACCAGCGGATGATCTGTCCAACGTCCGAGCCATCCGGCGGCGCTGATGCGGCGTGCGCTACCTGTAACCAGCCCATGAAGCCCCCGTCCGCGGTGTCCTCAGCCGTCCCCCTGATGATCGCAGATGAGGCGGTGACTGTCAGGTCGTCCACCACCCTCGCGGTCGCGTCCTCAGCGGTGGGAGCTGGATTATCAAACGGCGGGCGTGGTGGCTCCCACCTGACGCCTGTTTCGGCGATATTCCTGGTGAACCGTGCCTGGGCCCCCTCTGCGGCGCGTTCCACGGTGGTATCCAACGCTAGCTGCATCTCGACGCTGGGTACACGGTCCGGTTTTTGATGCCACGTGGCGACTGTCCGGACCGCGGTGCCCAGATGTGCGGCGAACGACTCATTGGTCATCCGTAGCGCGGCTTGCAACGCGCACGCGGCGCGGCCCGTCCACAGCTGCACCGGTTCCATCAGAAACAGCCCCGAAAACCGCGAAGTGCGTTACGAATACGCTGGAAGCGCACGAGTGGTGCATCGTCGGTGCATGGTTGGTGCGGTGGATTCGCTGTTGACTTATCGGCATGAACAGCAGTCACCCGGAACACTCAGCCCCTCCCTCCTTTTCGGTTCGAGTCCACAAGCCTGACCACCGCTTCGATGCTGGCGTTGATCTCCTTGAGCCGGTCGCTCAACTCATCAATAGCGCCGAACCGCGCCTCTATCCGCGCAAGACGATACTCGATCGCGGCCAGTCTTCCTGGAATGTCGTCATCGGAACGGCTCACCGGTTCGCCGATATCCGGGACACGTTGGCCCTTCAGGACCGCAGCCAGGTGCTGTGGGTGCCACCCCAGTGCCATGGACAGCGCTTCCAGCGTCCGCGCGCTCCGCCGACGCTGAGCGGAGTTGTGGTAAAGCTCGCCGACTGTTGCCTTCGAGACCCGCGAGCGCTCAATCAACTCGGCCTGATTGATGCCGAGTTCAGCCACGCGCTGGCTGATCGCCCGCGCGACGGCCGCCCAGTCCTCCGACACATATTCCTCCGCACTCCGCTCTGGCGGCAAAGAGTAGCGCGGGCTCACACGGCTTGACGGATGTATCCGAGCGCGGGCGGACCCATGCCCCACTATGTATTAAACCATCCGCATAAATGGCATTAAATAATCCAAGGTGTATCGATCAGAAGGGCTTCACTTCATGTGTACTGACAAGTCCAACGCCGGGTCTCCGGCGTACTACACGGTTCGGGAAGCCGCCTGGATGCTGGGCGTCACGCCCTCCACCGTCTCTGCCGCGATTCGTCTGGGCACGCTGCGCGCTGTGCGGCGGCGGCGCCGGCTGATGGTTCCAGCCAGTGCCCTGGCTCGGCTGCTCGCAGAGCCCACCATCGACGGTGAGCAGGAATCCCGATGAGCCAGACACCGGAAAGTGCCGTGCTGATCGTGGCGCTGGCCTTGGCCGGAGTGGGGATGCTGGCGGCGTTTCGCGGCGGCGCCCGCAGCGGGCACCGCCTGGCCCGCCACAGCCAAGAAGTCACCCGCATGGGCGGCAACCTCCTCCGGGCGCTGGGCACCGCAGGTGTCATCGTCGCCGTGCAGTGGGCGGTGGTGTTCTTCACCTCCGACGCCCGCGCCTGGGCTGTGGCACTGGGCGTACCCGCGCTATTCGCCGGTGCCGCGATCGCCCGGATGTTCTCCGTCACCGACATCATCCACCCGCCCACCCACCAGCGGGACCGCCGATGACCAACCACCCACCACCACGAGAAGAACCCCCGCCAGAACCCTCAGCAGTCAACGGCGCACTGCCCGTAGCAGCCTCGACGCGCCAGATGGAGCCAGCCGAGCCGATATACGACGGCGAAGTCGTGGACGACCTGCCGCGCGCTGCACGGCGGACGATTGTCCGCCGGCTGCTGACCTGGTGGAGGCATTGTCGGTACGTACCGGCCGCGCTCATATCCCGGCAAGCGCTGCGGCAGGCGGCCATAGACATGATCGTGTGGGTTGTGCGCTCGCCGTTGAGGTTTGTCGGTGCGGTGAGTCGGGGGCTCGTCGTGGCCGCGCGCGGGTGGCGTCGGTGGGTCCGGGTGCACGACTACCGGGAGGCGGCCGAGCAGGCCGCGAAGCTGGCGGACAAGTTCCTCGAGATCCGCGCCTTAACGGTGTTCCGATGGAAGCTCACCGCAGCCGCGATATGGGCCGGCGCGGTGGCGGTGATCGTCGTCAATGTCGTCTACGGCGCTAGCGCGTTGTGGATCACAGCCGGTGCCGGCGCGGTGGCACTGGCGATCACTGGCCGGCGCAAGGACGGCTCACCGGGGCGCAAAGCGGTGCTGGCCGGTCCGCGCACGCTGACCTGGACCATGGACCCGCAAGTCCTGGTCGACGCCTTCCGGGACGCCAAGCTGATCGGCAAAGACGAAAACCTGCGCCTGGTCGAACGTGCCGCGCGAGTCGGTGACGGGTGGGCGATCACCGTTGACCTGCCGGCCACCCGCAAGGCCGCCGATGTGATCAAGCATCGGGACGCGCTCGCGTCCGCCCTGGCGGTCGATGAGGTTCAGCTCATCGTCGAACGGGTGCGCGGCAAGGGTGGCCACGCGGGACGAGTGTTCCTGTGGGTAGCCGACGAAGACCCCTATTCCGGTCCACCGCTGCGCACGCCACTGCTGGACGTGGAGTGTTGGGACGCGTGGCGGCCAGTGCCGTTCGGGCGGGACGCGCGCCACCGTCGGATCGATCTTCCCTTGGTGTGGACCTCACTGCTCGTGGGGGCGATTCCCCGACAAGGCAAGACATTCGCGATTCGCCTCCCGGCCGCCGGGCTGATTCTGGACCCGTACACCCGGCTGTATGTGTTCGACGGCAAGGGCGGAAAGGACTGGGACGCGGCCGAGCAGGTGGCCTACCGGTTCGTGCGTGGCGACGAACTCGACCACGCCTACGCCGTGCGGGATCATCTCGCCGAACTCGTGGCGGAAGTCCAATCCCGATTCACCCGCATGGCCACCTTAGACGACGAGGTCTGCCCAGAATCGAAGATCACACCGGCCATGTCCCGAGACCCAGACCTCGGAATTCCGATCACCGCAGTGATCATCGACGAAGTGCATGTGTTCCTGGAAAACCCCACCCGCGAACAAGTCGGCGGCAAGAAAACCACACTCGGCGACTACATCGCCGACCTGCTGACCTACCTGGCTCGCAAGGGACCCGCAGCCGGAATCGTCGTCATCTTGGCCACTCAGCGTCCGGACTCGAACACCATCCCCTCACGGCTGCGGGCGGTACTCGGGTCACGGTTCGCCCTACGGGTCATGGACTGGCGCGACTCCAACATCGTGCTGGGCGAACAAATGAACACCCGCGGATACGACGCCTCGACCCTACTGCCCTCCCACAAAGGAGTGGGGATCCTGCGACCAGACGGCGAGACCGACGCCGGGGCCGACGTGCTGGCGATGACGGTGCGCACGTACTACATGCCCAACCCCCAATGGCGGGAGATCTGCGCACGCGGACGGGCGTTGCGGGAAGCGGCCGGAACACTGGCCGGTCACGCGGCCGGCGACGATCAGCGACAGGTAATCGACCCGGCCAGTGTGGTCAAGGCGCTCGGCGCCGAAACCGCCGTCGACACCGATGGGCGGACTTCAGACCCGTTGCCCACAGTGCCCGAACCATTGGCATCCGTTGTGGACTATCTCGGTGATGATCTCAGCCCACACGGACGGGAATTCATACCCACCGCCGAGCTGACCGACGAACTGGACATAGAACCAAGCCTGTTCGCTCGGCACATGGGAGAACTGGGGTGTCGGCCAACCCGTCAATACGTGCCGAGTGAGGACGGTGGGACACGCCGAGTGCGCGGCTATCTCACAGCAGACATCCGGGCAGCCCTCGATCGAGCAGCGACCGACGAAATCGGCTCCGACGCAGCAACTGAAACCAACTGACTCGCCGGTCGGCCGGTTCGCGTATTCCGCACCCGCTGCCAAAGGTCACGGGTCAAGACACATCGGAAGACCCCAACCACCTTCATTGTCCCTGAGGAAAGGAAAACACAGCTGACAAACAAGCCAAACCACTCAAAACAACGACTCAGCACCACCAAGACACGAAGAAGCACTGAGCATTCACCACCAACCGCGACAGCACCGAATACCGACACCACCAACTCACCCCGATCACTGCCACACTCGCGGAAGCCCGTCCGGACTCCACAAGAGCCGCCGTCAAGCATCACCGACCCCGCGACCCTGGAGCACGCCGCCGTGCTCACCGAGCACGTCCGGGTCATCGTCGACTCGTTTCCACCGCTGACCCCCGAACAGCGAGACCGCATCGTCACCCTGCTGCACACCCCCGGTAACCGGAGAGGCGACCCAGCATGACGAACCCCTGCACCAGACCGGCCGCCGAGGTTCGTGAGTCCATCGATCACTACGACGTTACCGGACGACGGCAGTGACCCAGTGACTACCGCTGCACCGACCCCGTGCAAGCCAGGGTGCCGCCGCGAACAAGGTGGCGGTGCCATGGCGTTTGTAGCCATGGGTCTGACGCTCAGGAGTAGTCCGGACGCAGCGGGTGCATCCGGACACGCAGGATGTGCACGGGGATGCTTTGCTACCTCTGAGCTGATGGTTCGAGGTGGACCTAGTGAGTGCTTACTCGAAACGCCTCGACCTGCCGGACGAGCTGGTCAGCGCGGTGGAGCGGGTCAGGAGGGCGCAAGCCACCGTCTCCCCTACCAAGTCGAGTGTTCAGTCAGCGGGCCGAGTTGGACGAAAGTGAGCGAACCGCTGCCCACACTCGCTTGACCACTGGTAGGCGGGTCAATGAGGTACGCGCAGAACGAGCGCACCGCCTCCACCCGGGCACCAAACAACCTGACAATCCCATCTCCACCGCGTTCGTCGAATCAGCCGTCAACCAGGTCATCAGCAAGTGTGTTATTCAAATCTGAGGGCTTCTACGGGGCGTAGCCGGGCGGCGCGGTAGGCCGGGTAGCCACCGGCGATGAGCCCGATCGCGAGGCTGATCGTGAACGATCCCACGACGGGTAGGACGGTCACGACGGGGGTGAACCCGGCGAAGGTGGGGTCAAGGTGGGGTGCGAAGGCGGGCGCGATGACGCCGCCGAGCAAGGACAGCCCGATCCCGATGCCGACGCCGATGGCCCCCCCGAGGCCGGCCAGGACGATGGACTCGATGAGGAACTGATAAAGGATGGCGTGTCTGGTGGCGCCGATGGCTTTGCGGATCCCGATTTCGCGGGTTCGTTCGGTGACCGAAACCAACATGATGTTCAGGACTCCGATCGAACCTACAATTAGGGAGATCGATGCGACGGCGGCGGTGAACAAGGTCAGGATGCGAAGGATCTGGGTGAGCCCGGCGACGTCGGCGGTCAGGGCCCGGACCTGGAAATCGCGGGCTGCGGGGGTTTTGATCTGGTGGCGGGTGTCGAGGATGGTGTTCACCTCAGCCTCGGCGGCGGGCACGGCGGCGACCGAGGCGGCTTGCACCGTGGCCTGGTTGACGAGGTCGCCGCGACCGAAGATGTAGCTGCGTGCGGTGTTCAGGGGCATGATCACATCGTCGTCGTCTGGCAGACCGGCGGTCTGCATCACTCCGATGACCTTGAAGCTCTGGTGGTTGATCTGGACGGTACGGCTCAGGGCGGCAGCGGGGTCGCCACGGAAGAGGTTGGTTACCGCGGTGGGTCCCAGTACCACCACTCTGGCAGTGGAGCGGACCTGGGCCTGGTCGAAGAAGGATCCGATCTGAATATCCCGGTTGGTCACCTCGAACCAGCGCTCGGTGGAGCCCACAACGGTCACCCGTGACGGCGGGGTTGACTGGGCGCTACCGGCCTGGATCAGTGAGGGGTGGGTGACCACCGGGGTGACGGCGACGACGTCGGGTGCCCGCTGCAACGCCGCGACATCAGCATCGACGAGGTTTTTCGGGGCGGGGCCTCCGGGGATGCCCCCGGTGGCCACGACGGTAATCAGGTCGGCCAGTGGTTGGATGCGCGCATCGACCGATTTCTGCACTCCGTCGCCGATGGCGACCAGCAGGATCAGGGCCGAGACCCCGATGATGAGACCGAGCATAGTCAGCGTGGAACGCAGCCGGTGGGCGCGCACCGCGCGCAGCGCGATGAACACTGCCTCCCGAAATATCATTTTGCTGCCCTTCTTCCGATTCCGACGGCACCCACTGCCGGTTAAGACACTCCTTAGACATAACCGTCATCGGCGTTGCACATATCCAAGACCGGCTTCGCCACCGACTCACCCATCCGCACCTGGACCCATTATCCGGCCAAGGCTGCGTGACCTAAGTCGCTGGTAGTGGCGCGGTCGAGGCGGGGTTCGAATGTTCCGTTGACGAGCTGGGTGAATTCGGTGTGGGAGTCGATCAGTTCGGGGTAGGTTCCCGCGGCGTGGACGGTTCCGTTGGCCAGCAGCATGACGATGTCGGCGGTGCGGATGGTGGACATCCGGTGGGCGATCACCAGCAGGGAGCATTCCCGGCGGAGGTTGTCCAGGGTGTTGCTCAGCGCCGCTTCGTTGATCGGGTCGAGGTGTGCGGTGGGTTCGTCCAGCAGCAGCAGGCGGGGGTGGGTGAGGACGGCGCGGGCGATGGCGACACGTTGGCGTTCTCCGCTGGACAGCCGGGCGCCGCGCTCGCCGACGTCGGTGTCGAGCCCGGCCGGCAGGCTCTCGACCTTCTCGCGTAGCCGCACCAGATCGATGGTGTGCCACAGGGCGTTGTCGTCGGCGTCGGGAGCGGCGTAGCGGAGGTTGTCCCGTAGCGTGCCGTGCAGGATCGGGCAGTCCTGTTCGACCCAGCCGATGCGTGCGCGCCAGGAGGCGAGGTCGAGCTCAGCTGGGGAGTGCCCGTCGAGGCTGATGCTGCCCTGCCACGGCTGGTAGAAGCGGTTGATCAAGGCAAAGGTCGTGGACTTGCCGGCCCCGGAGACACCGACCAGCGCCACCAGCGAACGCTGTGGGACGGTCAGCGACAGGTCCCGCAGCACCGGGGTGGTCAGCTCGTATCCGAAGTGCAGGCCCCGGACCTCCAGGACCGCTGGCTGTCGATCAGGTTCCGCCGGTTGCACGTCCAGCGTGGCAGGGCCAGCGCACGTCGGTGCGGGCTCCTCGATGGGTAGCGAGAACACTTCCTGGGTTCGTTCGGCCGCGCCCCTGACCTTGTACACCGTTGCGATACCGTCGATGAGCTGGGCGATGGGCATCACGAGCTGGTTGGCGTAGAGCAGGATCGCCACCAGTGAGCTGAGGGCGAGTGCTCCCTGGCTGACCCGCACCGCCCCGACGAACAGCACGACCACGAAGGCTCCGTTGACGATCGTCTCGATGATCGGGCCGACTGTGGATGTGAGGCGTGCGCTGTGCACCCCGGCCTGGTACGCCTCCTGTGCCAGGGCGGCTAGGCGCCGCGTCTCACGTCGCTCGGCGCGACTGACCCGCACCGTGCGGATCGCCCCCAGCGCCCGCTCCAGGTCCGATGCCATCGCCCCGACGGCGGTCTGCAGTCTGACCGATACCCCACCGATCCTGGCCGCCGTACCGATGATCACTGCAGCGCCGACGGCCAGCACACCGGCGACCACGCACATCAACACCGGGTCGATCAGGAACATGACCGAGAATGCGGCCACGGCCATGATCGCGCTCGTCGTGACCTCCACGGCGGCCCGGGTGATGGCGTCCCGCACCAGGATCACGTCCGTCGATGCCCGGGACATCAGGTCCCCTACGCGAAACCGGTCGAACGTGGGCATCGTCAACCGCAGCAGGTGAGCGAACAGCCTGGTTCGCATGCGCAGCAGAAACCGTTCGCCGGTCCGCTCCAGCAGGAAGGACGCCCAGGCGCCGACTAGCGCCTGAAGCAGCAGCAGGACCACGAGAACGGCGACCAGAACCGTGACGGGCCGCCCACCGGAGAGCGCGTCGATCACCGCCTTAATAGCGATCGGCTGCGCGATCCCGAATCCGGCCGCCGTTACCATGAGCAGCAACGCGACGGCGAGTGCCGCGCGTTGCCCGGTGGTCATCCGCCACAGTTGGCGTAGCATCGTCCTCCCTGAAAAGAACGAGTTCACGACCTTGTCAGGAAACCGGCGTCGAGCAGTTGGTCGGTCATCGCGGTGATGTCCTGGTGCGCTTGGGACGGCTCGATGTCGTACTCGGCGGCGTAGTCCTTGGCGGTATCGTCGGCCGACTGCCCGGCGAGCAGTCGCCGCAGGGCGTCGACTCCGGTGTGGTTGAGCTGCCAGTAGTGCCCGGTCCGCTGGTTGAGCAGCACCGCGCCGTCGCCTGTTTCGGCGCTGAGTGCGTCGCTGTGCAGCCGCAGGATTCCGGTGCCAACGGTTCGCTTCCGGCGGTCAGGGGCGGCGTCCGGCTCCGGTGGGGCGACGGTGAGCAGCGGGACGTAGTAGCCGTCGGGAAGCGGCTCATCGATCATCCGGCCCTCGGCCTCCACCCAGGCGTGCGCGCCAAACGGCGTGGTGCGTGCGCCGAGCCGCCAGGTGGGCCATGCCTTGTGGACGCGGCAGAGCAACGCCGTCGCGATCGACCGCTGCAGGCACCCGTTGACCGCGCAGCGGATGCTGCTTGCGACGACGGCCTTACGGGCAGCGGAGGTCTGCGCAGCCGTCGCCGGGCGCGCACGGCGGCTGGCGAACGCCAGGACCACGCGCAGGACTTTTGGTGGCAACCAGGTGAGCGGGGCGGCCACCGCAATGGCCGCCAGCGCCACCATCCGCGTGTGCAGGGGAAGCCGGACCCGCTCGGGCGCGGCGTAGGGCATGCTCATCGGATCTCCCTCGATCAGCCCACCGAAATCTCGGCGTCGGTGGAAGGGGGTGGACCGGTCCGCTCCGGGTCTGCTTGCCGGATGGTCTCGATCTCGCGCAGCCACATCTCGCAGCCGAGGGTCATCTCCAGGTTCGGTGTCACGTCGGTGTTCTCGGGTCCCGGCGGGGTGTGCAGGCTGGTGCGCAGCGCGTCGATGTCGATCAGCCCGCGGACGACCAGCTCCGAGTCGGCGAACAGGTCGAGCAGGTCGGGAACGTGCTGCTGCAAGGCGCGGCAGACGTCTTCCTCGTAGTCGCCCTTGGTGCGGCGGTTCAGGATGAAATCGGGCACCTGGCCCCGCATCGCCTCCGCCAGCAACGGTTTGTAGCGCCAGGGGTTGTGCCGCTCGTGCAGCCGGACAGACAGAGCGGCCTCGACGACTCGATCGTCCAGGTAGGGCAGGTCGAGGCGCAGCCCGCCGGCGGCGTACTCCCGGCCCAGCTGCCGCAGCAGCGGCCCGGCGAAACGCAGGTTGGTCACCACCTCATGCTGGCCTCGGTCGCTCGCCAGCGGCACGGCCTCATCGGCGATGCTGCGCAGCACCCGCCGCGCCGTACTCACCGCATCGGCGGTGGCCCACGGCGAGACGCGCATCGGGTAGGCCCAGTCCAGTTTCGGGCTGGTTTGCGGCGGTGGTGGGGTGGTGAGGGAGTCGGCGCTGTCGCGCCACCACGAACACAGGTCACGGTTGTCCCAGAGCGCGGTCAGGCTGGGCAGCAGCGGCCATCGGCCCAGTGCGCGGTGCACGCGGAGGTACTTCAGCGCCGTCACCGGATTGCTCCGGATGAGGGTGTGCAGGTAGGCGGCGCTGCCGGTGAACAGTTCGTCGGCGCCGTGCCCAGCCAGGTGCAGGGTGGCGCCGCGCTCGACGAGCCACCGCACCTGATGCCGGATCCTGTGCATCCCCCGGACCAGGGCCTGCGGGGCCTCCGTGTCGGGCAGCGAGTACGGCGGCGCGAAGACCGGCGGCCCGTCCCCGCTCAGCAGCTCGACGTGCTCGGCCCGATCCAGCACCCGGGCGGCTTTCCCCGCGTAGAACGGATCGTCGTTGATCGCGCTGCCTTCAGTCCTGCGGAAGACGAGCAGCTCGGGTGTGTGCTCGGCGGCGAGGAAGCACAGCGAGGTGGAGTCCATCCCACCGGAGAGATCGGCCGACAACCTGCCGTGCGCCGGCGTTCGCCACGCCACGGCCTCCCGCAGCGCCTCGCGTACCTTCCCGGCTCCCATCCGCAGCGGCAGGACCGGATCCGGCGGGTTCCACCAGCGGACCGTGCTCGCGCTGTCGGCGGAGACCTGCAGGTAGGAATCCGGGGCGACCCGGTCCACCCCGCGCCACCAGCTCCGCTCGCTCAGCGGCGGCATCAGTTGCTGGCACGCGATGTTCACCGCGAGCATGTCCTCGTCCGGCTCGGCTCCGACCATCGCCGCCAACGCATCCGCCCGGTCGCTCGCGATGGGCACACCGTCCAGGCGGGCGGTGAATACCGGCCGGGAACCGGTGAGGGTGCCCTGGAACCGGACCCGGCCGACAACCGACGCCACCAGGTGCGCACTGCCCGGCAGCGTCCGGGCCAGGCTGTCAAGATCGGCCGGCTCGCGGACCCGGGCGGCGGCTGCGGCCAACCGCTCGGAGTCGACCGGGCAGAACCCGAAGACCGCGATCCGGACCTCACCTGCCCCGCCCACCACCAACTCGCCCGGAGCCCAACGGCCGACCAGCCACGGCCGACCAGACGGATGCGCCACCACTTCAGGCTCGCGGTGCGGAACCCGTTGGCTCGCCCGGACCCCGCCAGGGGAGTCCGGAACGACGACCAGGCTGTTGGTCAACTCGTACATGAACGGCCTCGCAAGGAAGGAAGGAAGGAAGGAACGGGCGACGAGGGAGGACTGCACTGCGAGCGGGGGCCGGGACGACCCGGCCCCCAAACCAGGCTCACCGGTTACCGCGGCTTCTTGAACCCCGGCGTGGTGGCGTCCTTCAACGTGTAGATCGTGCCGAGGGTATCGGTGGCGACACGACCTGCCTTGGCCGCCATCGGAGGCACATAGCGTTTCGGAGTTGCTTTCGTGGTCATGATGTTTCCTTCCATCAGATCCAGGATCGCTTTCTGGTTACTCATCGATCCACTCCTCACGAATCGATTCCGGCGTTCCCGGGAGTGGGCCGGGCCAACAGGTCCATCCTAGGGGAACCTGCAAGTCCAACACAAGAAAGAAAAGCCGCCCTGTTGGGATTAGGTAAGAAGCGATTATGGGATTAGGTAGGAGCGATTAGGTGACATAGAGTTGCTGCGCATTACGCCAATAGTGATTCTTGGATCGCTGTCAAGGACAGCTTGGCTTCCTTCTGGGCGGACAGTTGATCTCCCTGCCAGCGGTCAGTTGATCTACTATTTCTTATTTGCGCTGCAAGCTGACGACGGTGCGGTTCCTCGGTGCGTTCCTGGATGATCCGCTGGTTATGTGAACTGTCAAGTTGTCGCAGTGAGATGAGTGTCGCAGCTCAATCGCGCTGTGGGAGCTTGGTCACGTTGGTGTCTTGCTGTTCGAGGTGGTGTCGGAGCCGGGTGTTCTCGTCGGTCAGTTCGTCGTTGCGCAGCGCGAGGGTCCGGATCTGGTTGGCGTAGGCGCGGATCGTCGTTTCGAGATCTCGGACCTGCTCGGTGTGTTCGCGTCGCAGTGTCTTCTGGACCTGTCTGAGCGCCAGTCGCCATTGAATGACCCCACCACCGCCATCCAGACGACCAACACGCCACCCCAACAACCAGGCCACGCCGACACCCCGCCAACGGGGCTTGCTCACACCCCACACATCGGCACCGTCAACGACGCCACCATCTGCACCCTCATCGACGGCCAACACCCGGCTCTCACACACGACATCACCCTCAACACCCAACAACTTGACAACGCCCTCCCCGGTCAGCTTCAGACCCTCGGCCCGCGCCCGCGCGACCAGCTGCCGTACCAGCTGCCCACGGCGAGCTGTCAGCTGAGCAGCGGGAGCACCTTGTCACGCTGCTGCACAGCGTCGCCAGGCGGTCCGACTGGACACCGAGGGCTCAGGAGATTTACCCAGCCAGCGACACGGCTGGGGCGCTGGGACACCTGCACGGTTGCTGGCAGCCGGTCACCAGCACATAACATGGAGTTGGCCCGAACGGCCGGATCTAGCGGCGGAGAGCATGCGGCGTAGCCTCAGACCGAGGTTCCGTCCACATTGAGGCTTATTCAGGACAGTGTTATCGATCTTGAAATACCTACTCTGAGCTGTAACGATCAGTTGTCGATCAAGATCGCTGAATAAGCCTCATTGCATGCTGCGCTCCGCGCCCAGTTCGAGCCCCAGATGATGAACTGGCGCGACAGCAACATCATCTTCGGCGCGCAGATGAACGCGTCCGTGGCAGGAGCAAGCCGCTGCCCAACCACAACTTGGGGCCACGTTGTGCGCACGCGGCCGGGCGAGGGCCAGCCCCGGTGCCGGCGATCGTGCTGGGCTGGCGGTGAGGCCGGATAGGGTCGGCAGGTGACCGGTACAGGACTCGGCTGGTAAAGGGCACACCGAGGTCGGTGTCGCGACGGTCGACCAACACCATTAAAGATCAACGGCGGGTTCCTGCCGTATCCCGCTCATACCCGGACCAGAACCAAAATCGGCCAGCGCGCGGACGTCGGTGGCGAGTTCGGTGCCCATCGGTCGGGCCTCCCTGGCGGGGGAACCGACCACCCGAATGTGTGTTATCACCCGGGGCTCGTCTGGACCAGCCGACTAGGACACACCTACCACCGTCAGCTACCGGCGATCATCGAACCGCTACCCGACCCCATTCCCCGCGACCAACCCCCATACCCACTCGCAATCCCCCCAGACAACGGCTGGGAAGAGGCCCAGATCTGGGAGGACCCACCACCCGAGCCTGACCCCGAACCAGACCCACCGCCCGACCCCCACGATGACATTCCCCCTTTCTGACCCGTCCACCGCGCTCACCGCGCATAAAGTGGTGGGCGGCAGGGTAGCCATGTACCCATGGTTTCCAGTCGGGATCCCGTGGTGAAGGTGCTGCTCGACCGATTCGGCCGAACGTCCGCGGAGCAGGCCGGCATCCGGCTTGCCGACAAGCCGGCGCCGCTTTACCAATTACTGGTGCTGGCCACGTTGTTGAGCGCCCGGATCTCTGCGGACATCGCGGTGGCGGCGGCAAAGGAGCTGTTCAGCGCGGGGTACCGGACACCACGGCGGATGCGGCAGGCGAGCTGGCAGGACCGGGTGGACGCGCTCGGTCGGGCGGGCTACCGCCGGTACGACGAACGGACATCGACCATGCTGCGCGACGCCGCCGTGCTGCTGCTGGACCGTTGGCGCGGTGATCTGCGTACGCTCCGCAACGACGCAGACGGGGACCCGAAACGAATCCGTGAGCTGCTCACCGAGTTCGCAGGCATGGGACCGGTGGGCGCGGACATCTTTCTCCGTGAGGTGCAGGCTGTGTGGCCCCAGGTCGCGCCATACCTGGACGGGCGCGTCACGCAGGGAGCCAAAAAGGTCGGCCTACCGCCGAGTGCTCGCGATTTGTCCGAGCTGGTCGACTCGTCCCGCGATCTGGTGCGGCTGTCCTCCGCGCTCGTGCGGGTCTCCCGTGGGTCCCGCGCCGCAGATGAGGTCAAGCGCGTCGCGAGCACGTGATCGGCGTCCACACCGGTTCGCTCCGTCTGATTCGGGTATTCAGGGTCCATGGTGAGCGTGGGGTACGCCTTGTCCTGCGAAGAATTCGGGCCGCATGAGCTGGTGCGACTGGCGCGGCTGGCCGAGGAAGCGGGCTTCGAACGGTTGTGGATCTCTGACCATTACCACCCTTGGCTGCGAGAGCAGGGGCAGAGTCCGTTCGTCTGGTCGGTGATTGGTGCGCTGTCCCAGGTAAGCACGTTGCCGATCAGCACCGGAGTCACCTGCCCGATCATCCGGATGCATCCGGCGATCATCGCTCAGGCAGCGGCCACCGCTGCGGTGCAGTGCGAGGGCCGGTTCGCGCTCGGAGTGGGCACCGGCGAGGCGCTCAACGAGCACATTCTTGGTGACCGGTGGCCACCGCCGGGCGTACGCCGTGGCATGCTGCGCGAGGCGGTCGCGGTGATCCGCGCGTTGCACGCCGGGGGAGAGGTGACTCATTACGGGAAGTACTACACCGTCGAGAACGCGGAGATCTTTACCCGGCCCGAGCAGCCGGTGCCCATTTACGTCTCCGGGTTCGGACCGGCCGCCGCGCGGCTCGCCGGAGAGATCGGTGACGGTTTCTGTTGCGCGATGCCCGGCCGTGAGCTGGTGCGCACGTTCCGGGACTCCGGTGGCGGCGACAAGCCCGCACAGGTCGGCATCAAGGTGTGCTGGGCCGACACTGAGAGCAAAGGTGTCACCACGGCGCATCGGCTGTGGCGCAATGTCGGGCTTCCTGGCGTTGCCCAGACCCTTCCCGCGCCCCGAGACTTCACTGCGGTCTGCGAGCTTGTCACCGAGGACATGGTGGCCCGCAGTGTGGCCTGCGGCCCGGATCCTCACCGGTATCTGGACTTGGTGCGCCAGCACATTGATGCCGGCTTCGATGAGATCTACGTGCAACAGATCGGTCCGGATCAGGAGTCGTTCTTCGAGGGCTGGGCTAACGAGGTGCTACCCCGGCTCCGCTGATGTGAAGTAGCTCATCAAGTTCAGCGCCGTGCACCGTGTTGGTTTCCAACAGCCGGGCCGCAATGAGCTCTAGTTGAGCTTGCTGCTCACGGAGATGTGCTTCGACTTGGTCTCTGATCTCGATGGTATGGTAAATCCCTATTTGCCAGCATAGGCTATGTGCCAACAATAATTCATCGCGTTCGGGTGGCACGGGGTCTGGTGCCAACTTCTTGAAGACGACTTTTTCCGCGAACGGGCCGCCATACAAAACCCATACCCGGTCGAGCTTCGATGGTTCTTCGCGCAGACGCATCCCGCCCTCGCCGTCGCTGCTGTGCAGCTCGATGACAGCGACACCAAGGCCGCGGGAGGCCGCAATGAGGGCGTGCCCAGCTTCATGCACGGCGGCTCTGTTGCGCTCGGTGTCCGGAAAGTCCATGCCGGGAGCCTAGCCCTGCATACCAGCCGTACCGAGCCGCCCCGGCAGCGGCCGTTCTAGAGCGGTCACTATGACTGGGGACTACAGCGACACCCGCCGAGCATCCGTGCCTTGGGTGCCCGTCCACATCTCCGAGGGAGCTTAGGTGTTACGGCAAGCCCGGGCAGCCCAGCATCGGCATCTACTGCTAGTGAGCAGTCGAGCCTACCTGGACCACTAGGGCGACCGGTTGCGTTGCGGGTTGTTGTTCTAGTTTCAGAACGGGTAGTGTGACGAGTATGGACGAGGAGTGGGGAGTTTATCCGAACGCCCCGGTGGTCCTCGTTGCCCTGGAGGTACGGCACCCCACAACCGACCCGTTGACCGCCGCCCAGCGGAACACGATCAAGCGGCGCCTGAGCGTTCATGTCCCGATTATGCGGACTGGGCAGCTCCAGCAGCTGACCGTTGTGCAGTCTGTCGGGGGTCCACCGGTCGCGCCTGAGCTGCGGGCCGAGGAGTTCCCGAGGTACTTCAGTCGAGACAATACAGCGGCGGTGTCGGTGCGAGCCGAGGCGGTCATCGTCGAGATGACTCGATACGTGCGGTGGGAGCAGATGCGGGCTCTCGTGGCCGACGTGCTTGAGGTGCGGCGGGAGATCGGCGGCGTCGATGGGGTCGAGCGGGTCGGCCTCCGCTACATCAATGAGATTCGAGTCCCTGGCGGCCCGGAGCAGGATTGGGCGCCGTGGGTCGACCCCACGCTGGTCGGGCCGGCCACGGTTGGTGACGAGCTCGGCCTGGCCGCCACTCACTGGCAGGGAATCAACGTCTTCACGCCGGGGCCAGAGCGGACGATTGTGCTGCGCTACGGGCCCCGGGAGGGGTTCGCCGTGGATCCCAGCGGAGGCCTGAGGCGCTCCACTTCCACCTCTGGCCCGTTCTTCCTCATGGACATTGACAGTTTCTGGACACCAAGCCAGGGGGTCCCCGAATTCGATGTCAAGGCACTGCTGGCTACCTGCGATGAGCTACATGCCCCGGTGCGCACATTGTTCGAGAGGCTTGTCGCTGATCGTTTGAGAGAGGACGTCTTCCGATATGCACGGTGATCGAAGTCGGGACCTGCTTGACCCGGGCACTGCCGGCACCGACATCAATCCTCCACCGGCGCTAACGAAGACAAAGACTGTGGCCACGTTGCTGACCGAGGATATCGGCTATATCCGAGGACGGGCCCGGAATCTGCATGAGGTGACCGACGAGCTGCACCAGCAGAGCCAATACGTCGAATGGAACGTTCGTACGAACACGCGGGGTCGGGCGAGCACTCGGGAGATGCTCGACGAGCTGGCCGACCTCGGGTTCGCCTGGAGAGACGTCGCCAGGCTGGTGGGTGTTAGCGTGCCTGCCATCCAGAAGTGGCGTCGGGGCGAGGGCGCGACGGGTGAGAACCGCCAGAAAGTGGCAAGCCTGCTCGCCGCATGCGACCTCGTGTGTGAGCAATACGGCATCCAAGAAGTCTCCTCCTGGTTCGAGATGCCCCTACAGCTCGGGGTGCCGGTGACGCCGGTTGACCTTTGGGCCTGTGGCCGGTCGGATCTGGTCTTGGACTTTGCCAGCGGCCACGCTGACTCCGAGCAGGTTCTCACTGACTGGGAGCCGCAGTGGCGGGACCGGTACCGGTCGGACTTCGACGTCTTCCGCGCCGCTGATGGGCAGTTGTCGATCCGTCCGAAGGCGCGTTGAGTGTGGCGCACGATCTTGAGTACCCCGGCGCGGATGGGGTCCCCGATTGGGGCAGCCTCTACCGTGCTCGGGGTGATGAGGTCGTGCGCCACCGCCCTGTCTTCACAGGAGACGTCTTCGAGAAGGTCCCGGTGCAGGGGCTTGGGGTGTCCAAGACCAAGACGGTGATCGTTCTGCAGCACCCGTGCGCCCTGCGGTCCAACGGAGTCGATCTGCACTCTCGGCTCATGGTGGCTGAGCTTCGCAACCACAAGGTCATCTTCGTTGCGGACTGGACTGGGCACGTAGGCAAGATGCCGTTACCTGAGCTGATCCCTGCTGTAGACACGGGAAGGCGACATCAGGCAGCTTTCTTTGACGAGCCCTACCTCGTAGGCCCCGACGACCTCGCCCCGGATAAGCGAATCGCCTGTCTGTCGCAAACGGGGGTTAACCTGCTTCTGCAGCGTTGGATCCACCACAACAGCCGAGTAGTGGTGCCGACGGTGACATACCAGGAGGTGTCCAGCCCGGCGTATGAGGAGGCAGACCTCATCGAAGAGTGGTGTGAGGAGCGGGTCGGGGCCGCGCTGGAGATCCAGGAGGCCGCTGTCGAGGCGATAAAGTGGCTTCGAGAGGACACCGATGGCGGTATTACTCGTCAACGGATGCTGGAAGATCCGCAGAACCGGAGCGCAGTGCGCCGGCAGATGCGCGCCGCCCTCCGTCAGTTGCGGTAGTCGGTGAGAATAAGTTAGTGAGTTGCTGAGGACCTCGTGTCGGAGTCGGCGACCTCGTCATCGATCTCGTCCGGTGCAGTGGCCGCGTCGGGGTTGACCCACACCACGCGGGCGATGATGTCCGGGCGGTGGTTGAAGCCATATGCCGCGCGTTCCGGTGAGCTCAGGCGGACGCTGCTGCCATTGTCGACGCTGACGATCTCGGCGTGGTCGTCGAAGGCCATGCCCCATGCCGCGATTCGGCCGTCCACCCGCTCGCGGTACACCTGCACCACGGCGAACAGGCGAGGTGCTTCATCGGCCACCATCTCGTCCACCATCTGGTTGAATTCCGCCTGGTCGCCCAGCGGTGCTGCGTTCGGCCAGATGCTCTCTTCCCGCGTCTCGGCGCACTCGTTGTGGCACGAGTCCTCGGTCTGTGCGGGTGTCTCCATCATCGCTACCTCTATCTCTGATCATGGTTTTTGACCAGCGGCGAAGTGCCTCGGTTCCGATCTTGACTGTCGCCTGGTGACGTGATGTTGATAATAAATTTAAATTCTACTATACGCTAGGTCTCCGATCGGGTGATCTCCGCATGGGCAACGCCTGGGGGCAGACTGTCGGCTGCGGATGGCGAGAGCTTCAGGAGGTGTGCGGTGACCGAAGCGTCAAGTCCCACGGTGTGGCGGCGTTGGTTGGCGTTCGAGCTCGGGCGCCTGCGGCGGGAGGCGGGGCTCGACCAGAAGGCCGTGGCCAAGGCTCTGCGGTGCACGGTGGGCAAGGTGTCCTACTACGAGACCGCCGAGCGACCGGTCGTCGTGCGTGATCTCGACGAGGTGCTGCTCCCGCTGTACCACGTGCCCCAGGAGCAGTGGCCGCTGTATCTGCAAGCCGCCAAGGACTCGCGCCAGAAGGGCTGGTGGGAACGCTACGACGGCAACACCCTACGGAGTTGGTTCGCGCCGTTCGTCGGCCTGGAACAGGGTGCATCGCAGATCCGCATCTACGAGGCCCAGCTCATTCCCGGTTTGTTGCAGACCAAGGAGTACGCCGAGGCGGTGACACGGCGAGGCACCGCTGAGCGAGCCGAGGCGGATATCGCCCACCACGTCGAGCTGCGGATGGCGCGCCAAGCGGTGCTGCACCGCGAGCCTGACCCGCTGCGACTGTGGGTGGTCCTGGACGAGGCCGCCCTGCGTCGCGTGGTGGGCAGCCCCAACGTGATGAGAGATCAACTCCGACATCTTGCCGCCATGACGCGCCATCCAAAGATCACCGTGCAGGTCGTGTCATACGCCCACGGCGCGCATCCCGGCATGGTGGGTCGTTTCCAAATTCTCGACTTCCGGTGGCCCACCGATCCGGGTGTGACCTACATCGAGCACCAATCCGGCGCGCTCTACCTCGAAGAGCTCCAAGAGATAGAGTTGCATACCGTGGCCTTCGAGCACATCTGCGTCCTCGCCCTGTCGCCAGATGACTCGGCGACGATGATCCGCGACGTTGCAGAGGAGTACTCATGACCAACCCCAACCGTCCGGACGCTGTGCCTGACCTGGACGCCGCCCCTTGGCGCAAGTCCAGTTTCAGCGGTCACGAAGGTTCCTGTGTCGAGACCGCGCTCCTCGCGGATGGCAGCATCGCGGTGCGCAACAGCAACGACCCGGAGGCTGACGTCGTGTTCTTCACCCGCGCCGAGATGGACGCCTGGATCAAAGGCGTCAAGGCCGGCGAGTTCGACGACCTCGCCTAACCCTTCAGGTTGAGGCCGACGTAGTTCTCGGCGCGAGACTGGTCAAGCCGGACGGGGATCGCGTCGTAGCCGCGCAGGACGCGGGTGGGTCGTCGGTGTGGAATGCCGGTGAGGGCGAGGTCGGGGAACCGGCGGAACAGGGCTCGCAGGCCGATCTCCCCTTCCAGGCGGGCCAGGGCGGCGCCGATGCAGTAGTGGATTCCGCTGGAGAACGCCAGGTTCTGGTCTGCTTCGGGCCGGGTGACATCGAACCGGTGCGGGTCGGGGAACACTACGGGATCGCGGTTCGCGCCGCCCAGCAGCACGACGATGAACGAACCCGCCGTGACCGGAAGGCCGGCGACCTCGGTGTCGCGCAGCGCGAGGCGGCCGGTGCGCTGCACGGGGGACTCGTAGCGCAGGATCTCCTCCACCGCGCCGGCCCACCGCTGCGGTTGCGCGCGCAGCACGTCCAGCTGGTCGGGGTGGCGCATCAGCAGGACGGCGCCGTTGCCCAGCAGGTTGACGGTGGTCTCGAAACCGGCGGCGAGCAGCAGCATCGAGATGCTGCTCAGCTCGTCCAGGGTCAGCTGATCTCCCTGGTCGTACGCGGCGACCAGGGAGCCGAGAATGCCGTCCCCGGGAGCGCGGCGGACGTCATTGAAGTGGCCGAGCATCCAGCGGTGCAGCGCGGTGATGTCAAGCTCGGCGCGGCGGAAGTCGCGGTAGCTCAATCCCATGTCCAGTGACAATGACGCCCCGACCCCCCAGTCGAGGAACTGGCGACGCATCGAGACTGGTGCGCCGAGCATCTCGGCGATCACGGTGGCCGGCAGCAGGCTGGCGTAGCGCGAGACCAGATCCACCGGGCCAGCGGCGCTGGACTGGATGATCTCGTCGAGCAGGGTCTCGGCGATCTGCTCGATGCGGGGGCGCATGGCGGCGATGGTCCGCGCGCAGAACGCCCGGGTGACCAGCTTGCGGTAGCGGGTGTGCTCGGGCGGGTCCACCGCCACCATGGATGGTGGCTCGACTGGCGTCAGTACCGGGCGGCCGCCGAGCTTCATGCCCAGCTGGAGAACCCGGGGTGTCCGGCCCAAGCGCATCTGGCCGAAGTCCGGGCTGCGCAGCACGGCCAGGCAGACATCGTGGTGCGCTGAGATCAGCGCCAAACCGGTGCGGACGAGCCGGCCCTGCCCGCGCAGCTCGTCATAGTAGGGGAAGGGATCCTCGCGGACGGCCGGGTCCATCATCAGCCGCGATCCCAGGTCACCGGTGCGCATCTGGCGCGCCACCATCCGCCTGAGCAGCCCGTGCCGAACCACCCACCGGATCCTGCGTCGTAGCGCCATTGCGACCTCCCGCTGCTTGCCCCCATACGCGACGATACTACTGAGTTAGACAAACGTATGTATGTATATTATTGCTGGGATCGGGCGAACACACCGTGGAGGGTTACGCGATGACGCCCTGCGAGCGCGGTTACGGTGACTTCGTGCCTGGGGTCGGGCTGACTGCTGACACCGAACAGGCGCGGTGCCTGGAGTGGGACGTCCTAGCCTCGGTGCGTTGGCTCGCCGCTGATCAGGTGTCGACGTTCCTGGTGGACGGTGGTATCTCCGCGACGTACGTTGCGCTGAATCAGGAGGATTCGATCGGCGGCTCGATGGCACGCCGGACCGCCGACAACGGATAGGCGATCCTTTCCAACGATTTCCGTTCGGCATTCACCCCGAAGTACCAGGCGATGACCCCACCAGCAAACATGATCACCCCTGCCGCGTAGTAACCGACCGTGAGAGGGCTGACGCCGCTAACGACAAGGAGCGCGAAGACTGGCGGCGCCGCCACGTCTCCGGCAAGTTGCGAGATGGCGAAAAAGAACGATATCGCTTGAGCGCGCAGCTCCAATGGGAAGATCTCACTCACTGTCAGGTACGCCGCCGAGGCGCCTGCGGATGCGAAAAAGAAGATCACACACCAGATGGCGGTCTGTGTGATTGCGGTCAGCAGGTTGGTGGAGAACAACTGTGCGCTGATCGCCATGAGAACCCCAGAAACGCAGTAGGTGAATGTGATCATCTTGCGTCGGCCGATGGTGTCGAACAGCTTTCCGAGAACCAGCGGACCAAGCAGGTTACCCGCTGCAAACGGAACGAGGTAATAGCCTGTTTCCTGGATTTTTACGTTATAGAGTTGCACGAGTACCAAGCCACTGATAAAAAATATAGAATTGTAGAGAACTGCTTGGGAAACCATCACCGAGAAACCTAGGAATGACCGCGACGGGTAGTCACGCAGCATCGTCTTCGCGATCTGGAGGTAGGACACGTTACCTCGACCAGTGACAGGCAACCCCTTGCTTTTGGGCATTGATTCAAGCTCGATTCCGTCGGCCCGCACTCTGGTCCCGATCTCGTCGACGATGTGTTCCGCTTCCGCCTGCCGGACATGGGTCATCAGCCACCGCGGGCTCTCCGGGATGGTCCGTCGCAGGAAGATGATCGACGCAGCGATGACCGGGCCGAGCAAGAAGCCGATTCGCCAGCCGAGGTCGTCCGGCACTAGGTCCGGGTTGAGCAGCAGGATGTTCGCCGCCGCGCCGATCATCGCGCCTGCCCAGTAAGTCCCGTTGACGGCGATGTCGACGCGGCCGCGATAGTAGGGCGGGATGAGCTCATCGATGGCGGAGTTGATTGCTGTGTATTCACCACCGATACCCGTACCCGCGAGGAACCGGAAGAACAGCAGGAACCACAGATCGAATGAGAAAGCGGTCACTGCGCTGGCGATCAGGTAGAGAGCCAACGTGATAAAGAACAGCTTTTTACGGCCGAGCTGATCCGTGATACGGCCGAAGACCAGCGCGCCGACGACCTCGCCAAGCAGGTAACACGAGGCGATGAGCCCGACCTCTTCCCCGGTGAGGTGCAGTAAGCCGTGTATCTTCAGGAACGTGCCGACCTGGTTGACGATCTGGATCTCCAGGCCGTCGAGGACCCACGATATGCCGAGCCCAACAACGACCCGGGTGTGGAAAGGTCTCCAGGGCAGCCGGTCCAGCCGTGCGGGTACCAGACTGTCGTAGGTCTTTTCCCCGGGTTCCGCGTCGGTCGCGGTCACAACGTCGCCTCGCCGGAACTCAGTGCGTCGGCTTCTTGGCGACGGCTATCGGCTTCTGCGTGCCGGTTCAGCCCCGAATAGTCCACCGCGAGATTGCGCAGAGCCTGGGCGAGGCGAGACGAGTACTCGTGGGGGTCGGTCTCCACGAGTACTCGGTAGATTTCAACGACCTCCTTGGCTGCGGGCCAGGCCTCGGCATGGCGGCGCAGCTCGGACAGGCTCACACTCAGGTTGGTCAGAGCCCGCGCCAACTCGGGCCGGTAATGGTCGGGGTCGATCCCGGCGAGGTCTTTGTGCACGTCGACGGCTTCCTGGGCGGGGGAGAGTACCTCGAGGTGCCGGCCCATGTTGGACAGACAAACGACGAGGTTGTCCAGTGATCTAGCGAGTTCGGGCCGGTAACGCGCCGGGTTGCTTTTGGCGAGGCACCGGTGCAGACCGACTGCTTTCTGTGCGTAGGGCAGGGCTTCGCCGTAGCGGCCGAGTTCAGTGAGGTTGGCTCCGAGATTGTTCAGGCAAGCGGCAACGTCCGGTCGGTAACGTTCCCGGCTGGTGCGGAACAAGATACGGAAGCAGCTGAGCGCTTCCGTTAAGTGGTGCACGGCGTCCGGGTACCGGTTGTGCTCCGCATAGCCGTTGCCGAGGTCGTGCAGGGACTGGGCCAGATCGGGCAGGTGGCGGTCGCGGTCGGTCTCGACCAAGAGGCGATTGCTCTCGACACCATCTTGCAGAAGGGACAAGGGCGGTGGTGGCACCTTCGACTGGCTCAGCCGTTGATTGGTCAGCGCTTGCGCCAGGTCACCGCGGTAGCGGTCGAGATCGGTTTCGACCAGCTCCCGGTAATACTCGACAGCCTGTTTCATGTGGGGCAGAACGTCAGCGTGACGGCCTTGCTCGGCGTGCCGGATACTGAGATGGTGCAGGGATCGGGCCAGGTCAGGCAGGTAACGGTCGCGGTCGGTCTCGACCAGGATGCGGTAGTGCCTGACGGCGGTGTCGATGTGCGGCAGGGCTTCATCCGCACGGCCGGCCTGAGCCAAGACGACTCCGAGTCGTCGCTGCCAGAGCGCGGTCTCAGCGAGGTCCGCATCGGTCGGCAGGGTGTCGAGGGGGCGTGTCATTACAAGTGTGTAAGCCACGGATGGACCAAGATCGGTCGGTGTGATCACCACTCGGCCGGGAAGGGAACCATCTGTGAGTCAGGACACCAGTGTCGAGGATCGTGAGGTCGAGGC
>JBATXM010000247.1:0-5449 GCA_049673305.1 Pseudonocardiaceae bacterium | reverse complement strand
CGCCGGGAAGCGAAACCCCTTGTACGACGGCGCCTCGACCCCCACCAGCCCCAGCCCCTCCCACCTCACCGCGAGCAACCCAGGGATCCTCCCAGCCACGAGGCAGGCAACCAAGTTGACGATGCCGAGCCGCTGATGGACCCGCGGCTGCGCCAGCTGTGCACCCCGCACCGGGGGGAGGACTTCGACGCCGCGGCCTTCATCGCCGCCCAGGGCTCGCTGTACCTCATCGCCGGGCAGCACCAGGCCGCGCAAGCCGCGCCGCTGCTCACCGCGCTGGTCGAGCACTGGCTGACCACCGCCCAGGCGATGGCCCTGGAGTGCCCCACCCGGCGCCTCGACCCGCCGGTCACCACCGTGCTCGATGAGCTGACCCAGGCCACCCCGGTGCCGCAACTGCCGGACATCGTGTCCGACTCCGCCGGGCGCGGGGTGCTCATCCACTGGGCCGCGCAATCCCTGGCCAAACTGGAGGACGTCTACACCGCGGCCCGCGCCCGCCAACTGGTGGACAACACCACCACGCTGAGCGTATGGGGCGGTCTGAAAGACCAGCGCGCCCTGGAATGGGTCTCCCTGCTCGCCGGACACCACGAACGGCTGCGCTACCAACAGCACGTCAGCGGGATCCTCACCCCGGGGCGCACCGCGGTCGGCACCGAGACCGTGCCCACCTACCGACCTGGCGCGATCCGGAGCATTCCGCGCGGGCGGGTGCTAGTCATCCACCGCACCCTGCCACCCATCCTCGCCCGCACCGTCGACGTCACCCAACGCCCCGACTGGGCCAGCATCCGCGCCGACATCGAGGCCGTGCGCGCCGGGTCGGCGCCGGTCAACTCGGCCGGCTACGCGCTCACCCCACCCCGCCAGTCCCTCGCGACCACACCTGAGTGGGTGGCCCGCTAGTGAGCGGCGACAGCGACGTGGACCGCCAGATCACCGCGCTCACCGAGATCGTCGACACGCTGGCCAGCACGGTCTGCCAGCTCAGCGACCGGGTCACACACCTGGAGAAAACCACCAGATCACGTGGCCACGACGACACCGGTGAGGGCGACGAACCGGCCTCGTGGGTGTGGTTCAGCCCGCCCACCGAGGACGCCACCGACCCGCGGGTCACCGTGAGCGACTTTGTGACCTGGTACAACGTCACCTACGTCGGGGTCGAGGGCAGCCGCGCGAGACCCATCCCTGACTGCTGGCGAGCACACCCCGGCCTAGCGATGGAGCTCGCCACCCTCGCCCACAGCTGGCGAGCGGCCAACATCGGGGCCTCAGCCAGCCCGCGTGAGGCGCAGTACTGGCACCACCAATGGCGACCCGGCTTCACCGACCGCCTCGCGCGCGAGTGGGTCCACACCGACTGCGTCGATGGCGAGCACCGCGCCGCGGGCGCGACCGAGCGCCCAGACCGGTTCACCCGCACCGAACAGCCCAACGATGTTGTCCCCTAAATTTGTGGGATTGGAGAGACACACGACCATGATTGTCAGTCTGCTTTTCGCGCAGTCGGACTCCGAGAGCGCCGGCACGGATATCTACCATGTCATCGTCATCATGCTGTTATTCCTCTACTTTCTCCCGACCATCGTCGGCGCCATCCGCAAGGTGCCGAACGTCGTCTCAGTATTCGTTGTCAACTTCTTTTTCGGTTGGTCCTTGATTGGCTGGGTGGTCGCACTCGCCATGGCGGCGCGCACCGCGCCGCCACCTGGCTATCCCCCCGTCTCGGGCTACCCACCGCCATCTCCACCACCGTGGCCACCGTCAGGATCTCCCACAGCAGACCGCTGAGCCCTGATCGACAACCCATAACCCGCGGATCGGGTAACCACCACCAAGGCCCCGGCCAAACCCTGCCCCAAGCACAACAACCTCATCAAACCCCCATCAATCCAGGAGAACCCCATGACCGACGCCGCCTTCGACGCCGAGAGGGAGGAGAGGAACCTCCCTCTCGGCGAGATCCGGAAGATCTACGATGTCGTCTTCGACCACGACCATTACGCGCGGATCGAGGGTGACGGGACTCAACAAGACAGCTACATCGACAGCATGTGGGAACACGCCGAACAGCTTGTCCTCAGCGGACGCACGGCGGCGGACATTCTCGCCGCTCAGGAAGCCGCCGAGCACCACGACGACAATGACGAACAGCTCCACGAGGACACCGACCTCCACTCCGGTCTCGGCTACTAACGTGCTGATATCCTGGGAAAAGACTACGCCAACACGGCTGGCCGCAACAGCAAAAGGAGTCATCCGATGGGCGACCACAGCAAGGATGATGAGGACCAGAAAAAGATACAGAGCAACGGCTCATTTCCCAAGCCAGTGCCACCCGAGGATCCAGGAGGAAAGCACACCAAGCAAGAAGAGGACGATGAAGAAGAACAGGAATGACAGACCCAACGCGTCTACGTGAGCGGATGGTCCACGACCTGGACGGTGCGAGGGAGCTGGACCGGGCGTGGCGGGATGCGATGCTTGCGGTGCCGCGTCACGCATTCATTCCCGACACCATCTGGCGGTACCAGGGAAACGATCTCGTGCCGTTTCGGCGCAGCGACAATCCGGGCAGATGGCTTGCGCTGGCCTACGGATCGGGTCACGTGATCACCCAGGTTGATGATGGCAGGCCGGCGGGCCCCGGCATGACCGGGCGGCAGGTGAGCAGCTCAGCACCCCAACCGGGCATCATCGCGCTGATGCTCACCGCCCTGGATGCCCAGCCAGGAATGACCGTCTGCGAGATCGGCACCGGCACCGGCTACAATGCCGCCCTGCTCGCGGCGCGCTTGGGCGCGGCAAACATCACCACGATCGAAGTGGATGACCAGGTCGCTGAGCAGGCCCGCCGCGCTCTGGCCACGGCGGGCTACCCCGTGCTGGTGGTGACCGGTGACGGCGCGCGAGGCCACCCGCCGCGCGCACCGTATGACCGGATCATCGCCACCGTCGCCGCGCCCCGGGTGCCCTATCCCTGGATCGCGCAGACCCGACCAGGCGGCCGGGTGCTTACCCCCTGGGCCACCCGCTACCGCTCCGCCGGGCTGTTGTCGTTGACGGTCGGCGACGACGGCACCGCCACCGGTGCGCTCGTGAACAACACCGTGTCCTTCATGTGGCTCCGGGACCAACGCATCACACCAGTGCGAGATGTCCGCCCCTATGTGAACGACACCACCAGCGCCGTCGTGAGCCACACTGACCTGCACCCCTACGCGGTGTTCGGCGACGATGACGCATCATTCGCCATCGCTCAACGGGTCCCCCGGTGTGAAGCGATCTACCGCCCCGCGACCGATGGCTCCGGGCACTACACCGTGTGGTTCATCGACCCAGCATCCCGCTCCTGGGCCAGCATCGACTGCCAACCCGGTGCCGACACCTTCCCCGTGCGCCAGAGGGGACCGCGCCAACTGTGGCACGAGGTCCGCGACGCCCACCACTGGTGGGTCGACGCCGGCAGCCCCACCGTCAATCAATGGACCTTCACCGTGACCCCCCACGGACAACACATCGCCTTGAGCCAGTTGATCTAGTTCATCTGGCTCCATCTGAGCAACCTGTTTCGGCCCCACACGAGATCACCTCCAAACCAGCCAAGACCAGCAGAAATCCCATCTCAGGTCCGGTTTGTCCGCTCGACTGCCGGTCAGTGGGGTGGGGCCGAAACTCGTTGCTCGAGACACCGCGCGGAGCACCGTGCCGACATCGAGGTCGACCAGCGCGGCCCGTCCCCCCAGAGTGATCATTGGATCACTCTGGGGGGACGGGCCGGTACCACGCCTGGGCCAGGCCGCGCAAGCGCCGTGGGTCATCGCCGTGCGGACATGGCGTCTCGCGCGCGATTGCCGTGTGATCGAGGTCAGGCCCACGACGCGGTGACACCCCGGCAGCGCCACGGGCGACCAACCACCCAAGGGGTCCCAGGAGCTGAACCACCCCGGGTCTGATGGAGGCTCTGTGATGGAGACTTGTTGTGGTGGGGAATGGGCAGTGTTTTGTGCTCGGGTGGGTGTCCGTGGCTGACAGCGGGGCGCTGGCCCGGCCGAGGGTGAGTGTGGTGGTCGCGGTGCGCGGCAATATCGCGGCGTTGCCGGGGTTGATCGCGGCTCTGGCCGGCCAAGATGTCGCGGTTGGTGAAATCGAGCTGGTGGTGGTGGACAATCACGCCCGGCCGCGGGTTCCCGCGGTGCTCATCGGGAGCGCACGGTTGCGCGTTCGGGTCATCCATGAGCCGCGAGCGGGAGTGAGTCGGGCTCGCAACACCGGTATCCGCGCCGCCCGCGGTGATTATGTTCTGATCACCGATCCTGACGCGCGGCCAGTGCCGAGCTGGGTGGGCCAGTTGGTGGCCGCGCTGGAGAGCACCGGGGCCTACTGCGCGGGTGGCAAGATCGTGCCACGCTGGACCGGGACCCGACCGCCGCGGTGTGATCCGCGGGTGGCGCGACTGTTCGTGCCCCCGGTGTGGCCGGATCGGGTCACGCCGCTGGCGGCACCGTACTGGCTGGTCGGCTGCAACCTGGGTTTCCGTCGCGATCCCCTGCCGCGCTTCGATGAGCGGCTCGGGGTGCGGGGGCGCCGGCACCTGTCGTGTGAGGATCTGGAGATCGTCGTGCGCGCCCAGCGGGCCGGATTGGGTGTCGTCGTGGCCCCAGAAGCGGTGGTCGAGCGGGCGATTAATCCCGCCGACCATGGGGTGAGGGCGCTGGTGGGTCGGGCGTTTTGGCATGGCGTGTCCATCGCCCGGCTGGTGAGCGCGCATCCCGGCACCGAGATCTATGACAGTGACCGGCTCAGTGACGCGGTGCGCTCGCTGCGCCGCACGGCTTGGCGCCCGGCACTGACCGACCTAGCGCGCATCACTGGGCTGCGGGCCGAGTCGGCCCGACTCGCGGCGCGGGCCGCCACGAGCACCAGGAGGAGGAAACCACGATGAGCACCCTGATCGGGCGAGGCAGGCCCGTGCGGGTGGTGGTCGTGTTCGACACGGCCGGGTTCCTGGGGTCGCTGCCGTTGAGTGGGGCCGCCGCGCGCACCGTGCATCTCAATGGGCACCTGCACGCGCTGGGCTGTCCGACCACGGTGCTGCTGTGCGACCTCAACCCGCGCTCCCGCGCGACGAGCAACTGGCCGTTGCCGGTGCGATACCTGCCCTATGAGGCCCTCTATGAGCGCACCGAGCCACTGTTCACCCAGGTGCAGGATCTGGCTCCGGCGGTGCTGGTGATGTCCAGCACTCAGCTCGTGGTGCGCTACGGCCGGGCGCTGGCCGAGGCCAGTGGCGCCCGGTTGGTGTATGAGATGCACGACGATGAGGGCGCCGTGGCGGGCATCGTCAACTTGGTTGCCTGCCTCGTGGCTGGGAGGATCCCTGGGTTGCTCGCGGTGAGGTGGGAGGGGCTGGGGCTGGTGGGGGTCGAGGCGCCGTCGTACA
>JBATXM010000246.1:0-4161 GCA_049673305.1 Pseudonocardiaceae bacterium | reverse complement strand
GACTCCTCCACCACCACCAGCCCCACCGCGACGCTCCTCCGTTGACACAAACACCAGGATCTCCGATCACGCCCCCTACTGGGAACCGCTGGCACCAAACTGTCTCACCAGATCCTGACAGAGAGGGACGCACCCAACAGTGAACCCCCGCGCGCGGGGGGTGTGCCAGCTTCCACGCTGACGCACCCCACAGCGGTCACCGAGCCCACAGTGGGCGCACTACGGCTGTTCCTAGCGTGTCCCGACCCCGCCACTACACGCCATGCAGGCCGCCGACCCGACCCGGTTCGCCCGTGCCCCAGCCGGCTTCCAGCGGGTCAAGCCGGACTGGATGACGGTGATCGACGCAGGCAAGGAGGACATCCGCCCATGAGCGCAACCCGGGTAATCGCCCCGATCTCGCCCGAGCTCAAACAGGTGCTGCGCACGCTCAAGGTCGACAAGATGCTCGATACCCTGCCCCTACTACCCCTACCTGGCAAGTAGCAGCACCTCTCGCACGCGGCGCTCCTCGACGTCCTGGCCGACGAGGCCACTCGCCACGACACCAACTTCGCGACGCTGCGGGCACGCACCACCGGACTGGATCCCAAGATCCGCTCGACCGAGCGCACGGCGGTGAGCGCAGACTCCGCGCTCACCGCCCCACTGTGGATGAACAGTATGGCAACGAGTCTGTCACCGAAACTCCGCCGTCGCCGTGCACGGAAGGCATCACCGACAGCAGCGAGTGCCTGCTGACCAGAGAGCTACGGACTGGTGGGCACCGGGCCACGCCCCGGCAATACGGGGGTCACGGGTTCGAGTCCCGTCAGCTCCACCACCGTCCGTGACCTGCGGGCTTGTCGTGTCAACTGTGTCAGTGTGCGAACCACATCATGATCGGGACCGGATTTAGTCATTCTGGTCAGCGTGGGCTGTGATCAAGGGCAGCGGGGTCTTCGGTGTCGAGCCGCATCCGCATCGGGCTGTGGGCAGGCGGTGCTGACACCTGCGACGAGGATGCACTCATGTCGATGAGCGCATGGGCCGGAGGTGGGGTGTGCTGGTTGTCCTGGGCGGGTGCACTGCCTATGGAAGCGGCATGGTGCGTGTCGCGACTGACGTGCTTGCGCTGAACGGGCAGACCTGGAACAGTGTCATCGCTCGTCAGTTCAGGCTAGGGATGGGAGTAATCGGTTCGATTCCGACGTGGCTCTGCTTCTTCCTTGCTTTCGTCGTTCTTGTGATTGTCAGGTTTGTAAGTCTGGTCCTAGGCCCTACAAAACCAGCTGGCCGCAACCAGAGAACCGAAGGAGGCGGTTTTATGAATAGTGTCCGCAGAACCGTGTCTGTTGTGTTGGAGACGGCGTGGGCGGTTGGTGGGAGTATCCTGGCTGGCGCACCATTCCTGACCTGAGCTGACGAGCTCCCACCATACTGGTGAGGTCTTCGATCGTGCGGTTCAAGTTCAACAGCGACGTAGCCAACTCGACGTAGCCAACTCTGAGGGCGCTACTGTGTATTTCGATGAGTTGAGTTCATCGCCTCGTGGGTGTCAAGCTGGACAAGCCGACGATATCGCCACGTGAGGCCGCGCCTGGCGATGGGCGAACGTCCTCCGATACTGCGAACCGGACGTTGATTCTTGACCTTGTGGAGCGGTGTTCGGATAGTGTCGATGCTTGGGAATTGACCGTGTACAGCGGGAGCGGGGCTCATCGGTATCCGGTGGACGCACGGCGGGGTGCTTTGTACTTTGATGCGACGAAAGATGGGGGCGGGGTGGCTGCTGCGGGAAGGGCGCTGCGGAGCCTACGCGCTCTTCGTCACGACCCACCGGGGCATGCGAAGCAGGGTGCGCGGCGCGCGATGTTCCAGTCCGCGTTGGAGCAGTGTGAGCAGTTCCTGGGCGCAGCCAATGACACGGGCTACGCCACCCGACCAGTTCAGTTGTTCTATGCCCTGTCGCAGGCTGGCCGGGCGATCGTGGCTGCATCACCGCGCGTCGGTAACCAGGCGTGGAGGGCCAGCGGACACGGCTTGACCGCTGACACGAATGCCGCCGTTGCGGCTGATGTCATTGTCACCGCCACCAGGGGGGCCTGTTCCCCGCCGTCGCTTCCGCCTTAGGCGTCGAGGCACTCGTCCCTGATGAGCCGGTTGCCCTTCGTGAGTTGTGGCCGCTGCTACCGGAGACGGTGGACGTCCCGCTCACTGCCGATGCCATGTTGCCTGTGCTGTTCTTCTTCCAGGACGGATGGCCCGAGATCGGTCCTTTTGCCGGCGCTGAGGTCAAGGGGATTCCCCGCCGAGTGCTCGACCTCTACGGCCAGAACCTAGTGCGTATCAAGGCGCATCTCGATCACTATCCGGCGTTGCGAGGCTGCATGTTGCGGGTATCGCAGCCCATGGGTGGACGGGACTGGGGCCGTAGGGGACCTGGGATGGGGCTGAGCGTTGAGTGGCGCAGCGCTTCGCCGCCGTTGATGCTCCCTGGCCCCAAGACGCTCAGTAATCTTGGGGTCGCGTGCTACCGGTCCGATGATGATTCGGTCGTCACTCCCACGATCGGATCTATGGCGACCGGTCTTCATTCGTTCCTGGCGTTGTGGGCCGTGCTGCTAGCGCTGTCGTCGCTGGCGCGGTACGAGCCAGCGACCTGGTCAAAGATGATCAATATTGACCGGTCAGCGGAAGCCAACGCGATCGAGCACTTGCTTGAAGAAGCGAAGACCTCCGTCCCTGCCGCAGTGCTTCATCTGCTTAACACCTTCAGGTGACAGCGGTTGGCGAGTCTGAAGACAGCACGTACGAGGGCTGGCAGCAGACAGACCACCCGTCACGCGACGGGTGCCGACGGCGAAGATCGTGATCTCTGATCCTTCAACTAGCAGTGCTTTTCACCGAGGCCACACCGATCCCAGTCGCGTGGCATATGAGCCGAGCTGTGGGTCGTGTGCCGATCGGTTCGGGTTGCTGCGACTTCCTGACCGCCGAGGACCCGCTTCGGATACCGACTTGGGCGGATCATGATTTTAGGTCCCTCGACTGGCACTGTGTAGTTCGGCGAGTTGGCTCTTCGGAATGTCGGTAATCCCGATCCCAATCTTAATGAAGATCATTTTTTATCTCGTGCTTGGTCACGATCGTGTGGCCACCGCCTGTTTGCAGATGCCGTGGTCGCGTAGCAGTCGTTTCACGCTGGACACGCTGATACCGAACCGCTCGGCGACCTGTGACTTGGTAGCCCCTGAGATGTATAGATCGATCATTGCTTGAAGCTGCTCAGTGCTGAACCGTTCGCGCATACTCCACTGCCGGACACCGATCGGACGGATCTTGATCTCAGGCCCTTCAACCCGCAGGGTCTGGTTCTTATGCTGACACGTTAGGTCCACCACCGTCCGTGACTTGCGGCTTGTCGTGACAAACCGTGTCATTACACGAACCGGATCAAGACGGGTCGTGGTGGTGCGCCCAGCGTTCTAGCTGCGTCGAAGAGCGCCTCAAGCTGACCGTACTGCCTAGTTATCGGCTGAGAGGTCTTCGGGCATCTGTGACCGGAGTCGCGTGCTCTCAGACTGGTGATAGCGTCCGTTCATGCCGATGTGCGGGTATTGGCCAAGCCGTCGTCCGTCGTTCGGTGACCGTCAGTCCTGTTGATCGTTACTAGCCGCTGGCGTTGTGTCCCGGAAGCGGTTGCCGTGTTCGTAGCGCATCTGAGTGAGCAACAACGAGCACGCACCGACAAGCCCCAGGGCGTAGCGCTTGTGATCTGGTCGGTTCTGGATGCGGTGAGCGTCCACGTTGCGTAGCGCCTGCGCGATGCCCTGCGCGAAGAGCTGCCAGCCTTGTATCTCGCCGTCCGTCTGCCCCATCTGGAACTGGCCTGCCTTGCCGAAGATGGCGATCGCGAGATCTTTGCCCACTTCGCTGACCGGGCGGCCAGCCCACTTTCTTATCCTGTCCTCAGTGAAGATCACCGCCTGGCTGGCGACCTTGCCCCAAGCCTCGGTCTGGATCTCCGGCGCGATGTGTTCCCACAGCTCAGGGCTTGGTGTCATAGGGTGAACGCACCACCGGGAATGATACCCTATTGCCCGCCCAGTCAGCAAGCAGAAGGAGTCATCGTCAGTGCAGGGTACGGAAATCGTTGCCGAGGAGCGGGAAGTTATCTCT
>JBATXM010000245.1:0-3567 GCA_049673305.1 Pseudonocardiaceae bacterium | reverse complement strand
TCTTCGAGTTGATCGGTGCTCCCATCCCCCTGACCCTCGCCGGCACGTAGCCACGAACACCGACCCAGCCGACATCAAACCCGCAGCTCACAGCCACGCACGCCCACAAAGATCAAGTAAGTTCAGGCTAGACCTCGACCAGCCTCGGCGTGGTCGGGAACTGCCGGATCTCTCCTCGCATGTCAGCCGCCCGTCAGGCGAGGTGTCTGTGACGGCCACATCAGGCCAGAGTGCCGGTACCGGTGACGCGGACATGCCGCAGTATTACCGCGATTTTGTCACTCAGGCCGAGCACGTCAAAGCTCGCCTGCTCGCCGTGGGCGAGCCGGAGGCGACCCAGGAAACACGATCGGCGCCGGCTGAGAAGGCGATCGACATCACCCGCATGTTCCGCGAAGCCGCCAGCCGGCACCGCGACGAACTGTCCCGGGAGGGCGGGCGCACACCAGAGCCGTGAACTCGACGATACGCACGGAGAGCCAGCCAAAACCGTCGCTGACGTCGAGTTCACGGACAGCGCCGACCGCTTGCTGGCACCGTTGGGGCATGACGGCGCAGGCGGTGGTCCTGGTAGCGGGACAGGGTCAGATATGGCGGCAGATCGGTGAGTTGCTGATGGCTTGCGGGCTCTCGTCGGTGATCGGACTCGAGCGGGAGATCCGTGGCAAGAGCGCAGGCCTGCGGACCCAGGCGATCGTCGGTACCTCGGCTGCGCTCATCATGCTAGTGAGCAAATACGGGTTCACCGACGTGCTCGTTGCCAAGCAGGTAGTACTCGACCCGTCCCGGGTGGCGGCACAGATCGTCTCCGGCATCGGCTTCCTCGGCGCCGGTTTGATCATCACGCGCCAGGGCACGGTCCGGGGCTTGACGACGGCGGCGGCTGTCTGGGAGACGGCCGCAATCGGGATGGCCGCAGGGGCCGGCATGCCTGTGCTGGCCGTCGTGGTTACCGGCCTGCACTTCGTCATCGTCACCGGATTCACCCTGCTGACCCCGCACCTGCCGGGGGTGAACCGAGGAACGGTCCACCTGAACATCACCTACGATGATGGCCGAGGGGTGCTCAGGCAGCTCCTGGCGGCGTGCACCAACCGTCGCTGGGCGATCACTAACCTGGCCGTGGGCGACGGTGCGCAACCGGAGGTGCTCGGTGATCTTCTCGACGACGTCACTGGAGAGCGCCAGCGGCAGGTCAGCATCACCCTCACGCTGACCGGTGGCGATGTGATCAACGCTGTGGCCGTCCTGGCTACCGTCGACGGCGTTTCCCACATCAACCGCATCCAGGACGACCGGGAGTGAAAGGGCAGGGGGTTTTGGTGGATGTTGAGGACGCGCGGACGGTTGGTGCCCGGCTGCGGCAGATCCGCAATTCCCGGAAGAAGGGGCTGCGGGTGGTCGCTGGTTTGTCCGGGATCAGCAAGTCGAAGTTGTCGCAGATCGAGCGCGGGGAGCGTGCTCTGGACAGCCGCTCGGACATCGTGGCCTTGGCCAACGCACTTCAGGTTGCTCCGAGCGAGCTGACAAGAATTCCGGAACAGCTACCCACCAATGGTGACACCGACGCGGCCACCAACGAGATCCGCCACGTGTTTCAGGCCGTGATCGCGGGTGCTCCGGGCGGCCAGACGCAGTCTGCCGAACAGCTCTCGGCTCGGGTGTCCGCGATGGTGGGAGACCTACAGCAGCGCTGCGCCCACCGCGAGATGGGCGAGGCTCTGCCGGGGCTGATCGCCGACCTGCACGCCAGCATCGGCGCAGGCCACGACGAGGCTCGGCTGCTTCGCCTGGCGGTACTGGTGCACGTCTTGGGCACGCAGACCTATCTGAAAATCATGCGCGCATCAGATGACCTCCGGCTGGTCGCGGCGTCACTGGCCAACGACGCCGCGCAACGCCTCGATGATCCGGTGAGTTTGGGTGTGGCCGCGTTTGGTTTTAGCAGTGTGCTGCTTGCCTCCGGATCATTCGACCTGGCCGATGGTGTCGTGCGCCGAGCCGGGGTCACCCCTGGTGTGGACGCGGAACTGGCCGGAATGTTGGCCCTGTCGACGTCGCTGACCGCAGCTGCCGACAAGCGCCCCACCGATGCGGAGGCAGCCCTGGACTATGCCGCTGACTTGGCCGAGCGCACGGGAGAAGGTAACCGGTTCTCCCTGTCGTTTGGTCCCACCAACGTCACGCTCTGGCGTACCGCAGCGGTCCTCGAAGCAAAGGACTACGAGCGGGCCGTCACGCTCGCCGAGACCGTGACACCGGGGCGGATCCAGGCATCGGCGCGGCGAGCGGCCTACTGGATGGATTACGGCCGGGCGTTGGCCCGGGTCCGTCGCCGGGACGACGCGGTTCTGGCGCTGCGTCGAGCCGAGAGAATCTCACCGGACGAGGTGCAACGTCACCCGTTCGTTCGCGAGGTGCTCGGCGAGCTGCTGGCCAAGTCTCGCCGGGACGCATCAGGCCGGGAGCTGCGGGGGATGGCCTACCGGGCTGGTCTGCCGGTGTAACCCCTCCGGGTGGTGTCCAACCTTGTGGACGTTGGCTAGTGGTCAATCGCCCATGGTTGGACCCCGTGACCGACATACATGATTCTGGTGCGTGCCCGGGGATCGTGCCGCACCCTTGGGGTGTCCTTCACCTGCTGGTGGCTGACGACGGGCTGACCGAGGGGCACGTCTACCGGTGTTACCTGGCACTGTGCGGGGAGCTGCTGCCCACGTCGAAACTTCCCTCCTCAACCTGTCCGGATGACTGCGAGTTCGATGTCCTGTACTGCTCGGAGTGCGTGCGCGTGGCCGCCCAATGGACTGCCGAGGCCCAGCAGGCCGAGCGCGCGTCGGAAGCCCTCCGGTGAGCGCGGCCATCGCGGGGCGCGACGACCACCCCCAGAGGGTGGAGGATGATGGTGCGCTGATCAGCTATGTCGACGGGCGTACTCCACCGAGGTCCCGTGGACCCGACCAATCGGCCTACTGTTCATCGACGGACTGCATGACTATCGATCCGTGCGGGGAGACTACGACCACTTCGCGCCATGGGTCCCGCTGGGCGGTTACGTGGCATTTCACGACTACTCGGCTAACTTCCCCGATGTTGTGATCTGTGTGGAGGAGATCCGCCAACAGGGTTGTTTCGCTGTCTGTGAGGTCGAGGGGGATCTGATCGTGTTGCGGCGGAGAACCGCTGGAGCTTGGGCGTGAGCGCCGTCGAACAGGCACTGGAGGAGTTGGCGGCGCTGGTCGCACCGCGTGGCCAGGAGGTGTTGGATCGGCTGGCGCGGGTGGAGGTGACGGCGGAGACGGAGTTGCGGGTCGGTGCTGTGCTGCGTCGTGAGTACCCGGTGGAGTTGGTGACGGCGGCGCTGGGCCAGCATGAGCTGCGCCGCCGTGCCCAGGGGAAGTTCACCAGGGCACAGCGGATGTTTTTCACCCGCGCGGGTCTGGAGCAGGCCAGCTCCGAGGTCATCGCCGAGCACCGGGCGAGGCGCTTCGCCGGGGCCGTGCGGGTGGCGGATCTGTGTTGTGGCATCGGGGGGGATCTCCTCGCCCTGGGAGGCCAACGGGAGGT
>JBATXM010000244.1:0-7834 GCA_049673305.1 Pseudonocardiaceae bacterium | reverse complement strand
GACTCCTCCACCACCACCAGCCCCACCGCGACGCTCCTCCGTTGACACAAACACCAGGATCTCCGATCACGCCCCCTACTGGGAACCGCTGGCACCAAACTGTCTCACCAGATCCTGACAGAGAGGGTCGATCGCGGCCGAAGAGTTTGAGCGCCGCGCGCGGATGGAGGACTGCCGCGCTGACGCTACCGACCCGGAGGGCAAGGAGGCTTCATATAGCGGTGATGACAGAAGTCAAGCCTGCGCGACAGCAGCGGCTGAGGACGTTGATGGAAGACCGGAATGAGTGTCGCACACAATCAAGGAGGAGAGTCATGATGAACTGGCACAGTTATTACACCGACGGCCCGAATAAGCATCGTCGCAAGGCGATACCCGCGACGTGTGGAGTGCACCGGGGTCCGGCGGGTTTCGCCAACCTTCTGGTGAGTATGCAGGGTGGGATGATTGTGCTCGATCCCCATGTCACGGGTGAATGCGTGATCGCCCTTGATGAGGATGGTGGCAAGACGCTACGCAACATCTTGACGGAATGGCTGGGGTGAGTCGGGCTGCTGCCTGACGCGCGAGACGAGCAGCGAGGGGAGGTGAGGGTGATGGGGTTACGCGGATGGTGGGCTGGTTTGGTCGAGCGGCGGCGGGTACGCAGGAGTCGGGTGCGCGGGACGTGGCGGACCTGCCGCCAGTGCGGAAGCTACGGGTACCAGAAGGGTAAGAGCGGGCTGTGCTCTGGCTGCCTCAGCCTGCAATAACAGATCACCAAGAAAGTCTAGAAGGGAACTCAACGCGCCCGGGGTGGTGCGGTAATGCCGCACGCCCTCATATAGCGCACTAGCGACGTACGCGCAGAAGCGGAATCCTGGCTACCAACCTGTCCGCTTCTGCGCTGTCCACACCAGAGACCGGAGTGAACAATGAGAAGGATAGAACATCGCGCCGTTCGGGCGCCAGTCTCGGGCATTGTCCCCGGAATGGGGCAGGTGTATGCCTGGGTGGGTGTCCAGTGTGCCCAGTGCGGGGATCGCCCGACCAGCTTGGATGGTGAGGCGTACTGGCCCCCCGAGGACGCCGCCTTGGCTGCGGCTGTCCCTGAGGGGTGGCGGGTTGGCCCGGGTGGGCGGCTGTGGTGCTCAGCCTGCGCGCCGATGCTGACGTGCGCGGCCGAGGGGCATGAGTTCAGCGGGTGGCGTCGCCCGGTCACCCGGGATGGGCGCCCGGCAAGCAGTGAGTACCGGCACTGCCGCCGGTGCTGCGCGTGCGAATCCCGACTCGCCGCGCCCCTGGCCACCGACGTGACCGAGTGGGGCACCAGCGCGGCGATGAAGGCTCTGCTGGTGGATGTCACCGAGGCGAGGGAGGTGGCGTGATGACCGAGCGAATCTGGACCGGGCTCGATGTGCTGGCCGCTGACGGACTGGCCTGCGTGATCTGCGGCCGGGGATTGTTATCACGGACGTCACGGGTGCGCCTTCCGGTGGGCCGCTCGCAGAGCGGATCGCAGGTGTTCGCCTGCATCGGGGACTGCGCCGCCATGGCCAAGACCATGCCGCAGGTACTGGTGATCCCCGAGCAGGCCCTGTCTGTGGCGGGGATGGCGTTTCTGATGGTGCTGGACCGGGTGGGGGGTGACCCGCGCCAGGTCTGGCACGGGGTTCTCGTCGCGGCCACTGTAAGGGCCGCGACACCTCTGGTCCAGGCCGCTGAACTGCGCCGCATCGCCACCGATCCCATCACCAGTGATCGGTGGGCCGGGTCTTTGCGGGCCCGCGCGATCGAGCTTGACCCAGCTGGAGGTGAGCGGTGATGACACCCACCACAAACACAGCCATCGGGCTCTCGGGCCTGTCAAGCCTGGCGCTGGTCGGGTTGGTGGTGCTGGCCGGACTGGGCGTGGTGGCGGCGTTTCGCAGTGGTGCTCGGGGTGCGTACAAGGTCGCGCGCCAAACCCAGGAAGTGACCCGGATAAGCGGCAATCTGGCTCGGGCGTTGGGCACCACGGTGGTGATCGTCGGGGTCCAGTGGGTGGTGGTGGCGTTCACCACCGACCGTCTCGCGTGGGGGGTGGCGTTGGGGGTGCCGGCGTTGTTCGCCGGAAGTGTGATCGCGCGGATGTTCTCGGTCACCGAGATCGTGCACGCCAGCAAGGGGACTCGCCGATGAGCGCCCTCACTGTCCACCTGAGCACGATCCCGACCACCTTCTCTGAGGGGAGGACCGCGTGATGACCCCTGAGCAGCCAGACCAGCCCGGCGACACCCGCACGCAGCCGGCATCCGGTGGTGAGCAGCCGCCGCGTGAGGCCGCGCCGGAATCAGCGGGGGAGGCGACGGTGATCCCGTTCCCCACCCCAGCGAGCGGAGGGGTTCACCAGGTCCCCGAGGGGCTGGAAGGAGAGCCGGTCGGCGAGCTGGACCACACCCGGTGGCCGATGCCGGTGGTGCTGCCACCGTGGTTGCGCTCGCGGGACACCGCCCGGGCCACCCTGCGGTGGGCTGTGCGCTACGCCGGGCGGCACGTGGCCTTCCACGCCTGGCGCGCCCCAGCCTATGGGCTGGCACTGTCCTGGTGGACGCTGCGCGGCGCCGGTCGGGCGATCGCTGCGGGGTTCGGGTGGGTGAGCATGCGCGGTGAGTACCGGCCGTTGATCACCGCCGCCCGGGAGGCCAAGCGGTGGGATCTGGTCCGGGACCTGATCACTGAGCGCCGGGCGTTGGCCCGGGTGCGGATGAAGACCACCGCGTGGCTGACCGTGTCGGGGGGATCGACCGGGGCGGCCGGGTTCCTCACCCTCGGCCCGGCGCTCGGGTGGTGGGTCGCGACCGGGGCCGGGGTGGGTGCACTGTGGCTCGGCCGCCCCCGCACCGCCTCGGTGTTGCCGGCGGGTCCGGTGTTCCCGGTAGCGCTGGAGCTCTCGGCGGACATGCTCACCGACGCCCTGCGCGCGGCCGGTTTGGTCAAGGCTGATGCCACTCCGCAACTGGTCACCCCACCCTGGCGGGATGGCAACGGGTGGGCGGTCACCCTGGATCTGCCCCGTGGGGGTGGGAAGACCGCCGCGGATGTGATCGCCAAACGCGACACCCTGGCCGCTGAGCTGGGTGTCGACGAAATCCAGGTCATCATGACCCGGGTCCGCGCTGCCGCCGGCGGCCACGCCGGACGCCTGTCGGTATGGGTCGCTGATGACGACCCCTACCTGGGCGCCCCGACTCCCTCACCACTGACCAGCGTCGAGCAGTTCTCGGTGTGGGAGCCGATCCCCTTCGGTCAAGACGCCCGAGGACGCCGGATCCTGCTGTATTTGATGTGGCAGTCGATGTTCTTCGGGGGACTCCCTCGGCGGGGCAAGACCTTCGCCCAACGGCTCCCGTCCGCCGCCGGGGTGCTCGATGCTTTCGTGCGCCACTACGTCGCTGATGGCAAAGGCGGTGCGGACTGGCGCCCGATGCGCGCGGTGGCCCACCGCCTGGTCATCGGCGCCGAAGATGAGGCCATCCAGCAGTTCCTGGCCATGCTCGATGAGCTGATTACCGAGATGGGGCGCAGGTTCGCGGTGCTGGGCACGTTGCCGACGTCGGTGTGTCCGGAGGGCAAGTTGACTCCGGAGATCAGCCGCCGCTACGGGATGCCGGTCATCTTCATCACCATCGACGAGCTGCAGGAGTACCTCTCGGCGATGGCCGGGCCGGTCAAGGAGGAGACCGTGGTGAAGGTGTCCGGGCGCACGCCGGTGCTGACCCCGGCGGTGGTCGCCACCGCCCGCCAACTGATCGACGATGGCTGGTCACAAGGTCAGGTGGCCGACCGGTTGCGGGTGAGCGCCTCGGCCCTGAGCAAGGCACTGCGCCGGCATCCGGTACCGGCCCGCCCGGCCCAGACCGAACTCGAGGTGGTGCGCCCCGACCAGGCACCATCGGAGCGGGGCTGCCCCGATGGTGCCCGCGACGCCGCGAGCACACCGGGGGCCGGCACCGTCGATGACCTCACCAGTCCCGTCGATGACACCACCGCGGAGGAGGACGCCGACATCACCGAGGACATCGTGGACGACACGGCCGATCGGGCTGATCAGGGCGCACCCCAGGGTGAGACCGTCCCGGCCGCCTCGGCTACGGCGCCGCAGATCACCCACGGCGTGTTCCCCACCAGGTATGCCGGGGCGATGCTCGCCTACGCTTACCTGGACCGGATCGGGGCGTGCGTGGTGCTGTCCGTCCTGCCCCAGACCCCCTGGCGGCGGTTCGACCAAGCCCAGATCACCTGTCACACGCTGCTGGCCCTGCTCCTGGGTGTCGGGTCGATCGAGCAGGTCAAGACACTCCCACGGGCCCAGGCCGGTCCGCTGACCGGCACACCGGTGTCCCCGGAACTGCACACCCTGCGGCCCCGCCTCACCGCGATCGCCGACCAAACCGACGTGCTCGCTCTGCAGCCCACGCTGGCGGCGGCGATGCTGGCACTGGCCGGTGAGTCAGCGGGCATCTTCTATGTCGATGACCACTTCGTCCCCTACAGCGGCGCCAAACCCGTGGCCATGGGCCACAACGGCAAAAGGGATCGCTGCGAGAAGGGCCGCGTCGACACATTAATCACCAACGCCCGCGGCCTGGCGGTGTGTTTCACCACCGGGGACCCCTCCCACGACCCTGGTGGTCAAATTTCTCGACACGCCGCGTAGGTCGGTGATCTGGGGCTTTCCGGGTTGGATCATGTGGTGTGCGGTCGCGTTCCCCCTTGTCCGGCCGCAGACTGGGGTGTGTGGTGTCGGTGCAGCCTCGACCGTGGCCTGAGCCCGCGCCAGAGATCGTGTCCGCGATACGAGCGAAGTACGCTCGGCGACGGGCTCCGCTGGCGGTGCGGATCCGCGACCAGCTGGGCGAGGTGTTCCCTGATGTGGAGTTTGAGTCCGCGTTCGGGGTACGGGGCCGCCCGGGGTGGTCACCGGGCCGGTTGGCGCTGGTCACGGTGCCGCGGATGGCCGAGGATCTGACCGACCGGCAGGCCGCCGAGGCGGTGCGGGAGAGGTTGTCGTGGCAGTACGCGCTCGGGTTACAGCTCGACGATCCAGGGTTCGATCACAGCGTGCTCTCGGAGTTCCGTACTCGGGTGGTCGAGCACGGTTTGGAGGAGCGGGTCCTGGACCTGCTACTGGAGGCGTTGAAGGGCAAGGGGCTGGTCGGCGCCGGAGGCCACCAGCGCAGCGACTCCACCCATGTGATCTCCGCGGTGCGGGACCTGAACCGCCTCGAGCTGGCCGGAGAGTCGGTGCGCGCGTGTCTGGAGGCCCTCGCGGTGACCGCGCCGGACTGGCTGGGCGCCACCTTCGCCCTCGGTGAGTGGGGCGGGCGCTACCGGGCCCGGGTCGACTCCTGGCGGCTACCCACCTCGCAGACCAAGCGCAACGACTTGGCGCTGGCCTACGCACGGGACGGATACGCCCTGCTCACGGCCTGCTATGCCGCGAGCGCACCCGCCTGGCTGCGGGAGCTGCCCGCTGTTGACGTATTGCGGGTTGTCCTGCTGCGGAACTACCTGCGGTCCGACACCCCGACCGGGTGGGAGGTGAGACGGCGGGAGGCCGATACAGACGGTCTCCCGCCGGGCAGAGTGCGCCTGAGCTCGCCGTATGATACCGACGCCCGCTGGGCGGCCAAGGGTGATGATCTTTTCTGGAACGGCTACAAGGTCCACATCTCCGAGACCTGCGACATCCCGGACGCCCCGGTGACACCCGGTGGCGCGCCACGCGCCGAACCACCCAACGTCATCACCAATGTGTCCACCACCGACGCGACCGTGCCGGACACCGCGATGACCACCCCGATCCACGCCGCGCTGGCCCGGCGCGGGCTGCTCCCGGGCGAGCACTACCTCGACTCGGGTTACCCCACCGCGGCTCTGGTCGGGGACTGTCTGCGGCAGTACGGGATCACACTGGTCAGCCCGCTGCTGGCCGACCACTCCCCGCAGGCCAAAGCCGGCGCCGGCTACGACCGGGCCAGCTTCACCATCGACTTCGAGCGCCAGCAGGCCACTTGCCCGCGAGGCCACACCAGCTCCTGGTGGACCCCGGCAACCCAGCGCGGCACTGACGTGGTCACGATCAAGTTCGCCGCCTCCACCTGTGGGTCCTGCCCCGTCCGAGAACACTGCACCAGATCGATTTCGCCGAAGTTCGGGCGTCAGCTCACCATGCCGCAACGGCAGGTCCACCACGCCCAACTGGCTGCGCGTGTCGAGCAGAACACCAAGGCCTGGCGGGCCCGCTACGCGATCCGAGCCGGCGTTGAAGGCACCATCCGCCAGGGCGTCGCCGTGTGCGGTATGCGCCACGCCCGCTACCGCGGACTACCCAAGACCCATCTCGAACACGTCTACTCCGCCACCGCGCTCAACCTCGTCCGTCTCGACGCCTGGTGGAACGGACACCCCCTCGACTGAACCCGCACCAGCCACCTCACCCGCCTCGAACTCGCCCTCGCGGCATGATCGAGAACTAGTCAGCAGGATCGGACCCGGCCGCAAACCCGGTGCCGCACGCCGCTCGACGCTGATGGAGCATGGTCGAGTGGCAGCAAGCCAGATAGAAAGCTACCCGGGCATGCGGCTACCGGAGGTACTCTGGCGGTACTCGCGGACCTCCAACAGGCTGGTTGTCGCGCCTGGATTGGCGGTGGATGGGAAGTCGACGCACTGGTAGGCCGACGAACCCGCGCCCATCGCGACCTTGACCTCGCCATGGACGCCGAGGACGAGACGACAACATTGCGGGTGCTCGAGAAGCGCGGCTATGCCATAGAGACCGACTGGCGCCCGGTCCGAGTAGAGCTCGCGCGTCCCACAGTGGGCTGGGTGGACCTGCATCCAGTGACCTTCAACCAGACCGGACATGGCCGCCAGACGGATCTGACCGGCGGCTACTTCGAGTACCCGCCCGAGGCGTTCACGCACGGATCGCTGGGAGGTTTCATGGTGGCCTGCCTGTCTCGCGGCCAGCAGCTACGTTTCCACCAGGGATACCAGCTGCGAACCGTCGACCTGCACGACCTTCGCCTACTCAGCGAGCAGCCGGACAGCTGCTGATACCCCCGGACCGCACTTCGACACCAGCCCACTACCTGGATCGCGGAGAATTAGCCAGCAGGGTCCACCACCTGGCCAAAACCATGCAACCCGCCCTCGACGAACTACGCCAGATCATCCCCGACGGGAAGATCCTGCTCGGCTTCGACCGCGGCGGCGCCTATGCCGAAACGTTCACCGCCTGCCGCCAACGCGGCATCGACTTCGTCACCTACCGGCGCGGCAAGCTCGCCGAGCACACCACCCCACCACACGCCCACACCGTCACGCGGGGCCCCGACCGGATCACTGTGCACCTAGCCGACGAACTCATCGACTTCCCCGGCTACGCGGGCCCGTGCCGCCAGCTCACCCTGTTCGAACTCGGCCCGGGCGGCGACCTAACCCCAGTACTGCAGGTCCTGACCAGCGACTTGCAGGCGTGCGCCCCCGACCTGCTGTTCACCCTCAAAGGCCGCTGGGTGATCGAGAACACCTTCAAATACCTCGGCTTCTACGGGATCGACTGGCTCGTCGATTACCACGCCGAGATCCAGGCCAACACCAAACTCATCGACAACCCCGCCCGCAAACAAGCCAACACCGCGATCCGCACCGCCAAGGTCGACCTAGCCGAAGCCCAACGCTGATGGGCCCCGCGATTTCCGGACAGCTCTCTTGGTGGCTATTTCACGCTGTGTGCTGCCGGTTCAGGAACTCGTCGTGGACCTCGCGTGGGGTTTTGTATCCGAGTCCTGAGTGGAGACGTTGA
>JBATXM010000243.1:0-4282 GCA_049673305.1 Pseudonocardiaceae bacterium | reverse complement strand
TCGTCGATCTATGCGGATGTCCGCATAGATCGACCTATGCCGACACCGCGACTATGCCGAGGGTGCCCCCAGGTCGGGTCTCGGTCCTTTGAGGGCGGTGGGTTTGTGCGTCGTTCGTGTCGTGGGTGTCTCGGCATAGTTGCGGGCTGAGAGCAGCCTCGCCTTAGGGGGCAGCGGGCTCCTGTGAGGGAGGCGAGTGTGATGGCAAGTACGCGGAGGAAGGCCGGTCTGCTGGGGTCGCAGGTCGAGGGGTATCGGGCGTGGTTGACGCGGCGGGGCTACACGCCGGGGACGGTCCGGAACATGCTCAAGGATTTGGGCCGGGTCGGGGTGTGGTTGTCGGGTGAGGGGCTCGAAGCGTCGCAGTTCACCGAGGAACGGGCCTTGGCGTTCCTCGCCGCCCGGCGGGCGGCTGGTCATCGGCGCATCTCAGGCTCTCGCGCGATGGCGCCGCTGCTGAGCTATCTGCGGGAGACCGGTGTCGTCGCGGCGGAGCAGCCGCCGGTCACCCCGCTGGGTGCGCTGCTGGGGCAGTACCGGTGCTGGATGGTCGGGGAACGTGGCCTGGCCGCGATGACGGTGCTGCGCTATGAGAACACCGCACGCCACTTCCCGCAGGAACAGGCGTCGGCCGCTGGGGTGTTCGAGCCGGCCGCGCTGACCGGGGTGGACATCAACGCCTTCCTGTTGCGGGAGTGTGGTCGCGTCTCGGCCGGGTCGGCCAAGGGGCGGGTGGCGGAGCTCCGCTCGATCCTGAGGTTCTTGTATCTGCAGGGCATCACAGCGCTACCGCTCGGAACAGCCGTGCCTCCAGTGGGTGGGTGGCGTTTCGCCACCTTGCCGCCGCCCACCATGACCGCCGCGGACGTCCAGCGGCTGCTCGACAGCTGTGACCGTGGCAGCCCGGTTGGCATCCGCAACTTCGCGATCATGACGCTGATCGCGCGGTTGGGCTTGCGCTCGATCGAGGTCGCGCGCCTGGAGCTGCACGATGTGGACTGGCGGGCCGGGGAACTCGTCGTCCGCGGCAAGGGGGGCCGCCACGACCGACTCCCGTTGCCCGCGGAGGTCGGTGAGGCCCTGGTGGCCTACCTGTCCGGCGGGCGCAACCCTGAGGGAGCCCGCCATCTGTTCCTCACCTGCCGAGCCCCCCGCGGACCGATCCGGGCGGACCTGGTCGGTGATGTCGTCGAGCGGGCCTGCACGCGAGCCGGGCTGCCACGAATGGGGCCGCATCGCCTGCGCCATGCCCTCGCCGGTGAGCTGCTGCGCCACGGCGCCGGCCTGGTCGCGATCAGCCAGGTCCTTCGCCATCAGGACCTGGCCACCACAGCCCTCTACGCCAAGGTCGATTTCAGCGCGCTGCGAACAGTCGCTCAGCCGTGGCCAGGAACAGCCCGATGAGCACGCTGGAGCAGGCGCTGACCGACTACCTGCAGCTGCGTCATTCGCTCGGACACGAACTGGTCGAGGCAGCGTGGCTGCTGCCCGGCTTCGTCGCCTACCTCGACACCCACGGGTACCCCACCGTGACGATCGAGGCGGCGCTGGCGTGGGCCCAGCAGGCCAACACCGAGGGCCGGGTGACGACGGTCGGTCCACGGCGGATGACCGCCGCTCGTGGCTTCGCCCGCTACCTGGCCGGCATCGACGCCGCCACCGAGGTCCCGCCGCTCGGGCTGATGCCGCACCGGCAGCGATGGCGTCGGCCGTTCATCTACTCCCCGGCTGACATCGACACGGTGATGACCCTGGCCCGCTCCTCGATCGTGTCACCGTTGCGGGCGGCGACCTACGACACCTTGATCGGGCTGCTTGCGGCCAGCGGGTTGCGGATCGGCGAGGCGATCAAGCTCGACCGCGGCGACGTCGACTGGGCTGAAGGGGTGCTGCTGATCCGCGAGTCCAAGTTCGGCAAGTCACGGTTGGTGCCCCTGCAGGCCAGCAGCATGGGCGCGCTGCGTGACTACGCCAGGCTGCGCGATCAACTCCAGCCGCGGCCGCAGGATCCGAGCTTCTTCGTCTCCCTCACCCGCAAACGCCTGCTCTATGCCGTGGTCTCGCAGACCTTCCGGCAGCTCATCGACAACGCTGGCATCGGTGCCGGTGCGCCTTGTCCGCCACGGCTTCACGACCTACGCCATTAGGTGGACGGCGGGGTTATGCGCCCTGTTGGCGTGTTTGTGCTGGTGGGGGCCGCGCCGGTGGTGTTTTCGTCCGCATAATCCTGGTGGTCGGTGTTACCGGGCCAGCGAGTCGAGCCAGCCGATCAGAGACGGCGTGGGCGGGCTCGCGACGCTGCTGAGAGCTGCTTGTATCGGCGAAGAATCGCTTGTCTGTTCATTCCGCTACCGAATGCAGAGGTGATTCTCGTGGGACAGGCGGATGTCGGGGTCTCCGTCAGCCGTGTCTTGGCGGTGTTGCGCGGTGCTGGGAGGGCCGAGGGCACGGTTCGTCGCTATCTGGTCGTGCTGGACCGGTTCGCGGCCTTCTTGGCCGGGCGCGGCCTGGACACTGCGAGTGACCGGGTGTGCGCCGACTTCATCGCGAACCAGACCGGGGTCGGGTTGGGGTCGTTGCGAGAACCAGTCAACGACAGGGCTGTCCAGGCGGTTCGTCGGCCGGTGGTGTTGATGGCAGACGTGCTGGCTGGCAGGGCGGTCGAAGTTGACCGGACGGTGGTCCCGGCGAAGGACGGTTGTGCCGCGAAGTTCCGTCCGCTCAGGGACGACTACCTCGCGTTGTGCCGTCGGCGTGGCAACGCCGAGGCGACCGTGGTCGCGAAAGACAGGGCGGCCAGCCGGTTCTTGGCCTACCTGGACGAGGTGGGCGTCGATGATCTCGCGGCACTTGGCGTGCGGGACGTGTCGGGCTTCTTGCTGCGTCAACGTGGGCTACGACGCAAGACCGTCGCGGCCATGAGATCGTGCCTGGCCGACTTCTTGGACTTCTTGGCCGCGGCGGGCCGGACTCCGCGCAGTCTGGCGGATCGGCTGCCGCCCCACCGGCACGTCCGTCACGAGTCCGAGCCGCATCTGTGGACCGCGGATGAGATTCGCCGGACGCTTGCCGGGATAGATCGTCAGTCCGCCACCGGCAAACGCGACTACGCGATGATCCTGACGACCGCCCGGCTCGGGCTGCGGATCTCGGATCTGCGTCGCCTCGAACTGGGCGATCTCGACTGGCGGGCGAAGAGGATCACGATCGTTCAGTGCAAGACGGGCCGGCGGTTGAGCCTGCCGCTGCTGGACGACGTCGGCTGGGCGATCATCAACTACGTCAAATACGGCCGCCCCGATACGGTCTGCCCGAAGGTGTTCGTCAAGCACCGTCACCTGTTCGACACGTTCGGGTGCGCTTCGTCGGTCGCCTCCCGGTTGTCGCGGCACGCCGCCCGCGCCGGGATCACGTTTCCGCCGGGCCAGGTCTGCGGGATGCATTCCCTGCGCGGGGCGCTGGCCGTGGCCATGATCGGCGACGGCACGCCGGTGCCGGTGGTATCGGCCGTGTTGGGACACGCCTCGAGCGATACGACCCAGGCCTACTACCTGCGGTTCGACGTCGAACGGCTGCGGTGTTGCGCGTTGGACGTCGAAGACGTCACCGAACGGGCCGGGGCGGGTGAGCGCGATGCCTGAGACGACGCTACCGGACCTGGTCGCTGACCTGGTCGCCTCACGCCACGCCGGCGGATACAGGTTCAGAGTCCAACAACGGGTTCTGCGCCAATTCGCCGACCACTGCCGGCGGCAGGGCTACCCGGACGGGTCGATCACCAAAGAAGCGGTCGAGGGGTTCCTTTACGGCCGTCACCTGCGGTCCTCCACGGTCAGGCGCAACGAGTTGGCGCTGCGCCAACTGGCCGAGCACGCCCGAGCCTTCGGCTGGGACGCCTACACACCGGCCACGGCAACTCGCGTCCGGGTTCGCCACCAACCGCCATATGTGCTCACCGACGATGAGGTGCACCGCTTGTTCGCCGCGATCGACTCCCAGGCCATGTCCTGCAACTCGAACAAGGCGCTGGTCGACCCGGTTCTGTTCAGGGTGTTATACGGCGCCGGGCTGAGGGTCTCCGAAGCGCTGAACCTGACCCTGTCGGACGTGGACACGAACGTCGAGACGCTGCGGATCCGCGATTCGAAAAACGGCGCGGGCCTGTCATTTTTTCCGTGTAAGCCACGGATGACTGATGGCATTACCTTATCACAGAGGAAGCCGTCCTGGGAAGAGAACGACCAGCGTGTTCAAAGCCATTTTCCAGCCCGACGTTCCGGTC
>JBATXM010000242.1:0-36847 GCA_049673305.1 Pseudonocardiaceae bacterium | reverse complement strand
CTCAACGTCTCCACTCAGGACTCGGATACAAAACCCCACGCGAGGTCCACGACGAGTTCCTGAACCGGCAGCACACAGCGTGAAATAGCCACCAAGAGAGCTGTCCGGAAATCGCGGGGCCCATCAGGCCCCATTATTGGATTGCTTTGCGGTGGTGGGTGGGTCGTGCTGGTGGAGTGGGCGTGCTCGCCTCATGTCGGGGTGCTGGCCGGCTGGCCGTCGGGAGCGGGTGCGTCGGGGAGCGCGTGCTCAACCGACGGACCAGCCGGCGATGGAAGGGGGCGTTGCCCCGTGGACTGGGATCTGATCCGGGCGGGCTCGCACGGTCAGACCGGATCGGGGCGGCGCAGCAGCCAGTCACTCGCCTTGACGTGGATCCGGCACGGACGGGGTCGCAGCCAATGCAGCACACCGGGGCAGGACCAGCAGCGGCCCCGCCCATCAAGGGGATGCTCGAGTAACAGCAGCTACAACACGGCACTGGCCCGGTACCGAAGTGAGCCGACCGTCTCGATGGCGCCGGGCACGGCCTGCAGGGTCTCTCGGAGGGCGTCACGGATGAGCCGATGATTGGTCTGCTCAACGGTCCGACTCGTGTTGGTCATGGCCAGCACCCTCACACTGCCGAGTTCCGGGGCAAGCGACCCGCTCTCAAAAATTTCGCCCTCGACGACCGATCATGCCATCTCGTTGATCCGTTGTCGTCACCGTTGGCCAGCGGCAAGGAGACGCTGCGCATGGTCCTGCTGGTCAGCCGCACTGGTATTCCCGTCTGGCCTAACTTGACGCGGCTATGGCCAGTTCATCTAGATTGTCACTGTATTCAGGCTGAGCTTGTTCTCGCTCTGTACTCCCCGGGTATTTTCCGTGATGTCGAACGCCTCACAGATCATCTTGGCGGAGATCGAGGACAAAGAAAACAGCGGAACCGTCGCAAAACCGCCGCAATGAGGCCACCGGGTGGCGACTGACCTATGACCATGAGTAGCCACTATCATAGGGATATCTCCGGACGTTACCGGAAAGGAAGAGGGGGATGACCATGCCAGGTAAGCGGCTCGGCTTGGTTGCTGCTCGCAAGGCCGCCGGCCCCAGCTATGGCTGCGGCCGATGTTGGCCGAGGCACTGGGCGTCTCGCATGCTACGCTGGCTGAGCTACTGGAAGATCAGTCCCGAGCCACGCCAGGCTTCCCGACTGCGCCCCGGTGCTGCGATACTGGCGGTGATCATCAAGCAGGTGGGGATGATCTGCGGCCATTCCCGCCGGGAGGTGATATTACGCACCGTAGGCAGGATTTGACGCTACTGGGCACTTCAACTCTCGGGGTTGGAGCAGCGCAGGCTGACTTTGATTAGTTTAAGCAGTCGGCCCTGGAAGCCATGGAGTTCACTCGCCGTGCCGAAGCCAGCCAGCTCGGCCCGAGGACACTCGAACACCTCGACTTTGTGGTCTCTGATATGGCAGCCACCACTAACCACACGCTACCTGGCGAGCTGTTTCCCAAGGCCCGCTGGTACCGCCATCAGGTCGAGGACCTTATTGCTGGGCGGCACACATTGCGCGAAGGCAGGGAACTGTACCGCCACGCCGGCTCGTTGGGCATTATCCTGGCCTGGCTGTCTATCGACCTCGGTGATCTAGTCACGGCCGAGGCGCATTGTCTGGACGCGTGGGAGCATGGCTGGCAAGCAGAGGACCATGAGATCTGCGCCTGGGCCATGGATGCCAAAACCACCATTGCCACATACAACAATCAGCCCGCCGCGGCCAGGGATGCGGCCGAGCGCGGTCTCAAACAAGCCCCCCGGGCAGTGCCGCAGCGGCGGGAGTAAGCGTTAAGCTTGCTCGGGCTTGCTCGGGCTTGCGCCAGGCTCGGCCAGGCGGACCAGTTCCAGGACGTACTGAAAGACGCCCAAACAAGATTTGGCCAGCTAAACCACTCAAGTTCTGGGCTGTTCTCGGCCAATTCTGGGATGTTGGCTTTCTATACAGCTGATTCCTATATTTGGCTTGGCCAGCCCAACAGGGCTATACCGTACGCCAAAGAAACCATTTCCTTCTGTCGAGGCCGTAGTCTGTCCGAGCGTGACCCAACGAGAGAGGCCCTTGCTCGAGCTGGACCTTGCGCGAGCGTACGCGGACCTTGGACAACCCGACGATGCGGTCGAACACATCGAGCAGGCGCTCGGCTCGGAGCGTATTACTGGGGTGGTACTCAGTCGGCTGGGTGATCTGGTGGTGTGTATGCAACATCAGTATCCTCAACGTGGGACGACGAAAGAATTGGCTGGGCGACACAGCGAGATGGTTGCTACCCTGAGTCACTGTGACCGTGATCTGGTGAAACAGCGTGAGCGGGCAGGTCATCGCGGTTAGTCTCCGGCACAGTTATCAACACCAAAGCGACCTACCCGAATACCCGGGGCAGCGCCATGATCGCCCAGAGTTTCATGGTGGTGACATTGAAGTAGTTGGATGGGGGCACTGACTTCACGAGTGCCCGCAGCACGTCCGCGCAGTGGCCTGCCGGATCGCTAAAAGGTTCCACTTGGCGGTCCGCGATCCTTCGGAACAGCTAAAAGGTTCCACGTGGCGGTTTGCGTGCGCGGGCTGGAGCTGGGCGAGGGGCGCTGGGTGGCGGCAGCGTTCCCTGGTCGACGAGCGGCTGCCCAAAGTAACAATCTCTCTACGCTGAACGAACATGACGTTGCCCTGTCCGAATACCCGTGTCAAAGTCTTGGTGAGCTAACCATGCTTGCGGGCCTGCTAGATCACGCACTGTGAAACCAACCCGGCTCCCGTCGTCACCGAGCACCTCACGGGTCACGAAGCCACCAACCGGCACACCAGCATTCACCAGCCGCTCTACGACGGTCGTCTTGCCTACCCTGGTTAGGCCCTCGAGTCAGCGTTTCCATCGTGTCCACGGCCAGCCGAATGTCGGTGGCGTTCTTGTGTGCACCTGTGGTCAGGCTCGGGGGATGTGGCTCAGGACGTCGAGAATCCATGCCTGTCGTCACCGCGTGCACTGCCAACCCGGGCTCGTCATGTCCGTTGACGGTAACGACCACGAGTTTCACGGGGTGTGAACCGCTCGCCGCGAGGGCAATCGATGATCACCATCCGGATGCGGGCAGGCGAGGTCGGACCGACGGGGCGCCCGGGGTGAGTCAACTAGGCTGGCGGTTGTGGCGGCAAACGGGTGGCGGAGGTCCAGTCGGAGCGGGGAGGACAATGGGGTGGACGAGGAACACCCTCAGGAGACGCAGCGCGGGCCGGTGGTGTTGCGGCGGGGCCGCCGCCATGAGGCGACCACCACCGATCAGCGGCTGCTTGACTCGCGAGGCCCCACCGACTGGGTGCACACCGACCCGTGGCGGGTGCTGCGCATCCAGGCCGAGTTCGTCGAGGGCTTCGGAGCGCTGGCTGAGCTGCCCCATGCGGTCACCGTCTTTGGCTCGGCTCGCACCCACCGGGACCATCCGGAGTACGCCACCGGTATCGCCCTCGGTGCCGCTCTCGCCGCCGCTGGCTTCGCAGTGATCACCGGTGGTGGTCCCGGCAGTATGGAGGCGGTCAACCGAGGGGCATCCGAGGCGGGCGGGCTGTCCGTGGGCCTGGGCATTGAACTGCCCTTCGAGCACGGGCTCAACCCCTGGGTCGACCTCGGAATCAATTTTCGCTACTTCTTCACCCGCAAGACCATGTTCGTCAAGTACGCGCAGGCCTTCGTGTGCCTGCCGGGCGGATTCGGTACCTTGGACGAGCTGTTCGAGGCGCTTACTCTGGTACAGAATAAGAAGGTCACCAAGTTCCCTGTTGTCCTGTTCGGGCGGGCCTACTGGGATGGGCTGTACTCGTGGCTGGTCGATACCGTGGCGGCGCAGGGCAAGGTCCGGGAGACCGAGCTCGCCCTGCTGCACGTCACCGATGACATCGACGAGGTGGTTCACCTGGTCGGCGAGTCCTATCAGGCCTGGCGGGACATCCATTGAAGGCGCTGCAGGTACTGAAGGCACACTGCATTTAGGGGAACGCATGAGGCTGGGGTGTCATGACTTCCACGAAGACCAGTTGCTGGTCATGGCAGTGATCAATCGAACTCCAGATTCTTTTTACGACAAAGGAAGTCAGTATTCTTTGCCGGATGCATTACGGGCTGTTGATGCGGCGATCGTCAACGGGGCGGATATTGTGGATGTTGGGGGGGTAAAAGCCGCTCCTGGGCCGGAAGTGACCGTCCATCAGGAGATCGAGCGCGTCGTTCCGCTTATTGCCGAAATTGGCAGATTGCACCCCAAAGTTGTCATCAGTGTTGATACCTGGCGAAGCGAGGTGGCGGCAGTGAGCGCCGAAGCGGGCGCCCACCTCATCAATGACGCCTGGGGCGGTTACGATCCGGATCTCGCCAAGGTTGCGGCGCGCTACGGTTGCGGTCTGGTGTGTACTCATGCCGGTTCCCTGGTGCCGAGGACCGAGGCGCGTGGCCTGTATTACGCGGATGTCGTGTCGGACGTCACAGTGCGCCTGTCTGCATTAGCGGATCGAGCGGTGCGCCTCGGCGTGACTAAGGAATCGATCCTGGTTGACCCCGGTCACGATTTTGCCAAGAATACACGGCACTCTCTTGAGGTGACCCGTCGAATCAACGAGATCGTCGGAGTTGGGTGGCCCGTCATGGTTGCCGTCTCGAACAAAGACTTCATCGGCGAATCCCTCGGCCTCCCTGTGGCGGAACGACTGGAGGGGACGTTGGCGGTGATGTCACTGTGTGCCTGGATGGGGGTTCGTGTTTTTCGTGTGCATAATGTCAAGGAGGCTCGGCGGGCTATCGACATGGTGAGTGTTGTGCTGGGAAAAAAACAGCCCTTGATCGCGAAACGCGCCACAAGCTGAGAGGCCTGGCATGGGATGCACGGTATGAGGGGCCTGGCGCTACTCCCGCAGGCCCGGCGGTGGTTCAGCGAAGCCACCGTACAGAGCGTGCCGTGGACCATCAAGCAGCTCGTCGCGGCCAAGCGGGGCCGGACCGTCAGCGTGGTACTACCCGCGCTGAATGAAGAGGCAACGGTCGGCGCGCTGGTCGGTGAGCTGCGATCATTGGTCGGCGGGTTGGTCGACGAGCTGGTGGTGATGGACTCCGGTTGTACCGACCGGACTGCTGAAGTGGCCCGCGAGGCTGGCGCTCGAGTGGTGCACCGCACCGATGTGCTGCCCGAGTTGGCGCCGTGGCCGGGTAAGGGGGAGGTGCTCTGGCGTTCCTTGGCGGCCACCTCGGGCGATCTGTTGGTCTTCATCGATTCCGACCTCCTCGACTTCGATTCCGGGTTCGTGCCTGCGCTGCTCGGGCCGTTGCTGCTGCGCCTTCGGCGCAGGCGCCAGCGGGTTGCACTGGTCAAGGGCTTCTACCGGCGTCCGCTCTGGATCGAAAGCTCGGAATCGGGTACCGGCGGTGGTCGAGTTACCGAGTTGTTGGCCCGGCCGCTGCTCAATACGCTGCGCCCCGAGCTGGCCGGGGTGGTGCAGCCACTGGGTGGCGAATACGCGGCGAGTCGCGAATTCCTGGAGTCGGTGCCCTTCGCCGCTGGGTACGGCGTGGAGATTGGATTGTTGCTCGACGCGCACACCAGCTACGGGCTGGACGGGCTGGCTCAGGTGAACCTCGGGGTGCGCAGGCACCGGAACCGTTCGTTGCTCGAGCTCGGGGTGATGTCACGGCAGATTCTCGGTGCCGCGCTGCCCCGCTGCGGGGTGGCCGAGATACCGGGATCGGCGGGCATCACCCAGTTCGTGCAACTTGGTGCCCGCTTCATACCGACCGAGAGCGGTGTACTGGTGGCCGACCGGCCGCCGATGCGTGATGTACTGGCTGCGCGCTCAGCCTGAGTTGGTGGCTCTTCAAGGACGGCCAACCCCGGTTCGGACGGTCATTAACCGCTACCAGCCCCCTCCCTCCGGGAGGGGGCTGGTAGCGGTTTACGGCGGCTATGAAGGGGGTTGGCCGTCCTTGAAGAGCCACCAACGTGCCATGATTTCTGAACATGGGAACGGTGCTGATCTATCTCATCGTCGCGGCGGTCGTAGCCGCGGTGGTGTTCCTGGTCGCTTCGCTGGTGTTCGGCCGGGGCGAAGAGCTGGCTGCGCTGGCGCCGGATGCGACCCCGACCTGGCTACCAGCGGGACCGATCGCCGGTGAGGACGTGCGGGTCATCCAGTTCTCCCAGGTACTGCGTGGGTACCGGATGTCCGAAGTGGACTGGACGCTGCACCGAGCCGCGGCTGAGCTCGACGCGCTGCGTGCCCGGGTGGCCGAGCTGGAGGCGCAGCGGTGAGCTCGACCATGAGAGTTGCCGCCCAGGTCGCGGTCACTGCGTCCCCGGAAACGGTCTTCGCGGCCGCCACCGACTGGGGGCGCCAGGGCGAGTGGATGCTCGGCACCACCGTTCGGGTCCGTCGCGGTGATGGCCGCTCCGTCGGTTCCGAACTCGACGCGCTCACCGGGATAGGCGGAATCGGGGTCACCGACAGCATGCGGATCACGGTGTGGGACGCCCCATTCCGATGCGAGATGCGCCACCTTGGGGCAGTGGTGCGCGGTACCGGCATCTTCGCGGTGGCGCCACGCGGCCGCGACGCGGCTACCTTTGAGTGGATCGAGCAGCTGGAGCTGCCGCTGGGGGCGCTGGGCGCCATGAGCGCCCCGCTGATTCGTCCGATCTTTGGCGGGGGTATGCGGTACTCGCTGGCCCGCTTCGCTGACTTCTGCCGAACCTACCCCAGATGATCTCAGCCGAGGGTGCGACCAGCTCCCGCAACGATCTCAGCGTTGGTCTGGGGGTTGGCAGAGGGGCCGGCAGGGGGACTGGCCCAACGGCCGGACCGGATGGTCGCCTGCGCTGCCCGTGGGCGGAATCGGCCCCCGACTATCGCGCCTATCACGACGACGAATGGGGGGTGCCGGTTCATGGTGCGCTCGCCCTCTTCGAGCGACTCAGCTTGGAGGCGTTCCAGTCGGGCCTGTCCTGGCTGACGATCCTGCGCAAGCGGGACTCGTTTCGGCGCGCCTTCGCCAACTTCCACCCAGCGACGGTCGCCGCGTTCAGCGGCGAGGACGTGGCGCGCCTGCTCGCCGACGTCACCATCGTCCGCAACCGCGCCAAGATCGAGGCTACGGTGCGCAATGCCCGAGCAGTCACCGAGCTGGGCGAGGATCTGGACGCCTTGTTGTGGTCCTACGCCCCGGACCCCGCCGCGCGCCGCGCGCCGCGCACCGTGGCCGACGTGCTGGCCCGGACCCGCGAGTCCGAAGCGATGGCCCGCACGCTGCGGCGCCGAGGTTTCAGCTTTGTCGGTCCCGTCACCTGCCAGGCGCTCATGCAGGCCACCGGGATGGTCGATGATCACCTCGCCGGTTGCTTCTTTCGCGGCGCCGGGTGAGCTCCGGCGCTGGTGAACCGGCGGTCCCAGGTGGACGGTGCGATGCGTCCACATGCGAGATCATCGGTTACTTTTCGGGCGCCGAAGCCGATAAGGGAGAATGCAGGAGGTCACCGGTGTCGTGTGGCCACCCGCAGTGACGAAAGGCATGGAGGGAGCACGCTATGGCGGCCATGAAGCCCCGGACCGGCGACGGTCCCCTCGAGGTGACGAAAGAGGGACGGGGCATCGTGATGCGCGTCCCGCTCGAGGGCGGTGGGCGGCTCGTCGTCGAGATGTCGGCTGACGAGGCCAGCGAACTTGGCGGGGCATTGCGAGCTGTCGTGGAGTGAGCGCCCGCGTCCAGCGTCCGTTTCTCCCGGGGCCCCGGTTGGCGCCTTGCGGCCGACCGGGGCCTCACTACGAGCCGACCCGGAGAGACCAGTGCCCGTGATACCGAAGGTCCCGACCCCGCTGGTTGAGGTCCGGGTACAGGCGCGGCGTGCTGCCGGGGTGCCTGATGTCGTGCTGGTCGGCCTGGTCGGTCCACCATATTGTGCACAGTCACCAGCGAGTGATCAGTTGATGGTGGGTCCTGGTGCGGACGAGATCGGCGTGGACGGGCAATGGCTAGCCCGGTACCGGGTGCGGGCCACCGCGGGTTCGGCTCAGGTAGTGCCCCTAGCCACGGCAGTTCCCCAGGCCACGGCGGGGCCCGATCACGGGTGGCTCGTCGGCACCGGAGTGGGCAGCATGGGGGATTGGCGGGCGGCTGGCGCCGCGCTGGTCCGGGCCAACTCGGCGGCGGTTCGGCTAGCGCGGCTAGCACCGAACGCGATCGCGGCCAGAGTCCAGAGCCTGGTGCAAGTGCACCTGCCACCCGGCACGAGCGCCCACCAGGCGGCGTCCCTGGCCCTCGGGTGCGTCGTGGGCTCGCATTGTTACCGCGTCAGTGGTGGTGATGATGGGGTTGCCGGCTCGGCCGGGGAGATGTCGCCCGTGACGCCGACCACCGTGGCGCTCATCGCGCCGCTGGGCGACAGGTTGGGGCCACTCGTCCAAGCCGTCACCAGGGCGCAGCTGCTTGGCCGGGCCACTGGGTTGGCCCGGGACCTCGCCAACACCCCGAGTGGACACAAGGACCCCGCGTGGCTCGCTGGCACCGCCGCCCACTTGGCTGCCACCGTGCCCGGTCTCCAGGCTACCGTGCGCGACGAGCACTGGTTGGCTGAGCACGGCTTCGGGGGAGTGCTGGCGGTTGGCGGCGGCTCAGCCCGCCCGCCGCGGTTGCTCGAGCTGGCTTGGCACCCACCCGAGCTGAAGACAGCGGAGCACCTGGTGCTGGTCGGCAAGGGCATCACCTTTGACACCGGTGGCATCTCGATCAAGCCAGCCGAGGGCATGCACCTGATGCGCACAGACATGTCCGGGGGTGCCGCGGTGATCGCCACGCTGCTGGCGCTTGGCCAGCTGGCGCTGCCGCTACGGGTGACGGGGCTGGTGCCCTGCGCGGAAAACCACGTGTCCGGGTCAGCGTTTCGTCCGAGTGACGTGGTGCGCCACGTTGGTGGCACGACCACCGAGGTGACGAACACCGACGCGGAGGGCCGGTTGGTGCTCGCTGATGCGCTGGCCTACGCGGTGCGCACGCTGGCGCCCACCACACTGATCGACGTCGCGACGCTGACCGGGTCGATGAAGGTGTCATTGGGCCTGCGCACTGGCGGCTTGTTCGCCACCGATCCGGAACTCACTGAGCGCATCAGAGCCGCCGGCGAAGCTGCCGGTGAGGACTGGTGGCCGATGCCGCTGATCGATGATCTCGCTGAGGGAGTCCGCTCGGACATCGCTGACCTGCGGCAGTGCCCGCCCGGACCCGGGAGCATCACAGCGGCGCTGTTCTTGCGGGAGTTCACCGCCGGGCTGCCCTGGGTGCATCTGGACATCGCCGGTCCGGCCCGTGCTGAGCATGACTATGACGAGGTCAACGCGGGCGGCACCGGGTTCGCCACCCGGACCCTGATCGAGTTTGCCTGCTCATTCACCGGCTAGGCTCCGCCGCGATGACCACCTCCGTGCTGATGACTATTCCACCAGCCCGTGCCAATCGGGTCGTGATCACCGGGGGAGCCGGTTTCGTCGGCCATGCCCTGGTCACCGCCTTTGCCGGCCGAGGCAACCCGGTCACCGTGGTGGACCGCTGCGGGCATCCTGACCCGGCGGTCCGCAGTGTGGTCGGTGAGCTCACCGACCCCGGGGTCGCCGCTGCCGCGGTGGCTGGCGGGGATGTGGCCGGTGTGGTGCACTTAGCCGCCATGACCTCGGTGTTGCGCTCAGTGGAGCACCCGGTTGCCACCTACCAGGCGAACGTGGCGGTGACCCAGGACTTGCTCGAGAGTTGCCGCCAAGCCGGCGTCGGGCGGTTCATCATGGCGTCCACTAACGCGGTGGTCGGTGATGTCGGCACCGCCACAGTGGATGAAGCGGCACCGTTGCGCCCGCTGACCCCCTACGGCGCCACCAAAGCAGCCGGTGAGATGCTGCTGTGCGGATACGCGGGTGCCTACGGCATGGACACCTGCGCGTTGCGCTTCACCAACATTTACGGTCCGGGGATGGGGCACAAGGACAGCGTCGTGGCCCGGATGATGCGTGCCACCCTGGCCGGCCAAGGGATTCAGATCTACGGCGACGGGTTGCAGCGGCGCGACCTCGTGCACGTCGATGACGTCGTGGCGGCCGTGCTTGCGGCATGGGACCGCCGCTTCACCGGTACCGCGATCATCGGCTCGGGCCGGTCGGTGACCGTCCTGGAGCTCCTCGACGCGGTGCGCACGGTCACCGGCTATCCGCTGCCTGCTGAGCACGTCGCCGCCAAGCCTGGTGAGATGCCGGCAGTGATCGTCGATATCAGTCGAGCCCGCGAGCAGTTGGGCTACCGACCGTCGGTTGAGTTGGTCGATGGGCTGGCCACGGTGTGGCGGGATTTCGTGGCGGCTGTGACTCCGGCCGCAGTGACTCCGGCCCGGTGAGAGGTCAGCGGCACTGGTTGTGCCGGCACTGGATGCTACTGGTATTGCTCGGCCTGGGTACCGGCTTGCGGGTACTCACCGTGGCTGCCTACCAGCCCGCAATTCTCTACATCGACTCCTTCAGCTACCTGGACAACATCCGCGACCTGCGTCCCGACGGGCTGCGCCCGATCGGATACGACCTCATCCTGGGCGTCGTGCTGCCTTTCGGCGGTCTCCGTGCGGTAGCCGTGGTGCAGCACCTGCTGGGGCTGGGCATCGCGGTGGCGATCTACCTGCTGGTGCTCCGCCACGGTGCCCGGCGCTGGCTGGCCGCGCTGGCGAGCGCGCCGGTGCTGCTCGACGCCTATCAGGTGCAGATCGAGCACAACATCATGCCCGATGTCTGGTTCCAGGCGCTGCTGGTGGTGATTATCTGGGTGCTGACCTGGCGTGGCCTGCCTGGGCCGTGGCACGCCGCCAGCGCGGGCGCCCTGATCGGCTTTGCGGCCATCGTTCGGCTGGTCGCGATCACCCTGCTGGTCCCGGCGCTGGCCTACCTGGTCGTCGCCGGGTCGCTGTGGGCCAGCCGCGGCGGTTGGCGGCGGATCGGGCTGCGGGCGGCAGCGCTGGGCGCTGGTTTCGCGGTGCTGCTCACCAGTTACGCCGGCTATTACCGGGCCAGCACCGGTGTGTGGGGCATCAGCGGTGCCAGCGACGGCGTCGTCTACGGCCGCGCCGCGGTCATCGCCGACTGTGCGCGATTCCCGGCTGGTACCCGGGAGCGTGCCTTGTGCCCGGTGCAGCCACGTGACCAACGCTTTGGCGTCGACTACTACGTCCACGACCCCGCGTCGCCGGCCATGACCGTCACCTTGCCGCCCGGTGAGTCAATGGAGGCGGTCCAGGCTTCCTTCGCCCGCGAGGTGCTCGCCCGTCAGCCGTGGGATCTTACGGTGGCGGTCTTGCGGGATTTCGCGAAAGGGTTCCGCCCGGCCCGCAGCGACGCCGTGAACGACGTACCGGTGCAGCGCTGGTACTTCCAGACCTCGTACCCGTACTGGGGAGACCAGCAACGAGTCCAGGCAAGGGCCGTACAGTTCGGGGGTGTCCCGATTCGGGTCAACCGGGCGCTGGCGCAGCTGCTCCGGGATTACCAGCTCACCGTCGGGTACACCCCCGGTCCACTGCTGGGTCTGGGCCTGGTGGCGGGACTGCTCGGTGGGTTGGGGATCGGTGGGTTGGGGATCGGTCGGGCCCGCGAGTCGGGGATTCGCGCCACTAGCCTGCTGGTGTCTGGGCTCGGCGGCACTGTGTTGATGACTGCGGCGGCCTTTGAGTTCTCGTGGCGTTACCAGTTGCCCGGATTGGTGTTGCTGCCGATGGCGGGGGCGCTGGGAGTCACCGCCATCATCGGCCCGTTGCGCAGGCCGGGGCAGCGCAGCCGAGGACCTCGGCGCAAGCGCAATCCCCCGTTGCGGCCGTACCCCGACCCGGTGGACATAGCCACGATGAGTGAGTTCAGCCGGGTCGAGGGAGAGGTGCGTTTCGCCCCGGTCGTAGTGATCATCGCGGCTTATAACGAGGAGGACTGCATCGGTGCGGTGCTCGCCGCTGTCCCCCCCATGAGCTGTGGTGTGCCAGTGGACACCTTGGTGATCGTCGACGGGTGTACCGACGGTACCGCGCAGGTAGCTCGCCGTTACGGCGCCCGGGTCTGCGAGCTGGCGACCAACCGGGGCCAAGGTGCGGCGCTGCGGCTGGGCTATGCGCTGGCCCGACACGGTGGCGCCCGCTACATCGTCACCACAGATGCTGACGGCCAGTACAACATGGCCGAGTTGCCGCTGCTGCTGCAGCCGTTGATCGATGACGAGGCCGATTTCGTCACCGGTTCGCGAGCATTGGGTCGACGGGAGACCTCCGACCCGGTGCGCCATCTTGGGGTACACGTGTTCGCGGTACTGGCCAGCGTGCTGACCCGGCAGCGGCTGACCGACACCTCCTTCGGCTTTCGCGCCATGAAAGCTGAGCTGACCGGGGTCCTCACGCTATCGCAGGCCCAGTACCAAGCTTCCGAGCTGCTGGTCGGAGTGATCTCGCACGGTTACCGGGTGCTGGAGCAACCCATGACGATGCTGCACCGCACCGCAGGCAAAAGCAAAAAAGGCAACAACGTCCTGTACGGGATGCGCTACGCCCGGGCCATGGTGGGCACCTGGTCACGGGAGTCGTGGGCACGGCGGCGGTCGTCGGGGCAACCGAACACCAACCGATCCAGCAAGGCGAACTTGAGCACGAAGAGCGGCAGGTAGCTGATGGCGAAGGTGACGGCGAGCATGGCGGTGCGCAGGGCGTGCTCGTTGATGGCGGCACCGAGGAGCCGATCAACGCCGGTGGTGATGCCAATCGCCACCAAGCCGCTGAAAGTGATCACCGCCAGGTAGGGCAGCAGTTCGCGGCGCATCCCGACTGGGCCGCAGCGCCGCCATGTCCAGAACCGATGGATGAGGAAATTTGGTACCGCTCCGGCCAGGAAAGCCGCTCCCCCAGACACTGTGGCTGAGGTGTCGAGAACGCCGAACATCAGCACCAACGTCAGCTGGCTGCAGGCCGTGGAGACGACCGTGCCCGCAGCGAATCTGGTGAACAACCTGGCCAGCCGAGACTGTGCCGCTCGGGGCTGTGCCAGTCGGGATTGGGCGAGCCACCGGAGCACTGCAACATCCTCGCAGAGGAGGATCGGTGGCGTCGAGCTGACCGCTGTGTTGGTGCTAGCCGGGGTCATCTGATAGGCACATGCATCAACTGAGCCTGCGATGGCAGGCCTGTAACGGGAGGCAACATGGTGCGGGTCCTCGTTCTTGGTGGTGACGGCTATCTGGGCTGGCCGACCGCGTTGCACCTCTCGGATCGGGGTCACGACGTCGCCGTGCTGGACAACTTCGCCCGGCGCTCCTACGACGATGAGTTGGGGCTGCAAAGCCTGGTGCCCATCGAGCCGTTGCGCCACCGGGTGCGAGCCTGGCGTGAGGTCTCCGGTCGTCAGCTTGAGCTCTTCGTTGGCGACTTGTGCGACGCTGAGTTCATCCTCGGTGTCGTGCGCCAGTTCCGGCCTGGCGCGATCGTGCACTACGCTGAGCAGCGCTCCGCCCCATACTCGATGATCGACCGCAGGCACGCGGTGTACACCCAGTCGAACAATGTCACCGGCACCTTGAACGTGATGTTCGCGATCGCCGAGGTGGACCGCGACATTCATCTGGTCAAGCTCGGCACCATGGGGGAGTACGGCACTCCGAACATCGACATCGAGGAGGGCTGGCTCACCGTCGAGCACAATGGCCGCACCGACCGGATGCTCTTTCCCAAGAAGCCGGGTTCCTTCTATCACCTCTCGAAGGTGCATGACAGCCACAACATCGAGTTCGGCTGCCGGACCTGGGGATTGCGGGCAACCGACCTCAACCAGGGCGTGGTCTACGGCCAGCGGACTGAGCAGACCGCGCACGACCCCCGGCTGGCCACCCGGTTCGACTATGACGCGATCTTCGGCACAGTGCTCAACCGATTCGTCATTCAGGCGGTGCTCGGGCACCCGCTGACCGTTTACGGGGCGGGTGGGCAGACCCGGGGCATCATCGACATCCGGGACACCGTCGAGTGCATCCGGCTGGCTTGCGAGAACCCGGCCGAGGTTGGTGAATTCCGGGTGTTCAACCAGATCACCGAGACGATGTCGGTCGCCGACATCGCCAAGACCGTCTCAGCCAATTTTCCGGGGAACGTGCGGATCGAGTACCTGGACAACCCCCGGGTGGAGCTCGATGAGCATTACTACAACGTGGTTCACGCCGGCCTGGTCGATTTGGGCTTGCAGCCGCACCTGCTGTCCGACACGCTGATTGATTCGCTGTTCGGCATCGTCGAGCGACACGTTGGCCGCGTCGACCTCTCAGCCATGCGCCCCACCGTGAACTGGCGCTCCACCACCAGCCTTCCTGGATGATGCCAGACACATCGGGGCGGTGGCGCCGACGTCCTAGACCTGGGTGACGAGCGGGGAAGCTGGGCTGCGGGTGCGGGTGAGGTGGCGGCTCAGGCCGCCGTTCTTACCGACATTCCGGGGTGGGTAATTCGGTGGATAACGAGAAATCTGTGTGCTACCGTTCGGTAGATTTCTTGGAAAGAAGATCACCGATACCAATTTCGAGTACACCCGGAATGGAGTTTTTCCCATGTCAGAGCCGACTTCCTCCGCCGTGATTCACCCGATCATTCCGCCAATCCCCGGTATAAATTTTGACTTTCGCCGGGGTCTCTCGCTCGCCGGTGTCACTGACAGCTTGGGGCTGCTCGCCGATCTTGCTGGCACATGGATCGGGACCGGGTTCAATTTGATCTCGCTCCCAGATTTCGATTCAATGCCGCCGAGTACGGGGCCGGCACCGTTTCGCCTGAAGCTCAACGCCACGGTGGAGATTTTGGAGTTCACCCCGGTCGGTGCGGCAGTTCCCAACCGCGGCGCCACCCAAGGCTCCTCTGGGCAGAAAGACATCAACATCTTTGCGTTGAGATATCTCCAGCGGATTACCGATGCGGTGACGCACGAGCCGCTGCACATTGAGCCAGGTTTGTGGCTCAACGTGCCAAAGACAGAATTTCCTGCTTTGCTCCCCACTGTGGTCCGCCAGGGGACAATTCCCCACGGTAACTCGCTGCTGGCGGTGGGTACCGCGTTCCCGTCTCTCACGGGACTCCCACGGATCGACGACGTCGACTCGACACCCACCAAGAATCCCAACACTCCGCCGCCGCTTACCGCTGCGTATCTGGCGCCCTTTGTCAACCCGCCGCTGCCTCCGGGTTTCCAGCTTCCTTTTGTTAAAAATCCAAACCTGGCCCTCAGGCAAGCGATATCAGGGCAGAAAATTATCAAGACGGTGGTACTGCTAATTTCTACGACTGCTCCTCAGGGTGCCCCTGCGGCGCAGGTGGGCGGCATTGTCAACATGCCGTTCGATATCACTAATGCTAATGCAACGAGGCTCGATGCGGTTTTCTGGATCGAGACCGTTCAGCAGTCGGACGGCAGTACCTTCTTGCAGCTGCAATACACGCAGACCGTTATTTTGAACTTTCTTGCGGTTGATTGGCCGCATATCTCAGTCGCCACACTGGTCAAGCAGTAGTCGACGCCTGCTTCGGCAAAGGGCGCATCCTGGGCACTGAGGGTATGGCGGCGGAGGTGCATGTGGGTCACGGGCGGCGGGTCGATACTCTGAGCGGGGCCGTACCTACTCGTTGGCTCGGCATGGAGGAGTCCCGTTGGCTGATCAGTCGCCCTACACCCCGCTGCCCCCTCAGGTGGAGCTGCCTGCTGTTGACCATGAGGTCTTGGTCTTCGAGGGTTTTCCCACGGCGAACGGCAAGCCGGGCACCCATCACGTCGAAGCTCGTGTCTTCAAGGACGTCTTCCCCCGGTTCAAGACGATGAAGGGCTTCCATGTGCCCCGCCGAGCCGGGTGGGACTGCCACGGGCTGCCGGTCGAGATCGCGGTGGAGAAGGAACTCGGTCTGTCCGGCAAGCAGGACATCGAGAAAGTCGGCATCGAGGTTTTCAACGCCCGATGCCGGGAGTCAGTCCAGCGCTACCATCGGTGATTTTGAAGCGATGACCGAGCGTGTCGGTTACTGGGTCGACATGTCCCATCCGTACTGGACCATGACACCTGAGTACATCGACAGCGTGTGGTGGGCGTTGAAACAGATCAACGACAAAGGTTTGCTCGTCCAGGATCATCGCGTCGCACCGTACTGCCCACGCTGCGGCACCGGGTTATCCGATCACGAAGTCGCCCAAGGCTATGAGTCGATCGTCGATCCTTCAGTGTACGTTCGCCTGCCGATCATCGGTGAACTGGACGGGCTGGCCGGGGTGGAACTGCTGGTATGGACAACCACGCCGTGGACGTTAGTGTCCAACACCGCCGTCGCCGTGCATCCGGACATCGTTTACGTGGTCGCGCGCACGCAGCGGGGCACATTCTTGGTCGCGCAGCCGCTGCTGGACATGGTGCTCGGCGAGGATGCCGAAGTGCTCGCATCGATGCCGGGAAGCAGCCTTGCAGGCGTGCGCTACCGGAGCCCCTTCGACCTGGTCGACATCCCGAACGCCCATTTTGTGATCACCGCCGACTATGTGACGGCCCAAGACGGCACGGGTCTCGTGCACCAGGCACCCGCGTTCGGCGCTGATGACCTCGCCGCGTGCCGTCGGCACAGTCTGCCGGTCGTCAACCCGATTGGCCCGGATGGGCGCTTTCTGGTGGATGTGGGCCTCGTTGGCGGCTTTTTCTTCAAAGACGCTGACCCCGTACTGGTCGCTGATCTCACACAGCGTGGTCTTTTGTTCAAGGCGCTGAACTATGAGCATCAGTACCCGCACTGCTGGCGTTGTCACACGCCGTTGATGTACTACGCCCAGCTGTCCTGGTACATCCGCACCACAGCCAAGCGCGCCGAGCTGCAACGGGAAAACGAACGCACCACCTGGTATCCCGAGCACATCAAGCACGGGCGTTTCGGTGACTGGCTGGCCAACAACGTCGACTGGGCGCTCTCGCGGAATCGGTATTGGGGCACGCCGCTGCCGGTGTGGCGTTGCTCGGAGGGGCACCTCACCTGCGTAGGTTCTCGCGCGGAACTAGGGCAGCTCGCGGACAAGGACTTGTCCGATCTCGATCCGCATCGTCCCTACATCGATGAAGTGACCTTCGCCTGTCGCGTGTGTGGCGAGCCGGCCAGCCGGGTCAGCGAAGTCATCGACGCGTGGTTCGACTCCGGCTCGATGCCGTTTGCGAGCATCGGCTATCTCGCCGTGGAGGGCAGCGTCGAGCGGTTTGCGGAAGGCTATCCGGCTCAGTTCATCTGCGAGGCGATCGACCAAACCCGGGGCTGGTTCTACACGCTCATGGCTATCGGCACGCTGGTGTTCGACCGCTCATCGTATGAGAACGTGGTCTGCCTCGGGCACATCATGGCCGAGGATGGCCGGAAGATGAGCAAGCACCTCGGCAACATCATCAAGCCGATCCCGTTCATGGAGAAACACGGCGCCGATGCCCTGCGCTGGTTCATGCTGTGCTCGGGTTCCCCGTGGTCCGCGCGACGTGTCGGCGACGCGCCGTTGGAAGAAATCGTTCCCGATTTTGGGACGGTGACCCTCATGCGCTGGCCACCTTGCGTGAGTGCCTGCACGTGGTCACCCGGTTGCTCGCACCGTTCGTTCCGTTCATCACCGAACACGTCTGGCAGAATGTGATCAAACCCGGTGATGGCGCCACGGCGGACTCGGTGCATCTCGCTGCCTGGCCAACGCCCGAGGTGCCCCGCGCGGATCAGGAACTCCGGGCGAACATGGAGACCACCCGGCAACTCGTGGAAGTGGGTCGCGCAGCACGCAAAGCCAGCAACATCCGCATCCGGCAGCCCCTCCAGCGGGCATTGGTTAATATCCCCGGCGGCCACGAGCTGCCAGCCGAGCTCATCGCGGAAATCGCCGACGAGCTCAACGTCCGCGAGGTGGTCGCCCTTGACCAAGCCCGAGAAATCGTTGACATCACGGTGAAACCAATTTTCCGCGCCCTGGGTAAACGATTCGGTTCGCGGACTCAACAAGTGGCGAAAATCATCGGCGCCACCGACCACACCGAGCTGGCCAGCACGCTGAAAGCAGCTGGCCAGGCGACGGCCGATATCGACGGCGAAGAAGTCATGATCACCCTTGACGACGTGACGCTCAGCGAGATTCCCCGGAGCGGGTGGGCGGTCGCCAGCCACCAAGACGTCACCGTGGCGTTGGACACCACGATCACCTCAGAACTACGCAGGGCGGGTGTGGCGCGAGAGGTCATTTGACTGGTGCAAAACGGCTCGAAAGGAAGTCAACTTCGAGATCACTGACCGCATCCTCCTGTCGTGGGCCGCGCACGGTGAAACCGCCGAGGCGCTCCGCGAGCATGAACGCGAACTCGCCGACGCCGTGCTTGCCCTCGACATTGCCGAACATTCCTTCGCGAACATTCCTGCTGAAGCGAATGCCTCGGACACCGACGTGCGCGGAGACGACGAACTAGGTGTGCGCTTCTGGCTGGTCAAAGCAAGAGCCCAACCTTGCTGATGGACGTGGTGCTGGGGTTAGCTGGCGAGGAGTTGCTCGTAGACCCTCAGGGTGCGGTCGGCGACTGCTGACCAGGAGAACTCAGTGATGGCGCGCTTGCGTCCGGCCTGGCCCATCGCCGCGACCCGGTCCGGATCGGCCAGCAGCTCATTGATCCGGTGCGCCAGCCCCCGCTGGAACCCCTCCGGGTCCTGCGGGTTGTAGGGCACCAGCAGACCGGTGACGCCGTCGTCGACGACTTCCGGGATTCCCCCGACCGCAGAGGCGACCACCGCTGTACCGCAGGCCATCGCCTCGAGATTGACGATTCCCAGCGGTTCATACACCGATGGACAGGCGAACACCGTGGCCGCTGACAGCACTTGCCGCACGTCCTCGATGGGCAGCATGTCTGGCGCCCAGATCACCCCGGGGCGGGCCGCGGCTAGCTCCGCCACGGCGACGCGGGCCTCGGTCTCAATTTCCGGGGTATCCGGCGCGCCCGCGCACAGCAGCACCTGGGCACCGAGGTCGATGTGGTGAGCCGCCGCCAGCAGGTGCTCGACGCCCTTCTGCCGGGTGATCCGCCCCACGAACGCGACGATCGGCCGCGTCGGGTTGGCGCCGAGCCGGCGAAGGGCATCGGTTTCCTGGACCGGTCGGTAGGTGGTGGTGTCGATGCCGTTACGGACCACGTGCACTCGCTCCGGGTGCACGGCTGGGTAGCAGTCAAGCACGTCAGCCCGCATGCCGTCGCTGACCGCGATGATCGCGTCGGCGTGCTCGTAGGCGGTGCGTTCCGCCCACGAGGACACCCGGTAGCCACCGCCGAGCTGCTCGGCCTTCCACGGCCTGCGCGGTTCCAACGAGTGCGCGGTGACTACGTGCGGCACACCGTGCAGGGTCCGGGCCAGGTGGCCCGCCATGTTGGCATACCAGGTATGCGAGTGCACGAGGTCCACGCCACTCAGCGCGTCGGCCATCGACAGGTCCACGGACAGCGTCTGCAGGGCCGGGTTCGCGCCGGCCAGTCCTGGTGCGACGGCGTGGGCGTGCGCGCTCAGGCGGGGGGCGCCGAAGCAATGCACCTCGACCTCACACCGCGCCCGGAGCTCGGGCACCAGGTAGCTGACGTGCACCCCGGCACCGCCGTACACCTCGGGCGGGTATTCCCGGGTCAAAACTCCGATACGCACGCCGCGTCACGCTAGTGCCCCCACCGGCCGAGCCGGCAATCGGATCACCGCCGGCCGAGCTGTCAATAGATCGGGGGCCGTCCTCACCTGATTTTAGAGTGCGATGCAGTGCAATCGGCGCTAGGGTTGCCTATCGTGAAGGGACAGCCGCATGTGCTAGGCATGGTTCTTGCCGGCGGTGAGGGAAAGCGGCTGTGGCCGCTGACGGCGGACCGGGCCAAGCCGGCCGTACCGTTTGGCGGCAGCTACCGGTTGATCGACTTTGTACTCTCCAATTTGGTCAACGCCGGTTTCATTCGGATCTGTGTGCTCACCCAGTACAAGTCACACTCGTTGGATCGGCACATCACCACAACGTGGCGGCTGTCGTCGATGCTGGGGCAGTACATCACCCCGGTGCCTGCCCAGCAGCGGCTCGGCCCTCGGTGGTACACCGGCAGCGCGGACGCGATCTTCCAGTCGCTCAACCTGGTGTATGACGAGGCACCGGAATACATCGTCGTTTTCGGCGCCGACCACGTGTACCGGATGGACCCCTCACAGATGGTGGAGCAGCACATCGCCAGCGGCGCGGGCGTGACCGTCGCCGGAATCCGGGTACCGCGCGAGCAGGCCAGCGCCTTCGGGTGCATCGGCGCTGACTCCTCAGGGCGGATCACCGAGTTTCTGGAGAAGCCGCTGGTGCCACCGGGCACGCCAGATGATCCTGACGTCGCCTTCGCCTCCATGGGCAACTACGTGTTCACCACCAAATTGCTGGTGTCTGCGCTGCACGCTGATGGCGTCAACCAGGATTCCGACCACGACATGGGTGGCGATGTGATCCCGATGCTGGTGGATGTCGGGGAAGCGGCGGTGTATGACTTCGCCGAGAACGTGGTGCCCGGCGCCACCGACCGCGACTGCGGCTACTGGCGTGATGTCGGCACGCTGGACACCTACTACGAATCGCACATGGACCTCGTGTCGGTGCACCCGGTGTTCAACCTGTACAACCAGGCGTGGCCGATCCGCACCGCGATGTCCCCGCTGCCGCCCGCAAAGTTTGTTCAGGGCGGCATGGCCCTGGAGTCGATCGTGGGGGCGGGCTCGATCATCTCCGCCGCGCAGGTGAGCCACTCGGTGCTGTCAAGTGACGTGGTGGTTGAGGCAGGTGCCTACGTCGACGGCAGTGTGCTGATGCCCGGGGTGCGGGTGGGCAAGGGTGCCGTGGTGCGCCGGGCGATCCTGGACAAGAACGTGGTGATTCCCGATGGTGCCCAGGTCGGCGTCGACCTCGACCTGGACCGGGAACGCTACACGGTCAGTGGGGGCGATGTCGTCGTGTTGGGCAAGGGAGCCCACGCGGAGTAAGCCGGTGGGCTAGCGTGGCGCAGTGCGAACCGTGCCCTGGTGGGCTGTGTTGTCCTCGGCCTGTGCTCCGGTGCTGCTGATCGGTGGCTGGCAACTTGCCGCCTCCCGGCAGCCGGGCGGTTTCGATCCGGTAAGTCAAACGATCAGTGCGTTGGCTGCCCGCGGCGCCACCCAACCCTGGATCATGACGACGGCTCTTGCCGGGGTCGGCGTATGCCATGCGATCACCGCTGCGGGGTTGGCGTCGGCGGCCGTCCCGGGTCGGGCGTTGCTTGCCGCTGGCGGGGCCGCCACCGTCGCGGTGGGCGCCTTGCCGCTACCGGTCACCGGTCTTTCACCGGCGCACGTCGCCGCCGCGTCGATCGCTTTTCCCGCGTTGTCACTGTGGCCCGCATTTGCGGCGCGACGTGGCGCGAAGCCCGGGCCGGTAGTGTGGCGCTGTGCCGCTGCGGGCTTGCTGGGACTGCTCAGCTGGTTTGGGGTCGACTATTTCGGCGAGGGTTCGCGGATCGGCCTGTCCGAGCGAGTACTCGCCGGGGCACAGTCGCTGTGGCCGCTCGTAGCCGTGTTGCTGTCACGTTACGCAGACCGCAATTCGGTTCCGAATAGCGACTAGTGGGTTCCCGGAAACCGCCATTCGGCTCCGAATGGCGGTCGTGCTACGACGTGCGTAGGGCGAGGAGGAGTCCGTTGTTGAGCATGAGGGGGAGGAGGGTGTCGTTGTTGCGCAGCATGGTGTTGACTTCACGCAAGGCAGGGGAAATGGGGAAGGCGTTGTCGAACGCGATCACCCCGCCGGGGCGTAGCAACCGCATGCCGGTTTGAAGATAGCGCGGATACTCGGGCTTCGCGGCGTCGACGACAACCAAGTCGTAGCCGCCGTCGGTGAGCCGGGGCAGCACGTCCAGCGCTTGTCCCATGATCAGCCGATAGCGAGACGACGGGAATCCGGCTTCGGTGAACGCCTGCCGGGCGGCGCGCTGGTGCTCCGGTTCGACGTCGATAGAGGTGAGTACCCCGTCGGGGGCCATCCCGCGCAACAGCCACAGCCCGCTGGTGCCCGCGCCGGTACCGATCTCGACCACGGCACGGGCGGCGAGGGCACTGGCCAGGAACCGCAGCACGGCACCGGCGGCTGCACCGATGGGAGTGCAGCCCAACTCCTGCCCGCGTTCGCGCGCCGCAGCCAGTATCTCGTCCTCGGCGACGAAGCTCTCCATGTTCTCCGCGCACCCGCTCACAGCGGTGGCCGGGCGGGGCGGCAGCCTGCCTGCTCTCCCCGCACTGTCGGTTGACCTCACATCGCGTAGCGTAGCGCTGTTGCCTACCCTGCCTGGGCGACGCCGCGCCGGATCAGGCGATCTGCCGGGGTTCTCGGTGGCTCCCGACCACCGGACCACTCTTAGGATCTTCTTAGCCGGCCCTTACCCGGGGCACACGCTGGTGCGCCATGATGAGAGACAGGATCCGTTGGGAGGCCGGTTGGTAGGTCTCCTGGTAGGGGACCTGCGCTGAAACATTGAGAGCTATCCCAGCGTTGTACTGCCTAATGCGTGCCGGTAACTGACGTGCCCTGACCTCAACTCGGAAGTGGGAGACCCAGCCGATGGCCACCCAGACCCGCTTTCGGGATCCTGATCCCAGGCCGGTGAGCACCCTCGCGCAGGCTGACGATGACGTGGCTCGAGCCGCTGAGGCATGGGTCCCACCGTCGTGGGATCACGTGGTGCGGGAGCACGTCGACCGGGTCTATCGGCTGGCTTACCGCCTTTCCGGCAACCCACACGACGCCGAGGACCTTACCCAGGAGACATTCATCCGGGTATTCCGCAGCCTGGGGTCCTATAAGCCCGGCACGTTCGAGGGCTGGCTGCACCGGATCACCACCAACTTGTTCCTGGACATGGTGCGGCGACGTTCCCGGCTCAGGATGGAAGGCCTCCCCGAGGACACCGACCGGCTCATCGGTGGTGGGCCTAGCCCAGAGCAGGTCTACGCCGCGACTCATCTTGATCCGGATCTGCAGGAAGCATTGGACGGCCTCGCACCAGAATTCCGGGCAGCTGTCGTACTCTGTGACGTAGAGGGTCTTTCCTACGAGGAGATCGGCGCCACTCTCGGGGTCAAGCTCGGGACGGTTCGCAGCCGGATCCACCGCGGCAGGCAGGCCCTCAAGGCGACGCTCGAACGGCGGCGCGTCCAGGCTGAGTAAGGAGGCTGGATGACGGACCTGCGCGGTCGCGGCTTCTCCGACTTGGTCGCCGACCTCAACGCAGGACAGCACCTGGCGGTGGATGCCGTGGTGGCTTTCGTTGACGGAGAGCTCGGGCCGGTCGCTCGCGACCGTGCCGCCGCGCACCTTACCAGGTGTCAGTCCTGTACTGCGGAGGTTGCCGCGCAATGCCAGGCCAGCAGGGTGGTTCGTTCGGCGCAGTGCCCCCCGGTTCCGGCCGGTTTGCTGGCAGCGCTGCGCGACATCCCCCACACTGCCGACCTGCCTGATGCTCCAGCCGGGCTGGCGGTGACCGCTGAGGGCATTCTCGTGGAGGGCACCTACCCGGGCCGATCCCAGGCCGGGACGTTGGGGTCACACCAGCGTTGGGGCGCCGGACCCTCCGTACTCGGTCGTTGGATCGGGCGATAACAGCGCTATCGGGAGACCATGGCCACGCCCCAGGATTACGACTCCGATCGGCCTTTCATGACGGAAGAACGCTCGGGGCGGCCGACGTTCGTCCCGAGACCGGTGCGGCGGCCCTCGGTTGATCCAGCTGCGGTACAAGCGTTCGGCCGACCGCCTGGAGTGCTCGGAGCTTTTGCCGACCGGCCGGGTGCCAGCGAATGGACCGCTTCTGCTGTGGCGCCCCCCGTGGCGCCTTCAGGGGCGCTAGCGGCAGCGTTCGGTAGGCCGTCAGGATCCGCGCAGGGGCTGCAGCGCCCGCCCGGGCTGGGCGGCGTGCAGCCCTGGAAAGGGTCAGGGCGCAAGGATGACTTCTGGCCGCACGGTGCCGGCCGCGACCCGTGGCGGGATCCCCGGGCGCCAGCCGTACTGGGCGCCCCCGCGGTGGGGCCACGCCACTCCGGCGCTGACGAACCGCCACGGCCAGGAGCCCGGCTGAGTCTGGCGGACGTGCTGTTCGGTTCTCGGGTGAGCAACCGGGCACTTGCCCTCCTGGGGGCGGTCGTGCTGGTGATTGGTGCGGTCGGCGGGCTCGTGGGCCGGCTCACCGCAGAGAGTGGCACCCTGCTCACCGATCCAGGCGTCACGCTGGCGCAGGTGCAGCCGGTGATCGATCGGCCAGCGGGCTCGGTGGCGGCGGTAGCCGCTCAGGTGCTGCCCTCGGTGGTGTCGTTAGAGTTCCGGGTCGGGGATCAGGGCGGGTTTGGTTCCGGTGTGGTGATTGACGGCCACGGCTACCTGTTGACCAACAACCACGTCGTGGCCCCCGCCGCGAACATCCCACAGGCCACCCTGGAAGCGGTATTCAGTGACGGGACCCGGCTGCCAGCGCGGATCGTGGGCCGGGACCCCAAGACCGACCTCGCGGTGGTCAAGGTAGCTGTGGCCAACCCGACGGTGGCGCAGCTGGGCCGTTCATCGACGCTGAAGCCGGGTGACCCGGTCATCGCCATCGGCTCTCCACTGGGCCTGGCTGGCACGGTGACCAGCGGCATCGTCAGCGCGGTGCACCGGCCAGTGCGGCTGGAGGGCGATGGTGGTTACGGCAATGCGGTGATCGACGCGATCCAGACCGACGCGGCGATCAACCCGGGTAACTCCGGCGGGGCGCTGGTGGACACCGCCGGAGCGGTGGTGGGCATCAATACCGCGATCCGCACCCTGGGCACTAGTGAAGGCGGGGGCTCTATCGGGCTCGGTTTCGCCATCCCGATCGACACCGCCAGGACGATCGCGCAGGAACTGATCCGCACCGGGCACTATCAGCACGCCGAGTTGGGCGTCAACGCCGCGTCGGTGACCGACGGCCGCTCCGACGGGGCCCGAGTGCAGAACGTCCAACAGGGCAGCGCCGCCGCCGAGGCCGGCATCCTGGAGAACGATGTGATCACCAAGGTCGGCAACCGGGCCGTGGGCACCGCCGACGCGCTGACCGTCGCTATTCACGAGCGGGCGATCGGCGAACGGGTGCCCATTGCCCTGATTCGTGATGGGCGCCCGCTGGTGGTGATCGTCACGTTGAAGTCTGACTGATTGAGCGTCTGGGGTCCTGATCGAGCGTCTGGCGCCGGGCGTAACCTTCCCGGCTTGTGAGGCTGCAGGACCTCGTCTATGCCGTCTACGAGCGTCGGCTGCTCCGCCAACTCGGCACCGCCAACCGCCCCCGCCATGTCGCTGTGATCATGGACGGTAACCGGCGCTGGGCCAAGGAGGCTGGATTCGCCGACGTCAGTGACGGTCACCGGGTGGGTGCCGCCAAGCTGGTCGAGCTGCTTGGCTGGTGCCGGGACAGTGGTGTCGAGATCGCGACGTTCTGGCTGCTGTCCCCGGACAACCTACACAACCGGCCGCCGGAGGAGGTGGAACCGTTGTTGGAGATCATCGCCGATGTCGTCGACGGCCTGTGCGCACCCGACACGCCCTGGCGAGTGCGGTGCGTTGGTGCGCTCGACCTGCTGCCGCCGGAGATGGCGCAGCGGCTGGCCAGCGCGGCGGCTCGGACCCGGGATCGGCCAGGGCTGGCGGTGAACGTCGCGGTGGGCTATGGCGGCCGCCAGGAGATCGCCGACGCGTTGCGCAAACTGCTGCTCAAGCACGCCGAGGCTGGCACCACCATGGAAGAGCTCGCTGATCTGCTCGACGTTGAGCAGATCGCCGAGCACCTCTATACTTCTGGCCAGCCCGACCCTGACCTGGTCATCCGTACCTCGGGCGAGCAACGGTTGTCGGGTTTCCTGCTCTGGCAGTCGGCGCACTCAGAGTTCTGGTTCTGCGACGCCTACTGGCCGGCCTTCCGGAAGGTGGACTTCCTGCGCGCGCTACGGGACTACGCCGCCCGGCACCGCCGGTTCGGCTCGTGAGCCGCGACCTGGTTCGGGAGTACCTGCTCCTGGGTCTGCGGTTCGACCGGCTCATTGCGGGCTTCGTCGACGCCTACACCGGCGACGGCGCGCTGCGTCGCCAAGTGGACAACGAGCCCCGGCCGGATCCGGCTGAGCTGGCCCGCCGGGCGGCTGCGCTGCGGGCTGAGTTGCCGGCCACCGGATTGCCTGAGCCCCGCGCCCGCTTCCTGGACGCCCACCTGAAGGCCCTGGAGTGCAGCGGGCTCGTGCTGGCTGGTCAGCCAGTCGGGTTCGTGGCGGAGGTGGCAGCATACTTCGACGTCGTCATCGAACCGGGAGACCCTGAGGTTTACCGCCAGGCCCACGCCGAGATCGACCGGCTGCTACCCGGCACCGATCCGCTAGCCGATCGGTTGGCCGCGTACCGAGCCCGCGACGAGATCGCACCGGAGCGGCTGGAGGGCGCCGTGCAGGCGCTGTCCAGCGCGCTGCGGGATCGAGTACGGGCCCGTTATGGCCTGCCCGCGCAGGAGACCGTGTGCTACGAGGTGGTCACCGACAAGCCATGGAGCGGGTTCAACTACTACCTCGGTGACTTTCGCTCGCGGGTGGCGATCAACGCGGATCTCGGGCACCGGATGGGCAACCTGGCGCACCTGGTCGCGCACGAGGCCTACCCAGGCCACCACACCGAACACTGCCGCAAAGAAGCCGGCCTGGTGCGCACGGAGCACCACGCCGAGCAGACGATCTTCCTGGTGAACACCCCACAGTGCCTCATGGCCGAGGGGCTGGCCGACCTCGGGCTGTGGGCCGCAGTCGGTCCTGGGTGGGGGCCGTGGGCTCAGGAGATCCTCGGCGATCTGGGGCTGCGGATGGACGGGGAGCTCGCCGAGCGTCTCGAGGCGGCTTCGGCGGGTCTGCTCGGTGTCCGCCAGGATGCCGCGCTGATGCTGCACGATCAGCGCGCCGACCCGGCCGACGTGCTGGCCTACCTGCAACGATGGCTGTTGGTCGGTGAAGTGCGGGCCAAGCAGGTGATGCGATTTCTCGCCGACCCGCTGTGGCGGGCCTATACCACCACCTACGTGGAAGGCTTTCGGTTGCTGCGCACTTGGCTGGAGGCCCGCCCGCTGACGCAGCCACTGAGCACACGCTATCTGCGGTTACTTGACGAGCCGCTCATCCCGTCGGTGGTGCGCGCCGAACTGGCCGGCAGCTAAACCTTAAAGTGATTCACCTGTGTGGATGCCTGTCACAACGGCCACACCACCGGTACCGTGCGGTGACAGCGGGGTGTGCTGGACGCGCCTCGCCACGGGAGGCCCTGGTCGTGGCTTGTGTCGAGCGGGCGGCTAAACCGCCCACGGCGAGCACGGGAGGGCCGGCACCTGGCCCTCGTGGTCGGATCCGCTGAGCCCCGACCGGGGCGCTGCGGTAGCGATCAACCAGAGGCCGGCCGGCCCACCGAATAGCGGGCGCGGGTGCCGCGCACGCCAGGGAGCTGCCGTGATCGCTTCTCGCTCGCCACACTCCACCGCCCCGGGTTCGCGCACGTACTTGCTGGACACGTCGGTCCTGCTGTCCGACCCTCGGGCGCTGTTTCGATTCGATGAGCACGAGGTGGTGCTCCCATTAGTGGTCATCGAGGAACTGGAGGGCAAGCGGCATCACGCGGAATTGGGCTGGTTCGCTCGCGAAGCGCTGCGCCTGCTGGACGATCTGCGGGTTGCGCACGGTCGGCTGGATGAGCCGGTCCCCATCGGCGAGCTGGGCGGCACCCTGCACGTCGAGCTGAACCACTGTGACCCGGCGGTGTTGCCTGCCGGGTTTCGTACCAACACCAACGACTCCCGGATCCTGGCCTGCGCGCTGAACCTAGCCGCCGACGGTTGCAACGTCACGCTGGTCACCAAGGACATGCCGCTGCGGGTTAAGGCGGGCGCGGTCGGGTTGGCCGCCGACGAGTACCGCGCGCAGGACGTGGTGTCCTCGGGGTGGACCGGGATGAACGATGTCCAGGTCGGGCCCTCGGTGTTGGAAGAGCTCTATAAGGAGGGAATTGCCGATCTCACCGAATACCCGGAGGTCGCTGGTCTGCCGTGCAACACCGGCTTGCGGCTGCTCGCGGGAACCGCGACCGCGCTGGGCCGGATCACTGCGGACAAGCGCGCCCGACTGGTCCGAGGGGACCGCGAGGCGTTCGGCTTGCGCGGCCGCTCGGCTGAGCAGCGCATCGCGCTAGACCTGCTGCTCGACCCCGGAGTGGGCATCGTGTCACTCGGCGGCCGAGCCGGTACCGGCAAGTCGGCGCTCGCGCTGTGTGCGGGTCTAGAGAGCGTGATGGAGCGCGGCGCGCATCGGCGGGTCATTGTCTTCCGGCCGCTCTATGCCGTGGGCGGCCAGGAGCTGGGCTACCTGCCGGGCAGTGAGAGCGAGAAGATGCAGCCCTGGGCGCAGGCAGTGTTCGACACCCTCGGCGCGATCACCTCATCGGAGGTCATCGACGAGGTGATCGACCGCGGGATGCTCGAGGTGATGCCGTTGACCCACATCCGAGGGCGGTCCCTGCACGACAGCTTCGTGATTGTTGACGAGGCGCAGTCCCTGGAGCGAAACGTGCTGCTGACGGTGCTGTCCCGGCTGGGAACGGGATCCCGGGTCGTGCTCACCCACGATGTTGCTCAGCGAGACAACCTGCGGGTGGGCCGGCATGACGGGGTGGCTGCGGTGATCGAAAAGCTGAAGGGGCACCCGTTGTTCGCCCACGTCACCCTTACCCGCTCGGAGCGCTCGCCGATCGCAGCGCTGGTCACCGAGATGCTGGAGGGTTACGCGCACTAACTGGCACTAACTGGCACTAACTGGCACTGAGTGGTGTGGCCGCTCTTCGTCGAGCTACTAACCCAGATACAGGGTCGGGGTTCCTTGAAGAGCGGCCAACCTGACACCTTTCGCCCGTCCGGACGGCACCCCGGACGGCAACCCCGACGGCACCCCGGATGCCAGCAAGGCCACACCTCGAAGCGGGTCGGAGAAGACATCGAGGGCGTCCAGCACTTGCTGGAAGCAGCGGGCCGCCTTCTCATGGCACCGCTGCAGCCGATGCACCGTGCCGAGCCGGTGCATCGCCGAGGCACCGCTGTGGCGCTCAGCCAACTCGCGCAGGTAGGTCAGCGCGTCTTCCAGGCGGGGCAAAGCCGTATCGATGCCTCCGGTGGCCGGGGTACGACCAGCGTGATCACCTGCGGCTCCGCACGCGGTGAGCGTCTGGTCGAAGCCTTCGAGCGCCTCATCAAGGCGGTGCGCAAGGCGGTGCAGGTCGCCCAGCCGGTGTAGCGCGATACCTTCCCGCCCGGCGTTGACCGCTCGCCGAGCGCCCGTGAGCATCAGCTCGCAGACTCCCCGCCAGTCGTCGTAATATCCACGAACCAGGAAGATCCTGGCCAGGCGTACGCCCAGCGCCCAGCCGAGCTGGTCTGACTCGATCGAGTAAGCCTGGTCGAGGGCACCGATCAGGGCCGTCCATTCGGCCGTGAACCAGCCGGCAGGGTCGGTGACCACGGACCTGACCACTGAATCGTCGGGGCGCCAGCAAGTCCCCCGGTCGAATGTTCCGGAATCGAAGGTTCCAGCAAAGGCGGAACTGGCCATGGCTCGCCCTGCCTCCTCGGCCAGAGCCAGCCAACCCCCGAACGTCCGATTCAACGCGGCGAGTCGGTCTGCTTCCGGCTCCTGGGCGGCGAGCACTTCTCGGGCGTAGGCGCGCAGCAGGTCATGAAAGCGGTAACGCAACCGTCCGGAAGCATCGGGCCCGGACACGTCGAGCAGGTGCATATCGATCAGGGTGTCCACCAGCTCCTCAGCCCTGGTCTGGGGGACGTCGAGCAGAGCCGCGACCATCCAGGGGGCGAAGTCACGGATCTCGAGCAGCCCGAGAAGCCGGAAGGTGCGCTGAGTCATCGTGTCCAGGCGTTCGTAGCTCGGCGCGAGGCTGGCCCGCACATCCAGATCTCCCAGTCGCAGCCTGTCGAGTCGGTGGTGTTCGTCGCTCAGGTCAGCCTCCAGGCGGGACAACGGCCAGTGCGGTCGAGCCCCCAGCCGTGCTCCCGCGATCCGGACGGCCAACGGCAGGAAACCGCAGAGCCGCACGATCTCCCTAGCTGCCGCGGGTTCCGCCGCGACTCGCTGCGGCCCGGCGACTCGGGCCAGCAATTCGACAGCATGGTCGGGCTCGAAGATGTCCAGATCGATCAGCCGGGCACCATTCAAGCTGGCCAGCCGCGCCCGGCTGGTGACAAGTACCGCGCAGCCGGGGGTGCCTGGCAGTAGCGGTCGCAGCTGAGCTTCGCACTGCGCATTGTCCAGCAGGATGAGCAGTCGCCGGTCGGCCAACCGGCTGCGATATAAGGCGGCACGTTCCTCGGCGTCGTCAGGGATCGCCGTGCGGTCCACCCCGAGCGCCCGCAAGAACCGGGCTAGTACGTCCGCCGGTGTGAGGGGGTGGCCCTGAGCGCCACAAAGGTCCACGAACAGCTGCCCATCGGAATAATGGGCCCGAAGCCGGTGCGCGGCGTGCACGGCCAACGTCGTCTTTCCCACGCCAGCTTTTCCGGTGACCGCGATGAGCACCGTTGCCGATCGGTCCGTCGCGGCGGCCAGGTGTTGGACTGTGGCGAGGTGGTCCTTGCGGCCGGTGAAGTCGGTGATGTCGGCGGGCAGCTGCGCCGGTGTGATCGAGGGTGTCCTCAGGGCTTCTAGGGGGGCCTCCAGCGTCGGGTCGCCGGTCAGGATGGCGTGCTCCAGCCGTTGCAGCTCACTGCCTGGCTCCAGCCCGAGCTGCTCGACCAGAGTGCCTCGGGTGCGGTGGTAGATCTCCAGCGCCTCGGCCTGCCGGCCTACCTGGTAGAGGGCAGTCATCAACAACCCTTGCAGCTGTTCTCGCATCGGGTGCCGCGCAGCCAGCGCGACGAGTTCGGGAATGATCGCATTGGCGTGACCGCAGGCCAGCTCGGCGGCATACAGCTGGGCAAGGCCGGCTAGCCGACGTTCGGTCAGCCGGTCGGCCTCGGCGCGCAGCAGTGGCAGGTCGGTGATATCGCTGAAGGGGTCCCCACGCCACAACCGCAGCGCCCTGCGGAGCAGCGCGACAGCGTGTGCCGGGTGCCCGGTATCGGCACTGTCGGTCAGTGCCGATTCGAATCGTTCGGCGTCGAGTTCGCCAGGGTGCACCTGCAGCGCGTAGCCGCCGTGCTCGAAGCGGATCCGCGTCGGATCGTCCAGTACCCGCCGCAACCGATGCACGTGCAGCTGCAGCTTCTTGGCCGCGCGCGGGTCTCGCTGGCCAGCCCACAAGGCATCCACCAGAACGTCCACAGGCACCGGTGTGTTCGCCCGGGTGAGCAGGACCCCGAGCACCATGCGGGGCATGGGCGCGGAAAGCTGGACGGGTTGCTCCCCGTGGCGCACCCGCAGCGGGCCGAGCACCTCGAAGTCCATGCCGCCCACCCCCCACTACCGCGCCGCCGGCCTGCCACTGAGTGTAGCTACACGATATCGCTTGGTAACCGGATTTTCCCTCGATCGGCGCGTCGGCCCGGTCCTGGGTACGCATCGCTTCCTCGGGGCCACCTCGCGCGCGTCTGAGGCGAGGGTGAGTGACAGCGGAAAGCGGGCGGAAAGCAGCAGGAAAGCGGAGGAACCTAGCGTGGTCAAGGCAACGGAGCACGGATCTCAGGCGACGGTCGGGCGGGGGACCTGAGATTTTCACGGGATGAGCGAGAAGAGAGGAGTTTTCTTGATGTCTTGGACCTCCGCACGCGTGGCCGGTTCGATACTCGCCGCAGCCACTGCCACGCTCGCTCTTGCCGCGCCGGCAAGCGCGGGAGAGGGGCCGCGGCCACCGCAAAATGATCACGAAAAGTATTCTGGGGTGGGATCTTCCACGATGATCGCCTGCGGGCTGAGTTACCCGGAGAAAGACCACCGTTGGGTGAATTTTCCGGCCAATACCGCGACATTGCGCAGCGGTCCCAGCAATTCCTGCATACAAACCGGTCAAGGGATGCACGACCAGCGCGCCCAGTATCTCTGCTACATGCCGGGAGACGGTGGGACGTGGACCTTCTTGCGCAATGCTTCCACCGGGGACCAGGGCTGGGTTCGGGACGATCTGCTGCCCGGCTATGGTAGCAACGCGCCCTGCGAAGAGCACCCACCGCCAGCGTTCGTCAGAGGGTGAGGTTATGGGGGTGGACTGCGGTAATCGCGGCTTGACACTACTGCGGTTTGTCCCCAGAACGCGGAGAAAAGGTCATACCCAGGACGTCGAGGGCCTTGGTGAGCTGATCGGGGGTGAGGGTGCCGTTCTCAAGGTGACCACGTTCGCGCACGACATCGCAGATGGTGCGCCGTTGACATAGTGCCTGTTTGGCGATGGAGGCCGCCTCCTCGTAGCCGAGATAGCGGTTGAGCGCGGTCACGATCGCGGGAGAGGACTCGGCATACTCGCGGCAGCGCTGCACGTCGGCCTCGACGTCCTTGATAACCTTGTCGGCGAGCAATCGGGCGGCTGCGGCGAGTAGCCGAGCCGACTCCAAGACATTGCGTGCCATCACCGGCATCATCACGTTGAGCTCCAGGTTGCCCTGCGCGCCGGAGAACGCGACGCAGGCATCGTTGCCGATCACCTGCGCGGCGACCATCATCGTCGCCTCGCAGATCACCGGGTTGACCTTCCCCGGCATGATCGACGAGCCGGGCTGTAGATCGGGTAGCCGCAGCTCGGCCAGTCCGGTGCGGGGCCCGGAACCCAGCCACCGGATGTCATTGGAGATCTTGAAAAGTGACACCGCGACGGTACGCAGCGCGCCGGAACACTCCACCAGGCCGTCCCGAGCTGCCTGCGCCTCGATGTGGTCCCGGGCCTCGGTGAGCATCTCCAGGCCAGTGGCCTCCCGGAGCTGCTCGACAACGGCGGCACCGAAACCCGCTGGGGCGTTCAGCCCGGTGCCCACCGCGGTGCCCCCGATGGGCAGCTCGCCCAACCGGGGTAGACAGCTCGCCAGCCGTTCGACGCTGTGCCGAGCCTGCGATGCCCACCCACCAGCCTCCTGGCCGAGCGTGATCGGTACCGCGTCCATCAGGTGGGTGCGGCCCGCTTTGACCACCTCGGCCCAGTCGCGCGAACGTCGGGTCAGGGCCGAAGCCAGGTGTTCCAGCGCGGGTATCACGTCGTGCGCGAGGGCCTCGGTGGCGGCGAGGTGGATGGTGGTCGGGAACACGTCGTTGGACGACTGCGACGCGTTGACGTGGTCGTTGGGGTGCATGTCGCAGCCGGCGCTGCGGCTGGCCAGCGTGGCGATCACCTCATTGGCGTTCATGTTCGAGCTGGTGCCCGAGCCGGTCTGGAACACGTCGACGGGAAACTGCGCGTCATGCGCACCGGCCGCCACCTCATCGGCGGCTGAGGCGATCGCCTGCGCAAGTGTCGGGTCGAGCACCCCGAGTTGGGCGTTCACCCGCGCGCAGGCGCCCTTGACCAGCCCCAGCGCGCGGATCTGGGAGCGTTCCAGGCCACGTCCGGAGATCGGGAAGTTGTCCACGGCGCGCTGCGTCTGCGCGCGGTACAGGGCGTCCACGGGCACCTGCACCTCGCCCATGGTGTCGCGCTCAATCCGGTAGTGCTGGCTCATGAGCGCGGGAGCTGGTCGAAGTCCACCGCGGCGTACTGGCGCAGCTTGGTCAGCCGGTGCACACTGTCGATCATCCGCACGGTGCCGGACTTGGAGCGCATCACGATGGAGTGCGTTCGGCATCCGCCCGCGTGGTAGGTCACCCCGCGGAGCAGTTCTCCATCGGTGATCCCGGTCGCGCAGAAGAACATGTTGTCGCCGCCGACCAGGTCCTCAGTGGTGAGGATCCGCTCCACATCGTGCCCGGCGTCGCGCGCCGCCTGACGCTCAGCGTCATCCCGAGGCCATAGCCGGCCCTGGATCGCGCCTCCCATGCAGCGCAGCGCGGCCGCGCTGATGATCCCCTCCGGGGTGCCGCCGATGCCGATCAGCAGGTCCACGCCGGTGTCCGGGCGGGCTGCGGCGATCGCGCCCGCGACGTCCCCATCGGTGATGAACGTGATCCGGGCGCCAGCCTCGCGGACCTGGCGTACCAGGTCGTTATGTCGCGGTCGGTCCAGGATGCACACCGTGATGTCGGAGATGCCCATCCGCTTGGCCTTGGCGACCCGCTTGATGTTCTCCACCACTGGTGCGGACAGGTCGATGACCTCGGCCGCCTCTGGTCCGGTGGCGATCTTCTCCATGTAGAACACCGCGGAAGGATCGAACATCGTGCCTCGCTCGGAGACCGCGAGCACCGCCAGCGCGTTGGGCATGCCCCTGCTCATCAGTGTGGTGCCGTCGATCGGATCAACGGCGACATCGCATTCCGGCCCCTGCCCGTTGCCGACCTCCTCGCCGTTGAACAACATCGGCGCCTCATCTTTCTCCCCTTCACCGATCACGACAACGCCGCGCATCGACACCGAGCCGACCAGCTTGCGCATGGCGTCCACGGCCGCCTGGTCGCCGCCGTTCTTGTCCCCGCGGCCAACCCAGCGGCCAGCGGCCATCGCGGCGGCCTCGGTGACCCGCACCAGTTCCATGGCGAGGTTGCGATCCGGTTCCTCCCGCGTCGGGCCGTGACGTGGGGTCGTGGATGTACTCATGTGCCCTCCCGGGTGGACTGCTGTAATCCTCCCAGAGCGCGGCGACGTCGAGCTAAAGCGATGCGCAAGTACCGTGGGCGGTTGAGGTGATATCAGGTGGCTCAGAATACCCCGGTGGACCGGGAGCCTGATGGAATCGGGTGCCGTGCCCGCGTGATTCGCCGTCATCGTGGGGCTTGCCCGCCTCGGGTGAGCCTGAAAGTGGATCAGTGTCGCGCTGTGGACACTGTCGGTCGGTGCCGACCTCGGTGAGGGCGCACGGGCCTAACGCTCAACTATGCGGAAGGCAAGTCCCTGCTGCACACGAACCCGAGCGTGGACAGTCCTTCGGACATGTAGAGCAGCTCAGCTGCGCTCCCAGATGCGGCTTGGAGGACTTTGTACTCTGCCCCGTTCTCCACGCTCCACGCCATCGCCGCTTGCCACAGTGCCCGGCCATGGCCCCTGTTCCGGTAGTCGGGATGTACGGCGAAGTACTGCGGTGGCTGCGGTTGACCGTGACAAGAATCGGACCATCGCAGAGGACGGTCTTGATCCGCTGGTAGAGAAACGCGAATCCGTCCGCCCCGAGTTGTTCGGCGAAGGCCGGGAAAGTGTCAGCAACGTCGCAGTCCTCCAGGTTCATAACCCGGTCACAGCAGCGCTTGTCCTGGTCTGAGAATTTTTTCAGCATCAGTCGCGTTCTTGCGCCATTGGGAGTGTTCTGAAACCAGATGATCCGTCCGGCCGCCGCGTCGGAGGTGGCGCACCAGGTGCGTGAAAATTCGGTTGTCTCGCTCAGTCTTGGTACGTTATTCCCATAATAGTGAATCTTCACCAGGCCGCGTCCACGGGTAAAAAATGTGGGTATGACGGTGCGGTCCGGCTCATGGATAATCTCGTTGACGATGACCCATTCATCTTTCATGCGCGACCAGCGCCGGTCTTTGTCGTAAGGGAGGAATAGGCCAGTATCAGCGACGTCCACGACGGCGTTGAACAGCTCCGCGGACAGCGCCCCGGGCACTACCGGTCCGAGCGTCGGAACATACGGAACTGCTATAACTGGGCTCAGCCAGTCCCACTGGAAACGCATGTTCGGCAGTGTATCGACCACCAAAAACATCGGGCTCCGACGCGCTCACGTCGGAGCCCGATGCGCCTATTCAGAACGGGTTGTCGGCGCCAGCGCTGCATGAGCACACGTCCGATTCGGACGGCACGTCCAAGTCCGCGACGAACTCGATTTCATCAGGCTCGACGGACCTCGGCCTGTTTTCGACGTCCATGATCATCTGGTATCCTCCTTCCTCTCTCGGTGCTGGCAATCCCTCTTGCCGGAGCAGCAGACCGTCAGCGATGTTTCCCAGACGGCGCAGGCCTTCAATTCCTTCAATTCCTTCGTCCATGAGAGAGATGTGGGGGTTGCGGCCGACTTTGCAGCTGCTCGCCTTGCCGTGCGGATCGGTCTCTGCGCCACCGTAGATCGTCGGCACCATATTGACGTACTCGTCGAAGGGCAGTGCGAGACGTTCCGCGATGGCCCGTATCTGCTCGACTTCATGCGCGTCGTGCTTGGTGACAATCATGCTTAGGGTCAGTGGTATTTCGGCGTACAGGGGCCCTTCTCGAACATCTTAAACGCGCCTTTCCGTCGGGTCAGCCCGTCGTAGCTCTCCGCACTCGCTCCATAGACGTTGAGCGTGATCCTGTGCGGATATCGGAAGGTAATCAGATCCAGGATCTTGGGGCTCGACAGCCGGGAGCCATTGGAGAGGATGGTCAGCATCATCCCCAAGTCGCAGACCTTCTGAAGTAGGTCATGAACGTCGATCGATATGGTGCTCGCTGGCGGTGAGCTACCATCTGCCCGTCGCCCCTTCTGCGCCCCGCCCGCTCGTGTGGTGCGCACACCCATGACCCCGCCAACCGGGTGCTGCCTCAGCAGACGATGAGGCGGGCGTGGGCGAACAACGTCCCGCC
>JBATXM010000241.1:0-5169 GCA_049673305.1 Pseudonocardiaceae bacterium | reverse complement strand
GCCAAAAACGACACGACGTGTCGTTTTTGGCACCAAAACCGTGATCAAGCGACGGTGTCGCGCTGTGGGCTAGTGGGGGGCTAGGGGTCACGCCTGGGTGAGCAGGGTGTGGAGAAGGGCGCCCATTCGGGTGGTGGCGCGGGCGGCGGTGGCGAGGATCTCGTGGTGGTCCAGCGGGGCATCGGTCAGGCCGGCGGCTGGGTTGGTGACCAGGGAGATCCCGAGCACTTCGGCGCCCTCGGCGCGGGCGGCGATGGTTTCCAGCACGGTGGACATCCCGACCAGGTCAGCACCCAGCGTGCGCAACATGCGGATTTCCGCCGGCGTCTCGAAGTGGGGGCCGGGCATCCCGGCGTAGACGCCCTCGACCAGGTTCGGGTCGATCTGCCGGGCCAGCGCGCGCAACCGGGGGGAGTAGGCGTCGATGAGGTCGACGAACTGTGGGCCGACCAGCGGCGAGGTTCCGGTAAGGTTGAGCTGGTCGGAGATCAGCACTGGCTGGCCGACCTCGAGCCCCTCAGCGATACCGCCAGCGGCGTTGGTGAGCACCACCACCCGCACGCCCGCCGCGCAGGCGGCGCGTACTCCGTGCACCACCTGGTCCACCCCATGACCCTCGTAACCATGCGTGCGACCGAGCAGCACCAGGATGCGGCGCTCACCGAGGGGCCCGCGCAGCGGTACCGACCGGACCATCCCGGCGTGCCCGCTGACCTGCGGTGGGGTAAAGCCGGGCAGCGCGGTGAACGGGATCTCGACGGTGGGAGCGCCCAGGGTGTCGGCCACTGGGCGCCAGCCGGTGCCCAGCACCACGGCGATGTCGTGCGCGGGTACCCCAGTGGCCTGGGCGAGTGCGCACGCGGCATCTCGGGCGAGCTGCGCCGGACCAGTCACGGCCGGCAGCCTAAAGGCCGGGAGCGAATCCCGTTACCACGGGTTCGAACAGCCTCATGCGCCCGGCGCCCTCTCGCTCGGTCGGCACGGTGACCGACACCGCCCACAGGTCCGCTCCGGCCGGAATCAGCCGCAGGTAGGTGGTGCGGCGCAGCTCACCGCCCTCCTGGGTCCGGAAGGTGGCGTCCAGCGCCCGGCCGGCGAGCCGCTGCCGCTGGGTCTCGACGAGCTCGCGCACCCCCTGCGCCAGCGTGCGCAGATAGGTGGTGAGGTACTGGTCGACGCTGCCGCCGGGCAGCACGCCGGTGACCCGCTCCACGGCGATGACCTCCGAGCCGTCCAGGGAGACGAAACGCAGCACGGTGCCGGCGCTTTTCCCGAGCGTCCGCTGCTCACGGAACTCCGGCCAGCCTCTCGGCACGGTGACCGTGAACCGGACCGCTCGGGTGCCCGCTGGCCCGGTGGCCTGAAGCACCCGGGGTGCCAGCACCAGATCATCGGGACTTGTCCCCACGACGGCCCGGGCTCCCAGGGCGGGCAGCGCCGTCCGGCCGCTGGCGAGGCGGGCAATTCCGAAGCTGGCGAGCGCGGAGCCGAGAAACACCAGGACCGCCACCGTCCACAGGACCGCCAGCGCTGCGGCGCTCTTGGCCCCGGTGTTGCCGAACCGGTGCGCCGCAGCCGGGCTCTGCTTGTGGGGAGGCGCGTGAGGGGGTGCGCTAGCGGGCACGGCAAAGGGCAGCGGGCCTGGGGCGGCCGCGAGCTGCCCGGTCCGCCGGCGTGGCGGGTCCAGTTTTTCTGCGTCTTTTTCTGGGCCGAGGACGGTGACCGGGATGGGGCGCACCGGCTTGGGAGCCATGGGCTCGGGAGCCATGGATTCGGGATCAGCTGGCTCGGGTGGCGCCCCCAGCAGCTGGCGTACCCGCGACAGCGACATCCGGCGTGCTGGATTCTTGATCATCAAACCGCTGATCACCTCGGCGAGCGCTCCGGAACATGACGGCCTGGGCACTTCGCCCTGCACCACCGAGGCGACCGTCGCCATCGCGGTGCCCGCGTCGTAGGGAGGCCTGCCTTCCACCGCAGCGAACAGCGTCGCGCCGAGTCCCCACAGGTCTGACGCCGGGTTGACCGGTCCACCGGAGGCGATCTCGGGAGCGATGTAAGCGGGAGAGCCCAGCATCAAACCGGTCGCGGTCAACGTCTGGTCGCACCGGTTGCGGGCGATCCCGAAGTCGGTGAGCTTGATCCGGCCGTCGTGGGCCATCAGCACGTTGCCGGGCTTGACATCCCGGTGCGTGATGCCTGCGGCATGCGCGGCCTGCAGCGCCGCCGCTACTGCGGCCCCGATAGCGACCACCCGTTGCGGCGGCAGGGCATTGTCCCGCACCAGCTCCGCCAGGCTGACCGACGCCACCAGCTCCATCACCACGAATGGCGCGGCGCCCTCCCGGGCCACGTCGTAGAGGGTCACCACGTTGGGGTGCGACAGGGCTGCGATGGCCCTGGCCTCACGCAACGAACGCTCCCGGAGCGCGTCCGCCTCGGCCTGCGGGATACCCGGCGGCAGCAACACCTCCTTGATCGCGACCGGCCGGCCGAGCACCTCGTCGTGTGCTGACCACACCGTGCCCATGGTGCCTCGGCCCAGTACAGCTTCGAGCCGGTAGCGACCCGCCACCAGGCGGGGTGCAGCGTTGGTCACGGCCTCATGATGCCGGTCTCGCGCTCCCGGCCGTTGCGCTCCCCGCCGGGTTATGCCATACAGGCGTCGCTGAGGTGCAGGAGAATGTAGGGAGAATGAAGGAGAAGCGGGCGATGGCGGGTGAGCGCAGGACAGAGTCCGGTTTCGCGGTCAAGCCGGTGTACCGCGCGGAGGACGTCGCGGCCGGACTGGCCGAGCGGTTGGGCGAGCCCGGGGAGTTCCCGTTCACTCGAGGGGTGTATCCCACCCTGTACACCCAGCGTCCCTGGACGATGCGCCAATATGCCGGGTACGGCAGCGCCAGCGAGTCCAACGCCCGTTATCACCAGCTGCTGCGGGCTGGGCAGACCGGCCTGTCGGTAGCCTTCGACCTGCCCACCCAAATGGGTTACGACTCCGACGAGGTGATCGCGCGCGGTGAGGTCGGTAAGGTCGGGGTGGCCATCGACTCGATCGAGGACATGCGGACGCTGTTCGACGGAATCCCGTTGGACGAGGTGTCCACCTCGATGACGATCAATGCTCCTGCGGGTGTGCTGTTGCTGCTGTATCAGTTGGTGGGCGAAGAGCGCGCCGTGCCGGGCTCGAGATTGGCGGGAACGGTCCAGAATGACGTGCTCAAGGAGTATATCGCGCGCGGCACCTACATCTACCCGCCAGCGCAGTCCCTGCGGCTTACCTCGGACATTTTCGCTTATTGCAAGGCGGAGCTCCCGCACTGGAACACTATCTCGATCTCGGGCTACCACATGGCCGAGGCGGGTGCGAATCCAGTGCAGGAAATCGCGTTCACGCTGGCCAACGGGGCGCAGTATGTGCAGGCCGCGCTGGACGCCGGGATGGTCGTCGATGAGTTCGCGCCGCGATTGTCGTTTTTCTTTGTCTCGCGCACCACATTGTTGGAGGAGGTGGCGAAGTTCCGGGCCGCCCGGCGGATCTGGGCTCGCATGATGGCGGCGCGCTTCGGCGCGCGACACCCCAAGTCGCTGATGCTGCGATTCCACGCCCAGACCGCCGGCGTGCAGCTCACCGCGCAACAGCCCGAGGTCAACCTGATCCGGGTCACCGCGCAGGCGATCGCCGCGATCTTCGGTGGCGCCCAGTCGTTGCACACCAACGCCTATGACGAGGCGATCGCCTTGCCGACCGAGAAGTCCGCCCGGCTGGCCCTGCGCACCCAGCAGGTGCTGGCCTACGAGACCGACCTGACGTCCACCGTGGATCCCTTCGCCGGCTCCTACGCGATCGAGGCGATGACCGACGAGGTCGAGGCCGCCGTGGTGGCCTTGATCGAGAAAGTGGACGAGCTGGGTGGCGCGGTGCACGCCATCGAGGCGGGCTTCCAGAAGTCGGAGATTGAAAAAACCGCTTACCAGACCGCATTGGAGATCGACTCCGGTGACCGGGTGGTGGTCGGGCTCAACCGTTACCGGCTCGACACCGAGGATCCCTACCAGCCCCTGCGGGTGGACCCGGAGATCGAGGACAGTGCCCGGGCGCGGCTCGCCGCGCTGCGTTCGTCCCGATCATCCGCCGAGGTCGACCGCGTCCTGGATGAGCTGCGCCGCGCGGCCAAGGACACTGGCACCAACGTGCTGTACCCGATGAAGCGGGCACTGGCCGCCCGTGCCACGGTGGGTGAGGTATGCCATGCGCTGCGGGACGTCTGGGGTACCTACGTGCCTGCGGAGACGTTCTGAGTATTGGCTGCTTTATCCCGGCCCCAATGCCGATTTGTCCTTCATGTCGGTTCACCTTGAACACTGTCGTCGCCGTAGGTGTCCGTGTAGTCGCCGTGGACGTCCGTGGCGACTACGCTCAGCTTCAGCATGGCTCTCACCAGCGACATCTCTGAGCGGATGGCAGCTGCGCGACGTCTCGCGGTAGGTACTGAAGTCGCTGAACCTCAGTAACGGTTCGCCGTTGGCTCAGTAGCTGAAAAAAGCAGCGTCACGGCTAGGTGGCGGGGGCTGAAGTTAGGTGGAGAATTGATGTTGTCAGGCGACCTTTTTCTCGCCATCGTATGACATAGCCGAATCGGCGGCAGTCGATTGGGAGGTTCTGTTCCCGGCCCACTGGGGGCCTTAACAAGGAGGCTACGACATGTCTGATTCAGTGAGCTTTGCCGAGATCGACGGGCAGCACGTGGAGCTGCTCCCGGCCCGTACCGTCCTGTCCCTGTTCTCGGCCGGTGGCTGTGGTTGTGGCGGTTCCGGCCACGGGGGTGGAAGTGGGGGCGACGGCGGCATCGGTGGCAACGGCGGCAAGGGCACCGGGGGCATCGGCATCAACCTGCTGAACATCGACCTGCTGGGTGACCAGACCAACAGCGCCGGTGACGGCTTCGGTGGCGCGGGCGGCAGCGCCAACGGCGGCCGCGGCGCCTGAACCTGAGCTGGTGATCACCTGCGGTGCCGTTGGCTAGGGAACGGTACCAGCATGCCGGCGGCAAAGCTCAGGGCGGTACTGGGGCAGCCGACTTTCCCTCCAGTCGTGCAGTACCGCCGCGCGATCACGTGATCAGCGCGCAATGCCGACGGCATGGGAGGGGCGACCGCAATGCGGTCGCC
>JBATXM010000240.1:0-37674 GCA_049673305.1 Pseudonocardiaceae bacterium | reverse complement strand
GCCGCAATGCGGCCACCCCCAGTTATTTTCCCTGCCACCAGCAACAGGAAGAAGAACATGATCAGTACTCAACGTCGCCTCGGCCGGTCCGGCCTCACCGTCTCCGCGCTAGGCCTCTCCGCTCGGTCGCCGCCCGATACGACGCCACGCCGTTACAGGTGGTGCTGGCCTGGGTACTGGCGCGGGGCGAGGACGCGACACCACCCCGTTGCGGTAGCCGAAGGTGCACAAGCATCCATATGACCCCTTACGGGGGTCCTGGAAGGTGCACAAGCATCCATAAGAGCACGTGAGGAGCGTGCTCGCGAGCACTACGGTGGGCGAGGGGGGACTTGAACCCCCACGTCCTTTCGGACACACGGACCTGAACCGTGCGCGTCTGCCATTCCGCCACTCGCCCGGGTGACTGAAAAACGGTAACATGCCACCCCCTCGCGGATGCGGCGGGCCTGGCCGGCTGGCCTTCCCGGATACCATCGGTGCAGAGCCGCTAGATGGCCCCGGCCAGCAAGGCTCTGGCCGAGTGTGGGAGAGGAGGTCGCCGTGGGTAAGGTGCAGAGGTTCGAGCGTCGGTTGCAAGGTATGGTCGGCGACGCCTTTGCCAGAGTCTTCGGCGGCAGCGTGGTGCCGCAGGAGGTGGCCCACGCGCTTGCGCGTGAGGCTGACGACAACGCCCGTCCGCTCGCCGGAGGGCGAGTGCTCGCGCCTAACCGTTACACCGTGACACTGGGGGCGGCCGACCATGACCGGCTGGCAGAAGACGAGCAGCGGGTGATCCGGATGCTGAAGGGTTGCATCCAGAGCCATCTCGCAGAGCAGGCTTGGGATGTCTATGGAGACGTTGTGGTGGCTCTGAGGCGGTCTGAGACGCTGCACACGGGACAGTTCCGTACCAGCTCGTCTGTCGATCCCGACACACCGCAACCTCGCACCGCAGGAGACCGACCCATGAGCCAGCAACAGGGCGAGCACGCCGGGGACGCCCCGGATTACGGTCAGCCATCCGGCTACAGTCCCCAGTACGCTTACGACTATGACCAAGCTGGCAGTTACCAGCAAACCTACGGCCAGTACGGTGGCTATTACCCCCCAGCTGACCAGGGGGGCCAGACGAGTTACCGCCAGCTTTCGGCGGCGCTCATCTTGGACGACGGGTCGAATCGGCACCACCAGCTGACCCAGGGCGCTACCGTGGTGGGCCGCGGCCAGGATGCCCAGTTCCGGCTGCCGGACACTGGCGTGTCCCGGCGGCACCTGGAGATCACCTGGGATGGCCAGGCAGCGGTGCTTGCCGACCTCGGGTCCACCAACGGCACGACGGTCAACGGCACCCCGGTGCAGACCTGGCAACTCGTCGACGGCGACGTGGTACGGGTTGGTCAGTCCCGGCTTGTTTTCCGTACCCAGGGTTGAGACCTCATGAACGGTGTCAACCACGACGCGACCTAGCAGAGACGACCTTCAGCGTGCCGGAGCTGGTGCTACAGCTGACCAGAGCGGGTTTTCTCCTCCTGCTCTGGATGTTCGTCGTCGCTGCGCTGCGCGTCGTGCGATCCGAGCTGTTCGCGGCGTCTGGGCTGCGCGCAGGCGTTCCGATGTCGCGGCGCGGTGCTCGGGTGGAGGGCAACCGGACGCCTCGCCAGCTGGTGGTCACCGCAGGTGGTCTGGCGGGCACCCGCATCTCGCTGGAGGGCAGGCCCATCCTCATCGGCCGTGCCGACGACTCCACGCTGGTGCTTGATGACGATTATGCGTCCACCCGGCACGCTCGGCTCGCCGTCCAAAGCGGGGATTGGTTTCTGGAAGACTTGGGCTCCACCAACGGCACCTACCTGGACCGAGCTAAGGTCACCGGACCTACTCGGGTTCCTCCGGGGGTCCCCATCCGCATCGGCAAGACGGTGATCGAGCTGCGCTCATGACTCTGTTCCTCCGCTACGCAGCCCGAAGCGATCGCGGCCTGGTTCGGCAGAACAACCAGGACGCGGTGTACGCCGGGCCCCGTCTGCTGGCGCTGGCCGACGGGATGGGCGGTCACGCGGCCGGCGAGATAGCGTCGAAAGCCGTCATCGCGGCATTCGCCCCGCTGGACGACGACGAACCCGGCAACGACCTGCTGGACCAGTTGCACGAGGCCACCCTCGCTGGTAACGCCGCGATCAGCGAGCTGGTCCGCGAGGATCCCGAACGGGAGGGTATGGGCACCACGTTGACCGCAGTGCTCTTCGGTGGAAACAAGATCGGTCTGGTCCACGTCGGCGACTCTCGCGCTTACCTCCTGCGCGATGGCGTGTTCAGCCAGATCACCCACGACGACACCTTCGTCCAGTCGTTGATCGACGAAGGCCGGATCTCCGAGCACGAAGCCAGCCACCATCCGCAGCGCTCATTGATCCTCAAGGCGCTCACCGGACACGATGTTGAGCCCTCGCTCACCGTGCGGGAGGCCTTCGCCGGGGACCGCTACCTGCTGTGCTCCGATGGGCTTTCCGGCGTGGTCAGCGCCGAGACCCTGGCCGAGGGATTGACCATCCCCGACCCTAGGGCCTGCGCCGACCGGCTCATCGAGCTGGCTCTCAAAGGCGGCGGACCGGACAACATCACCTGTATCGTGGCCGACGTAGCGGACGTTGAGTACGGTGAGGACGCACCCATCATCGGTGGGGCGGCGGGCGACGGCGTCGAGGAACCGCAGCCCGATTCAGCGGCTTCCCGGGCGGCGACGACCACCCTGCCCCGACCGGAACCCCAGCGGATCGAACCGGTGCCTCTGGACCCGCAGCTGCGCTGGCACAAGCAGCGGCGAGCGTTGATCGGTCTGGCGGTGGCTGCCATTGCGCTCGGTGTCATCGCCGCGATCGGTTCGATCTTGGTGCTCGGCCAGTACTACGTGGGGGCCGCCAGTAACGGCGAGGTGGGTGTCTTCCAGGGCGTCCGGGGTGAGTTCCTCGGCCTGCCGCTGCACACCTGGGCCGAAGGAAGCTGCCGGGACGGCGCGCGCGGTTGCGAGACGATGTTCTTGCGTGAGCTGCAACCGTACGCCCGGGCCAACGTTCACCGAGGAATGATCAGCAACAGTGGATTGACCGGCGCTCGCGAGATCATTGGCAGGCTCCGGACCAATGACATGTTGCCGCCGTGCCCCAGGGCCGAAGCTGGAGCTCTCCCCGCGCAGCTACCGGCCTCGTCCACTGAGAACACTTCTGGGAGCACTTCTGGAGCACCGACGACCACCAGTACGCCACTGCCGGAGAAGCCTTCAGAACCTGGAGTGGACTGCCGGACGGTGAATTGATGATCACCTCTGCTGTCATGCTGGTGGTCGGCCGGTGAACACGCCGCTTCGCCGGGTCGCGCTGGCCGTCATGGGCATGATCGTTGTGCTGCTGCTGAACGCCACCTACATTCAGGTCGTCAACGCCGACACTTACCGCGCTGACCCGCGCAACCGACGGGTACTGCTTGATGAGTACAGCCGCCAGCGCGGCGAGATCATCGCTGGTGGGCTACCGGTGGCCAGTTCGGTGGAGACCGGCGGGCAGCTGCGCTTCCTGCGCAGGTATCTGGGCGGCCCGCTGTACGCCCCGGTTACTGGTTACTACTCGCTGCGTTACGGCTCGGGTGGCATCGAGAACAAGATGGACTCCGTGCTCAACGGCTCCGACGGCCGGCTGTTCGTGCGCCGGCTGTCAGATCTGATCACCGGGCGGGAGCCCAGCGGGGGCAGCGTCGAGCTCACCATCAACCCGGCCGTCCAGCGTGCCGCCTACGAGGGGTTGATCCGCCGGGGTTACACCGGCGCGGTGGTGGCGATCAAACCCAGCACCGGGGAGATCCTCGCGATGGTGTCCACCCCGTCCTACGACCCGAACCGGCTGTCCGCGCATGACGGCGCGGAGCAGGAGGCCGCTTGGAACGCGGACACCTCGCCCCAGCACGGTTCCCCGCTGACCAACCGCGCGGTCGCGTCGACCTACCCGCCGGGGTCGACGTTCAAGCTGGTGGTCACCGCGGCCGCAGTGGAGGACGGGAAGGCCACTCCGGACACCCCACTCACGGCGGCGTCCGCATTGCAGCTGCAGGACACCACGACATTGCTGCACAACTTTGCCGATGAGCGGTGCGGCACCGGCGACACCGCTACGCTTACCCAGGCTCTGGTGCGCTCCTGCAACGCCTCCTTCGCCCAGCTGGCCGCCATCGTCGGGGAGAACGACCTGCGCAAGCAGGCCCAACTGTTCGGCATTGGGCAGCAGGACCTCACCATCCCGATCCCGGTGGCGCCGTCTACTGTGGGCGCTGTTCCCGATGTGGCCGCCTTGGAGCAGTCTGGCATTGGGCAGCGTGATGTGGCGCTCACCCCGTTGCAGAACGCGATGATCGTTGCGACGATCGCCAACGGCGGAGTGCGGATGAAGCCTCAGCTGGTTCGAAACATTCTGGCTCCGGACCTGTCCGTGTTGGAGAGGTTCGCACCTGAGCAAGCCGACACAGCGATGTCCCGCATCACCGCCGACCAGATCCGGGACATGATGGTCGCCGCCGAGAACAGCTACCGCAACGACGGTAAAATCAAGGGCGTCAGCATCGCTGCGAAGACCGGCACCGCCGAGCATGGCGCCGATCCCAAGAACACCCCCCCGGACGGCTGGTATGTCGCCTTCGCGCCGGCCGAAAACCCGCAGGTAGCGATCGCGGTACTGGTAGAGAACGGTGGAGACCGCAATCTCGAGGCAACCGGAGGCTCGTTGGCCGCCCCGATCGGTCGAGCCGTCATCGCCGCCGCCCTGCAAGGAGCCCGCTAATGGTGGCTGTATGGGGTTGAGCAGCGGGCAGCTTCTGGCGCAGCGATACCGGCTGAGCCGGTGCATCGCCGTCGGCGGGATGGGCGAGGTGTGGCAGGCCGCCGACACTCGGCTGGACCGTCAGATCGCCATCAAGGTGCTCAAGCCGGAGCTCTCCGGCGACCCGGAGTTCCGACACCGCTTCCACGCCGAGGCCCGGATGACCGCCTCGCTGAATCATCCCGGCATCGCTGCGGTGCACGATTATGGCGAGGTGGCCAGCGATCCGTTTGGTGCCTACAGCTGGGCCTATCTGGTGCTGGAGCTGGTCATCGGGGACGCCCTAGCCACGATCTTGATGCGGCAGCCCCGGCTTTCCACCGAGCGCACGCTGAACATCCTTGAGCAGGCTGGCGATGCGCTGCAGGCGGCCCACGAGCGCGGTGTGGTGCACCGCGACATCAAACCCGCAAACATCCTGATCACTCCCGATGGACGAGTGAAGATCACCGACTTCGGCATCGCCAGAGCCGTTGACGCGGCTCCGCTGACCCACCACGGGATGGTGCTGGGCACCGCGCACTACATCGCTCCGGAGCAGGCCGCAGGGCACGAGACCGGTCCAGCTGGCGACGTCTACTCGCTGGGCGTGGTGGGTTATGAGTGTCTGGCCGGGCAACGCCCGTTCGTGGCTGACAACGCCGTCACCGTCGCGATGATGCACATTCGGGACAGGCCACCCCCCTTGCCCCGGGATGTGCCCCCGGCAGCCCGAGCGCTGATCGAGGCGGCCCTGGCCAAGGACCCACGGCAGCGCTACCGCACCGGCGGTGAGTTTGCCGCCGCCGTTGCCGCCGCCGTTGCCGCGGTCCACGCTGGGCACCGGTTGCCCCTGCCTGCCGGGGTGACCGGCGTGAAAGAAACTGACACCGCAGTGTTGCCTGCGACGGCGTCACTCACCGCGATGCTGGCGCCATCGCCGCCGCACCGCTACCCCGCGCGGCGCGGCGCGGCGCGCACCGTGATCGTCCTGCTCGGCGTGCTCGTCCTGGTGCTCGGTAGCTACCTGGCCCGGACGGCGCTGCGTTCGACAGCGTCGCCCGGGCCAGCGCCGCCGGTGATAGGGCAGCCTTCCCAGCTCGAACCGTCCCCAATGCAATCAACCCCAACGAAACCGGCCCCAACGCAACCTGCTCCGGAGCCGAACAACCTGGATGAAGGGTCCCCGGAGGTACTCATTATTCCCACCGACTACTGGGGCCACCGAGGCAGCGATGCCATCCTCACCGCGAAAGTCCATGGCCTGATCCCTCGGGTGGTCGACGACGACGGCGAGCTGGTCGATCCGGACCTGCGGTCGCAGTGCCGAGTCATCGGGCTCGACCCGCTGTCCGGCTTTGTCCCGCGCGGCTCGACTCTCGAAATGACCTGCCGAAGGGGAAACTGACATGACCATTCCCCGGCTGCTGTCGGATCGCTATGAGCTGGGCGAGACGCTCGGCTATGGCGGTATGTCCGAGGTGCACCGCGGCCGTGACGTCCGGCTTGACCGCGACGTCGCGGTCAAGGTGCTGCGCGCCGATCTGGCCCGGGACCCCCAGTTCCAGCACCGCTTCCGCCGGGAGGCACAAAACGCGGCTGCGCTCAACCATCCAGCGATCGTCGCGGTGTACGACACCGGTGAGACGGTTTCTGACTACGGTCCGTTACCGTACATCGTGATGGAGTTTGTCGACGGCCGGACGTTGCGCGACATCGTCAAGACCGAAGGCCCTATGGACGAGCAACGCGCGATGGAGACGATGGCGGACGTCTGCGCCGCCTTGGACTTCAGCCACCGCAACGGCATCATCCATCGGGACGTCAAGCCAGCCAATGTGATGATCAACAATGCCGGCGCGGTCAAGGTGATGGACTTTGGCATCGCCAGGGCGCTGGCCGACGGGCAGGGCGTGACTCAGACTGCGGCGGTGGTCGGCACCGCCCAGTACCTGTCTCCCGAGCAGGCCCGCGGCGAACTGGTGGACGCCCGGTCAGATGTCTACGCCGCCGGTTGCGTGCTCTACGAGCTGATCACCGGCGATCCTCCGTTCACCGGTGACTCCCCGGTCGCGGTGGCCTACCAGCACGTCCGGGAAGACCCCATACCACCGTCGCAGCAGCACCCGGGAGTGGCAGCGGCACTGGACGCGGTGGTGCTCAAGGCGATGAGCAAGAACCCGGCCAACCGTTACCAGTCCGCCGCCGAGATGCGCTCGGACCTGGTCCGCGTGCTGTCCGGGCAGCGGCAGCTGGCGCCGGTGGTCATGACCGACGCGGACCGCGATCTCATGCTCGACTCGGGCCCCACCGTGGCCATCGGGCGTATTCGACCTATCGGAGCGAGTCGGGCCAGTCGGCGGCACGCGGAACACCTCGATGGACTGGCCGGTGCGCGGCGGTCTGGACGGGGCCTCGGGATTCTCGCCACGGTGGTGGTCGTCGCCGTCATCGGGCTGCTCCTGCTGCTGTTCACCAACGTCTTCGGTGGCGGGCCCAAACCGGTCACGCTGCCCAACGTGGTCGGCCAGCCAGTGGTGCCCGCTGAGCAGACGCTCAACGCCGCCGGCTTCCAGACTGCCCGCCATCCGGTCGAGTCAACCCCGCAGGACCTCGACCGCGTGGTGGACATGACCCCCCGCGACCAGGCGGTGCGGGGAACGACGATCCGGCTGGACGTTGGCGCTGGCCCGGCCGAGGTGGAGGTGCCCAACCTGCTCGGGCTGGACCGCGTGCAGGCGCAATCCTCCCTGCAACAGGTGGGCCTGGGGCTTTCGCCCGAACAGCGCCAGCAGGTGGTGCCGGATGACAAGGATGTCGGCCGGGTGCTCGTGCAGGATCCGCCCGCTGGGCGTCGGCTGGCCAAAGGCAAATTAGTGATCATCACGGTGGGGGTGCCGCCGGAGACCATAGGCGTGCCCGATGTCGTCGGCACCAATATCGACCAGGCCCAGCGCAACATCGCCGTAGCCCACCTTGCCGGCCAGATCCAGGAGGTCGATTCCGCGGTTGCCAAGGGCCAGGTCCTCAAGCAGAACCCAGCCGGGGGCACCAGCGTCAAGGCAGGCACCACGGTGACCCTCACCGTGTCCCGAGGCAACCAGCTCCAGATGCCCGACCTGCGTGGTCAGACCCCGGCCCAGGCGTCGGTCACGCTGCGAAAGCTGGGTTGGGTTGGCACGCTCAAGCAGGTCTTCGCCGCGCTGGATGACACCAACCAGCCTGGGGTCATCGTCACTCAGGACGTGCCGCCGGGCACCGGGTTCTTGCCGGACCAGACCATCACGGTCACCGTCGGGCGGGACAACACGACGACCAGCACAACCACCACCACCTCCAGCGGCGGGGTCTTCGGCACACCAGGCCTGGGCGGCGGAGGTTGAGTGGGCGGTGCGCTGAACCGTCTGAGCCGCCGCCTGGGGGTCTAGGCTCAGCGCACCGCCGCGGCCCGGACGAGGTTGCGCATGTCGGTCTCCAGCTCCACCACCCGCGATTCGGTTACCTCAGCACCCGCGATACGGAGCCAGTTCGCCAGCAGCCGGTGCCCGCCGTCGGTGAGCACCGACTCAGGGTGGAACTGCACTCCGAACACCGGGAGTTCTCGGTGCCGCAGCGCCATCACCACCCCCGACTCGGTGGCGCCGGTGACCTCGAGCTCCTCCGGGATGGTCTCGGGGAGCACGGTCAGCGAGTGATAGCGGGTGGCGGTGAAGGGCTGCGGCAACCCGGCGAGCACGGCGACCCCGTTGTGGTGCACCTGTGAGGTCTTGCCGTGCAGCAGCTCTGGCGCTCGGGCCACTGTGGCCCCCCAGACCGCCCCAATTGCCTGGTGCCCGAGACAGACGCCCAGCAACGGGCGGCCCAGCTCGGCGCATTCGACGACGATGTCCATGCTCGCGCCAGCCCGCTGCGGGGTGCCCGGCCCTGGGCTGATCAGAACCCCGTCCGCGGCGGAGACCTCTCCGGGCTTGACCGCGTCGTTGCGCCGCACCACGCACTGGGCTCCCAGCTGCGCCAGGTAGTGGACGAGGTTGTAGACGAAGCTGTCATAGTTGTCGATCACCAGGATGCGCACGCTGGCCAGCCTAGCCGGCGCCGACCTCAGCCTGTGGTCACCGCATTGAATGGCAGCCGGGGCTCCACCCAGGGGAACACCACCAGCATCAGCAATGTCAGCACGGCTGCGGTGAGGACCAGAGCCTGCAGTAGCTTCGCCGGGCGAGACCCAGGAAGATGCCGCCATATCCAGCTGTACATGAGCCTCCTTCAGGCGCCAGCGGTCAGCTCGACCGGGCGTTGTCCCTCGACCTTGTGGTACGAAGCGACCAACACGCCGTGCACGATCAGCCGCTGCTGGGCGGAGAATTGCGGGTGACAGGTGGTCAGCGTGATCAGCCGGTTGACCGGGGTCCGACCTGGCTGACCAGGCACCGGGGCGATCACTTCGACCTGTGAAGGCAGCACAATCGTCTTGCCCACCACATCGGAGTAGTGACCGGGCAGCGGCCCGACACCTCGGCACTGTGGCTGCGTCCCTTTTCCTCCCGACCACCCTTCGGACTCACCTTGCAGTGGCAGAACCCGGTAGACGTACCAACGGTCAGCCGTCTCCACCACAATGGCGTCGCACGAGGACAGCAGGTCCAGGGAGTTGAAGGGTGAGCCCTTGCCGACCCGGTGCCCGGCTACCGCGAAATTACCCACCTGGCCGGGTGCCGCAGTGCCCTGGTAGTGGCCCGGTCCGATCGCCAGGGTGTCCTGATCGGTGCCCTGTAGCACGGTGAACACGAAATCAGATCCGAACGACGGGACGTACATTTTGGCGATGCCCGCGCCCTTGACCGGCCGGTCCACCAGGCCACGCCCGTTGCGCCAGGTGTCATCGAGCTTGGCGGTGGCCGCACGTTGTTTCTGCGCGGAGAACACGTTGGTGACGTAGGTTTCGTAAAATACGAACAGCAGCACCACCAGGCCTGCCGTCAGGAGCAACTCACCCAGCCCACGGACCGGGCCTCGCACGTTTCCCACGCGCCATCCCGACGGTGACCAGCCCCGTACTGGGGACTGTGCATGGCTCACCAGACCTCCTCACCGGCACGACGTCAGCACCGAGACGGTAGTGGGTGCCGTAACGTGTCCGCGGAGCGCCCTTCCGGCACTCGTCCAATCCGCACGTCACACGAGGAATGACCATGCCGAAGTCGAAGGTCCGCAAGAAGTCGGTCTTCACCGCGCCGACCAACCAGCTCGGTGCGGTGAAGGCGCGCGTCGCGGGCCCCTCACACCCGTTCTACGTCGCCGTCATGCTGGGGTCGATGCTGCTGGGCTTGCTCTGGCTGGTGGTCAATTACCTAGCCATCGACAAGATCCCCTTGCTGAGCACCCTCGGCAACTGGAACTTCCTGATCGGCTTCGCCTTGATGATCATCGGTTTGTTGATGACCATGGGTTGGCGTTGACGGGTTGGCAGTGACCTGCGAACAACATCGGTGTCATTTATCCCCACTGTGCACAAACCCTGTGGACAAGTGGCTCCCGATGTAGATCATCGCTGCGGTCACCGCCGCGCCGAACGCCAGCCCGCCGAGGTGCCCGAGGATGGAGACGTTCGGCACCACAAAGCTAATGATCACGTTCAGCGCGATGATGGTCAACGCCGGACGCAGGGACAGTCGCAGCCGGATCAGCACAACAGCGAGGCCGCCCATCAGCCCGAACACCGCGCCCGATGCGCCAGCCGTGTTGCTTTCCGGGTTTGCGAACAGAAAGACGACCAGTGAACCGCCAAGCAGTGAGACCAGGTACACCACCACGAAGCGAACCCTGCCCAGCACCTGTTCGAGGTCTCGGCCAAGCACCCACAGGGCGATCATGTTGAAGGCGAGGTGTAGTGGCCCGATGTGCAGGAACCCCGCCGTGAGCAGCCGCCACCACGCACCGTTGGCGACCGCCTCAGGCTGCAGTGCCCACTGCCGGAACAGGGGTGCGTAGGCATTGTTGGACAGGCTGGCTGCCTGCACCACGGTGACCACGAAGACCGCGACGTTGATCGCGATGAGGGTCGGGACCACCACAGAGCGACGAGATGGCTGCGCCCACGGAATGACCCTGGTGCGCGGTTGTGAGCGAGCGCCCCGCCCGACGCAGTCCACGCACTGGTAGCCGACCGACGCCTCGCGCAAGCAGGCAGGGCACGCGGGTCGGTCACAGCGTGCGCACCGCACCCCCGTCTCGCGGTCCGGGTGCCGGACACACACGCCGACCGTCATCGCTGTCACACCCCGGCCGGCTCGACCGTCACCCGTTCGATCACGATGTCCTTCTCTGGCCGGTCCGCACGGGTCGGAGCGCTCGCAATCGCATCCACCACGCTGCGGGACGCCTGGTCGGCTACCTCGCCGAAGATGGTGTGTTTGCGATTCAGGTGTGTCGCGGGGCCGACCGTGATGAAGAACTGCGAGCCGTTGGTGTTCGGGCCCGAGTTGGCCATCGCCAGCAGGTAAGGCCGGTTGAACTGCAGCTCAGGATGGGTCTCGTCGCCGAAGCGGTAGCCGGGCCCACCCCGTCCGGTGCCGGTCGGGTCACCACCCTGGATCATGAAACCCTTGATCACCCGGTGGAACAGTGAGCCGTCATAGAACGGCCCAGACTGCTTTCCCTTGGCGTTGCGTTCGGCGTAGTCCTTGCTGCCTTCAGCGAGGCCCACGAAGTTCGCCACGGTCTTGGGGGCATGGGTCGGGAAGAGGGTGACGCAAATGTCGCCCTCGCTGGTGTGCAGGATGACCTGGTTCTTGGCTGTCATGTGCTCAGTCACCAGGCTCATCCTGCCATTACCCAGGTGCGGCTGCCGACCCGGCAGGATGGGCTGACCGGAGCGCCGGGGCTCACCGGCCCAGGGCGGAGATCACCTGCTCGGCAATCCGGCGGGCGCTGATCGTCTGCCGCTGGTTGGTCGTGATCACGACAGCGGTGCCCTGCCGGGAGACCGCGAACACCGCTCCGTCGGCGGTCGGCTGCGATCCTCCTGACCATCCGCCGGGAAGCTCGGCCACATCCGAGGTGGCCACCGGGGCAGCGGCGTCAACCGTTGCTCGCGCCACCTCCGGGGTGGCCACCACGATCCAGGTCCGCAGCTGCACAGCACCGTTGCCGGTGAGGAAGAAGCAGGCTGGATGCGGCCGGCCTGGGCCTGTGTCGGAGACCCGCACCGCGCTCACCCGCTCACCGTTGGCTGCCTGTACCGCCGCAGCGGGCAGGTAACGGCATGGCCCGTCGGCGACCGGCTGCGGTGCCGAAGGCAGCAGCGGCGGGGGCACCACAACTGCCGGCTGGGGACGGGAGGCTCCACCGGGGAGCGCAGCGGAAGACGGATCGCCACAGGCCACGCTCAGGAGGGCGAGCAGCCCGCCCATGACAGTGCAGATCATCGGTCGGTGACCGACGGTACGGATGACTGGCCTGTGGTGGTGCGCTAGTGACATGTCGGCGGGAAGTGAACCACGACCGAGGATGGCGCGCTCCCCTCGGGTTGGGCCGCCGCTCCTGGGTGTCGTCGACTCTCGTGCGATCCGCCAGATCTATACGAAGAGTAACTTCAATCCATCGTGAAGCCCCCTTCAGGTGGACAAATGATCAATTTCTGCGCCCATGGACACTTTCTGTCTTAAAAGAGACGGTATCAATCGAGGGACTAGACACCGTTCGGGGAGTAGTCGGGGCGGTGGTCGTATCTGCGCCGACTCTCACGTCGTTTAGCCGGTACCTGGATGCCCCGAGACCGGTCACCGCCGGTAGAACCGGAGCGTCTATATGCCAGGCAGGTACGAGGGATCCACGGCCGCCAAGAGGGCAAAGCCGTACCACCCTCTCGCGGATTGTTAGAGATCTCGAACGAGGAGGAACACCGGAACATGACGTCATGCACACCCAGGAGGCACCGTCGCCTGGCTCTCATAGCCGCCGGGACGGCAGCCGCAATGGTTTTGCTGCCCGGTGCCGCCTCGGCGCAGGCGGCCAACTCCGCGCAGCAGATCACGAGTGCCACCGGCGGCCCTGCAGTGCCCCATGCTGACCCGGTGCCAACCCCTGATTCCCCCAAGGTGCCAGGCATGCCCCCGATTGTCCTGCCCGGCAACGGCAACGGGGTAACGAAACCCGATGATGGTGGCGGTCTGCTTGGGGGCCTGCTCAGCTCACGTGACCGTGACGGGCACTACGACCGTGACGGTCACCACGATGGTGACGACCACCACGATGGTGACGTGCGGCGTGACGACTCACCAAACAGCAGGCAGATCAGGGAGCCTCAGCCCCCTGACCATGCGTCTGGTGCGGTCGCTGACGTCAATCTGCTCAGGTCGCGCCTGCTCGAGATCACCAGGTACGACGCCACCATTGACGATAACGACAAGGCTCACTCCGACTCGACAGTGCTCGGTCTGGGCGGCAGCCGGATCATCGGCTCCAGCGCCTCTTCCGACGATAGCCACCGTGATGGTGACAATCGCCGCGATCTTGACAACGGTGATGCTCTCAAGACCTGCAGGCTCACCAGCGACCTACTCTGCCTGAGCCTGCTCTACCACAACACTGTGGCCACCAACGACCATGATTCGGTGCTCGCCGCTGCCCGTGGTGGTGTCGCGGCACTGTGCCTGGGCGGTCGCAGGGATGACCACGACCGGGACCGAGACCGGGACGTCACCGCGTCCTACGAGTGCAATGGAATTCTCTCCCTGGGCGTTGCTGAAGGCTTGGGCATTGCCGAGCGGGACAAGTCGACCGGGAGCACGAAGGCTGACTCCGCAAACGAGCTGCTGAACCTCTGCCTTGGCAAGCGCGAGAAGCTCACCACGCCGTGTCAGGGTCTTGGCCTTGAGGCGGTGCACTCGGACAGCAGGTCCAAGTCGGACAAGCCGGACACTGAGCGTCACTCGTTCCTGCTCGGGATCGACAGCAACGGTAGGTCCTCCTACCTGCTCGACGATCCAACCGCGTTGGCCCTGCCGAATGATTGCGGTGACTCCGCCCTGCTCTGCCTGTTCCTCAACCAGGGCAAGTCGGTTATCTTCCACAACCCCAAGGGCGCTGGCAGCGCGCAGGAGGCGCTACGCCTTGACGTGCTGAACCGCACCCTGCTGGTGGTGCTCGGGCAGGCTGAGACCCTCGCTCACGAGAACAACGAGGGCCATGAGGGTCACGGCCATGGTGAAGAGCACGGCAATGGCGGTGAAGAGCACGGCAACAACGGTGAAGAGCACGGCAATGGTTCCGGCCAAGGTGGCGGTCCCGAACTGGCTCAGACCGGCGCCGAGATCGCTCCGTTGCTCGCTGGTGGGTTCCTGCTCACCGGGTTGGGTGCGCTGACCGTTGCCGCGACTCGTCGCCGGGTGGGCAAGCACAGCATCTAAGTCAGTATCTTCTCTGGATCGCCTGTGGCGATAGACACATCCAGTGGGGGCCGGCGATCACTCGTCGGCCCCCACTGGCATTTCCCCACTCTCACCCCGCTAGGATCGGCGCCCTCATGAATACCTTGATCTCTCGGCTACGCAGCCGACCGATCCTCTCCCTCATCGGTGTCGTGGCGTTGTTGCTGGCTGGTGTGTTCGCAGTGATTACCTGGGTGAGTAGCGGCAGCGTCAGCGGCGCGATCGATACCCGGCAGGTACTCAATACCGCCGGCCACTACCGCTTCGAGGCTCCCGCCGGCTGGTCGAGCACCCAGGATGGGCGCACGACCACACTGGTCAGCCCGGATCAGAAAACTGTGATCACTCTCGGTGTCGGTCACACCGGACCGCTGCCGCTAGCCGGTGCGCTGTTCTTCCAGCAGGTTGCCGGGAACTACCACAACGTCCAGGTGATCCCGCCGCAAGCCCAGCAGGTCGGTCCCCGGCCAGCCCTGATCTACGGTGGGGTCGGGAACAACGCGCAGAACGCTCGGATCCGTTTTCTCGCGATCACCGTCCAGAACGACCCCAGCAACTATGGGATCGCGGTCTTCACCGAAGCTGGCTCAGACCCCAAAGTTGTGCTTCCGCGAGTGAACCGGGTCGTGGCTACTTTCCGGTCAATGCCATAGCACTGACGCATCACGCAGCGGGGAGCCCACCTGGGCGCAGGCTGCGCCGGATCAGCCGCAGCGCAATGGGTCCGGCGGTCACGACGAAGAGCACCTGCCAGCACAGCCGGGGCAGCGGATCACTCCAGGGCAGCAACATGGCAACCATGCCGAGACTCATCACACCGCGCCAGCCGCCGCACTCACCTCCTGGAACCGTGATCGCTACTTCTCACAGGCGATAGTCGTGCCCCAACCCGGGTTAGTTCCCGGGCCTCGCTGTGATCGACGCTATGGGACACTGTGGCGGTTGGCGCGGCCGCGTTCAAGCCGCACATCCGTCCTTACCCGAGAGGAGGTGGGCCATGAATCTGTGGCGAACAAAGACCATCGAGCAGTCCATAGCGGACACTGAGGAACCCACGCACCAGCTCCGTAAGCGGCTTGGTCCGATCGACCTCACCGTCTTCGGGGTGGGGGTGGTCATCGGTACCGGCATCTTCGTGCTCACCGGAAAGGCCGCCGGGGTCCAGGCTGGCCCGGCCATCGCGCTCTCGTTCGTCTTCGCGGGCATCGCCTGCGGGCTCGCCGCGCTGTGTTACGCGGAGTTCGCCAGCACAGTGCCAGTGGCCGGCTCTGCGTACACCTTCTCCTACGCCAGTCTCGGCGAGCTGGTGGCGTGGATCATCGGGTGGGATCTCATCCTCGAGCTCGCGCTCGGCGCCAGCACGGTGGCGGTCGGCTGGTCGGGCTACTTCGCCGACCTGATGAAGCAGCTGGGTATCACCATCCCGGGCTGGGCCTACGGCAACGGGCACAATCTGGTCGCCGCAGTGATCGTCCTGATCCTCACCGGCGTCATCTGCCTGGGGATCAAGATCTCATCCCAGGTGAACATCGTGATCGTCACCATCAAGGTCGCCGTCGTGCTGTTCGTCATCGTGGCCGGGCTGTTCTACATCAAGGCCAGCAACTACTCACCGTTTATCCCGCCGGCCGGCTCCCCGCCCGCTGCAGGCGCGCAGAGCACACCGTCGTTGCTGCAGGACCTCGGCTTCGCACCCGGCTCCTTCGGTGTCACGGGCATCTTCACCGGCGCCGCCCTGGTGTTCTTCGCGTTCATCGGCTTCGACATCGTCGCGACCGCCGCGGAGGAGACCAGGAACCCGCAGCGGGACATGCCGATCGGCATCCTCAGCTCGCTGGGCATCTGCACGGTGCTCTACGTCGCGGTGTCACTGGTGATCACTGGAATGGTGAAATACACCTCGATTAAGATCGACGCACCGCTGGCGGAGGCTTTTCGCTCGGTCGGCAAACCAGGCTTCGCGACAGTGATCTCGGTGGGGGCGCTGCTCGGCCTCACGACCGTGATGATGATCCTGCTGCTGGGTCAGAGCCGGGTCTTCTTCGCGATGAGCCGTGACCGGTTGCTGCCACCCGGGTTCTCCGCCGTGAGCGAGCGGTTCGGCACCCCGCTCCGCACCACGATCACGACCGGTGTCGTGGTGGCCGTCATCTCGACGTTTGTGCCGCTCAGCGAGTTGGCCGAGCTGGTCAACATCGGTACTCTGTTCGCCTTTATCCTCGTCGCCATCGGCGTCCTGGTACTGCGCCGCACCCGACCGGAGCTGCCCCGCGCGTTTCGATGTCCCGGCGTCCCGGTCGTCCCTATCCTTGCGGTGCTGACATCGTTCTACCTGATGCTCAACCTTCCAGGGGCCACCTGGATCCGGTTCGTCGTGTGGATGGCCGTCGGGCTCGTCGTGTACTTCGCCTACGGCGCCAGGCACAGTCGGCTCCGCACCGACCCGAACTACTCCCGGGCCAGCTCACCCGCTGGATCACGCGGTTGAGCGCTGACGCTGTCTGCGCCACAACCAATGGACCACCGCGGTGAGGATGACGGCGCCGACGATGAGGAGCACCAGGGTCTGATAGCGGTGGAACTGCTGGTAGATCACGGTGAGGTGAGCGCCGGCGAAATAACCGACGGAGGTCCACACTGCTACCCAGGCCGCAGCGCCCAGCGCGTTGAAAGCCATGAACCGCCGCCATGGCATCCCGGCGATGCCAGCGACGATGCCGTTGAGCTGGCGCAGGCCGTCAACGAACCGGGCGAAGGCGACGATCTTGCCGCCATGGCGCTCGAAGAACCTCTCGGCTTTGTTGAGGCGTTTCTCGGTCACGAAGACGTAGCGGCTGAAACGAAGCACCAGAGACCGCCCGCCGAAGTGCCCGATCAAGTAACCGACGTTGTCGCCACAGACAGCGGCGATGAAACCCAGGATGGCGACACCGGCCACATTGAGCTTCCCGGCTCCGGCGAAGACACCCGCAGCCATGAGCATGGTCTGGCCAGGGACCGGCGCCCCGAAGCTCTCGATGAACAGGAACCCGAAGACAGCCAGGTAACCATGCGCGGTGAGGATCGGGGCCAGCGAAGCGAACACCCCAGGCAGTCCGGGATCCACCTCACCACCTCCCGAGGTCGCGCGGTGCCCCGTTGGTAGTGCACTGCCGCTGGCAAGGTTACCCGCTGACCGTCCGGTCCATCGCCCTGGCGTTCGCTCGGCCCCGCAGCCGAGTACCGCACCGGTATCCACGCGGACACAATTACCATCTGGTGGGATGGTGCTAGGATGGCTTTCAGCTAACGAGAGGGTTGGGTGCAGTGGCTGAGGTCGATAAGAGCGAGAAGATCACGATCAATGTGGGACTGGTCGACCTGGGCCAGATTGATCTGCTGGTCGACGAGGGCTTCTACGCCAACCGCACCGACTTCATCCGCACCGCGATCCGCCGGCAGCTGGACATTCGCTCGAATGCGCTGAACGAGACGGTGGCGCGGCGGACCCTGACGCTGGGCACCCAGCACTACAGCCGCCACGAACTGGAAGAGCTGCGCGCCGCCGGTCGCACCGTCGAGCTGCGCGTCCTGGGGTTGGGCAGCATCGCCGAGGACGTCTCGCCCGAGCTCGCGCTGGCGACGATCACCTCGGTGGAGGTCCTCGGGTCCTTCCGGGCGTCTCCCGCCGTCAAAGCGGCGCTAGCACCCCGAACCACATGACCACCGCACGCCGAAACAACCCCGACAGACAGGACCGCACAGTGGACAAGAACGCTGACATGGCGCAGGCGCTGCGGCTGGTCCGTAGTGGACAACTCATGCAGGCGGTAAAGCACCTGCGGCGCGGGCTCGCCGGTGGTGCTGCGGGCGCCACCAAGGCCAGGAGTTCTCCTTCCCGCAACGCGGCGCCCACCACCGGAGGTGCGACCCGGCACCTTACCCACACTGAGCCGGCCGGGACCCGCAGCTACGACCTCTACATCCCAAGCGGCTACACCGGGGACCCAGTTCCGCTGGTCGTGATGCTGCACGGCGGTACCCAAAACGCCGCTGACTTCGCCGCCGGTACCCAGATGAATGAGCACGGCGAGCGACACACCTTCCTCGTCGCCTACCCTGAGCAATCCACGACCGCCAACAGCGGCCGCTACTGGAACTGGTTCAACCCCCGCGACCAAGCCGCCGGCCGCGGCGAACCATCCATCATCGCCGGCATCACCCGCCAGGTGATGAGTGATCACACCGTCGACCCGGCCCGGGTCTACCTCGCCGGCCTCTCTGCTGGTGGCGCCATGGCGGCGGTCATGGCCGCGACCTACCCCGAGCTCTACGCCGCCGTCGGCGTGCATTCCGGGCTCAGCTACCGCGCCGCTCATGACGTCACGTCCGCCTTGACCGCGATGAAGAACGGTGGGGCACCGGCGCCGGCTTGCGGCGGGGACCTGCCGCTGATCGTCTTCCACGGCGACCGCGACACCATTGTGGCTCCGGTAAACGCCCGAAACCTCATTGCCTCCCAGCCCACCGCGGCCCGCAGCGTCGCTACCACGGCTCAGGTCGGTCAGGACCCCTGTCGTTCCTACACCTGCGCTCATTACACAGACCCCACTGGCACTGTCGTTGCTGAGTCGTGGATCGTCCACGGCGGCGGCCACGCCTGGTATGGCGGCGACCCTGCCGGGTCATACACCGACCCCCACGGCCCCAACGCTTCAGCCGAAATGACCCGTTTCTTCCTCCAACACCCCAAACCCCACGTCCGGTGAGCTCAAGGACAGTGCAGTCCCTTCTTACCGGAACACCTTCCGTGCGGCACGATGACCCAACAGGGAACACTGCAAGGAAGGCCGGTGGGAGAGGTGGTCGCGATGCCCGAGCAGTCGACATCGACGCCAACGCCGTTGTGGCGGGACCCGTTGTTCAGCCCGGGTGACCGGTTTCCGCTTGGGCCGTCGCACTGGCACTGGGAAGGCTGTGAAGACGAGCCGAGCGGACCGACGACGCGCCCGTTCTCGCTGCGGGGTGTGGTGGCTGGGCCTCGGATGGACGCTGAGCCGGACTGGCCGTACCGGTACTGTCAGGAACGGCAAGTCGCGTTCGTGCGCAGTGACGATGGCTCGACGGTGCCGTATCTCAAGCACACCAAGCCCGGCCCGACACCGGTCACGTCTGGCAACACCGATGGGCAACCGGGCAAAGCACCTCCCGAGGAGATGGCCAGCCCCGATTACCAGTCCGACTGATCGCCATTCATGACCGTGCTCATCCTGGCTCGCGAGATCGAGCCACAGGTCGACCGTGTGGTCGAGGAACTAACCGCGCGTGATGTGCCGGTGTTCCGGTCCGACCTGGCGGCATTCCCCCAGTCCCTGCGGCTGGACGCGCGGCTGGAACCGGACGGGTGGAATGGCACGCTCGCCACTGAGCGCCGCTGCGTGCGGCTAGGTGAGATCCGCTCGGTCTGGTACCGGCACCCCGCGCACTTCGAGCTGCCCGAGGGCATGTCCCGCCCGGAACGGCGACACGCGGCCGCCGAGGCCCGCGTCGGAGTGGCCGGGGTGCTGTGCAGCCTGGATGCACTGTGGGTGAACTACCCGTCACGGGAAGCCGACGCGCTCAAGCCCCGGCAGCTCGACGTCGCCCGTCGATGTGGCCTTCGGGTTCCTCGGTCGCTGGTCACGAACACCGCGCTCGGCGTGCGAGGCTTCGCCGCTGAGGTCGGTGGGCCGCTCGCGGGCAAGAATCTGTCTGCGGCGTCTCTGGTCGAGTCCAATCATCTGCAGACGGCCTACACCCGCAGACTCGGGCCCGCTGAGCTGGCTGACCTGTCCGGTGTGGAGACCACAGCGCACCTGTTCCAGGAGTTCATCGACGACAAGGCGTTCGAGGTGCGGGTGACCGTGGTCGGTGAGCGGGTGTTCGCGGCCGCGATCCACGCCGGCTCCGAAGCCGCGCGGATCGATTTTCGCTCGGACTACGCGAGCCTCAAGTACTCGGTGATCGAGCCACCCGCGCCCGCCCGGACCGGGATGCTCGCGTTCATGCGGACGTTCGACCTGTCCTTTGGTGCCTTCGACTTCGCCGTCACCACAGACGGCGAATGGATCATGTTCGAGTGCAACCCGTTCGGTCAGTACGGGTGGCTGGAAGACGCCCTCGACCTGCCCATCACCTCGGCACTGGCTGACCTCCTCGAGTCGGGAGCCTGCTCATGAACTATCCCACCGATTTGAGCCCGGTCGAACAGCTTTGGGCTCGGGCCCGGCTCGCCCGGCTCGCGGAGCAGTTCACCGAGAAGAAGATTCTGCGGACACCGGCATGGCGGGAGGTGTTCGAGCGGACCTGGCGTCACCCGTACGTGCCCGCATACTACCCCGACAAGGACACCCCGGCCGTGCTGTGCATCGACGGTCCCCGCCGGGAAGAGTGGCTCGATGCCGTCTACAGCGACACCACGCTGATCACCAAGCTGATGCCGGTCCCGCTGTCTCGCCCGTTGCGTCCCGCCATCGGGATGACCTATACCAGCTCCTCCACGATGCCGTCGCTGGTGCTGGAGATGCTGGAGGAGCTCGATGTCGCTGACGGGCACCGAGTGCTGGAGATCGGTACCGGTACTGGTTACAACGCCGCCTTGTTGTGTGAGCGGCTGGGTAGCCAGTACGTGACCAGTGTGGACATCGATCCCGAACTCGTCGACCTGGCCCGCGAGAGACTGGCCGCCAACGGCTACACCCCCACCCTGGCCGTCCTTGATGGCCACGCCGGCTATCCGCCGGGCGCCCCGTATGACCGGATCATCGCCACCTGCGCCGTGCCCGCCATCCCTACCGCTTGGCTCGAGCAGGCTGCCCCCGGCGCGGTGATCCTCACCGATGTGCACGGGCCACTCGGTGGCACCCTCGTCCGGCTCACCGTTGACGAGCACGGCACCGCTACCGGCCGGTTCCTCGCGCACTGGGCCGGATTCATGACCATGCGCCATGATGTCGAGCCCGCTCAGCCGCAATGGCCCGTGCTGGAGCTGCCCGCTACGCAGTCCTGGACCACGATCGACCCTCTCACCGTCAACACCCACGGCCTGTTTGGGTTCATCCTCCAGTGGCAGCTGCCCGAGGTCACCCAGGGTCGCATGACCGACGACGACGGCCAGCCCGCCGTCTTCCTCCTCGCCCGGGATGGCTCCCGCGCGGAGGTCGCCACCACCGCGACCGCGCGCGGATACGCCGTACGCCAGTACGGCCCGCAACGGCTGTGGGACCGCATCGAGAACGCCGCGACCTTCTGGAACGAACAGGGCCGGCCCTCCTATGAGCGCTTCGGCCTCACCGCCACACCGCAGGGCCAGCACGTCTGGTACGACCAGCCCGACGGACCGCACCGCTGGTCACTACGCCGTGTTGATGATTGATGGATCTGGGGACACGTTCGCCGAGCCGAGCGCCGGGCGAGCCGGTGGTCACGTTGGTTGTTAGTGTCGGGGCGTGGAGTTTCGCGAGTTGACTGAGGGTCGGTCGATCCAGCGTCCTTCAATAGACCGTGCCGACTTGAGCGTGCAGCCTGCTGGCTTCAAGGGTGAATTTGATCTTGAGTATTCGCTCGTTGACAGTGAAATCTTGCTGTTGCGGCAGTAGTCGGTTTCGGTGCCGTCCATCCTGCCGCGCTCGAAGTAGCGGTTCGAGGATGCCCTCCACCGCAGAATGCGAAATAGGGGCAGCTTATGCGACACTCAGCAATGCCGCGCTGATACTCGCGGACCCATGTAGCCCGCATCCCGGTTCGGATGAGGTGGTCCAGCGGAGTGCGGAGCACATTGCCGCAGGAGAAATCGCTGTGGCGGTCCGAGCGAAACCCGGCCAGTTCTGGCGAGATCAGTGTGACCTCACCGCTCCACGAGATGGTAGGTAGCGGATCCAATGGGGGTGGACCTGTGCTCGATTTGCCGCTGTGGTCCTCCTTCGAGGACATGCCTGGCGTAGCTCAGCGCGCGTTCCGCCTCCCGGAGTTGGACGGTGGGGTTGGCTTGCCATACTGCGATCAATGCCGCCCAGAAGTCCGTGACCTGGCTCTCGGGCGGTGCCGTGCGCCGTTTGTTGCTGCCCTCCCTTTCCTCGATATTGATACCCAATCATCTCACGCCCCACCAGCAGGCGTATGCCATGCACGATGCGATCGAAGGCGGACCGCCCAGCCCAATCCGCGCGTTGCTGGTTGTCCTCGGGCGGTCCATCGATACTCACTCCGACGTGGATGCCGCGTTCCGCAAGGAAGTCCGCCCATGCCTCATCAACGAGGGTGGCGTTTGTCTGTACGCCGTGCACAACGTCGTTGACTGCATGATCACCGAGGAAGGCCTCATGTTCATCGTCGTTCCATCATGACGCACTGGCGTCACACTTTGAAGTGGAACTCGCGTAGTACACTCTTCGAGGTGGATGCCGCAACCCGGGTCAACCCCCAATCGCCAGAGTTTATGTTGGATTCCTTGTCGAATCCCAACCATCGCCCGGTCATCCTATTTCCTGTGGGGCCAATCAGTAGTTGGATGGCGCCGCGATACACCGCACCTTTGTAGTATCCGGTCGGCGAGGTTCGCTCGATCCAGGTGCCAGTCACCGCTGAATCGCTGACCGAGAGGTCGAGGGTCAGCAGTGAGTTTAACGAGTTCGGTAGGCTCTGGCCGGATAAGTGATTCTCCTGCTGGTTGAACACGACGTAGTGCTCACCGATGAACTCACTGTGACGACTCGACGCGCAATAGACATATCGACTTTGCCAGACACCGGCCAGGCGGTCACCTCCTGTGGGTGGCGGAGCGCCTGGCGTCATATCAGCTTCGAGGGCCGAGATGGCAAGTGCCGCTGCGCCCAATGATAGCCCGGCTGCGAGCTTGCGGAACAGCGCGTTTCGGTCGACATGCGTGTCAACCTGCTTTGCCAAGTTGGCGCTCAATCGTGCGAATTCGTGCACGTCCATCTCGTCAAGCCGTTCCACCAGGGCTGTCAAGTCCGGCTCGACACCGTGATCTCTCCGACTGTCGGTGACTTCGGTGACGATCCCGTGCACCTGGTCAAGTGCGCGACGAGCACTATGTATCGCGTCTCGGTGGCGGAAGTCGGCGCAGCCCAATAGCAGGTCCCCGACGCTGCATTCGTAGAGTTCGGCTAGCCGGCTGAGCACGTCCAGTGAGGGCGCGTACCCTGTTTTGCTTGGCCAGTTCTCCCAGTATGAGAAATTCTTGAACGTCTTGGGCTCGTTCGGCCAGCGGTCGTTCCACAGAGTGGCCGCGTCGCGTTGGCTCCAGTCGTGAACCATTCGCAGCGCGGCGCGCATGTTCAGGTGATATCGTTCACAGAAGACAACAGCGATCTCAACCCACGTCTTGTACCCAGCGCGCAACTCGGCCGATAGTTGCCGTTGCTCCTGGCGCAGGCTACGAAGCGTGGACGACATGGGCATCTTCTCTCCGAACAGGCGCACACCGTACCTCCTCCAGGATGCCGCAAGGCGTCCCAGATGCACAGGGACGCCTGACTCCCTCAAGATCACCGCTCGTCTGGGTGTGTTGGCTGGCTGATCTGCGGTTTCCTTGCTCCAGGCAGCCACCGAGGAGGGATCACCGTGCCGAGATCGGTACCTCGTCACCGTAAACAGCGGCGTTCGGCAACCCGTGAAGGTGTCGCGACTGAGACGGTACCTGTCTTCGCGATGACCGACGCTGACACCTTTTGCGCGCACTTTGTAACGGAGCAGGACGCTGCCGCTGGTTGCGCGGCCGGGCGCTATGTCGCGATCTGCGGCAGGGTGGTGATTGCCGCGAGTCTGGCCACTCCGGAAACCAGTTACTGCGGTTCCTGTGTCTACTGGCGCGCCAAGAACCATACGGCACCGCGCCAAAATAGTACCCCCGGAAAGAACGGAGGTGGTACCTGGTGGAGGTGCAGAGCCCGGATGTGACGACCGCAAAGCTGCTAGGTTGGCATCGTCCGGACGCGGGTATTCAGCTCGCGCGGTCGCTAGTGACGGCCGAGTGGCAAGTCCGGCAACGGGCCGAGTGAAGGGAGTGGATGGGCGTGCCCCAACAGACCGAAGGCGGCAGCGCAGAATACGCGCAGGCCGAGGAGTACCGGCAGGGCGCAGAGCGACCGCTGGGTGGCTACATGTTCATCATGACTGTATTTGCCGGTGTAGTGGGCCTGGCTGGTGGGATAGCCGCGTTAACTGGACGGGGGCTGCCACGCCAGATCGCACCCTACGACCTGGCCTTGATCACCGTGGGTACTCACAAGCTGTCCCGTACGATCAGCAAAGACGCGGTGACCAGCCCGCTCCGTGCGCCATTCACTCGATACGTCGGCACCGGCGGCCCCGCCGAAGTGATGGAAGAGGTGCGTGGCGACGCTCTGCAACATGCCCTCGGTGAGCTACTCACCTGCCCCTTCTGCCTTGATATGTGGGTGGCCACTGGCTTCATGATCGGAATGCTGTTCGCGCCGAGGTTCACCCGGGTGGTCGCGGCCACATTCACCGCACTCGCTGGCGCGAACTTCCTCCACCTCTTTTACGCCCGTGCCCAGCAGGCCGCGCAGGGGTGAAGGACCAGCAACGGTAGGTGCGCGCCGAGGGTGCGGGATGGCGCAGAGCCGCATCCCGCCCCCTCGGCGCACCGGTTAGACGGCCGGGGGTGCAGGCGTGAGCAGGTCCTCGTGGTGCTCAACGTCCACGGGGGTGGTGTCCTGCTGGAGCATCTGGGTGTCGGAAGGCTGCGCCTGGTGGCGCAGCACGAGGTAGTTCCCCGCCTCAAGGTGACCGCTGTACTTGGGCACATGCTTTTTCGCGATGAAGTGCCCCAGCACCGCACCTAACCCGCCGCCGGCCGCAGCCCCCTCGGCGGCGGCAAGTGCTCCCGCGGCTAGTGGACCCAGCACCACCAGTGCGCCCACCCCGGGCACGAACAGCAGCGCCGCTCCAGTCAACACCCCGAACAGGCCACCCACCCACGCCCCACCCTTCGCCCCTGTCTTGGCCACATCTCCGGTAGTGATAAAGCCGTGGACCTGCGTCTCGCTGTGCAGGTCCTGCCCCACGATCGACACCTGCTCGGCTGGCACCCCCTGCTCCAGCAAGGTGCGCACCGCCGCTTCCGCATCCTTCATGGACTCGTACACACCCACTACCGCACCCGTCGACTCGCTCATACGCTGAATCACCCCTTCATCATGTTGCTTGACGGGCCCGGTCTAGATACCAAGCCCGCATGTTGCGGTCAGTTACCCGATCTCAACCCGCAGTAAACCCTGCGGGGCCGGGCGAGTGAGGACCAGAGCTGTGAACTCGGCGCGCGGTGATCAGCCCGCCGGGTGCTGCTAGTGCTGCTTGCGCCACTGGGCTGGTAAAGTTCGGCATTGGCCGGCCATAGGATTGGGCGCGTTCGGTGGCGGCGTAGTCCTGCGCCTGCCATCCATTGCGGCTAAGCCAGCTCGTAGGGTCCTCCTGCCCATCTGATTGCCACAAGGTCTTGATGACAAAGGCGGCGTCGGTCGATTCGTCGACGGCGTCAACCATATGCTGGAGCGTGGCCTGGTCGGCGTATTCGTAGCCTAGTCGGCTTTCCGGTGCTGACAGTTGCCCGACCCTGTCGAGCAGGCGGTCCCATTCGTCTTGGGTGAGGTACATGGAAATCCCCTCCGCCAACCAGGCGGTGGGCGCACCGGGATTAAAGCCTGCCTGCGCCACAGCAGCGGGCCAGTCTTGGCGAAGATCAGTGTTGATGACCACGCGCTGGCAGGTTGGTGTGGCGGCTCACTCGGCGAGCACCTGTTCTTTGAACGCCAGCACTTCGGGAGTGTCCAGCTCGAACAGGCGCACCCCCGCTGGCCAGCTCAGGCGAAACGCCCGGGTGTCCAGCCCGGCTGCTAGAAGCACCACTTGGCGGCAACCCGCCGCGCAGGCTTCGTAACAGTAATCATCGAAGAAGCGGGTGCGGATTGGCGCGTAACTGGCAAAACACGACCACAGATCACCGTCTTGCGCTGCGATCGTGCCGTGGTCGGCGAGAGAAGGCGCGGCTCCGGCGGCGGTCACGAAGTGCGCCGCGAAAGGGTCGTCGAACAGCCGGTCGCCGCGACAGCTTTCCTCGGCGCGAGCCACCGCCACGCCCACTGCGGTCCGCCCCACGCCGGTAGGGACTTCGTACTTCTGCGGCTGGTTCGTTGCCATACCCACCTCGTGCGGACAGGGTCTGATGAAGTTCCAGTATACTCGGTGATCAACTCAGGTGGTCAACCGTGGTGATCAGGAGCGATGGAACTTCACCAGATCGGCGCGCAGCATCCCAAGATCAAACAAGTGTTGGCGATCCAGCGAAACACGGCGTCGAACCCACGCAAGGTGATCACCGCTGAGGGGTTGTGGGCACACAATCTCTTGCTGGAACACAATGCCTTCATCGACACGTTCTTGTGGTGTCCCGAAGCCGCCTACGGCGACGAAGCTCGTAAGCGGGCTGTCGAGTTGGCCGCCCGTGCGCACCTGGCCTACCAGGTGTCGGAAAAAACGTTGGCGCGGATTTCTGAGCGGGACAGGCCGGACGGGTTGTTCTCGCTCGCCCAGTTGCCCATATGGGATCCGCAAGACGTACGGCTTGGCGAGTCTTCGCTCATCATGGTTGCCGACGGCATGGAAATTCCGGGCAACTTGGGAACCTTGATTCGGACGCTGGACGCGGCTGGCGCGGACTGTTTGGTGTTGACAAATCGGCGCACCAGGCTGACGCATCCCAAGGTGTTCCGGGCCAGCCAGGGCATGGTCCTCGCCATGCCCGTACTGGATTTCGAGCGGACGGAGGACGCGATCTCATGGCTTCAGTCGAATAACGTCAACGTCTACTTGGCCGACACGGATAACGCGAAGAATTATCGGTTGTTCGATTATTCGAGCACGCGCACCGCCTTTGTCCTCGGCTCGGAGCGATACGGGATTCCGAAACCATGGTATGAAGCCGGCTATGACCGTGTGTTCATCCCCATGCTGGGGTCGACCGACTCGCTGAACGTGTCCATCTCCGCAGCTGTATTCCTGTTCGAAGCGCGCGCGCAGAAAAACCACTGGTAGGCTCACGGGTGCCGGCCAACAGGAGAACGCCGATGACGCAGTGGGATGGTCGCGGTCTACCGCCGGTGGCCGCCGACAGGATGAGGCGCTTCGCCCGTACGGGCCTGCGCACCTCGTTGCTGACGGTGCCGGGCGCTGTCGGGGTGCAGTCGGTCGGCTTCGAGCCGGTCGGCGAGGTGATGGGCTGCATCGTCGAGCACATCGGGTGGAGCGGTTTCGGGGGTTGCGGTTATTTCGGGGGCTATCCCGGCGGCATCGGAGGGTTCGGGCTCGGTGGTGGGACTGTCACGTCGTCGGGGTCGGCCCGCTTCGCCGGGTTCGGGCCTTACGTCGACGCCTTGTACCGGGGTTACGATACGGCGCTGGACCGGATGACGGCGGAGGCTGCCGCGATGGACGCCGATGGCGTGGTGGGAGTGCGGCTGTCGGTGTCACCTCTTGGCGTCGACAACCGCGAGTTCCTTGCCTTGGGGACTGCGGTCCGGGCCCGGTCCCGGCATCGTCCGGGCCGCGTGTTCACCACCGATCTGGCTGGCCAGGACGTGGCCAAGCTCCTGACCGGCGGCTGGGTGCCCAGTGCTATCGCCTACGGGATCTCGGTGGCGGTACGCCATGACGACTGGTGGACGCGGCGGCAGTCCTCGTGGGGTGCTGGCAACACGGAGGTATCCGGCTACACCGAGCTGGTCACCCACGTGCGCGCCGATGCCCGCCACCGCTTCGAGCACCAAGTCCGCTCCGCCGGGGCCGAGGGGGCGATCGTCTCCTCGATGGGTCTGGAGATCGGGACGATCGAGCCGTCGGAGAACCATCGGGATCATGTTGCCGAATCGACGGTGTTCGGCACCGCGCTGGTGAGCTTTCACCAAGGGTACCGCGCCCCGACCCGATCGTTGACCATCCTGGCGCTGCGATAGCCCTCGGTTCACCGAGAAGGCCGAGAAAAGGAGGAGCAGCCATGACCGCCGACCCCACCGCGCCCGGCATCCCCGAGGACGCAATGCGCCGGCTTGCCGAGATGCGGCCGGGCCAGGCCACCAGCTTGTTTACCTCCGACCTTTCGGTGAATGAGTTCCTGTTGGTGCGCGAGGCTGGGTTCCGTCCCCTCGGGCTGGTGCTGGGCTCCAGCGTTTACCACGTCGGGTTTCAAATGGGTCGGTGGAGCAGCAACCAGGAACTGACTGTGCTGTCCCAGGCGATGTACCACGCCCGTGAGCTGGCCATGACGCGGATGGAGGCCGAGGCGGATCAGCTGGGTGCCGACGGCATAGTTGGGGTCCGCCTCGAGATCGAGTTCAAGGAGTTTGGCTCGGATCTCGCCGAGTTCATCGCGATTGGCACCGCCGTGAAGGCGGATGAGCCGCAGGCGCCCGACGGGCAGCCGTGGCGCAACAATCAGGGCCAGCCGTTCACCTCCGACCTGTCTGGTCAGGACTTCTGGACTCTGATCCAGGCCGGCTACGCTCCGCTGGGCATGGTGATGGGCTCCTGCGTCTATCACGTCGCGCACCAGCGATTCTGGCAGGCGATGGGCAATATCGGGCAAAACGTTGAGCTGCCGCAGTTCACCGAGGCGCTCTACGACGCCCGGGAACTCGCGATGAGCCGGATGCAGGCCGAAGCCGAGCTTCTGGTGGCCGAGGGCATCGTGGGGGTGCAGTTGCTCTCGCTGGGACACCGATGGGGTGGGCACACCACGGAGTTCTTCGCGATCGGCACCGCAGTGCGCCCACTGCGCGCTGACCACGTGATCGCCAAGCCGCAGCTCGTCCTCCCGTTGACCGACTCATGACCGCTGAGCTCTCATGAGCGGCGAGCTCAGCGGTCTGGGCCCGATGGGTGATGTCCAGCTCCTGGCCGCGATGCTGCGAGCCGACCGCGACGAGGTCGCGTCCTACGCCCGGGTGTTGAGCGGTGCGCTGGCCCAGGCGCTCCCGGCGGGCATGGTGGAGATCGATTACCAGCGCACTGTCGGGGACCGTTTAGCGCACCGTCCAGGGCGCGCTGTTCGCCTCGTGGTGCACGGCGAAAATCAGGATCTTGAGCTGCGTGAAGGCCGCGCTGGCGGGATCGAAGCGGAGCTGCGGCAGGTGGTGCACGGGGTGGTGATCAGTCGCCGTGGCATCGGTGTGGCGCAGTGGTTGCAAGCGTTAGCTGAGGAGATCACCCGAGCCGCCGCTCGTGACACGGCGGCGCGAGCGGCGCTGGAGCGGCTGCTTCACGGTTGACCCAGGCTCGGTGGGGCAACCCCGGCCCCTAAGCGCTAGCCGAGCACGGCGTCTGATCATGCGCATACGTAGTGACCCGAACAAGTTCAGTACTACTACTGATTGCGACGTGACGGTTACGTTGGGCACCTTATGTGAATACCCGAACCGGCACCGCAACCGGTGAGGTATCCGTCATGCCCGGGCGACCGGGACAGCCTCTCCGAGGGGGATTCAATGCCTGACCTGATGAGCTCTGTCGACCTCGCCGAACAACACGTGGAGCTGCTGCCGGCCCGTACTGTCCTGTCGTTGTGGCGCGCAGACCTCGGTGGAGACGCCGGCCTCCCCGGCGAGTCGGGTAGTCACGGCGCAGACGGCAAGAGTATTCCCGGCACTTCCTGGTGGGCTCTCCTCGGTTACGACCGTGGGAGCCCAGGCAGCTAAAGGACGTTCATCAGCCCGGAATGCTTGGCCGAGAGTTCAGGCGAAACGGTGTCGGCCCTATCGCGATGCGATCAGCGCAGCCGGATCGCGAGCACCGCGATGTTCGACCAGGCCGTCGGTGTAGAACAACAAGGTCGATCCGGCGGGCAGGGTGATCTCAGCCTCGGTGCGTGGCGGAGTCTGGCTGGAGACCAAGGCGGTGCCGGTGGCCCGCTCCAGCAGCTGAGCACCGCGGGGTGTGATGAGCAGTGGGGGCGGGTGTCCGGCGCTGGCCCAGCGCATCGTCCAGCAATCATCGGTACGGGTGAGATTGGCATAGAGCAGGGTCGCGAAGGGGGTGATGGCCAGTTGGGTGTTGATTCTGGCCAGCCGGTCCAGGATCGTGGCCGGTCCTTCCGAGCGGTCCAGCGCCAACCCACGCAGCGTAGCGCGCAGATGACCCATCGCCGCGGCGGCGGTGATGTCGTGCCCGACCACGTCGCCGATCACCACGGCTAGCTGGTCGGGGCGGCGCAGGAACGCGTCATACCAATCGCCGCCGACCTCATCGCGTCCAGCCGGACGGTAGCGGGCGCAGATCTGCAGGCCGGGCACGGTAGGCGGCTCGGTGAGCAGGCTGCGTTGCAGCACCATCGCCGACTTCCGGGTGGCCTGGTAGGACATACCGTGTTCTAAGGCGATCCCGGCGTAGCGGGCGATCTGGCCCAATGCGTGCAGGTCATCCTCGGTCCACGGCGGTCGGTTCTGGTGCAGAAGGAAGGACACCACCGCGACCACCAGACCATCCACGATCACCGGGGCGACCAGAACATGGCACAGTCCGTCACGGAAGGTCGCCACCGATCCGGTGGTCTGGGCCCACGATGGTGGCTCGGCTGCGGGGAGGGGTTGGCGGGTCAGACAGCCCTGACGGATCGCCGCAGTGATCGGGTCGCCGGCGCCCTCCCAACGCAGCCTCTTGGCCTTCGGCGGCAGCGTGATACCGGGTGTGCCAGCGACGGCCACCCGATCGGTGATCACTGGCAGTGGCGGATCGGTGCCGGGGGCCACCGGGCGGGCCAGCAGGTGCACCGTGGAGAGGTCGGCGAGCTCGGGGACCACCGCGCGGGCGAGTTCCTGGATTTCCTCGGCCGGGTCGAGGTTACGGTTCAACGCGGCGCTGGCCCGCGCGAGCAGCTCCTGGCGGCGGGCGTGGCGTTCCAGCTCGCGGCGGGCCTGAACCCGGTCGGTGACCTCCACCACCACGATGAGCAGCCCCCGGTGGTCCAGGCCGTCGCCAGCGGTACGGTGGATCGCGGAGTAGGAGGAGTCGAAGAACCGTTCGCGGGGACACTGCTCTCCCGGCCAGGTCATGCTCACCGGGGCCTCGACGGTGCGGTAGACCTCACCGCTGGCCAATACCTGATCCATCAACGAAAAAAACTCGATCAGCAGCTCCGGCAGCACCTCCTGGGCGGGCGCTGCCAACGGTAGATCGCCGAACAACGCGCGGTAAGCCGGGTTGTAGTACTCCACGATGTGCGAAGGGCCGCGGGTGACCGCGATCGCGGCCGGGGCGGCGTCAAAAGCATCCAGCAACCGTTGCCGGCGGTCGATGTCCTGGTACAACTCCATTTCTTTGCCCACCGAGGTCGCCAGCGCCTGCAGTGCTTGACGGTCCACGTGGCGCCACCGGTGCGGCCGGGTGTCTATCGCACACAAGGTGCCGATCACCTGCCCGTCGGCGTCGCGCAGCGGAGCGCCAGCGTAGGCGACGAAACCCAGCGTGATATGACCCGGGTGATTGACGAACGCTGGCTCTTCGGCGGCGTTCTCAACGTATAATGGTTTATCCGAAAAGAAGGTGGACGGATGAAAACCGGTGTCAAGTGACGCCTGTCGAGACGTCACAAACGGTTCGCCGAGCCCGACCTGGCCCACCAGATGTTGTTTGGTGTCGATGAGATTCACGACGCCAATCGGGGTGTCCATCACAGTCGCGGCCAGCTCCGCCAGCCGGTCCAACGCCTCCTGAGTGGCCCGAGCCACCGGCAACACCCTGGCCACCGCCGCTAGCCGTGCGGGATCACCGAGCAGTTCTCCGGGGGACACTGACCCAGCTTAGTGGTCGGTTTCGATACTCGACATCTCCGGCGACACCCAGTCCGGTGATATCCCTGGCCCAGAGAGTAGAGTTGACGTGTTGCCGGAGTTTTTTCGTGCACGCCGTTCGGACGTGGCATCTGCGGTGGCCGTTGGAGACGAGATATCCCACGGGTCGGCTGGTGCCCTGTCATGTCGTCGTTTGACCCTGTATGGCTGTCGGAGTTGCAGGCGTTGTTGTTGGGCACCGATACGCTGCACGGTTTCCTTGATCGACTTGCCCAGCTGACGACGCGAGCGTTGCCCGAGGGTAGTTCGTGTGGTGTGACCGTACGTCAGGACTCCCGGCTGGTCACCCTGGCCGCCAGTGATGACTGGACCTTGCGGGTTGACCAGCTGCAGTACGGCCTCGGTGAGGGTCCCTGTGTGAATACCCTGTCCACCGGAAAGGTCAATTACGTCGTCGACACCACCACCGAGGTGCGGTGGGCGGGTTTCTGCCGAGCCGCGCACGAGTACGGTGTGAACTCGTGTCTGGGGTTGCCACTGAGCAGTCCTACCGGGCTGATGGGGTGCTACAACTTCTACTCGACTCTGCGCGATGGGTTCGGTGAGGAGAGCCGGGGGCAGCTGGAGGTGTTCGCTGGTAACGCTGCCGGGGCGGTGGCCGTCGCGTTGAAACTGGCCGATCAGACTCAGCTCTCTGCGGATCTGCACCAGGCACTGACCTCACGCGCGGTCATCGATCGAGCGATCGGGATCCTGATGGCCCAACAGCGTTGCGACGCTGAGACCGCCTTCGCCCTCCTTCAGCGGGCCTCGCAGAACCGCAACTTCAAGCTCCGCGAGCTGGCGGCTGAGATCGTCACGGCCGTCAGCGGCAAACCACCAGAACCAGGAACCTTCCAGCCCCGTCGTTCCTGACCAGTTCCTCTCTCCTCCGGCAGGGCATACTGCGGTTAGGTCGAGCACTGCGCCACTGCCTCGGCCACCGTGGCGGCCAGGGGCACCAGCTCGTTCGTTCTGGTCGCCTCCAGCGCGCGCAGCACCACGCGGTTCTGTGCCACCAGCCGCAGCGCCATTCCTTCGGCGAGGGCCTGATCAACGATTTCGAGCAGCAGGCCGATCCCACATGCAGCTAGGAATGACACCTCAGTGAAGTCCAACACCACCCCCCGGCGGGTACCGGGCAGATGCTTGTACAGGTATTCCCGCAGCTGCCCCACGGTGACTAGGTCAACCTCACCTGCCACCTGCAGCACCAGCACCCCCTCTTCGCAGGAAGGCAGGGCCGTCACCGTCAAAGACTGTTTCCTCAGCCGTTGCCCAGCAGAGCCAGCCCCGATGAGCACCGTCTGAGGCCACCGACTCCGCGACTGGCAACTAGGATGATATTGGTCCGCAGTCACGCAGATTCACTCCTCTAGACTGCCTGTCAGTGGGCGTCTGCAGACATGCCCCGCGCCGCGACAAACGCGGCGGGACACCACCGGCACGAGCGGCATCAGTACTCCCCATAAGTACGCGCGGTGGGAGCGGCTAGCTGCATAACCGCTGTCTACGATGCTAGCGGCTTACCGGGCACGGGGTGGATCAGAGGTAATGATTGACCAGAACAGGTGTGGGCTGCTGTCTGACCGGGTAGACCCCACACGACCACGACGACAGACGAGTATGAGGGTGGGCCGCGTTAGTTTGTGGGCGTGCTGCCTCGGTCCTGCCCCGGCGGAAGTCGGGAGAAACACCATCATCACCATGGAGCTCGAGCTAGCCACCGAGGCCGACGCGGACTGCGCGCGCCAGTTGCGTGGGCGGTTCCAGCAGTGGCTGGTGACGCTCGGTGCACCTGCCGCGTTAGTTGACGACCTCACCTTGGCCGTCTATGAAGCTTTGGCCAACGTGGTCGAACACGCTTACCATCCCCACCACCCGCACCCGGTGATGCGCTTGCAGGCCCGACTTGACCATGGCCAACTGCTGATCACCATCACCGACCACGGCCGCTGGCGCCCCCCCGGCGAACCAGGCTATCGCGGCCGCGGCTTGGCGATGATGCGCTCTCTCGTCTCCGAAGTACACCTCGTCGCCACCGCTCACGGCACCACAGTGCAGCTGCGCGCCGCGCTCACCGGACCGACCATCGCACCATGAACACCGAGCACCGTGCCGACACGGCGGCCAACCGCGAGCCTTAATCACTGTCGGCGGGAGCAAGGGCACTGAGCTTGCCCCGGAGCAGTCCGGTGATCCTTATACGGGATGTAGGGGTGCGCGTTTTTCGAGGCCGGCCGCGGGCTGTAGGACTGATGGGGAGTGAGTCAGTGCGTTGCGGTTCGCCGCGCGGGGCATGGGGAGGTGGGGTGTGATTCGGGTGTTCGGTGCGGTTCTGGGCGCGCTTGTCGTCGTGGGGACGAGCGTGGGTGTGTTGCAAAGCTTCGTGATCCCGCGTGGGCGGGTACGGGGTGCGGTGCTGCTGGATCGCGCGGTGGATCACGCGTATTGGGCTGTCGGTCGGTCGCTGGGCTCCTACGAACGTCGCGACCGTATCTTGGCCAGCCAGCCCGCTGCCTATCTGATGCTGCTGCTGGGTGGTTGGCTGGCTTCGTATCTGCTGGGCTTCGCGCTGCTGTTGTGGCCCTGGGAACCGGACCTGGGGACAGCACTCGGCGAGTCGGGGTCGTCGTTGTTCACTCTGGGATTCGCCGCGCACCATGGAGGCGGGTCCACTGCGGTGGATTTCATGGCCGCGGCCGCAGGCCTGACGGTCATCGCGTTGCAGATCGCCTACCTGCCCAGTCTCTATGGCTCCTACAACCGTCGGGAAACCGAAGTCACGTTACTCGCGGCTCGCGCCGGCGAGCCCGCCTGGGGGCCGGAGTTGTTGGCCCGCACCCGTTTTGGTATCACCGGGACAGAGGACGACTTACCCGCCTTTTATGCCAGTTGGGAAAGATGGGCCGCCGAGGTCGCGGAGACCCACAGCAGTTACCCGGTTCTGTTGCGGTTTCGCTCCCCAGCTGCCAATTCCTCCTGGCTGGTTGGATTGCTCGCCGTCTTGGATTCCGCTGCGCTCTATTTAGCGGTAGCCCCCAGCCGTGCCCCGATTGAAGCACGCATGTGCTTGCGCATGGGTTACAGCTGTCTGCGCGCGCTCGCCCGCACTAGTGGGCTGCACGTTAACGATGACCCTCACTCGGACGCGCCGCTGGTTCTCACCTACGCGGACTTCCTTACCGGCTACCAACACCTGACCCAGGTCGATTTCGCAGTCGAGCGGAGCCCCGACGAGGCCTGGTCCCACTTCCGCGGCTGGCGAGTCAACTATGAGCAAGCGGCCTACGCGCTGGCCTATCAAATCGACGCCGTGCCGGCCCTGTGGTCTGGGCCCCGCCGGATCCCAGAACGCCCCATACGCCCCGTCCGGCCACCCAACCGAACACCCGACCGACCCGGCGGCTAAAACCCACCACACCCACGCGCTCGGGACCGCCGCATGCGGCGGAGTCGCGTTCGAGCTCGCGGCCTTCCAAGGACATATGGCCTGTGTCGCTCGTCCGGCGAGTTTCGGACAAATGGGTCCCGGACTCGGCGGTAAAGACAGAGCGCTTCGCCACCGTATCTGCGCACCCTGAGCCGTCGTTCTCAGCTGTGAGCAACGATGGTACGCAGGCCACAGCCGGTGCGCCCAGCATCGAGCCGTTTCGTCCCCGGCTTACCCGGGTGGGCGGTTACACACCGACGATCATTGAGCGATCCGGTCCAGCGATCCGGGCGGCGCTACTCGCGCATGCATCTGAGAGGTGTGTGGAGTTTGAGGCAGAGCTGCGATCTGCGCTGGCACGGGCGGCAAAGGATCTCGATCTCTCGGGGCCGCAGGCAGTGCTGACACACTGGCACGCGGTGGCCACGATGGCGGCGAATCCGCTCACTGACGACGAACGTGAGCAGATCGAGCGTGCCAAGACCGGTGACCTCACTGGACTGAGCACCCGGTACCGGGACGAGAGCGGGAACTGGGTTCGGGTGTAGATGCCGCGCTACACGCTGAGGTGGGTTGATGTCGCTGAGGAGTTGTACGACAATCTCCCCGCGACCACGCGGCAACTGGTCGACCGCCGGATCGAGGAGTTGCTGGAGGACCCAACCGGCAATCCCCACACCGAGTACGACGAGCAGTTTGATCAGTGCAGCGTTCCGATCGGTGCTGACGAGGGATTCATCCTCTACGCCGTCGTGCACGAGCCCGTTCAGGTGGTGACCTTGTTCCGGTTCATCCCCGGCCTCGGATAGGTACGCGGCAGAGGAACCGGCTGGTGGCCACCACCAGTTCTGGCCAGACCGCGCGGCTGTGGGACGTCAGCTTGGACAGTGTCGTGGCGAGGTACCCGAGCAGTAACCCGATTGCCCTTCTGAGTGGTTTCAGGATGGGGGTCTGGTGAGGTGGGTGATGTAGCGGTCTGCTGAGCGGCGGATGGCTGCTCGGGCGTCGTTGATGATGGTTCGGTTCCACCAGCCGCTGTAGATGCGGTCGAAGTGGTAGCGCTCGACGCGGTGGGTGATTGTTGTGACGGTGGTGGCGTCGAGCGGGATGAGGTTGGGGTAGCTGCGCATGAAGCTCACCCATCGGCGGTCTTGCACGACAGGGATGGTGTCACCGGTGAGCAGGGCGCCGCGGCCGTGGGATCCTGCTGGCCAGTGGAGGACGGCGGAACCGTCGAAGTGCCCACCGATTCGGGCCATGGTCAGGTCCGGGACCGGGGTTATCTCGTCATCATCCCATAGTGTGATGCGGGGTGAAGGTCGCTGGATCCAGTCCTGGTCGGCGGTATGGATGAGGATCGGGGCGTCGAAGATGTCGGCCCATTCCACGCATGCGGCGTAGAAGTGCGGATGTGACAGGCAGATCGCGGCGACGCCGCCGCGGCTGGTGATCTCCTGGAGTGCGGCGTCGTCGAGCAGGCAGACACAGTCCCATAACACGTTGCCCTGGGGGGTGCACACGAGCAGCGCTCGCTGTCCGGCCGCGACGGACGGGCAGGTCCCGATCCCGAGCAGGTTGGTCTCTTCTTCCCGGAGATCGCTGGTGTGGTCGCGGGCGAGCTCGGTCGTGGTCGTCCATCGCTGGCCGTCCCATCCGACGTACTGGCGTTCGTCTTGGCAGATCGGGCAGCCTGGCGGTGGTTCGGGGGTGTCGGCCTGTTGAACACCGCAGGTCACACAGATCCACGCGGACATATCGTGGTCCCTTCCCAGGGTGATGACAGGAGCGGAGACCACCAATGAGGTAAGGTGGTATCCTTTCAGCTTCTGTTCAGTCTGCCTGCTGAACGCCATGTCGGCACCCTGGCGCTGACGAATCGTTTGGATGAGACCGCCGCGATGATCCACATGCACCCGTGGGTTCGCGGTGCGCGAATCTAGCGGTCCAGGTTCTGGGCGAACCCTGCTGAGTCAGCTACAGGCCGTCGATGTGGTGGCCTAACCGGTCGCGTTTGGTGCGCAGGTAGCGCAGGTTCTCTGGGTTGGGTCGGATGGGCAGTGGGACTCTCCCGGTGATCGTCAGGCCGTAGCCTTCCAGGCCGGCCCGTT
>JBATXM010000239.1:0-5356 GCA_049673305.1 Pseudonocardiaceae bacterium | reverse complement strand
CGGGTTCGGGAAGGGGCCGACGGAAAAGGACCCGTATTGCGGGCACCTCACCGGCGGCCTACTTCACTCTGAGGGGGGTGCGGCGCAGTAATGCGCCGCACCTACCCGACTCCCACCAACCCACCCGGGTGCGGGAGCGCGCCATGAAAAAGTTCAGCTCACCCGGTGGAGCACAACGGTTCCTGGCCGCGTTCAGCGCGATATCTCCCCATTTCCGGACCCGTCGTCACCTGCTCCACGCCCAGGAATACCGCCGTGAAATGGCCAGCCGCTTCAGTACCTGGAACGACATCACCGAGTTGACCACCACCGCCTGACCCACCCGAGCGGACCCGACCATCCCACCTCAACCACGCACTGGATTGATCTCCTCCGCTCGTCGGACCGAACAAGTTGACGATGCCGCTGGGACACCCGCACCCGCGACTACCTCACCCGCCGCATCACCGAAGGCAAAACCCGCCGCGAAGCCATCCGCTGCCTCAAGCGTTACATCACCCGCGAGATCTACCAGATCATCACGGCCCCACCCGAAGCCAAGCCGTCAGCAGCTTGACATCCATAGGGGCATCAGTGCCGTTGATCCGGTATCGTCTGGTTCTGTCGTTGGAAGTTAGGGGAGGAGACGACGGCCGTGAGCCGGTCTCTCGATGTTTGCACGTTGATTCGAGTCGGGTGGGAATTCGGAGGAGGGACAACCGGTGGGTGTTTCCGCTTTCAACCAGCGGGCTGATGGATACTCTTTGGAGCATGCTTACTGGCTCAGCAGGGCCGCGAAGCTGGCGTACGGAGATGAATCCGAGATCCGTGCGGATACCGAGAGGTGGGGTTTCGATCGGATTACCAATTTCTGTGGGACTCATCGAATGCCGTTCCCGTTGGAAGACACTCAGGCGTATTTGGCGGCTAGCGATCATATGATCCTTGTCGCGTTTCGTGGTACTGAACCATCGCAGATCCGAGACTGGTTATCGGACGCGAATACGCCTGTGATCCCCGGGCCCGCGAAGAGAGGTCTGGTTCATTTGGGTTTCAGTCGAGCGCTCGCGTCGGTGTACCCAGAGATTCGGGATAAGGTTAAAGAAGTCCGTACGAACGATCAGACCTTGTGGTTCACCGGTCACAGTCTTGGCGGTGCGCTTGCCATGCTAGCGGGGGCCATGATGTATCTCGAAGACCCGAAACTGCTTGCCAATGGGGTGTATACTTTCGGCCAGCCGCGGACTTGCGATCGTTTCTTGGCTAACGCTTACGATACGGCTTTCACATCTCGACACTTCCGTTTTGTCAATAACAATGACATCGTCGCGCAGGTGCCGCCCGAACCTGTTTTCCATCACGTCAACGCGATGATGCATTTGGACGCGACGGGAAAGCTGCACGAAAAAATGCCGTTCGTGAGCAAACTGACAGATAGCTTTAAGGGCTTCACTAGTGATCCATTCGCTCCAGGCGCCGACGGTATCAGGGACCATTTTATGGACAGGTACGTGGCGCTCATCGAGAAGAACCTCGGCTAGGGCACTAATGAGAGCCGACGGGGTGCTGTCAAGTTGACAGCACCCGCGCCATTGACCAATTTTGGAGTAATGAGCGTGCTGTCGCTGCCCTAGGCCCAAATGTTTGGCCATAGTGCTTTTATGCCTCACTCATTACCTTAAGAAGCCGGCCCAAAAGACAGAAGAGGAGGGTTCAAATCTGAGTCAGAGGAATCAATTTGGCGACCCTCCCCTTCGCAGTCAGGTTCCACATACCCTATCAGTGCGTCGTTAGAATTGTTTTGATACGACCTGGCTGGAAACGGAAGATTTACACATGAATCCACCGGCGCCTGGTAAGACTCGACGGGGGGACCAAAATCAGGTTCCCCGTAGAAGCAAATATTGTTCGGCGGACATTCGGGCGTAGACATTATAATTCTCCTTTGTTGAGTGCTCAAATGTGGGTGACGGTATCAATACAGTGAGGCTTATTCAGGACAGTGTTATCGATCTTGAGATATCTACCCTGAGCTGCAACGATCAGTTGTCGATCAAGATCGCCGAATAAGCCCAAGCCCCCTTAGATTAGATGGTTTACGGAAAGTTGAGAGATCAACAATACTCGCCCTCGCCCAGCAACCCCTGTCGAGTGAACATTTTATGGAAGGATAGTCGTCTGGCGGGATCGGGATTACAGAACGCGCCTCCCATCATTGTGGATTAGTGTTAAGTCGCTTCGCTTTTTGTCACTTCCCGCGCTCTCTACCTCCTAGATCTTCGGAAATCCACCAGCCGAAAACAAGGGTAGTCAACCTTCAGCACCACCCGATCACCCACAGGACTGACACCACGCGCGTGCGTCACTGTGAGTAGTTTCCCGTTTTCGGTGGAGATAGCCTCGCTTGCCGGAGGGCATTGTCAACTTGTTCGGTCTGGCGAGCGGTGGTGATCATTCAGTGCGTGGTTGAGGAGGGACGGTCGGGTCCTTCGGGTGGTTCAGGCTGCGGTGGTCAGCTTGGTGACGTCGTTCCAGGTACTGAAGCGGGTGGCCATCTCGCTGCGGTATTCCTGGGCGTGGAGCAGGTGACGACGAGGCCGGAAGTGTGGTGATATCCCGCTGAACGCGGAGAGGAACCGCTGGGCGTGCCCTGCTGAGGTGAAGCGTTTCATGGCTCGTTCCCGCTGCCGGGTCGGCTGGTGGGAATTCTCGGCCCGATTGTTCAGATACTTCGACCGGCGGTGCTCCACGCCGCGTATCAGCCGCCGGTGGGCCACCGGGTAGCTGGCCAGCTTGTCAGTGACCAGCACCCGGGGCACGTACTCCAGCCCCGTGAGCAACTTACGGAAGAACCTGGTCGCGGCCTTGGCGTCACGCCGGGAGGTGACCAGAATGTCCAGCACATTCCCGTCCTGATCCACCGCCCGCCATAAGTAATGAGTCTTCCCGTTGATCGTGATGAACACCTCGTCAAGGTGCCACGTGTCACCGGGGCGGGGCCGACGACGGCGCAACCCGCTGGCGTAGGCCTGGCCGAACTTCCCGGTCCACTGGCGGTGAGGTCGGGCCGAGGCGCGGTGCCGGTCTTTCGACTGACCCGAAAATTACAGTCGGGGACGGGCAGGGGTTGGACCCGGCGCGGCGTCAGCGGAGCCGGGTTGGGGTGGAGCTGTTGTGCTGGGTCAGGTGGTGGGGTGGCTGGTTAGGCGGCGTGGATGGGGTCGAAGCGGACGGTGAACCCGAGTGCGTTGGCTTGGCGGACGATGCGGCGCATGGCGCGGTCGGGGTCGCGGCGGGTGAAGTAGTTCCCGCCCAAGTCCTGGTAGTCGACGTTGTGGGTGAGCATGTGCCACACGGCGGTCAGGATGGAGTGCTCCACGGCGACGATCGCTTTCTTCTTCCCCAACCGTGGCACGAGGCGCTGGTAGCGGGCCCCGAGGTAGGTGTTGTTCTTGGTCCGGGAAGCGGCCATCGCCGCGGTCCCCAGAGCGGCCCCGAGCCATCGGTTGCCGTGCCGTGTTTTACCGGATTTGCGTTTGCCCGCGGACTCATGATGCCCGGGGCGGACCCCGGCCCAGGAGGCCAAGTGCCCGGCGGTGCGAAATCGGGTCATGTCGCCACCGGTCTCGGCGATGATGACCTCAGCGGTGGCCTGACCCACCCCGGGAATGGTCTGGAGCTGGTCAAGCTGGTGGGCGAAAGGGCGCATCGCCTCCTCGATCCGCGCCGAGAGTTCCAGGATCACCACCGAGAGCTGGTCGATGCGCTCCAGGTGCAGCCGGCACAAAAAGGCGTGGTGCTCACTGAAGTTCCCGGTCAACGCCTCCACCAGGTGGTGGATCTTGGACCGCATCCTGGCTTTGGCCATCTCGGCCAGCACGTGCACGTCACGTTCACCCTCGATCAACGCGGTCAGCATGGCGCGGGCGGAGACCCCGAGGATGTCGGTGGCCACCGAGGAGAGCTTGATCCCGGCGTCTTCGAGCTCTTTCTCCAGCCGGCTGGCCTCCCGGGTCCGCTCGGCGGCCAGGGTGGCCCGGTAGCGAGTCAGATCCCGCAGCTGCCGGATCGGCTCCGGAGGCACGAACGACGCCTTGAGCAGGCCACACTCACCCATCTGACACAACCACGCCGCGTCAGACACATCGGTCTTACGCCCCGGCAGGCCCTTCGCGTGCGCGGCATTAACCAAGATCACGTTCAGGCAGTCCTCCAGCAGATAAAACGCGCCCCGCCAATAGTCCCCGGTGGCCTCCATCACCACCAGGGTGACCTTCTCGGCGACCAGCCAGTCCCGCAACTCCAACAGGGCATTGGTGGTCGTGGCAAACGTGCGGATCTCTTGGCGACGGGACCGCTTCCCACTCGGGCTCGGGGTGCGCACACACACCTTGAGATCCCTCTTACCAATATCCAGCCCAGCGCACCGCTCATGCAACAGCTCCACAACACCCTCCCCAGACGACACACGACAGCAGGTCACGCCCGTCCGGAGGGACCACAGGGCTTAAGAGTCTGACCCACGTGCTCACGGCAACAATCGACAGTTCCTGTCGGTGGCCCCCAGCGCCATACTGGTCCACGAGCTTGAGAACATCACAGATACATCGGCGTCCCGGACGAGCGCGACCCCATTTTCCCGCCTCCACAGCGGCCCAGCGCAGCGGCCCCGACTACTGGTCCGTTTCAAGTGAATATCCCGTGGGTTCCCACAGGGGTTCCCGCCGGTCTGCAACGGTCTTGACCAGGTGCTTCCTGGTTCCTGGTGCCCCCACTCCCACGACAGGATCACGAGGATTCCCCGGAAATCCTGAAATTCCGTCATCCTTCACTGGACCGGCCCACTACCAAATTTGCTGGGGTGATCAGAGACAAGGCGGTGGACTGCGAGAGACGCTGACGAGGTGGAACTTGTCCGTTCTCGTTGATTCTGGGCCATCAGACCATCGCTGAGCTGCGGTGGCTCAGGTTAGATGAGAATCGGGAGTCCTCGTTGTTCTCATTTATTCTGAGCCAAGTTGCCGTGTCTTCGCGCTCGGGCTTGGGTGGTTCGACGGTTCCTGATCGGTGGAAGTACCAGCGGTTCAAGTAGCGCTCGCCGTCGGGATCGTCGGCCGTTTTGTGCTGACGGTGCCGGTCAACCCATTTGCGGAGAGGTGTGTTCAGCGCTGGTTTCCCGTTGGTGAGGCCATCGTTGGCGACTTGGCGGTAGAACCGTTCTTCCTCGGCGGGGTCGTCAGAGATGGCCATGGGGTGCCCGTAGCCCCGAAGAAATTTTGGTCGTATATGCCTCTGAGCTGTGGTGACGCGGTAGCCGACACCGGGCCGTGAGGTCAACTTCCGCTACGTTCTGTCTGGTTTGTTCGGTGTGGTGGAG
>JBATXM010000238.1:0-6777 GCA_049673305.1 Pseudonocardiaceae bacterium | reverse complement strand
AGCCACGCATGTCAGGGTGGGGACAGGTCTTGAACACTGACCCGGACTACGTCCTCAACATCAGCCGACCCCCTCGACGTCGTCACTCATCACGTGCGACCTCACGTCGCAACCCCGGTTTTTCCCGCTCTCCCTGTCTGCGCAACGGGCAAGCGATGGTGACGGCTGGCCGGGGGAGCTAGCGTGCGGGCTATGGATGTGCGCCGGCAGGTTCCACGCACCGATGCGGTGCTGGCCGATCCGGCTGTGGCAGCCGCGGCGGATCTGCTGGGACGCAGGCAGGTGAAGCAAGCGGTGGCCGCGGCACAGCAGCGGGTGCGCGAGGGTGCCCTGCCACCAGACGGCGTTGTCGCCGACGTGCTGGCCGCCTTGCCGGACACCGCGACGACCCTGCGCCCGGTGCTCAACGCGACTGGGGTGCTGCTGCACACCAACCTGGGTAGGGCACCGCTGTCCGCCGCCGCGGTCGAGGCGCTGGGAGCTGCGGCCGGCACCACCGACGTCGAGCTCGACCTGGTCACCGGCGGGCGCGGCCGCCGGGGGGCAGGCGCCCTGGCCGCGCTGGCTGCTGCGGTGCCCGCGGCAGGCGGGGCGCACGTGGTGAACAACGGCGCCGCTGCGCTGGTGCTCGCCGCGACCGCGCTGGCGGCCGGTCGAGAGATTATCTTGGCCCGCGGTGAGATGGTGGAGATCGGCGACGGGTTCCGCATCCCTGACCTGCTGATGTCCACCGGTGCCCAGCTATGCGAGGTCGGCACCACCAACCGGGTCGCCCGCGAGGACTACGCCGCAGCGATCGGGCCGCAGACCGCCTTCGTGCTCAAGGTGCATCCGTCCAACTTCCGCATCACCGGGTTCACCTCTTCAGTGCCGATAACCGAACTGACCGGGCTGGGCGTGCCGGTGGTCGCCGACATCGGATCGGGATTGCTCGCGTCGCATCCCGCGCTGCCTGAGGAGCCCGACGCCGCCACCACCCTGGCCCAGGGCGCTGACCTAGTTACGGCCAGCGGTGACAAACTGCTCGGCGGTCCACAAGCCGGCCTACTGTTGGGGTCCGAACAGCTGGTGGCCCGGCTACGCCGGCACCCGCTGGCCCGGGCGTTGCGGGTGGACAAGCTCACCCTGGCAGCGCTGGAGGCCACCCTGCGGGGGCCCGCGACTCCCACCGCGCAGGCGCTGGCGGCAGACTCCGGCACGCTGCACCGGCGGGCGGCGGCGATCGCGATGGCATTGGCCGCGTGCGGGGTGGACGCGACGGCGGTGACATCGCGGGCCACGGTGGGTGGCGGCGGCGCGCCAGGGGTGACGCTGGACAGCGCCGCAGTCAGCCTGCCGGAGCGCTACGCCACGCTGCTGCGGGCCGGGAGCCCCCCGGTGCTCGGTCACGTCGAACGCGGCCGGTGCCTGCTCGATTTGCGGGCTCTGCCCGCCTGGCAGGACGCCACGGTGCGCGACGCGGTACTGGCATGCACGTCGTAGCTACCGCAGGTCACGTGGACCACGGTAAGTCCACGCTGGTCCGCGCGTTGACCGGGATGGAGCCCGACCGTTGGGCGGAGGAACGCCGGCGGGGGATGACCATCGATCTGGGGTTCGCGTGGACGACACTGTCCACCGGGTCGACGGTGGCGTTCGTCGACGTGCCCGGGCACGAGCGGTTCGTGCCGAACATGCTCGCGGGCGTCGGGCCGGTGCCTGCGGTCATGTTCGTGGTCGCGGCCGACGAGGGCTGGATGCCGCAGTCCCGGGAGCACCTGGAGGCGTTGCACGCGCTGAACGTCCGGCATGGCCTGCTGGCGGTGACCCGCAGCGATTTGATGGACCCGGAGTTGGCCCGCGAGGAGGCCTTGGAGCACCTGGCCGGTTCTTCATTGGGTCGCGTCCCCGCAGTCTGCGTCTCCGGCACCACAGGGGCCGGGCTGGATGACCTGCAGGCGGCTTTGGGCTCGCTGGTCGCCGGGCTGCCCGCGCCGGACGTCGGTGCTGACATCCGGCTGTGGGTGGATCGGGCGTTCACCATCCGCGGCGCGGGCACGGTGGTCACCGGCACGCTGGCCGGCGGGACGCTGCGCGTCGGCGACGAGCTGGAACTGGGTGCCGGAGGGCGGCGGGTGGGGGTGCGGGGGATGCAGTCACTGGGCTTGCCCGTGGAGTCCGTGCCTGCGGTGGCCCGGGTGGCGGTCAACCTGCGGGGGATGCCACGGGAGGCCGTCCGCCGCGGTGATGCCCTGCTCACCCCAGGAGCCTGGTTGGCCGGCTGCACCGTCGACGTCCGGCTTTCCACCGGCTCGGCAATCGACCTGCCCCGGCACGTGGTGCTACACGTCGGTACGGCTGCGGTGTCAGCCTGGATGAGGCCCCTGGGCGTGGACACCGCACGCCTGGGCCTGGCGCAACCGCTGCCGCTGCGGATCGGCGACCGCGCGCTGCTTCGCGATCCCGGTACCCGACGCATCCTCGCCGGCGTCACCGTGCTGGACGTGCGCCCGCCCATGCTGCGCCGCCGTGGGGCGGCTGCGGCCCGCGGCGCCGAACTGTCCACGATGGGCGAGACCCCCGACGGGGTTGCCGAACTGTGCCGCCGCGGGCTGGTGCGGCGCGACGAGCTGATCGCGATGGGTGCGCCTGAGCCCGCCGGGGTGCCCCAGGCGGGTGGCTGGCTGGTGGACCCTGCGGTGCTGGCGCAGCGGGCCGCCCAGCTTGCCGACGCCGTCGCCGAGCACGCCGCCGCCAATCCGCTAGAGCCGGGGATGCCGCTGGAGATCGCCCGGCAGGTCACCGCAATGCCGGACGCCCGGCTGGTCGAACTGCTGCTGGGCGCTGCCCCAACCGCTAGTGGGCTGACCGTCACCGACGGGCGAGTGCACGTCGCCGGGTCGATATCTGGGCTGCCTACCGCAGTGCGCTGCGCTGTCGCCGAAGTCCGCGCCGAGCTCGCGCAGCGGCCCTTCGCCGCACCCGAGGCGCACCGCCTCGCCGAGCTCGGGCTGGGCACCAAACAGCTCGCCGCCGCCGTCCGAGCCGGTGAGCTTCTCAAAATCGCCGAAGGGATCTACCTCGCTCCCGGTGCGGACGACGACGCCGCCGAGCGGTTGCGTGGCCTGCCCAGCCCCTTCACCCTCAGCCAGGCCCGGCAGGCCCTGGACACCACCCGCCGCGTCGCAGTCCCGATCATGGAGCACCTCGCCCGCTGCGGCGTCACACGCCGCCTACCCGACGGCACCCACGAACTCCGCTGACCCAGCGTGTTCACATGTGGTGCACACGGCCACTCACGAGCAAGCACCTCAACGATCACCGACTCACCGCAGTCCAGTACCGACGGGAGATGGCCTCACGCTTTGCCACCGGGAACGAGGTCGTCGGCCTGCCTGCGGCCGCCTGACCCCAGGCGCCACAACGACCATCCTTCGGCTCTGACACGCGACACCACACTGGACACCAAACAACCTGACAATGAACCACCCCGTGCAGTTACGGTGGTGGCTATGACGGCCACGACGATTCGGCTCACTCAGTACGCGCATGGTGGTGGCTGCGCCTGCAAGATCCCTCCCGGCGAACTGGAGGCGGTGCTGGCCGGGTTGGTCGGCGCCGAGGTGACCGACCCGATCGGCGAGCTGGTCGTCGGCCTCGATGACGGCGACGACGCCGCAGTGGTGCGGATCCAGCACGGTCTGGCCGTGATCGCCACTGCAGACTTCTTCACCCCGGTGGTCGACGATCCCTACGACTGGGGCCGGATCGCGGCGACCAACGCGCTGTCGGACGTGTATGCCATGGGCGGGCGCCCGGTGGTCGCGGTGAATCTGCTCGGCTGGCCGCGTGACGTGTTGCCCCTTGAGCTGGCAGCCGAGGTGCTGCGGGGCGGCCGCGACGTGTGCGGCAGCGCCGGTTGCCATCTGGCCGGCGGGCACAGCGTGGACGATCCGGAACCCAAGTACGGCATGGCAGTCACCGGCGTCGCCGACCCACAGCAGATTCTGCGCAACAACGCAGGGATCGCGGGCACGCCGCTGTCGCTGACCAAACCGCTGGGCGTCGGGATGCTCAACAGCAGGCACAAGGCCACCGGTGAGGTTTTCCCGCACGCCGTGGAGAGCATGACGACGCTCAATGCGGCGGCCGCTGCTGCCGCGGTGGCGGCCGGCGCGCGGTGCGCCACCGATGTCACTGGTTTCGGGCTGCTCGGGCACCTCATGAAGCTGGCTCGCGCCAGCGGTGTCTCGGCCGTGCTGGACGCCGCCGCGATCCCCTACCTCGACGGTGCTCGCCAGGCGCTGGCCGGTGGTTACGTCAGCGGGGGTACCCGGCGCAACCTGGGCTGGGTGCGCCCGCATCTCGCGGCCTCGGTCGACGAGGACGAGTTGCTGCTGCTGGCCGATGCGCAGACCTCCGGAGGTCTGCTGGTGGCCGGCGAGGTACCGGGTGCACCGGTGATCGGCGAGCTGGTACCTCGGGGCGAGGCTCTGATCACCGTGTCGTGATTGGCGGTGCCGGTTCACCAGTGGTCACGGTCACCAGTGGTCACGCTCATCGATGGCGGGACAAGTACACTCCGGTTCCCGAACCGAGACCGACGGGGTGAGACGTGAGTACCGTTGCGCCTGGGGCATTGTCAGGTTGTTCGGGGCTGAGACTGGTGAGCTCGCATATTCAACTGTCGCCAATTCTGGTGTGATCATCGAGGGTGTAACGACCCCAGGTGACCCAAACCTGGGTGGTGATCGCCGCAAAGACTCGGTGCTCCGGCCGCAGCAGCGACACCCCGTCCACCAGATGCAGCCTCGCCGCACCCAGCGCCACCCCGATCGACTCCATGACCGCTACCCTCCGTCACACGCACCCAACGCGACAAAGCCGCATCGGATGCGAGCAGTCGAAAACCCGCAGGCCAACCAACCGTCCGGGCCACACAGCGGCGCGGCGAACCAGCCGGATGCACCTGCTACTCTTCACCGCCGAGCCAGAGAACAGCCGCAGGTAGAACAGCCAAATCCGCCCACCAGGTGAGCATCATTCATCAAACTGTCACCAATTTGCCTCGGATGCAATTGGCGGCAGATGTCTGGGGGATTTTGAGCAGGGTGCGCCGTGCGTTGCGCACGAGGCGGCCGGCGACGGCGAGGATGCGCAGCCGCAGCCGTTTGGGTTCGTAGCTTGCTGCGGGGCCGGTCAGGGCCAGTCGCTGGGTCCAGGCCAGCAGGTTGGCGGCCAGGGTGGTGATCCCCAGCCAGATCCGATTCTGGGCCGGGTCGTGAAAGGGCAGGTTGCGCATCCCGGTGTCTTTGGCGTTGCGGCGGGTGATGCCGCAGTGGGCGAGGTGTTCCATCAGTGGGACGGTGACACGGCGGGTGGTGTCCAGGGCCTGGCGGGCTTGGCTGAGGGTGAACGGGTTGGGCAGGTCACGTAGCCGCTGGGTGGCGGTGTCGTCGGCACCGGGAGCGAGGTAGATCCCGTCGGCGATCTTGAGTAGCTCGCCGGCGCGCACCGCGGTGGCGAGCTGTTTGGTGCCCAGCCCGAGCTCAGCGAGCCGGTGCATCTCGGGCGCGGCGAAGGGCCAGTGCGCGAGCTCAGCGCGGATTTCGGCGATGGCGTTGCGGATCGCGGTAGGCAGCCCAGAGGCCGACACAGCGGGCGGGCCGAGGTGCACCCGTCCGTCGGCGAGGGTCAGGTGCGGGCCGAGCAGGAGTTCGACCAGCCGCGCGTCGGGCATTCCGGTGACCTGCCGGGCAGTCTGCAACGGCATCCCCGGCTCAAGGGGGTTCGCGGCGGCGTGCTTGGTCACTGCGACGACGAGTTGGGCAGCCCGCTGCGCCAGCAATGCGGAGTCGAGCAGCCAGCCACCCGCCTGCGCCACCCCAGCCGGTGCGGGCGCACTCATCGCGATCAGCTCGTCGCGCCGCACCAGCCCGCGACGGCGCAGCTCTGCGGCTTCGTCCGCGACACCGTCCATCGTGGACAGCTCAGCGGCGCGGGCAGCGGCCGCCCCGCGACGGCGCAGCGCAGGCGGTGCGACATCCAGCACGGTGACCCCAGCAGGAATGTGCCGGGTGCCGGGATCACGAATCAGCGCACGATCCCCGATTCGCAGCGACAACGGTTGCGCCAGGCCCAGCCGCACAGTATCCGCACCCAAGGGGCGGACCCGCGCAGACACCGCAGCCGTGCCTGCGTGCAACACCACGTGCCGGGGCAACTCGTCGGCCGCAGCACCAACCAGCCGAACGTCGACGCTACAGTTGCCCAACCACGCTCCCGGCGTGAGCAGGGCATCACCACGGCGCACGGCGGTCAACGGCACTCCGCGCAGGTTGACCGCCACCCGAGCCACCGCCGGCGCGGACTCGACGGAGATGCCCAGAGACTGCAGCCCCCGCATACTAACCCGTCGCCCCCCGGGGACCAGCACCAACTCGTCGCCGACATGCACCGTCCGCCGGCCAGCGTGCCGGTGACCACAGTGCCCGCACCACGGATGGTGAACGCCCGATCCACCCACAACCGGACGTCGGCCTCGACGTCCGGTTGTGGGCAGCCCAGCGATCAGTGAATCCACCGCGGCCCGCAGCTCGTCCAGCCCTACCCCGGTCGTGCCGGAGACACAGACTGCGGGAACCCGGCCCAGCGACGACGAGGCCAGATGCTCTAGTACTACAGAGCTAGATCGTTCAGGTGTCGTGGTGTCAGTGCAGGTCAGTGGCTGTCTGTCGCTGGCTTGGGGTGTGGTTGGTGAGGTGAGGGTTCTGGTGCCCGTCGTCGACTCGGTTGCTT
>JBATXM010000237.1:0-21261 GCA_049673305.1 Pseudonocardiaceae bacterium | reverse complement strand
TCCCAGCGCCGACCCCCGCCGCACTGGCTGACCCCACCCGAGCACCGAGGTCCCCGCCGTTCCGCCCCTCACCGCCGCGCCCGAGCGCGCGGCGCTACCACCCCTGTCCGATCCCGCCTACGGAGGTGTTCGACCTAATGATCACCAACCCGACCCGGCAACGCGAGCTACGCGGCCACCGTCCCGCCCGCCCCGCCCCGCGCGCGGCCAACTCCGCCGACCACCACGCCAGGCTCACCGCCCGCCTGACCCCCCGGGACCGGTGGATCATTCGGATGCTGCACGAGCACCGGGTGCTCACCAGCACCCAGATCACCGCGCTGGCGTTCCCCTCCTTCCGCTCCGGACGCCAGCGCCTGCGCGAGCTGTACTGCTGGAACGTCCTCGACCGGTTCCAACCGTTCATCACGCTGGGCACCGCGCCGATGCACTACGTCCTCGCCCCCGCCGGGGCCACGGTGCTCGCCGCCGAGCACGGACTGGACGTCACCGACCTCGGCTACCGCCACGACCGCGCCGTCGCCATCTCCCACAACCTGCGCCTGGCCCACACCGTCGGCGTGGCCGACTGGTTCACCGCCCTCATCAGTCACGCCTGCCATCACCCCGAGCACACCGTCACCGCGTGGTGGTCAGAGACCCGCTGCGCCCGTCACTTCGGCGACCTCGTCCGCCCCGACGCCTACGGCCGCTGCGAGACCCAGAGCCGCCAGATCGAGTTCTTCCTCGAGTTCGATTTCGGCACCGAAGAACTCGACAGGGTCGCGGGCAAGCTGACCGGCTACGCCCGGCTCGCGGCGGCCACCACGATCACCACTCCCGTTCTGGTCTGGCTACCCACGACCCGACGGGAAACCGCCGCCCGCCGCCTGCTCACCCGAGCCTGGGGGGAGTTCGACCAGCCCGCCAGAGTGCCCGTCGCCACCGCCGCCGCCGACCTACTCAACCCCCACACGGCCCACCCCAGCCCCGCCGACCCCGTCTGGCTGCCCCTCGACACCATCGAGAGCGGGCCACCGCGCCGGGGCCTGCACCAGCTGGGCGACGCCTGGCCACACCTGCCCGCACCAGTCACCGGCCCACCCACACCCGGGCGGACCGGCCCGGATCTCTCCCGGTGCCCGCTGCCCGCGCCCACCCCGACGCCCCCTGCACCCAGCGGGCCCCCACCCCGACCCAGGTGAGCATCAAGATCGGCGGCGCCGCGCTCGGCACCATCGTTGTCCTCACGGTGCTGATCGCCGCGCTCGTCCAGGCCGCGCTCACCACGCTCGTCGGCACTGGCCCCACCCAGCCCACCCAGGCCGCGCTGGCCGACATCCCTCTCGGCTACCTCACGCTCTACCGCCACGCCGCGACCGTGTGCCCCGGGCTGGACTGGACCATCCTGGCCGCGATCGGAAAGATCGAAACCAACCACGGGAGACTCGACGCACCCGGCGTCCACACCGGAGAGAACTCGGCCGGGGCCGGCGGGCCGATGCAGTTCCTGCAGCCCACCTTCGACACCGTGATCACCCGGCACACGATCCCGACGGGCGGAGCGAGCCCACCCTCACGGTATGACCCGCACGACGCCATCCACGCCGCCGCCTACTACCTCTGCGACTCCGGCGCCCGCGACGGACACAACCTCCACCAGGCGATCTTCACCTACAACCACGCCGACTGGTACGTCCGCAAAGTTCTCGACCAAGCCACCCTCTACGCCCAAGCCGCCACCGTGGGCACCGGCGACTGCACCACCATCCAGACCACCAACACCACCGCGTTCACCGCGATCAACTACGCCTGCGGGCAACGCGGACTGCCCTACGTCTGGGGCGGCAACGGTCGGGCCGACGGCGGCTTCGACTGCTCCGGACTGACCACCGCCGCCTACGCCGCCGCAGGCATCACCCTGCCCCGCACCGCCGACGCCCAATACCGCACCGGACCCCACGTCCCCACCGGACAGCCCCTCGTCCCCGGGGACCTCGTGTTCTACGGCTCCCCCGCAAACATCCACCACGTCGGGCTCTACCTCGGCGCCGGACTCATGATCGACGCCCCCGACTTCGGACAAGTCGTCAAAATCGAGCCCTACCACCACCCCAGAGACGACTACGCCGGCGCCACCCGCCCAGCGAATCGCCTGCGGCTGTAGTTTCCGCACAAACATGATCATTTCCACGTGTAGATGAGCATCGCGTGAGCATTTGCTCAAGTGTCGCGGAAAGTCCGCCACGTCAGTTCGCTAGGGTGACCACTGCTGTTCGCTCCGTAATCGAAGGGTCGTGTCGGTTGTCCGTCTTGCAGTTGAGTGTCGCTTGCCAGCGTGATGGGACCAGCGGTTTGCGACGACCTAGGGACCACCGGGTCTGGTCAGTGAGCATAGTGGTCTCCGTTGCATTGGATTTCAGCGCGCCGCTTGCCGGATCACACCCTCGAAAAAGATCTTGTTGACTGCCGTGCACGGGTCGCGGAGGATCACCGTTTCCGCTACGGTCGTTGAAAGTTTACGGCCGTTGCGGTGACGGCCCTGGTGGGTCTCTAGTGTCGCGTGCCGAAAGTGGGTTTACGGTGGGCTTCGGCGATGATGGTGTCGGCGTTCTTGGTTCAAACGAATGGTTGACAGCACTGGTTCCAACCGTCGATGAATTGCCGGATGGGCTCGATCAGCTCGCGCACCGAACCGAAGGTGCTGCGGCGGATGGCCTGGCGGGTGATGATCCCGAAGAAGATCTCGACCATGTTCGCCAGGACCCGCTGGTGAGGGCTGAAGTGCAGCGTGAGCAGCGGGTTACGGGCCAGCCATGCCGTGGCGTGCCTGTGAGTGGCGTAGTTGTCGCGCACCAGGTTCAGCTTGACCCGGGGGTAAGCCTTCGCGACCTGGGTGAGGAACCGCAGGAACTCCTGGTGGCGGTGCTGTGTCATGCACACCTGCTCGACCCGTCCGGTGGCGACCTCGAGCGCGGCGAACCGGGTGGTGGTGCCGTTGCGGATGTAGTCATGGGTCTGTTTCTCCGGCACTCTGGGCAGGATCGGGGCAGCCCGGTCCAGGGCCTGAATCTGGGACTTCTCGTCTACGTACAGCATGACGGCCTTGTCTGGTGGGTTCAGGTAGAGTTCGACGACGTCGCGGATCTTGGCGTCGAGTTCGGGATTGGTGGAGAACGTGAAGGTCTCGACCCGCCAGGGCTGCCGGTTCCACTTGCGACAGATCCGGGCCACCGTCGCGAACCCGATCTTCAGCTCGGCGGCCGGCAGGCGGGCCGACCAGTGCGTCACCCCACAGGTGCGCCCGCAGCCGGCCGTCCTGGGCCAGGGTGGCCACCACGACGGCGATCTCGTCGATCTCGGCCGGGCGCCCGCTACGCGGCAGGTCCTCCAGCGACCGGATCCCGCCGGGTTCGTACTAGCCACGCCAGTCCAGCACCTTCCGCCGGCTGGTCCCGGTCCGCAGCGCGATCTCCGCGCGTTGGGCAACCCCTCGGCGGCCAGCAGCACGATCCGCGCCCGCGCCGCCACACCCACCCGAACCGAACTCGACCGCGTCAGCGCCTCCAGCCGAGACCGATCACCATCCCGCAGCACCAGCGAAGCAGTAACGGAGATGACCCATTGTCCCATATCACCCCTCGTAAAGGACTAACGACACGTGACACTGGCCAATGGGGGAGGTTGCATTGAAGGTAGTGGTTATCGGCGCCACAGGTCTTCTCGGCCGTGCGGTTACGAAGTACTTAAGAGATAGTGGCCTGAACGTCACCGGTACCGGCCATACCCGAGTGGGTGGGCGAGACACCGTTCCCCTGGACGCTCGGGACCCCTCCGCAGTAGATGCGCTGCTCGATACGATCAAGCCTGGACTCGTGATCAACGCAGCAGGTGAACGCCGGCCTGAGCACTGGGACACCGACGTGCTGCACGAGGTGAATGTGCATGCCGCTTCGAACATTGCGCGGAGCTGTAGGACATTCGCGGCGTGGCTGGTCCACATCTCCAGCGACTATGTTTTCGACGGCACATGTCCGCCATACTCCCCGGATGCCCCACGGCGCCCGCTAAATGTGTACGGCGCGACGAAGGTGCGCGCTGAGGACGAGGTCCTCGGTCGACTGCCGGAAGCTACAGTGCTGCGGCTTCCGGTCCTCTATGGAATGGTGGAACGGCTTGATGAATCCAACATGACGAGTCTGTTACCGCTTGTGCTTAACGGCGTAGAGTCAGCTGTCGATGATTGGGCAATCCGCTATCCGACCCTAACCGTCGACGTCGCCCGGGTTCTGGCCGGCGCGCTGGCCCATCACGACCACCTCAGCGGGGTTACCTGCCACTGGTCTGCGATGGAGGGACTCACTAAGTACGGAATGGCGTGCCGGGTCGGCGCGGTGTTGGGAGTGTCGACCGATCACCTCATCCCTGACCGGCAAGCCTCTATGACACGTCCCCGTGACGCGCTGCTTGACTGCTCACTGTTAGAAGGACTGGGACTGGGGATCCGAACGCCGTTGGACGAGGCGTTGACGGCGATTTTGTCTGCGGTGGTTACCGGATGACCACGGTGACGCCCTGGATTGGTCCCTTCACACGGGACTACGTCGAGGAGGTTTGCGACTGCCTGGACCGGTCCTTGACACCGCAGGCGCACCTGCTCGTCGACCCGTTCATCGCTGCGGTGACCGCGGACCGGGCAACTATCCAGGCTTTTGGAAATGGCGGCTCCTCGTCGATCGCGCAGACAATGAGCTGGGCAATTCGTGAGATCCTTGGGCCTTTCCTCCATCGCACCCGTTTTGTTGGTGCATGGGATCTTTACCACCTGATGGAGGAGGTTGAACGGGGTGGATTCGAGGAGTCTGCGGTACGACTGCTCAAACGCGACGGTGCGGCAGAACCCGACCTGATAGTCCTAATAAGTGGAAGCGGAAACTCACGCAACCTCGTCGCGGTCGCGCGGCACTGCCTGGCCCAGGGCGTTCCAGTCGTGTCGCTGACCGGGCGATCCGGCGGTGCAATTGGTGAGCTCGGTGTTCCTGGACTGCGGATCGATTCGGACGACCAGCAGATCATCGAAGACTGTGCGCTCGCCGGCATCTACATCCTCCTGAGCGTCGTCGCGTCGATACTGTCGAGCGGCAACCACGGCGACCTGGCCGTCGCCGAGTCAAGAGACGCGGTGCACTCAGCACTTCGTCAGGACTCTACGTGGGTAGACCGCGTGTCGTCGGCCCTAGCGCGGGCCGCCACCCAACAGCGGCGGGTGAACATCATTGCGCCCGAGGGCGGTGCGCTCGGGCTCTCGGCGGAGCACATCGCGCACAACCTCAGCTGGGATCTGCGTCACGGGATTCCGGGGGTGTGCCTCAGTGTGCGTTCCGGTGTCTCCTTGGCCGACTACACCGGCATGGTAAACGACTCGGGCATGCCGGGCATGGCTGCCTCCTGCCTGCTCGATGATTCAGGCCCTGACGACGTAACCGTGATTTTCGCGCATAACGCCGACCATCCGGCCGTGGCCCTCGTCAGGGAACGTGCGAGGGCGGCAGATCTGCCGGTGCACGGATGGTACGGTGCTGTCGGCCAACCCACGAAGAACGAGCATGTCACCATCGTTGATACCGACGGTCTGCTACGCGTCATCGGCGCCCAGGTAACCGGGCATGTGCTGCTCCGGGCCGCGCGGGCAAAGGTGCCGCGGTACTTTGGCGACTTGATCGACGAGGAATCTCGCGCCCGTGTCCCGGTCGCCCCGCAGGCTTGCTACGGGAAAAACGCGGCTGGGTACCCAAAGGCATAGGAGATCCCAATGGCGGATCGAGTACTGGTTACCGGAGCTGCGGGGTTTATCGGGGGCCGGCTCGCGGTGGCGCTGAACGAGGCGGGTTGGGAAGTCACCTCGGTAGATACCCGGCGGATGTCCGCAGCTGTCCGAAGCCAGTCGCGGGCGATCACGTCCGATTACCGTGAAGCGGACCTGCTGGCCCGGGTACGGGCCGGTGAATTTCGGGCCGTTGTGCACCAGGGCGCCATCTCCAATACGTTAGAGTTCGACTGGGCGCGGCTGAAGGAGATGAACCTCGAAGGATCATTGGCACTCGCCGAGGCGTGCCTGTCCGGCAGTGCCGTTTTCGTCTACGCGTCATCGTTCAGCGTCTACGGCAGGATTTTTAGAACCGTGCCCGTGGCGGAGGACGCGGTCGACGACAACAACCTCTGTTCGGGTCCTCTCAACCTGTACGCGGAGTCCAAGCTGGCTCTCGACCGCGCAATGCCGCACTTCACCGGCTGCGGGTTGCGGTGGGCGGGACTTCGATACACAAATGTTTTCGCCGAGGGGGAGGAGCAGGACCGCGCATCGTCGGTCATCTCCCAGATGGTCACCAAGGCCGCTAGGCGGCAGCGGATCGAGCTGTTCGCAGACACGCTGCAGGCCAGCCGGGACTACGTACCCATGAACTTCGTTAGCTCGGTCGTGCGCGGCCTGCTCCGCGTCGACTTCGAGCCAGGTTGCTACAACACAGGCGCAGGCCAGGCGGTATCTTTTGCGACGTTGCTACAATGGTGCACGGAATTCGACGATGGCGGACCCGTGGACGTCCACCCGATCCCGAATCCGATCGGCAGCCGGTACCAGTACTGGACCTGTGCGAACGTGTCGAAGTTGCTGGCCGCTCTGCCGCAGCTACGACCAGTCACACTGTCCGAGGTGTATGAGGAGGCACGACGGATGTTCCACTACATTCGGCGCGGCGTCGGAACAGCCTGACGAGGCTGGGTCGCCACTCCGAAATCTTCTGCGGCGGCGCGCACCTCATCGCGGGTGACGCATTTGTGGGCAATGTTCCGGATAACCAGACCGGCGACGATAGAACTGACCGTGGCCGCTTCGGCGACAGGTACGCCTGCCCCGAGGCACAGGGCCAGCGTGGCGGCTGCGGCGTCACCGGCGCCAGACACATCGACGACGCCCGTGCTATACGCCGGCACATCCGTCGTCTCCTCCCGGCCCACGATCGTCATGCCGTCCTCGCCTCGAGTGACCACTACCCAGTCGAATTGCGCAGCCTCGCGTAGCCTTGCCGCCGACACGGTTAGCGGCTGTTCGGCACACCCGAGGTGCTTAGCGAACTCCTCCATCTCGCGCAGATTGGGAGTTATCGCGGTCGCTTGGGCGTATCGGTTCGGCGTCGAACGCTTCGGATCGACCACGACCGGCACGTTGCGCGAGCGGGCCGCGTCGATGACCGCCCGAACCACGGCATCGGTACAGACACCCTTGGCGTAGTCAGAAATCAGCAGGGCATTGGCGCTCGCGACGGCGGTTACGGCACGAGCAACGACCGCAGCAGCGCAATCACGGTCCAGGTCACGAGTGGTCTCCCTGTCCAATCTCAGGAGGTGCTGCCCCTGGGCGAGGACTCGAGTCTTGCGCGGGGTCGACCGGGATGCAACCCGTACCAGCTCCACCCGGGCCCCCACCTGCTCCAACAGGGACACCGCCAGCCGGCCGTCCTCGTCGTCACCTGTGGCGGTCACCACCTCGACCGCCGAGCAAAGGCCCAGCGCCGTCTGCGCGGCTGTGGCGACCCCGCTAGCGCGATAGGTGGTGCGCTCATGAACGACTATGGGTACGGGCGCCTCCGGCGATATCCGGTCGACCCGGCCCCAGGCGTACACGTCGAGCAGTAGGTCTCCGAGGATGCACAACCGTAGGCCGGACAGCGCTGAGAGGATCCCCTCGACGTCTGTCACCTCGGTGTCGGATCGGCTCGGACATCCCGTACGTGTGCGGCCAAGGCTGTGGTGGACCGACCTGCGATACGGGGTAGTAATTGCATGCGACCTCCGTACGACTCAACAAGTTCGCGCTCGGGCAGTGACAGCATTTCGTAGTTATCGTCCTTGCAGCACACATCGGGCCTGAGAAGGTCGATCTCCGGACAGGGCAGGTCCTCGCGTAGGCGTATCACGTGGTCGACAGCTCGCATACCGCGTAGCACGGTGGCTCGGCTGTCGAAATCGATGAACGGCCGGTCGGCCCCCTTGAGCCGACGCACCGACTCGTCTGAACTGAGGCCGACTACGAGTACCTCTCCCAACGCGCGCGCCGCTTCCAGAAACAACGCGTGGCCGGAGTGGAACAAGTCGAAACAGCCGTTGGTCCAGACCAGCGTCTTGTTAGCCGCTCGCCAGGCCGGCCGCAGGCGCAGGAGCGTGTCTAGCTCAGTCTCCGCATTGCCGGTTACATCGTGACGCGGATCAGCCGGGTTCGCGGGCAGTAGGTCGAGCAGGCTGTGCCACAACGCAATCTGACCTTCGCATACGGTGGCCGGGTCGACGACGGGCAGCTGAACTCCGATCGTTGCGTAGGTGTGCATAAGTTCCGCGCGACCGCCGGTGAAGACCGCCGTAGCCACTCCGATCTCCCCGGCATTCGCAATGACGGCGTGCGCCTCCTCCCCGTCGTCGACGGCGAGGACGACGAGAAGGTCCCCGGGGCCCATGGGGCTCGCGCCACGGCCGTGTAATTGCACGACAGGAAGCCCCGGCCGCTGCGTGCTCGCGACCGTGAAGTAGTGCGCGACCCCCTGGCAGCTGCGGTCGCCGTACACGTACAGAGTGGTGTCTGACTGCCGGGCGGACCTGACCAGAAGCGCCAGCTGCTTCAAGCGGGCACCGGAGTGGGCCACGAGGTGGACCAGTGCAAGTCGTCGTTGAAGCGTTGACGCATCATCGATCATGCCGCTCCTAAACGTCGCCGCCATGCCTCGGCATCCCCATCGTCCCATACTGAAACGCCGGGACAGCTCGCGCACCGGGGTTGCTGCGCGAGGTGACGGCCCAGACTGCGGGCATTCTCCTTGGCCAACCGCCGGGTCTCGAACCGGCTTGGCCACCGCAGCAGCCGGTGGTCGCTGGCCAGCGTTGCATCGATCTGCAGCGACCCCAGCACCTGGTGCGTTCCGGGCTCCAGTCCGCTGGCGGTGTGCGCCCGCTTGTTGCGGATCGATCCCGATAATGACCACAGACGGGCCTCCAGTCAGACGAGACAATCAGAGCGGGACCGCAGACGACATGCCAACTTCAAGCGCCGTCGGGCGAGCACACCTCTGCTGAGTCTCAGAGCACAGCCCGGCGCACCGACCAACACGACAAATCCCCGGAGTGCCAGCTCAGAAGGCGGCAGGCGTTCACGAGTCAAGCCGGTCGGCATCCCGGCGGTGACCCTAGATCATCTACTCGCACGTTCCGTATGGCTCATACATCAGGTCGACAGTTCAGGATGCCCCTGCGTGCCGTGCTGGCGCAAATCAGATGCACCTCAGCTCAGAGCATGATCTGCGCGAGATCAGCTTGAATTTGGATAGACTTTCGTCGGCCGCACAGCCCTGGCGCAACGTGGCGCCATCCTCAGGTGACAACATTGGCAGGTCGGAAGTGACCGATTCGCTGGACATGCTCGCCGGACGCTCGGCGACAGACGAAATCATTGTCGAGCCGGCATCAGGTGTAGCACACACCGCTGCAGCACTGCGCCGGCTGGGCACGGCCTTTGCCGCGCGGCTGTCCGGCACTGGAAAACTGCTGGTCCATCTCATCGCCGAACGTTCCGTCGAGTCGATCGCAGTGTATCTCGAGTGTCTACGGCTGGGACACGCGGTGCTTCTCGTCGATCCTCGGCTTAGAAATGACCGCCAGGTCGCGGTGCGGGACTCCTTCCAGCCGGATGTGATCGTCGACACGCGAGGGGTCTCAAGCCTCGCTCGTCCGGACTACTCAGCTGTGGCGCCACTCGGCACGACAACAATCCTCGTGCGACGAGGTGGCGCGTCCTCTTCGGTACCACGGCCGGTTGCCGTGCTGTTGGCCACATCAGGCTCCGTCGGCGGCTTTCGGCTCGTTTGCCTGTCGTACGCGAATCTCGCGTCGAACGCCAGCGCGATCGGACAGGCGCTCGATCTGCGGCCAAACGATCGGGGAGCGCTCTGCCTGCCACTCGCCTTCAGCTACGGCCTCTCGGTACTAAACTCCCATCTGACGTCTGGCGGCTCCGTCGCGGTCATGAACACAGCGCCGACGAGCCTCGCGTTCTGGCCACTGTTCGAAGCTGCAGGCTGCACGACGTTCGCGGGCGTTCCGGAGACCTACCGGATCCTGGATGCCATCGGGCACCGGCTGGCCGACCACCCCACACTGCGACTTGCTACGCAGGCCGGCAGCCGGATGTCCGAACCATTGGTCGTCAGGACCGCCACCGGTCTGGTCGAGGCCGGCAAGGACTTCGCAGTCATGTACGGTCAAACGGAAGCTACTGCGCGCATCGCCTGTCAATGCGGATCCGACGTTCTGCGGTCTCCGCGCTCAGTTGGCACTGTCATCCCAGGCAGCCGGCTGTGGACAGTCCGACCGGACGGTTCCCCTCAGGGGGACGACGAGCCGGGCGAGATCGTCCTCGCCGGCCCCGGCGTCATGCTTGGCTACGCGTACTCACGAAACGACCTGTCTACGGTACCGCACGAACCGTCGCCGAACTTGCGTACCGGGGACCTTGGCTACCTGTCAGACGGCAGGCTGCACATAGTTGGTCGCCTCGGACGGCTGGCTAAGCCATTTGGAGTTCGGGTGCAACTCGACGATGTCGAGGCGGATTTTACGGCGGTGGGACCGGCGGCGGTGGTGACCGGTGACGATGAGACGATTGTAGTGTACGTCGAGGGTTCCCCGGCCACCTACCGTACAGCATACCGTACGATTCTGGCTAGCTATGCGCTGCCCCCTTCGGTCGTCCGGGTAGTTCCGGTAGATAGAATCCCGAGAACCATTTCAGGCAAGATTGCCTATTCTCAGCTTCCGGACGTCAATCAAATAACGGATCGCACTGTGGAGGAATCACAATGGCCGAGGTCGGCGCCGCGAACTTCGAACAGTTCATCCTGAGTGAGGTTGCCGAGCTGACCGGCGAGGCGGCGGTCTCGCCCGGAGACAGCTTCCTCCAGCTTGGCGGTGATTCGCTGAAGGCGATCTTGCTAGCATCTGCGATCGAGGAGCGGTACGACGTGGCGATAGATCTGCTTGATGTCTTTCAGTCCGAATCGCTTAGGGCGCTGAGCCTGCTCGTCGCCGAAGCCGTCGCCCGGAGAACGTCCCCGAAGGCAGATTGAACGATGGTGATCACGGGGCGGCGGTCGAGACCCCCTCACTTGCCGGCCCTGCTGGCACATCAGGCCGATGCGCACGCTCGACAAGCCGCAGTTTCAGTGAGCCGCGGTGCGCCGCTCTCCTATGGCGTATGGTGGCAGCGTGCGCAAGCGGCGTCCAAATTCCTGCGGGCGCGGATCCAACCCGGCGGACTCATCGCACTTCCCTTCCCTTCGGATGCCTGGCCAGAATATTGTGTCGCTTATATTGCCTGCCAGCTCGCCGGTGGCGTGCCGGTCCCCAGCAAGGCCGAGATGTCGCCACGCGAATGGGACAGGCTCATCGATAGCTGCCGGATCGCGCACGTTGTTGTACCCGATGCGTCACCCGCTCTGCCACCCTCGGTCGTTTCCCGGGCGATCATCTGGCCGTTCGACCAAATCGACCGGGGATACGCACCCGGCTCAGGCGCACCGCAGCCGATGCGGACGCCGGTGTGCGATGTGGCACATGTCCTGTTCACCTCCGGCACCACCGGTGAACCCAAAGCGATCGCCGCAACGCACACGGAATTGCTGGGCGGTAGTAGCCTACCGCCGACATGGGCGGGCCGGACGCTGGTACACGTCATGGGCCCGGCGGCTGCCGCCGGAACCGAGGGTGCGATGCTTCTGGCGCTCAAGAGCGGACTTCACGCGACAACTGTGGCGCCGCTGGAGGTTGCCAGCCTGGCGGAGAAGATCGTCGATCCAGGGACCTCCGTGGTGCTGTTGACGCCGTCCGTCGCCATGATGTGCATCCGTAGCGGACTTCTCTCCGCTACCGTACCGCAGGTCAAACTGGTCATGCTAATGGGTTCAGCAACGCCGGACTGGGTAATGCGGGAACTCACCCGGTATTTCGCTGGCGGCACCGTGTTGAGCCACTACGGGGCAACCGAGGCCGGGGCTGCGCAGTTGCTCATGCCCTTCGACCGGCGACGCCCTGGGGCCGCTGGCCAGGCGGTGGGTGCCACGGAAGTACGCGTGACGGTTGACGGTCGGGACGTCGCGAGCGGCGAGGTGGGCGAGGTACTCCTGAGACGAAAGGGTGTTCCCCAGCGCAGCTATTTGCAGGAGTACCCAAGTAGCTTACCGGTGTTCGAGGCGGACGGCTGGGTACACACGGGCGACCTGGGCTACCTTGACGAGGACGGATACTTGTACTTGCTCGGTCGCAAGAAGGACATCGTGGTCCGCGGCGGCCAGAATATTGCGCCCGTCGAAGTCGAGGCGGAGCTGACCGCACACCCTGAAGTAGCGGAGGCGGCCGCCTTCGGTGTCCCGCACGAGCTGTGGGGGGAGATGCTGGTGGCAGCGGTTGTCCTGCGGGAGACCGGGGCAGTCACCTCAGCGGAGTTGCGCCGGACACTGCGCTCGCAACTAGCCGCGTTCAAGGTACCCAGCCGGATCGTGATGGTGGATTCGTTGCCGCGCAACGACGCAGGCAAGGTAGAAAAGACTAGGCTGCGGGAAATCTACCTGTCCACTGCGCCCGTACCCCGCAGCGAGTCGGATCAGCCCTAGCTGGCAGGCGCTTGCCAACTAGTCGGGGTCAGTCAGGCCACGACCGTGGTGATTCGGGTGTACTCGTGGAGCAGGTCATAGCCGTCCCATGGAGACTCGAAGTTCAACGCGTTGCCGATCCGTACCAGCCGGTCAACACCTCTGCCGGCCAGAGCCCGAGCGAACCCGGTCAGTGTGGCACGGTCGAACCCGAAGTGGGTGACGGTCTGATCCTGTCGGGTCACGAGCGGGACGAGGTCTCCGAGTCGATCCACCCTGCACTGGGGGAAGGTGCCGGCTCCCAGCCAACGACGCGGCATGAGTTCGGGCGCGGATAACTCCACCGTCGCTAAGGCGTTTCCGGCAAACCGCACGGCGGTCGCTGCCCCGTCTGCGGCTAGCCCATAAGTCGCGACCCGCTTCTCGATGGCCATAGCCACGTCGATCTGCGGCCGCCTGCTTTCCACGACGCGGATCAGCGACGAGTGGAAGTCCGCCTGGGCGCGCCGTGTGGTGGCCTGGTCACCGACCCAGAAGATCGCACGCGGCGAGGCGCACGCCGCCTGGTCGAACCAGTACGCGTCATTATAAAAGGCGCGCGCTGTCGACTCCCGCGTCACCGCGTCGGCGGCCAGCCATCCGTCCGCTGAGATAACCGTGAATGACGAACGGTCGGGAAAGGTTAGGTCACGACCGGACGGGCGGAGCGCAGCACGCCGAACCTCCTCGATTGCACGGTCCCCGCCCCAGATCACCCTGAGGTCGCACGCGGCCGACAGGTCTGCCGTTACCGAGTCGTCGTGGCCGTAGCTAATCATCCGCTGGGTCTGGGCAACCACTGGATGCCCGTTCGCCAGAAGTGTGTTGAGCACGTCGAGCACGAGGCGCGCGGCCGCGCCCACGCGAGATGAGACACGAACCACGTTGACGTTGCCGGCCAGTGCTGACAATGCCCACGAGTAAGCGAAGAGGGTGTCCACGTTTGCCGGCGTAATATGGAACACCATGCCTCTAGGAAACCTCCATTCGCCGGTCCGCTCGGGCAGCCTTGACAGAGCCCGCGATAACTCGACCGGGCGTAGGAAGAAGCCGAGTCTGGCAAGCTCAGGGAACCGCCGCGCCACCACCGGCTTGAGCAACTCCTTACCCAGCAGGGCCAGAAACTCGTGGATCCGACCATCGCCAACCGCCAGCGCGCCATCGGCTGGCTCCTTAGCCAACTCTGTCAGCAACTCCCGGGCACCGACCCTCGGACCCGCAGGGAAGCACTGATCGAGCCTGACGCTCATCGGTCCACCCGAGCCGTGTCACTGCACCCGCGAGCCTCAGCTGCGGGAACCCGTCCCAACACCGAGAACCGTTTGCCCGGCCAGTCGCCGTCGTCTATTCCGTGCACAACGCCGAGGTCCTCCGTCAGCAGCACATTTCCAGGGTAAGAGAACGGCAGCGTGCTGATCACCTCGATCACTCCAGGCACACCGACCGGTCGCTCCGCCCAGGTCTGCGGATCGCGGACGATCACATCCGCGAAGTCCGGGCAGTACAGCGATTCCCCGCCCGGCCCTTCGAGGTATAGCGTGCCCAGTTGTTCGACCATGCCGTAGTAATTGTGAATCCTGGTTAGCCCGGTATAAGCAGCGAAGCACTGGCGAAACTGGGCGTTGTGTACGGCCCGATCAGTAAGGCGCTTCCACCCGCCCGAATGGATCAGAATCCCATTGGACAGGTCCATTCTCTCGTCGCGGGCGAGTTCGTAGAGGTGAATCCACACCATGAAGGTAAAGCCGAAGATCAGGAATGGGCGACCACCGTGCCTCGCCAGGAAATCTCTGACCACTGCGCCGTTCGGCTGCTCCCGCTCGTCCAGAACGAATGTGTGGTCTCGACCGAGCCCCATAAACCCAAGGATACCCGCGCCGCGCGCGGATAACGGCCGCGAGCGGTCGAGCAGAGCATTCGTGTCCACCAGTAGCATCGGTAGCCGTTCAGTTCCTAGGACCGCACGCAATGTGTCCGACACCGCTCGTTGCTGCTCGGCTGCGGCCCGCTTGTCAAGAAAGATCCTGCTCAATTCCCCAGTAGTACCCGACGAGACGACTGTCCTGAACACGTCAGCATTGTCGACGCTGACCAGCCGGTGCTGTTTGAAGAGCCGCACCGGCAACCATGGCAAGCCGGCTAATCCCGTGCCGACACCTCCGCCACTTCCCAGGGCGTCAAGGATCCGCGCGTACGGCGCGGACTTAGCCCGGTGATGCGCGACAAGTTCCACCAGACGCGGGAGGAGCACCGCCTCGCGAGAACGCTGGTCGAGGGTGAAGACTCGGTTAGTGGGCCTGATCGTCACCGAACGCCTCCAGGGACCGGTAGTCCACTTTCCCATTACTCAGCAGCGGCAACTGCGCGACCGGCCGGACGTCCAGGCCCGAGCGGTGCACCCGGAGCAAGCTCGCCAAACGGCGGGTCAGCTCGAGACCCCGGCCCTCGTCGAGATTCTCGCAGAACACCACTACCCGATCGGCACCGGCCACTGCAGCCACCGGGCCGACGTCACGCAGCATATCCTCGATGTCGTCGAGGTTAACCCTAAGGCCGAACACTTTGCCGATCCGGTTCACTCGGCCGGTGAGCCAGAGGTAACCGTCCTCGTCGAGGTAGCCGAGATCACCCGTGCGCAGCTCGCCACCCAACGCGTCACCCTCGGCGAGATCAGCGGCTGAAAAGGCGTAGCCGAACATCACGTTCGGGCCGCGATAGACGACCTCACCGACGACGTGCGGCGCGGTCGTCTCGCTGCCGTCGTCGGACCGCACCGAGATCTGACCGCCGGGCAGCGCCGGCCCGACCGAGCCCAGCTTGTCCGGGAGTCGCTCAGCCGGAAGCACGGACATCCGGGGGGCCGCCTCGGTCTGGCCCCACATCACGTGGAACCGGCCGCCCACTGCGGTCATCTTGTCGTGGAAGGTGCGGATCAACTCCGGGCGCAGCCGACCGCCGGCCTGGGTGAGGACCCGTACCGTGGGATTGTGGCCGGGTGTCCAGCGAAGCCGATCGAGAATCTCGTAGCTACGGGGCACGCCGCTGAGCGATGTCGCCTCATACCGGTCGACCGCAGACCAGAATTCCCGGGCCAGAAAACCTCCATTCGCCACGACGACCGTCGCACCGCGGACAAAGTGACTGTTAAGCACGGAGAGGCCGTAGCTATAGTACAGCGGCAGACATGTCGGGGCGACGTCGTCGGGTTTGATACCGAGCACATCGGCTATCGCGTGTGCGTTGACGGTGACGGCCCGTTTGGATAAGCGTACCAGCTTGGGACTGCCGGTCGAACCGGACGTGCTGAGCAGGATAGCCAGGTCCGGATGCGACTCATGGATGGATACGTCGGCGCGGATCCAGCACGGGCCGAGCTCGGGGACGTTCTGCGGGTGGTATTGCGCGGGCACACGGTTGGCGCCGTCCTCATCGACGTGGTCCAACCCGACGACAACGGCCGGCTCGTAACGGGCGATCAAATCAGTCCACAGCGGCCCGTCCAACGCCGGATCCAGCATGGCAATCGGCCGCCCTGCCTGGCAACTGCCCAGATACCGAAGCACGGTGCACTGGCTGAGCCTGGCCCTCACGAAAACCAAGCCGCGCGGTATTCTCGAGTAAGCCGCCGCTACTGCCGCGACCCGTTCGGACAGCTCCGCCCCGGCTAGAATCTCCCCAGTCGCGAAGTCGACGAGCCGCGTACTGGCGGCGACCAGACTCATCACGTGACCAAGCCCCCGTCGACACCGATCACCTGTCCATTTATAAATGTGGCGTCGTCACTGACCAGAAACCGGATCACCTGGGCGACCTCCTCCGGTGTGCCGAGCCGACCCGGAGGTGCCCCTGCATGATACCGGGCGAGGACCTCGGGCGGCAGAGCGGCGATAAGATTGGTGTCGATGACGCCGGGGGCGACGGCGTTGACGCGGACGCCGCGCCCAGCCAGTTCACGTGCCGCAGACCGGGTGATGGCAGTCACGGCCGCCTTGGAAGCGGCGTACGCTGTTTGACCGGGCGCCCCCGACGAAGCGACGACCGAAGACAGCAGCACGATCGAACCCGACCGTTGACGCAACATCACGCGGGCGGCCGCCTGCACTGAGAACAGTACCCCGAACACGTTCACATCGAAGACGCGTCGCACGTGGTCCTCGCGAATCATACCTAGGACAGCGCCCTCGAGGATACCGGCGCTGGCTACCATGATGTCGATTCGTCCATATTGGATTGCTATGGTCTGGAAAGCCTTGGCGACACCACTAAAATTGGTGACGTCCAGACCCACGCCAGCGACCGAGCCGCCCAAATCTCCGGCCACCAGTTTCGCCTGTCGCTCTTCCCGGCCTGTAAGCACCACGGTCGCGCCAGCCGCCGCGAGAGAACGCACCGTCGCCAGGCCGATACCACGTGTTCCGCCGGTAATGACCGCGACCCGGCCAGCTAGGTCAGTCATCGACACCGAAGCCCCGCAACATGTTCTCGGCGACCTCGAAGCTGCTGAGGTCGATGAGCTGGTCGGTGTCGAACTGTACGCTGAAGCGGTCCTCAATGGCGGCTACTAGGGCCATGTGGCCCAGGGAGTCCCACTGAGGGATGTCCCGGTAGTTCAGCTTCTCCACCTCGACACCAGCATCCAATTCGAGGGCCTCGATGAAAACATCGCGCAAACGTTCCGGTAGACTCATCAGTCCCCCTGCGGCTATCTGTGTTATGTCCGCGTCACAGCGGCCAAACTGAATCAATGCAGCTAATATTCTAATATTGTACCTGGTAGACGCGGTCGATGTCATACCGAACGATCTGGTGATCCCAGGGAGGTGGAGACGACAGCGCTGGTTGGTCGCGGGCGACGCACGTACGGCGGTCATCGGCCCTCACGCTCGGCTGTCGATGATCATGAAATCGTGCTATCCTAAGTCTTGTGACAGATTTTGGTGGAGGAAAGGCTGCCGACGCCATTGGTTATCTCGACAACATAACCTCCAGCACCCTGGGCCTCACGTTCAAGCGAGAGCTCCTGGGCGTGCTGGATCTCCGTCCGGGCCACACGGCGCTGGACCTCGGCTGCGGGCCAGGAAGCGACCTAGCCGGGATTCGAGAACGCATCGCACCGACGGGCTTGGTCATCGGTATTGACCATGATTCGGTCATGTGCGAGGAGGCACGGCGCAGGTTCAGGGACTTCCCGGATGTCGACGTGCGTTGCGGGGACGCGCATGCTCTGCCGCTACCGAACAACAGCATCGATCGAGTCCGTGCGGAGCGGGTGCTGATGCATGTCACCGATCCCCCGCAGGTCCTCGCTGAACTACGCCGAGTCTTACGCCCAGGCGGCATGATCACACTTGCCGAACCCGACTGGGACACCCTCGTCGTCGACCACCCCGACCAGGGAATTAGTCGCGCCTTCACACGGTTTGCGTCGACCGAACTGGTCCGTCACGGCAGTATCGGACGCCAGCTCCTCCGGCTGTGCGTGGACGTGGGATTCAGGATCCGCTTCGTCACTGCCCGGACTACCGTTCATCGGGACTTCTCCAGTGCCCACGCAGTGTGGGGACTAGATATGGCCACCGAGCGTGCGGTTACCGCTGGCTATCTCACTAAGAAAGCCGGCCGCAATTGGTTGGAATACTTGCGCTCTGGGCCCTTCCTCGGTGCTATTACGTTCTTCACGGTCGTCGCCGAAAGCTGTCACCTAGATTGAACTTGAAGGGGTGCATGATGAAAATTGGATTAAATTCCGTCGGACCGGGTCAAATGACAACAGGGGCTGGCCCGTGCAGGATTAATTTCCTCCGCAGCTCATTGCCGTCGCACGTTCCCGCTATCTACGGAACCTCTTTTAGGAGGCAGACGTAATGGAAGGCGCGGTACTCAAGTACGTGCCAACCGACTTCATCGTTCGTGAAGTGATGGTGCCGAGGATGGTGCCGAGGACCGAGGCCTCCCATGAACTGATCCTGCTGCGTAAGAGCGGCTACACTACGTTCGAAGCGGTCCGGCTCATTGCATCGGCATGCGCCGTAGACGCGATGAACGTTACTTATGGTGGCTTGAAGGACGAGGACGCCATTACCGAACAGCTTGTGGCGCTGCCTGTAGACACTGCGATCAATGACGTCCCCACCCGGATCGGCACCGGGACTGATCAGTGGATGGAGTGGTCTCACTACGGCTTCGTCCGGGATCCGCTGCGGATCGGCGGTCTGGTGGGTAACGTCTTCAGCATCGTGGTGCGCAACCTCGAACCCCGGTTCGCCGAGCGGGTGCAGGAACAGGGCAAAATTGTGAGCTATATAGTCAACTACTATGGCATGCAGCGGTTCGGTGTAGCCTGCGGCCCCAAGAGGACCCATCTGGTAGGGCGGGCACTGCTCGATGGTGACTGGAATTTCGCCCTGAGCAGCCTCATCGAGCTGCGCTCGCCGGAGAGCGAGTCGGCCAAGCAGTGGCAAGGATCGGCCAGAGATTTCTTCTTACGAGCCGACGCCAGGTTGAACTCCTTTTATCTCGCAGCGCACTCGTCCTTCGTGTGGAACGAACTCGTACGACGCACCGCAGCCGAGGCATTCGTACAGACTGGACATCTGGTGACTATGGAGGGAATGGAGTTCCTCATGCCGTCTTGCACCGCCGATTCTGTACGCCTGTTGGCGAAAATGGACACGTTGCCATACACGCGCTATTCATTCTCGCCGTCGGGCATCGAAGAGCGGATTTCGACCAGAATGACCGTTGTTCAAACCTCAATCGCAGTCACGGATCATTCATCCGACGAGGCCCACGCAGGTAGGAGCAGGATTACCCTTGATTTCTTCCTGCCATCCGGCAGCTACGCCACCTCAGCCATCGAACAGGTGATGCTGTATGCCTTAAACAACGAAGCCGCACCGGTGCGCGCACCAGATGCATAAGTGGTCGCGACTTACCGGTCGGCGCCACTCCATGGCGGCCGCTCGGTCCGAAACAGCGATGCCAATCGCCTGGCCATCTCGTCTGATGAGGCGACAGCGAGACCGGACTCGATCAGAGTCATGGCGTCAGTCGCACCCAAATACATCGCCGCCAACGGGCCGGTGCCCAGGCACACGTCTGGTGATGCGTCCGTTGGTTGGCAGGACACGCCGTCAGGTGAGACATCGAGCGAAAACCGTCCAGCAGCCTCGGGTAAGAAGCGGTCGGCGACCTCGAGGGTGAGCCGGTCCGCGACAAGATACTGCCGTGCGGCAAGCGCGCCCGGAACGTCCAGCAGTCGAATCCAGAGCGCGTCCTGCAAGCCACCGCGTTCGACCGACACTCGATCTCCGAACCACCAGCGGATCGGGTCATCCAGTCGCCAGTTATGGATCTCGATCCGTTCGGCTTCTGCGGTGAGCAGCTCGCGTACCAGTTCTCGACAGGATGACGGGTTATCCGTGATGAACTCGTCAACCACAATCGATACCGGTTGGCCGGCGGTATCACCGGTCCGTCGCCAGACGGCGTACCCGCCGAGGTGACCTCCTTGGCGATGGACCCAGACATTCGGTGACCCCTGGGCTGCGGATAGTCGGCGGACGGTGTCCATCCAGGCACGCTCACGCACGATCATGCCCACCGTCGTTGCGGCGACCCGGCGGTGAATATTGTAGAGTTCCGGTGAGAGAACAGAGAGTTCCTCGATGAGGCCCTCCGCGGCACCGGTAGGCGTCGCCCGATGGCCGGGGATCAGAGTCATCGTCATGGACTCAGTCGCTGGCGCGCTTCCCAGTCGCAGATGGAGTTTTCTCATCGCCTTGGTCACCGAAAACACGATGAAGGGAAACCCTTCCGCGCGGTGTTCACTGCACTGTCGTGCGAAGATTTCGCGAGCTAGGCCAGGGACCGGCGCGCCAGGGACGACCGCTAGGTTTCCTGTACAGGCAGAGGATATGGCGATCGGCCCCGGCGTGGTGACCTCGACGAGGCCGGAGGTCGCCGTGCCCACCAGATGGCCGTCCAAGAACAGGGCGATGTTGCGGTCGTAGTCGAACGAGGACCGCCATGCCTCAATGTAGTGTTCGTCGATCTGCAGGCCGTACGCGTCGCCCAAGACCGTGAGGTAAGCCACAATCTCGTCAGGAGTGATCCGCCTAATGGATCTCATAGAACTCTCCGTCATCCAGCCGCGCCGTCACTGGCGCAGCCGGGGCCGTACTCACTGCCGCCACAGCATACCGTAGGGAACAAACGCCAAAAACCATCGGAGTGATCCTGGATCTCCAGTGGTCAGGTGAGGTTCCCCCCGTAGCACGGACACCTCCGGTGTGGGGTCAGTGATCTTGATCTGACCCGGTGTGGAGGGTCTCGAAGGTGACGGGGCTGTGCATTCCAATGCTGGAATGGCGTCTTTTCGGGTTGTACCAGCATTCTATCCACTCGAAGATGGCGTTGGCAAGTTCTTCGCGGGTCTGCCATGCTTTCGTGTCGAGTAGTTCGAGTTGCATCGTGCCCCAGAAGGATTCCATCATGGCGTTGTCGTAGCAGTCGCCGACGGTGCCCATCGAGGCGAGTAGCCCGGCGGCGCGCA